>NZ_JACJPX010000074.1 GCF_014696315.1 Calothrix membranacea FACHB-236
GCGTCCCCCAAACCCCCTCCAAAATTATTGTTCTGTTTTTTTGTTGAGTAACTAGTTTTTTGGTTTTGTGATCAATTAATTTTCTTAACTGAACTGTATTTAGCTATAGCTACATTGATTATGCTTTTTTTTGCAAATAAAAAGACCGAATGGTCTTAAAATTACAATCAGGAGTAATTATGTTATTGACTGACAACTTGCAAAGACCTTTAGAAGTAGAACTTACCATACCTGTGAGGACTTATGATATTGATTTCGCTGGCATTGTGAGCAACATCGTTTATATCAGATGGCTAGAAGATTTACGTTTAAAGTTTTTAAACGAACATTTGCCACTTGATGAACAAATTGAGCAAGGATATATACCTATTATTGCTGGGACTGAAATTGAATATAAACGTCCGGTAAAACTGATTGACAAAGTTATAGGTCGTTTATGGGTAAAAAGTTTAGGACATTTGAAGTGGATTGTGCAAGCGGAAATATTAGCTAATAATGTAATAGCTGCGGTAGCTATACAAAAAGGTGCATTTCTCAGTTCTCAAAATAATCGACCTGTGCCAGTTCCGGAAAAATTACAACAAAAATATTTAGATTATCAAAACATAAATTTAACAACGTTCAATTCTTAATTGTGAGGTTTTAATATGGCTATTTTAGAATTAAAGCGAGTAGTTGTTACAGGCTTAGGAGCGATTACACCTGTAGGCAACAATGTCTCAGAATACTGGCAAAATTTAATTTTAGGACGCAGTGGTATTAGCACCATTACGCACTTTGAGGCGAAAAATCATGGGTGTCAAATTGCAGGAGAGGTGAAAGGATTTAATCCATTAGATTATTTAGAACGCAAGGATGTTAAACGCACAGATAGGTTTGTGCAATTTGCGATCGCCCTTGGCGCTGCGCTCCGCGCAATCGCAGCTAGTCAACAGGCGCTTGCTGATGCTAATTTCACAATCAACGAGCTAAATGCTGAACAAGTCGGCGTGATTATTGGTTCTGGAATTGGTGGAATTAAGGTTTTAGAGGAGCAACAAGCAATCTACCTCAGCAAAGGGCCGGATCGTTCCAGTCCATTTATGATCCCGATGATGATTGCAAATATGGCTGCGGGATTCACAGCTATTTACATCGGCGCAAAAGGGCCTAACTCTTGTACTGTAACTTCTTGCACAGCTGGCGCTCATGCTATAGGTGATGCATTCCGCTTGATTCAACGTGGAGACGCGCAAGCAATGATTTGTGGCGGTACAGAAGCAGCAATTACACCACTTTCAATTGCTGGGTTTGCAGCCGCGCGAGCTGTATCTAGACGCAATAACGATCCTACCCGTGCATCTCGTCCTTTTGATCGCGATCGCGATGGTTTTGTCATGGGTGAAGGCGCAGGGATTTTGTTGTTAGAAGAATTAGAACATGCTCAAAGCCGGGGAGCGAAAATTTATGCAGAAATTGTTGGTTACGGTATGACGAGCGATGCTTACCATATCACCTCACCAGATCCTACTGGGGAAGGAGCCGCTAGGGCAATTAGATTTGCGCTCAAAGATGCAGGGATTAATCCCCATCAAGTGAGTTATATTAATGCTCACGGTACAAGCACCTTAGCCAATGATTCCACAGAAACCGCAGCAATTAAAAAAGCTTTGGGTGAGTATGCTTATCACGTACCAGTGAGTTCCACCAAATCGATGACAGGACATTTATTAGGTGGTGCGGGAGGAATTGAAGCCGTCGCCACAGTTATGGCAATAGCAAATGACCAAATTCCGCCGACAATTAATTTAGAAAATCCCGATCCGGCTTGTGATTTGGATTATGTACCTCATCAATATCGTCATCATCAAGTTGAGGTAGCACTTTCCAATTCCTATGCATTTGGCGGTCATAATGTTACTTTGGCTTTCAATAAATATTCTTAAAATTGATATAAGCACAGAAAAATATAGGGTCGTCGCTTCCAATTTTTTTATGGGAAAAACTGATCATAGCTAATACCCACCTACAAATTAATTTCTGTGCCACATAGGTTATTTGTAAGGGCAAGTCATTGCCCCTACAATCTGTCACATTCTTTTTTAAAATTGGTATTACTTAGATAATCTTGTCATTTCAAATAACTGCTGGGCATTCTTGCCTAAAAATGCATCAAAAAGTTTATGTTTTCCTGGCTCTATTTCAACGGGATAACGTTGAGCAATTTCATAATAAGCGTAAGTCCAGGGAATCTGAATTTCTGCATTATTGCTATCATCTAAAACAGTTACCATTTCCGTTACAGCTTGGGTTGCTGTTTGACGCAAACCGCAGGCAATATTACCTTCTATCTCGGCTTTCATAGGAACGCCTAAGTTAATTAAACCTTGAACTGTGGCATCAATATCTGGGTATTTTGTAG
This sequence comes from Calothrix membranacea FACHB-236, assembly GCF_014696315.1. Taxonomy (GTDB): domain Bacteria; phylum Cyanobacteriota; class Cyanobacteriia; order Cyanobacteriales; family Nostocaceae; genus Aulosira; species Aulosira membranacea. The sequence goes on from NZ_JACJPX010000074.1 coordinate 2,402, forward strand.
TGTTTTGGCGGTTGACGTAGCCTGTAAAATGATTGACTGCATAACCATGCAACAATACCCAAGCACCATACTGAGTGACCTGATTCACTGCTTCCACAACAGAACGTTGGGGAGTTTTCCAAGGACGGGTAAACATTTTTAGAAATTGTTGGGCAATAATTTTTTCGTCTTCATCTTCTTTGAGTGAATTCGGTAAAGAATAGATGAGTTCGTCATCAATTGCAGACACTGTTTGATATATATATTGAGCAATCTTAGTGGGCAATTCATCTACAATTAACTCGCTAATAAATAGCTTGGGCAAGTCAAATTCTGCCTGCTGAGGATGACTATAATGACGGGCATATAAGTGAGTTTCTGGGAAAATATATTCCCCTGCTGCTGTATAACCTAAAGCTGTAGCTATTTGTTCTAGATAATTAATTCCCAAATTAACTTTACCTGTAGGCGTATCGAGAGATAAACGCAAAGAACGCAAAGCAATGTGGTCATTAGCAACAGTTCCACCGGCAGCAGTAATCATTTGTTGATAGCTGCGGGCATAACTTACTCGGGTGCTGTATTCTTCCCACAGAGATGAATAGAGATTAAGGGCTATTTGGGGTTTCATAAGCTAAACAATTTTAGATTTTAGATTTTGCGGAAAGTTGCGTGCGGGGGTTCCCCCCGTTGAGCAAACTTTCCAAGACAGATTTTAGATTTATCAGTAAATATTAAGTAATACACCAAGACAGATGGTGCGTTACGCTGTCGCTAACGCACCCTACGTTATAAACCATCTCTTAGGAACTTAAGATATTTGAGAGAATATCTAAAGCAATATGAATTTGATTGCTATCGATAACTAAAGGTGGACAAAAACGAATTGCGGCTTTACCGCAACCAAGCAATAATAAACCTCGCAAGAAAGCTTCTTGAATGATGCGATCGCGCAGATTACGATCAAGATTACCTTCTTCATCCCATAAATCCACCGCTACCATTAAACCTTTACCTCGTGGTAGGGATAGCTGGGGAAATTTTTCATGCAATTGAGTTAAACCTGTTTGTAATAACTCTCCCATTTGCAAGGCGTTAGCCATCAAACCGCTTTCTAAAATTTGTAGTGTCGCAATCCCAGCAGCGCAAGCTACGGGATTTCCACCAAATGTTGTAGCATGGGCCCCTGGCGGCCAAGTCATTAATTCTGGGCGAGAGAGAATTGCACCTAAAGGTAACCCGCTAGCGATACCCTTGGCTGTGGTAATGATATCAGGCATCACACACCAATGCTCAATGGCAAATAAGCGTCCGGTGCGCCCCATTCCCGATTGCACTTCATCAACTACCATCAGGATGCCATAGCGATCACATATTTCCCGAATTCTTGGTAAAAAACCATCTTCCGGTACGATGTAGCCACCTTCTCCTTGTATCGCTTCTACAACAATTGCTGCTACCTCCTGGGGTGGTAACATTGTCGGGAATAAATGTTTTTCTAAATAATCTAAGCTGGCGTGAGTACCGTAAGGAATATGAGTTACACCGGGTACAAAGGGGCCAAAATTCTGTCTTTGCACTACTTTAGAAGCAGTCAGAGACATTGCACCATAAGTCCGTCCGTGGAATGCGCCTAAAAATGCCACGATTTGCGATCGCTTGGTGTAATATCGAGCTAGTTTAATTGCTCCTTCGTTAGATTCTGCCCCGGAATTGGTAAAAAATATCTTAGCGCCTGCGGGGAAAGGGGCGCGACTAGCTAATTTTTCGGCTAATTCCACCATCGGTTCATAATAAAAATCAGTCCCCGACATATGTAGAAGATTTGCTGACTGTGCTTGAATAGCTGCAATTACTTCTGGGTGGGCGTGTCCGGTATTAGTCACCGCAATCCCTGCAGTCATATCTAAGAAAACATTACCGTCAACATCCTCCACCATACAACCTTCACCCCTAGCCACCACTAAGGGATAATCTCTTGTATAAGAAGGAGAAGTGACAGCGCGATCGCGTTCTATAATTGCTTGAGCATGAGGCCCCGGTAAAGAAGTCACTAAACTTGGTACACGGGGTAAACCAAGATTCACAGGGATACTCAACATATTTTTTTAGATTTTTTTAAGATAATGTTTGATTAAAAACCGAGGTTTTAACTATTGCAGTAGCATTTGATTCTCTTTGCTAAAGATTTATGCTTAATGGGGATTGGGGACTAGGGACTAGGGACTAGGTAATTGGTAATTGGTAATTGGTAATTGGTGTTTTTTATTTCTTCCTCATTTTCCCAATCCCCAGTCCCCAATCACCAGTCCCCAACCCCCAATCCCCTTACCATCTAGATTTGGCAATTTGGCAGATATTTTTATTACTAAATTGGTATCTTAAAACTCGCGAATGTCTTTGTGCGACAATACCGACTTGCAGAATCCCCTGGCTAATCACCGGGGGTCTTTTTTTATTGTTAACTGTTGACCGTTAACTATCAACAGTCAACAGTCAACCAACCTGATTAGTAAGTATGTAATTTCAATATGTAATAGGTTAGTTATTTTGCTCTGGGCGTTTGCGAAATAAGCCTGTCATACTTATACCAGTAATTAACAGGCCTAATAATCCTAAACCATTCAAAATTGGGTAGATTTTACCTAATCGTAAGATTTCAAAAGTATGAATTCGCAGCAAAAACTCTCCTAACTCACCTTGGTGGAACCATTCATCTGCGATTGTATAGCCCATACCAGTAAGAACAGTCAAAAATAAGGGTATACATAAAGCGATCGCAATTTGACGATGGTATTTACGAAACATCCGGTTCATAAAGCTTCTCTAGTACAGTAACTTTCAGGTTATCAAATACTTTTGTCAAATCAGGCCTATTTTTGTGTATGCTTTGTGACCAAATGTTTTGCTGTGCATTTATTGGGAGTGAATATGGAACGCGCTATCTCCGCGTTAGGAATTTTAGTTTTTATTGGTATATCTTATGCGCTTTCTGTGAATCGCAGCGCGGTGCGTTGGCGGACTGTCGCCTGGGGTTTGGGTTTGGAGTTTATATTTGCACTGCTAATCCTCAAAACTCCTGGGGGTTTGGCTGTATTTAAAACTCTAGGGGATGTAGTCACTAATTTTTTAGCGTTCTCTGATGTTGGTGCCAAATTTGTCTTTGGTGAGAATTTTAAGGAGCATTTATTTGCTTTTCAAGTTTTACCCACCATTATCTTTTTCTCTGCTTTTATTAGTGTTTTGTACTACTATGGCATTTTGCAACGTGTTATAAGTGGCATGGCATGGGTGATGATGAAAACGATGAAAACATCGGGTTCTGAGTCTTTATCCTGTGCTAGTAACATATTTTTGGGGCCGACAGAGTCAGCGTTAATAGTTAAACCCTATGTTGCAAAAATGACTCAATCAGAACTCCATGCAGTAATGACCGGTGGTTTTGCCACAATCGCTGGGGGAGTCTTGGGAGCTTATTTATCATTTGGCATCCCATCTGAACACCTAATTGCAGCTTTTTTTATGACTGCGCCTGTATCTTTGGTGGTTTCAAAAATACTTTACCCAGAAACAGAAGTATCAGCAACTGCTACCCATGCCCAGCTTGATGTGGAAACCAATTATGTAAATGTAATTGATGCGATTACTAGCGGAGCAATTGACGGTGTGAAGCTAGCGGTTAACGTTGGGGTAATGATTATTGCCTTTTTGAGTTTACTAGCAGCCTTGAATGCTCTTTTAGGATGGTTAGGGGGGTTGGTAAGCTTACCGCAGTTATCATTGCAGTGGATTTTGTCTTATATAATGGCTCCCGTAGCTTGGTTGATGGGAGTACCTTGGGCAGATTGTCTGCAAGTTGGGGCATTATTAGGGACAAAGACAATTCTTAATGAGTTTATTGCTTTCTTAGATTTAAAAACCCTCATTGAAAGCGGCAAAATTTCTCAAAGAGCCATAGTTATTGCCACTTACGCCTTATGTAATTTTGCAAATCTTGGCTCAATTGGCATTACCATTGGTGGCATTGCAGGTATGGCACCCGATCGCCAACATGACCTAGCCCGTATGGGTGTAAAATCCATGCTTGGTGGATTACTCGCAGGCTTCATTACTGCTTGCATTGCGGGAATGTTAGTTTAATGGGGCATGGGGCATGGGGCATTGGGCATTGGGCATGGTAATTGGTAATTGGTAATTGGTAATTGTAATTTCTCCCCCTGCTCCCTGCTCCCTGCCCCCCTGCCTCCTCATCTCCCCAACCCCCAATCCATCCCCAACGTAACTTTCCTACGTTTTTTAGGGATTTTCTCGCCGTAGCCTAATTTCCAGTTGGTGGGTTGCTGTAATTCGTCTGCTTTACCTTGGGCAATTAGCAACAGAGCAACCCGTGTATTTAAGTACCCTTTAACTAGATAATGTCCTGGAGGAGCCTGAATGCCTTCACTCTGTGGGCTAGGAATATTATGTATAGTTCCACAGTCCGTATCATTATCCGGTAATGTAACTTGCATTACATAGTCAGTTTTATATTGATTGGGAACTGCAAATACAGCATAGACATGATGTTGACCGCGCCAAGGCTGAATTACTATTTTTTCAGGATAGGCATAGTATTTTTGACCTTTAGTAGCAATGAATTTTGATGGCTGACAAACAGGAATTCGCGATCGCTTGCGGCTGAAGTAGGAAAAACCTAGGATACTAACTAAACTCAGCGCCACAAAAATGTAAATGAATTGATGTTTTCGCACTTGCTCGATCAACAACTACGGTTTTTTGGTTATATTCTAGCGATCCAAAAAAAAGTACGTAGGTATAACCCTACGTAAAAATCGCTTTCCATTCATTCATAGGCGATCGCATTCCAGCAGTACAATTTTTGCTTGCTATCTCCTGAATATGTTTCAGCCTAATTAAACAGGTACAGTTAATTTATCTTGTTCGCGAGCTGCGACTACCAGAACTAAACAAAGAATTGCGATCGCATTTTGCCATGCGTGACGTATTTGAGCGTTGTTAAGCCCATCAAATAATGCTATCAAGCGCGGAATGGAAGCTTCTAAAGCCGCACGTGGTACAGGACGATGTAAATCCACTAAGTTAGTTAAACTTTCGCGATGATGAACAAAACCAATTACCCAAGCTGTTGTGTGATCGGGACTATCAGGAACGCGCTTCACTCCTAATTCATTTTTTAGCCAGTTGTAAAAAGGTGGTAATTCTTTGGCTAAAACTGCTCCGGCTGTTGGTAATGTTTCCTTGAGCAAATGAGTATCTAAACTGTCTAATTTTTGCTTTAATTCCGGTGAATTCAAAAATTCATTGAGTGGATGAGATAGTATTGCTTCTAATTGAGGTTGAGCAATATCTGAGTATTGGGCGAAGGTAGAAATTAGTGATTGCATAGTTATTTATCCAAAAATTAATTTTTATCTGATGCTTTCTCGGAAAGGATGAGTAAAAAGCTGAGATTTTCTGCAGTTTGTAAAGCGTGAGGTGCGTTAGCAGGCATAAAAACTAAAACACCAGGTTCTAGGACAATATTTTCACCGCATAAAGTTAGTAAACCTTTACCTTCAATGACGCTGATTGTGGCATTACGGGTGGAAGTATGTTCTGAAATTTCTGTATTAGCTGCTAGACAAAATAAGGTATATTGACAAACTTGGTCTTTAAGCAGCACTTTACTGAGAACTCCACTATGGGGATATTCAATTTGTTCTCGCAGTTGAGTAACAAAAGATTGGTTATTTGTGATTGTAGAAGTCATATTTTTAGAGGATAATGAAACGCCGATTGAGGCAGATAAATAACGTTATTGGGCAACAGCAGATATTAGAATGTAGCCTAATTCCTGATGATATTTATGGAAGACATGGCGCATTTCTAAAACACGCTTGCGGATTAATGGTTGCGTTAAGATATTCCACAAAATCTTGATTGTGTTCACAATGCCTTCTTCTTGAAGCATTCGTTGCCAATTCAATAAATTCATGGAACCAGTATGATGCTGTTGTACTTGTAATCCTGCTGTTGTGAAAGCTGTAATCCAGCTAGATTCGGAAAGCGGTGTAGAATTAACACGAATTACCTGAGCTAATTCAGCACGAATTTGTTCTTCTTTGTTACAAGCTAATAGTTCATGAGAGAGGAATTTTCCTCCTGGTTTTAGGCGATTATAAATTGCCGTCAAAAGTTTAGCTTTCCCCTGAGGAGATTGCATCGTGAGAATAGCTTCTGCTAAAACGTAGTCGAATTTAATTGGGATTTGCTCGAGATGAAAAATATCACCTTCAATAATTTCGATTTGGTTATCTAACCCAGCAGCATGAATATTAGCACGGGCATGAATTACACTTTCGTGATTCTTTTCTATTCCGATTACTTTTACATGGTAGCGTTGAGCAAGAGCGATCGCACTATAACCAAAGCTAGAAGCTAGCTCTAAAACTGTTTCTCCTGGTTGGAAATTTGCCCACATGAGCAATTTATCTGTAGCTATTCTGCCGCCAGGACGCAAATATTTTTTACCTGCGGCTGCTAAAACTTGGTGTCCGGAAGCTGTTTGCAAATTGAGGGTAAGGTTGGTCATCTGTGTGACCCTCTGAACTCATCTTACCCTCACTTTGCCAGGAATTTATCATGCTGTCTTTGAGGTAGCTCAAAGAAGAAAAAATATATGGCTGTTTTGCAAAAATGTCGATTAGACTATGGATCTACTATTGCTGGGTATCAAACAATGCGTAAGACAGCTACGACATGGTTGCTTTTGTTGTTCTTGATATTTGTAGGTTTTGGAGACAGCTTCTTACCCAAACCCTTAAGTTCTGCCAGCTTACAAACTCGCACAGCCATCAATAAATTTGTTGTTGGGTTGTTTCCAAATTGGCAGCCTAAAACTAATCCAAATGCACGTACAGAAAGGGCTTTAGACGATATAGAAAAAGGCAGAGCAAAATAGCTAATACCAATTCAAATAATGTTTGCGACACATCAATATATTCTAGATGGCACAGCGTGCTGTGCCCCTACAATCTGTTGCATTCTTTTTTCCCATTGGTATTACTCAACAAAAAACCGAACAATAATTTTGGAGGGGGTTTGGGGGACGCAACCGTCACCCAATCGGGGGTTTGGGGGAGAATCCCCCAATTCTTCTGGCTTCTTTAATAGTGATACAAAATCAAAAAATGTTCGCGACGCATCAATATATTCCAGAGGGCACGGCGTTCCCTACCCCTACAATCTGTCGCATTCTTTTTTCAAATTGGTATAATTTCATGGAATTAAACGGTGAGGTTTAGGAACCACCGTTAATACGGTTGGAATAAAACAAATCGATTTACGTTTAAATCCTGTAGAGACGCGATTTATCGCGTCTCCACAACTCGGTAAAGATATCAAAATAATAAGGGTACAAAAATATTTGTACCCTTAACGAAGTCTATTCAAAATTCAATTGAAGTGAATGCGATCGCACTCGTTCGATTGATAATAGAGTAAATTACGCTTTTTTCAGCCAGCTAAACATGGCACGTAAATCTTTGCCTACTTCTTCAATGCGGTGTTCGGCTTCTTGACGACGCATAGCGGTAAAGCCAGGCTTACCAGATTGATTTTCTAACACAAATTCCCGGGCAAATTGACCGGATTGAATTTCGCTGAGAATCTTCCGCATTTCGGCTTTGGTTTGGTCATTTACAACCCGAGGGCCACGGGTGTAATCGCCATATTCCGCAGTATTAGAAATACTGTCACGCATTTTAGCTAAACCACCTTCTACAACTAAGTCAACAATTAATTTGACTTCGTGCAGACATTCAAAATAAGCCAATTCTGGCTGATAACCGGCTTCTACTAAAGTTTCAAATCCGGCTTTGATTAAAGCACTCAAGCCACCGCATAATACTGCTTGTTCACCGAACAAATCAGTTTCGGTTTCTTCACGGAAAGTTGTTTCCAGAACACCAGCACGAGTACCACCAATACCTCTAGCGTATGCCATTGCGCGATCGCGTGCCCGACCACTAGCATCTTGATAAACAGCAAACAGCGCTGGTACGCCTTGTCCTTGTTCGTAAGTCCGGCGGACTAAATGTCCTGGCCCTTTAGGTGCAACCATAACCACATCTACATTTGCAGGTGGTACAACTTGCCCAAAGTGAATATTAAAGCCGTGAGCAAAAGCTAAAACGTTACCTTCTTCTAAATTGGGTTCAATTTCGTTTTTGTAAACTGACTTCTGTACTTCATCAGGCAACAAAATCATGATAAAGTCAGCAGCATTCGCAGCATCCGCGACATTTTTGACTTTTAATCCAGCCTCTTCCGCCTTGGCAGCTGATTTACTGCCCGGATATAGCCCTACAATTACATCTAAACCGCTATCTTTAAGATTAAGGGCGTGAGCATGACCTTGGGAACCATAACCAATTATTGCAATAGTTTTTCCCGCCAAAAGGTCTAAATTGGCATCTTCGTCATAGTACATCCGGGCCATAGCGCATCTCCTGTCAGCAAGCATCATTTATTGGCAGGCTTTTGATTTTACCCCAAATTAGGTACATATTGGGTACTGGGGATTGGGTATTAGGGACTGGGAAAAGGCAGGGGGCAGGGTGCAGGGAGACAAGGGGAGAAATTCTTTTACTAATTACCAATGCCCCATGCCCCATGCCCCATTACTACGTCCCTTGGTCAATTTTTTGGACTTCGTCTGCGGTTAGTTTGACATTGATAGCGCTTACCGAGTCTTCTATACTGGCAATTTTGCTAGCGCCGGGGATGGGTAAGATTGCGGGGGATTTGGCACGCAGCCAGGCTAGGACAATACAATAAACTGATACACCTTTGGCTTGAGCTAATTTAGCGATCGCAGGAATATCTTGCAAGTTTTGATGGCGACGACTACCACCAAAGGGACTCCACGGTAAAAAGGTTAATCCTTCCTGTTCGCAATATTCCAATACACCATCACGTTCTGGTTGTCGTTCCCAAGGATTATATTGATTTTGCACAGAGACAACATCAACTAAATCCCGCGCTTGCTGAATCTGTTCTACAGAAAAATTAGAAACTCCCACAAACCGAATTAAACCAGCTGCTACCGCTTCCTTAACTGGTGCGAGGGACTCTGCAATTTTGTACTTGGGATCGGGGGCGTGATATTGCCACAGATCTATTGGTTTATTTCCACCCAAAGCCTGAAAACTTTCACGAATAGTTTCGCGTAAATGTTTTGGGTTCCCGTTGCGTATCCAGTTACCATTAGGACGCATCAAACCGCCCTTGGTGGCGACAACTACTTGGCTAACATCGCCGTTGTAACTGCTTAGTGCTTTGTTAATTAGTCTTTCGTTGTGGTGCTTATCTGCCTCATCTAAGCAGTAAGAGTCAGCAGTATCAATGAATGTGATACCCAAATCCAAAGCGCGATGGATAACTGAGATTGATTCTGATTCAGCAGGGCGATTCGATATCGACATTGGCATACCACCCAAGCCGATCGCACTCACGGAGATACCCGTTTTTCCTAGCTGTTTAGTTTCCATGCTTCTCACTCTTGTTTGCAGTGCTGTGAAGTAGGAGGGCGATTAGGGTAAAGGGGAAGGGGAAAATGGAGAAAGGGGAAATCTTTAACCTTATTCTTTCCGTTTTTCCGATAAACAACTTTATATAAGCTGATACGCAGCTAAATCAAATATTCTGGCGTTAGGACTGTCAAGGGTCAAGAGTCCAGAGTCAAAGGCTAGCTTGGACTTTGGACTCTTGAACGCCAGTTGCTTCAAGTCGGCAAAGCCGCCCAACGCACTGGCTCCTTTTGACAACCTGAGTGCGAAATATACAATTTAAATGCGTAACAGCTTATTTCACCTTAATCGCGCCTACTTAAACTATTTAGTAGCGATTCACAGCGGTTTTGACAATTCATCTTTAGTCTTGTTAAGCGTGAGTGAGATTACATAAGCTCTATCGGCAGACTGATGTAAACTTCTAAGTAGTGAGCAATAAGTGCTGAGTGTTGAGTTGCAACAGATGCGATTAATCGCTTCTGTACAAGAGTGCTAAGTTCTGAGTCAAAAATAAAAATTAATCTCATCCCATCCTTTAAGGAGTGGGCATGGGGCATTGGGCATATGGCATGGGTAATTGGTAATTGCTTTTCTCCCCTGCTCCCTGCTCCCTGCCCCCTTGCCTCATCCCCAATCCCTCAACTTCTGCATAAGTTCTCACCCTTCAGAGATATGTAATTACAGCAGCGATGCAGAGGAAAAGAACAATGTCTAAGGAAAACGATATAAATAACGCTCCTATTGAATTAACAGAGGAAGAACTCGACGGCGTGTCGGGTGGTATTGATATTTACTTATCTGGCTCAATGTTTGAGCAAAGAGATGTATTTTCTGCTCGTCGCAATTCCCGGCGGCGTAGTAGCAATCTGTTTAGATCTTCTTCTATCTCTTCTTCTGCATTTCAATTGGTTGGTTTGGGCTTCGGCTCGGTTGGCGATGCTATGAGCTTTCTCCAAGGGTTCGCCAAACTCTTCGGCAGAAGGTGAAGAAGGATGAAGGATGAAATTACCGCATTAATGCCAAAATGAGGTAATAAAAAGCGCAAAACGTAGTTTTTGCTGTTAACAGGCAAAAATTATTATAGCTTTCACTTCATCCTTCATCTTTCAGCCTTTTTTAGTTACTGGAATCCCCGAAGTGTGGAGGATATTAAATGACAGAGGTTTTACTCAAAGAACTTAGTAATGAAGATATAGATTGGATGTTGGCGGCTGGTAAGCAAGTGGAATTAGAGCCGGAAACGGTTCTGATTCAGCAAGGTCAACCCCTGGAAGCGCTGCATATTCTGCTGGATGGTGCCTTGAAAGTTACTCTAGCACAAGCTGATAAAAACCCTTTGGGTCGTGCTTTTGCAGCACTGGAAGGTGGAAGTTTATCAGGACGGGAAATTGCTCAGTTATCAAGTGGGGAGATGGTAGGGGAAATTCCTTTTGTGGAAACCTACTTACCAGCTACCACCGTTAGCGCTACTAGCAGATCTTTGGTGTTGACTATTCCTAGAAGTCGCTTAATTCAAAAACTAGAGCAAGACTTGAGTTTTGCGGCGCATCTCTACCGTGCAAGTGCGGTGCTATTGGCTAATCGCCTAGAGCAAATGATCAATCAACTGGGAAATAGTACGGTAGTTTTAAGCCAACCGCAACTCAGGGAAGCGTTGATTGTATTTGCAGAATTACACGATCGCGATTTGGATTGGTTAATTACTGCTGGAAAAGTCGAACAATTTCCCGCAAATACCGTATTAATTCGTAGTGGTAGACCTATAGAATCGTTATATATTTTACTTGATGGCTCTGTGACTTTAAATGCAGCAGAAACAGAGTATAACCCCTTATCACAAGCTTTTTCTAATTTAGAAGATAGTGAAAATCAAGTATTTGAAAAGGAATTTGGGCGCTTATGGCGCGGTGATATTCTCGGTGAGACTCCATTTATCGAAGTGCAACCATCTGCGGTAACAGTGAAGACCTTAGAGGATTCACGGGTGTTAAAAATTCCTCGTTGGCGGTTATCTGCAAAATTATTGCATGATGTTGGATTTGCATCTCGATTTTACCGAGTTTTGGCAATTTTATTAGCCGATAAACAACAAGCGATCGCACAACGCCTCGGATATGGGCGAGTAACTTACAGCAGCGGTCAATCTTTAGAAGAATCTTTCAGCAATGAACTCTCTACCAATTCTCTGGGACAGGTAGCGCTAGCCGGCGCACGATTTGAATGGATGCTGAAGCGCATTGGAATTGAGTAATTAACCACCGATACGCCGATAAACCAGATTTTTAGTTCCCCAAAATAAAACCCAGTCCCCAATCCCCAGTCCCCAGTCCCCAGTCCCCAATCCCCAATCCCCAGTCCCCTATCATCAATCATCAAAGGAGAAATGAAATGGTTCCCCAGCAAGAAGCACAGAAAAATAATATGTTCCGCAAAGAAGCTTTAGAAAAGGTAGCTTCTCCGGAACAATTAGACCAACTAATTCAGGTTACTAACCCTAAACGCTGGTTTTCTTTGGTCGCGCTGGGTTCCTTAGTAGCAGCGGGTCTTGCTTGGAGTATACTCGGACGCATCCCCATTATTGTTACAGGTCGCGGTGTATTAGTTTATCCCAGTAAGGTTGTCACAGTCCAAGCTGCGAACTCTGGACGTATCCAATCCTTAAATGTGCAAGTGGGCGATAAAGTCAAAAAAGGTCAAGTTCTCGCCACAATTGATCAAACAGAATTACGCAAACAATTGCAGCTATCTTATGAGAAACTTGCACAACTGCGATCGCAAGACCAGACTGCAAATAATGCACAACAAGAACGTTTTGGCTTAGAACAAAATGCCAACCAGCGCCAACGGGAAGCATTACAGCAGAGTCTACAGACAGTACAATCCCTAACCCCAGTATTGCGGGAAAAAGGCTTAGAAGTAATCAAGCGCGATCGCGAAACTCTTAAACAACGCCTAAACACCTTACGGGAACTACAACCCACACTGAAAAAACGCTGGGAAGACCGTCAAGCACTGTTCAGAGAAGGGGCTGTTCCTCAAGATACAGTACTACAAGCCCGTCAAGAATTTATTGGTGCCCAAGCTCAAATTAATGAGGCAGAATCGCAGTTAAATCAACTAGAAGTCAAAGAGGCCAGCGCCCAACGGGAATATCTCACCAATCTCAATCAAGTCAACGAATTGCAAGCACAAATCAAAGCCTTAGATAGCCGTCAAGCTAGCCAAAAAGAACAAGATATTAATACCAATACCAGCCGCAGAAAGGAAATTCAAGAAACTCAACGCCTGATTTCTCAATTAGAATTACAGTTGCAACACAGCACTCAAATTGTCAGTGACTTTAGCGGCACAGTTTTAGAAGTTACCGCTAAACCCGGACAACTCTTAGAAGCAGGTGCAGGAATTGGTACAGTAGCTGCCCAAGAATCAAATGCTAAGTTAGTTAACGTTGCCTTTCTACCAGTGAGTGAAGGTAAGAAAATTAAACCAGGGATGTCCTTACAAATCACACCTTCCACAGTCAAACGCGAAGAAGTTGGTGGTATTCAAGGAAAAGTTACCAACGTCTCTGCATTCCCCATCACTCAACAAGGTGCAGCTAGTTTAATCGGCAATCCAGATATTGTCACTAGCATTATCTCCCAAGGGCCACAACTAGCAGTATTTACAGAAATGGAGCAAGATTCTTCAACTTCTAGCGGTTATCGTTGGTCATCATCCAAAGGGCCAGATCAAAAAATCACCCCTGGAACTACCAGTTCTGTGCGGATTACAGTAGAAAATCGCGCCCCCATTACCTTTGTTCTACCCATTCTCAAAACTTGGACAGGCTTAAATTAAAATTCAACCCTTGTAGAGACGCGATTCATCGCGTCTGTGCCTACAGATTTTCATGTAGAGTTAAGAGCGATCGCAAGATAGCAAATGCATGACATCCAAATGGGACGCTATATTTTAACGATGAGGAACTACAACAGAAAAACCCTAAGCTCATGAACACTGCCAAACTCAGCACTGATGGCACTCACCAAGTTGTTATTTTGCCGGAAGATTTTCAACTCACTGGCACAGAAGTGTATATTAAAAAAATTGGTAACGCTATAGTTCTGATCGCTAAAGATAATCCTTGGCAATCTCTCATTGAGAGTCTAGATAATTTCTCCGATGATTTCATGACTACTAGAGATCAGCCAGATATGGAAACCAGAGAGAGTTTTTAAATGCGATACCTGCTTGATACCAACATTTGCATTTACATTATCAAGCAAAAACCCCAAAAAGTGCTGGATAAATTCCAAAGCCTTAGCATTTCAGATGTAGGTATCTCTTCTATCACTGTTGCTGAACTCGAATATGGAGTTGCTAAAAGTGAACAGCAAGAGAAAAACCGCGCTGCTCTGCTACAATTTTTGCTACCTCTAGAAATTGTTGATTTCAATCAAGCCTCTGCGGTGATTTACGGCACTATTAGAAGTAACCTTGAAAGTAGAGGACTCATCATTGGTGCAATGGATTTGCTCATTGCTGCTCATGCTTTAAGTTTAGGAGTTATCTTAGTTACCAATAATGTCCGTGAATTTTCTCGCATCCCTAATCTTTTATTAGAGAACTGGGCTGAGTAATTTATGACAATAATAACTGCCTGGGTAGGCGATCGCTTCAACATTAACCCTTAATGTTCAAACTTTAACCCTTAATGCTCGAGGTTTTGTTCTTAATGTTCAAACTTTAACCCTTAATGGTCGAGGTTTTGTTCTTAATGGTCAAGGTTTTGTTCTTAATGTTCAAACTTTAACCCTTAATGGTCAAGGTTTTGTTCTTAATGGTCAAGGTTTTGTTCTTAATGTTGTAAGGTTGAGGACTAAAGTTTGTTAGCAATGCCAAAGGTGGGCTATGCCTAGGCATTTTCATGTAGAGTTAAGAGCGATCGCAAGATGGCGAACGCATGATGCTGAGTAATTTACAGCGTATATGGTAAATGAAGTGTAGGGGCATGGCAATGCCATGACCTCTAGAATATATTGATGTGTCGCTTATGAAAAAGTAAATTGGGAACAGGTTCGGCTTTGATGGTTGTCTTACTTTCAGAACCACTGAACGAGGTTGCATCCCATGAATCGTATTCTCATCGTTGAAGATGAACCCCGCATAGCAGCTTTTATTGAGAAGGGACTACGTTCTCATGGTTTTGTCACAACTGTAGCAGGTGATGCCCACTCCGGTAGCAACATGGCATTAAGTAGCAGTTTTGACTTGATAATTTTGGATTTAGGGCTTCCTGGTAAAGATGGTTTAGAGATATTGGAAGAACTGCGCGGGCAAGGAGAAACTTTACCAGTAATAATTTTAACAGCACGTGATGATATCAAAGATAAAGTTGCAGGGTTTGAGGCGGGTGCAGATGACTACGTAACTAAGCCTTTCCGGTTTGAAGAATTGTTAGTAAGGGTAAAAGCGAGGTTGCGTAACAGTGCTAGCACTCCAGCCACAGAAGAGATGGTACTTAAAGTAGGGGATGTAGCTTTAGATTTGCGATCGCGTAAAGTAAAAGTAGGTCAAAACACAGTAGACTTACCAGCACGAGAATTCACTTTAGCAGAAACTTTCTTTCGCCATCCTGGGCAAGTTTTAAGTCGCGAACAATTGTTAGATAGAGTCTGGGGTTACGATTACGATCCAGGCTCAAATATAGTTGATGTTTATGTGGGTTATTTACGCAAAAAGTTAGGCGGTGATTTAATAGAAACTGTAAGAGGG
Source organism: Calothrix membranacea FACHB-236 (assembly GCF_014696315.1). Taxonomy (GTDB): domain Bacteria; phylum Cyanobacteriota; class Cyanobacteriia; order Cyanobacteriales; family Nostocaceae; genus Aulosira; species Aulosira membranacea. Next base: position 17,710 of record NZ_JACJPX010000074.1, read on the forward strand.
ATGGGTTATAGATTGAGGAAGTAATGGGGCATTGGGCATTGGGCATGGGGCATAGGGCATGGGTAATTTAGTATTGATTCTTTCTCCCTCATCCCCCTCATCTCCCTCATCCCCCTCATCTCCCTCATCCCCCTCATCTCCCTCATCCCCCTCATTTTTAACATTGGGCTACTTAATTAATGTGGAGAAATAAAAAAGCACGGCAATCGCTAGAAACAACAAATACCAAACGGGGTAAAGGAGTTTTTTGGGCTACGCGTACCCGAATTCTTTTGTGGTATGCGTTAATTTTTGGCTTGATTTTTATAGTTTTTGTGCCAGCATTTCGTCAAGTTTTATATGCACGGATTAATAGTCGAGTGCATGGGCAAATAACTGAGAAAATGCAAATATTTAATCAATTAATTAGTGGTAACAGTCAATTTTCTAGAGAAGCCCTATTTGATGAAGAACCCGAAACCATCAATCGGTTGAGAGAAGCTGATAATCGTTTGCTGAAGCAACCAAAGACATCTGAGGAATTAAGAGAATTTTTAGATGCATTTTTGGTAAATCAGCTACCAGAAGATGACACATTTCTGATTATGTTATGGAAAGGTAAATTTTATAAATCCAGTCCTAGAGCTAGGCCAAAAGAATTAAGTCGAGATTCGCAAATTATGCGCTATTGGGCAGGTTTAACCCAAGCAGAGCAAGGAGAAAGAGTACTTCCTAGTAGTAGCGTTGATAGTATCATTTATCTAGCACAACCTGTAAAAATTGATGGCGAAGTTCTGGGTGTATTTGTAATTGCTCATGCTACGGCTGGGGAACGTGGAGAAGTTTTAGAAGCTGTAGCAGTGATTATTCAAGTGAGTATAGGAGTGCTATTTTTAGCGTTAATTTTAGCTTGGTTTGCCTCCGGAAAGATTCTCGCACCCTTACGGTTGCTGACGCAAACGGCTCGCCAAATTAGCGAAACAGATTTAAATCAACGGATTAATATTAATGGTGATGGAGAATTAGCAGAATTAGCAGCTACCTTTAACGAAATGATGGATAGGTTACAAGCCGCTTTCATCAGTCAGCAAAATTTTATTGACGATGCTGGACATGAATTGCGAACACCGATTACGATTATTCGCGGTCATTTGGAATTAATGGGTAACGATCCGCAAGAAGTTCAAGAAACTCTAGCTTTAGTCATGGATGAGCTAGAACGGATGAATCGCTTTGTCAATGACTTGATTTTACTAGCAAAAGCAGAGCGTCCCGATTTCTTACTCTTAGAAACAGTTGATGTTCACAGCTTCACAGAAGAATTATTTACTAAACTTAAAGCTTTAGGCGATGGAATACGCCCCACTATAGGCGATCGCAATTGGCAACTGCAAGCTACAGGTAAGGGTAAAATTATCGCAGACCGTCAACGTCTGACTCAGGCTGTGATGAATTTGGCACAAAATGCTACTCAACATACAAACAATACTGATACAATTGCCATTGGTTCAATGATTCACCAAGGTAAAGTTAGCTTTTGGGTGCATGATACCGGTGAAGGTATTGCAATAGCTGACCAAAAGAGAATTTTTCAGCGTTTTGCTCGTGCTGCAAACAGCCGTCGTCGTTCTGAAGGTGCTGGATTAGGTTTATCCATTGTCCAAGCGATCGCAGAAGCGCATGGTGGAAGAATAACTCTAGAAAGTCAGCTAGGAGCTGGAGCTAAATTTACAATCATCTTACCCTTAGAATTACCTCAAGACAAAAAGTAATTATGTAGTGAACGGGATATTTATCAAATCAATTATTGCTAGTTTTAGTAGTACATTATTAGTAGCTTGTCATCAATTACAAAATCATCAACAAGCTATTATAGTTCCTCCATCTGTAGAAGCAGCTTTTCAAGCCAAGTATGCTGATGTTCCTCGCACTTGGCAAAAAACTCACTATGGTTATGAGGCAAATTTTATTCAAAATAATATTAAATATGAAGCCGAGTTTTCTGAAACAGGAAAATGGTTAGAAACTGAATACTATGTCCAAGGTAAAGATTTTCCTGCTGTTGTCCTAAAGCGCATCAAGCAAGAACGTCCTCAATTTAAAATCACAAAATACGAAATTGAGATTACGCCGCAAGGTAACTTTTATGAAGTAGATATTACCGATGGTGAAATCGAAGAAGAACTATATTTTGATAGTAGCGGTAATCCCCAACTAGATTTATATGAGGATTAAGATATTGACTGTCAAAAGTCAAAAGTCAACAGTCAACAGTCAACAGTCAACAGTCAACAGTCAACAGTCAACAGTCAACAGTCAACAGTCAACAGTCAACAGTCAACAGTCAACAGTCAACAGTCAACAATCAAAAGTCAACAGTCAAAAGTCAACAGTCAACAGTCCTCATGCGTGATGAAGTAATCTCAATGCGTTGGCTTTCATGAGAACCTTCTCATAAAACCTTCATCGATAACTCATCTGCAACAGTAATTATATGTATCAGCAAGAGAACATCAAAGCGATGTTTCTGGCATAAATAATCCCAATTCTTGGTAAAAACTATGCGAATGCTGGTATATTCCCATGACGCATACGGACTGGGTAACATCCGCAGAATGTTGGCAATTTGCGAACATTTACTAGCTGAAATACCTCAACTATCTATTTTATTGCTATCTGGTTCGCCGATGCTGCAAGGGTTTCGCTTACCTAAAGGGTTAGATTATATCAAGCTACCTTGCTTAAATAGAGGTACAACTGGGGAAGTTGCGGTAAAGTATTTGGGGATGGGTATTGAAGAGACTGTAAGATTGCGATCGCAATTAATTATCTCGGCTGCAATTACCTTTCAACCGGACTTATTTCTCGTAGATAAAAAACCCTACGGTGTTAAAAACGAGTTAGCTGACACCATTAATTATTTTCATCAAAAACTACCTACAACCAAGCTAGTACTTTTACTGCGCGATATTCTAGATTCTCCAGAAGTTACTATTAATGATTGGCAAAAACATGGCTATTACACCGCCATCGAAAAGTATTATCATCAAGTTTTAATAGTTGGCACACCAAAAGTTTTTGATACTGTAAAAGAATACAATTTTTCTCCAATTATTGCTAAAAAAGCTCGTTATTGTGGCTATATTAAGCGCAAACCTGGATTAAAAACACCGACACATATTAGAGAAGAATTACAAGTATCTCCACAGGAACGTTTAATTTTAGTAACTCCTGGTGGTGGTGAAGATGGTTATGAATTAGTTGATACTTATCTAGCGGCGATTAACTTATTACCAGAAGCAAAACTCTACAAAAGTTTAATCATTTATGGGCCAGAGATGCCTGTCAGCCAAAAACAACTGATAATTCAGGCTGCAAAGCATAATCCGCAAGTAACAGTTAGAGAATTTACAGATGATTTAATGAGTTATATCCAGGCAGCAGATACCATCGTATCAATGGCTGGTTATAACACAGTATGCGAGATTTTATCTGCCAATAAACCTGCGGTGATTATACCACGCTGTCACCCTTCACAAGAACAATTAATTCGCGCTGAAAAAATGGCAGTATTAGGCTTATTCAAAGTAATTAATCCCAATAATTTGCAAGCAGAAGTATTACAAAATGCCCTAGAAAATTTGTCAGATGCGAACAATCTGAGTTTAAACATGAATGGTTTGTCTAATGTCAAAAATTACATTTTTTTGCTATTAACTCAAACAAGCTGCGAACGCCAATTTAATTATGAAAAAAATCCTGTTTTATTGCCAGTACCTTAGTGGTATGGGACATTTAGTCAGAAGCACAGAAATAGTGCGGAGTTTAGTAAAATATTTTCAGGTTTATTTTATTTGTGGCGGCCCAGAAATTACAGGTTTTGAAATTCCGCCACAAGTAGAAGTAATTAAATTACCTGCACTATGGTTAGAAAATGGTAAATTCACCGTTGATGATACCTACCAAACAGTAGAAGCAGTTCAGAAAATTAGAAAAAATCTGTTGATTGCAGAATTTGAACGCATCCAACCTGATTGTGTAATTACTGAATTTTTCCCCTTTGGCAGACACAAGCTATTATTTGAACTAGTGCCATTTGTTGAGCATATTAAACTTACCAGCCCTGATACTAAAATTATTTGCAGTTTACGTGATGTCATTGGCAAAGAAAGCCTTCAAGAAGAAGCGGAAACTATTTGCTATTTAATGAATCGCTATTTTGATTTACTGCTATTTCATGCTGATGCTAATTTTCAGACTTTTTCTGAAACCTTTAATAGACATAGAGATATCAAAGCGCAAATTTTTCATACTGGATTTGTAACTCAATCTGCAAAAGATAGTATTAATGAGCATCAATTGTGGGGTGAGACAAACCCAGAAATAGTCAAAATTTTAGTAAGCGTTGGTGGTGGGAGAATTGGCTATGAACTTTTAGAGACAGTGATAGCAGCTAGCCCAATTCTAGAAAAAACAGTACCACATATTATCAAAATATTTACCGGGCCTTTCATGGCAGAAGAGAAAGTGCAGCAGTTAATCAAAGTTGCTGAACAACAAAAAAATATTCAGATAGAAACATATACGTTACAACTATTAGCTTATATGCAAAGCGCAAATATTTCTCTCAGCTTAAGTGGTTATAACACAACCATGAATATTTTGAGTACAGGTGTGCGGGCTATTGTGGTGCCAATTGGTCATGAAAATGAAGATAAAGAACAATTAGTGAGAACGCAAAAATTACAACAGTTGGGAATTGTTGATTATATTTTGCCAAAGGATTTAACAGCTACTCATTTATCACAGAGAATTATTGCTGGTTTAAATAGAAATTTAGTTTTAGATAATGCTGCTAAATTTGATTTGCAAGGTGCAGATAATACAGCTAGTTTCCTCAAAGAATTTTTGCGAATTTCTGCGTTTGCTAAATGACAATAGCATCGCCGTGGATCTGCGGCTAAGAGACCATTTATAAAGTAAATCTTAAGTAGGGGAGCCACTGCGTTGCGCGGGTTTCCCGCGTTGTAGCAAGTGGCGTTGTGTTACGGCTATGAAAGGATTTGGGACAAAGAGACAATGGAATTTAGCCGTAACGCACCGCCGCGTGGATGATGCGTTAGGCGCTAGAATGTTTCTTTCGTGACAAATCATATTGGAAACCAGCGCCTAACACATCCTACGATAATTTTATTTTTACTTTATAAATAACCTCTAATTATTCTTATCTGAAACACATTGATTGACAAGCAAAATTCCAAAATAACTAATAAAGAGGCATAATTAATGGGTCAACGTGCCAAAGAGAAAGAATTAACAGGAGTTATCCCCGGCATTTTGCGGATATTAGATAAATTCTCTCCTTATATTCATCAACAAAAACTTTTAATCGCTGGTTCTTTTCTAGTCCTCTTAATTGAAACAGGCTTACGCTTACTTGAGCCTTGGCCTTTAAAATATGTTTTTGATTATATCCTCATACCTGCTCACAATAACTCGCTCAATATTACTAATACCTATGGCTATAGTCCAGCTTTATTATTAACTTTTTCCGTAATAGCAATTGTCGTAATTGCGGGAGTGGGTAGCATAGCTGCATACCTCAGCACCTATGGCATGTCTTTAGCTGTAGTGCGGGTATTGTCCCAGGTAAGGGGTGATATTTTTCATCATTTACAAAATCTTTCTCTATCTTTTCACCAAAAATCTAAAAGTGGAGATTTAATCGCCCGTGTGACTGCTGATATTGAAAAGATGCGGACTGTTACGGTAAAAACAGCTTTGCCTTTATTTACCAATACAGTCTCTCTGGTGGGGATGTTGGGAATAATGTTTTGGCTAAATTGGGAATTGGCGTTAGTAGTTATGACAATTTTTCCATTATTAATGTTGTTAAGCCGCAACATGATTAGCCGGATTCGCAAATTCGCTAAAAAACATCGTGATTCTGAGGGGGTTTTAGCCGCAACCACAGGGGAAACTATGGGTGCAATTAAAGTTGTGCAAGTTCTATCTCTACAAGAAAAGTTGCATGGCGTTTTTTCAGCCCAAAACCAAAAGAGTTTAGATGAAGCGATTGAATCTTTAAGATTGTCAGCCGCTTTAGAAAGGGCTGTACAAATTTTGATGGCGATTATTGTGGCTGTGGTGTTGTGGCGGGGTTCTCATGTGGTGTTACACAAGGAACTTAGCCCAGGGGAATTGTTAGTATTTATGACTTATTTAAGAAATGCTTTTGAACCTTTGCGAAAACTTTCTAACCAAATCGGACAAATAGCCAAAGCGACAGCTTCCGGGGAACGGGTGGTAGAAATTTTGGATTATGAACCCCATGTCAAAGATTTACCAAGGGCGAAGCCAGCCCATCCCTTCTTTGGTACAGTCAGGTTTGAAAATGTGTTCTTTGGCTATCACACAGGAAAAAATATTTTAAAAGATATTAATTTGATTGTGCAACCGGGACAGCAAATCGCTATAGTTGGGGCTTCTGGTGGTGGTAAATCAACGCTGCTGAGTTTAATATTACGGCTTTATGACCCAGAAATTGGGCGGATATTAATTGATGGTCAAGATATCCGCGAATATACCCTAAATTCTCTACGACAACAAATTAGCGTGGTGTTGCAAGATAGCGTGTTATTTGCAGTTAGTGTTAGAGAAAATATTGCCTACGGTAAATTAGGGGCTACGGATATAGAAGTAGAACAAGCCGCCAAGTTAGCCAATGCCCATGAATTTATTATGAAATTGCCCCAAGGCTACGATACAATTTTGGGCGATCGCGGTGGTACACTGTCAGGAGGACAAAGACAAAGAATTGCGATCGCACGTGCTGCTATTCGTCAAGCACCAATAGTAATTCTGGATGAACCCACTACAGGTTTAGATAAAAAAAGCGAATATATCGTTAATGCTGCACTGGCGAAATTAACCGAAGGATGCACAACTTTTATTATTTCCCATAACCTGAAGGCAGTAGAGAACGCAGATATGATTCTCTATATCGAAGATGGCAGCATTTTAGAACAAGGTACTCATGCAGAACTCTTGAGGTTAGGTGGTTTTTACTCCACTTTATACCGGATGCAAAGCATTGTAGATACAGATAATACAGTGTCACCCCTATAAATGCCAGGAAGCAGGGGAAAAAGAGTTTTCCAGTTTTTGCCATAAATCTATTTTTTCCAGTCAACCATCATGTATTTTAAACTTGAAAAATCCACCGGAACTCGCGTGATTCTGCTACGCCACGGAGAAAGTACATTTAATGCTTTGGGTTTATATCAAGGAAGTAGTGATGAATCTGTATTAACAGCAATTGGGCGCAGGGATGCGAGAATTACAGGTAAGTTTTTACAAGAAATTGCCTTTGATGCTGCTTATATTAGTTCTTTAAAACGGGCGCGGGAAACTGCTAAGGAAATTTTTGCAGTTATGGCGGTACAGCCAAGGGAAATTTTGATCAGCGATAAATTACGCGAAAATGATTTACCAATTTGGCAAGGTTTGGCATTTGAATATGTACGCGAAACTTTCCCAGAAGCTTATCAAATGTGGAAACAGCGTCCCCATGAATTTTACATACAGATAGATGCAGAAACTAAGTTTTATCCGGCATTGGATTTATATCAACGGGTACAGGAATTTTGGCAGGAAGTGTTACCAAAACATATAGGGCAAACTTTATTAGTAATAGCGCATGGGGGAACAAATCGGGCTTTAATTAGCACTGCTTTGGGGATAAGTCCGGCGTTTTATCATTGTTGGCAACAGTCTAATTGTGGGATAAGTGTACTGAATTTTGCTGATGGTTCGTTAGGTTCTGCAAAATTAGAGGTGATGAATTTGAATCATCATCTGATTTGGGGAAGGGAGGAGAGAAGGAGTATTTTTAAACGCAAAGTATCACAGAGGTTTACGCTAAGGGGCGCGGAGGTTTAATGATGAAGGTAGCATTTATTCTTTGGCGATTTCCGATTTTATCTGAGGCGTTTATTCTCAATCAAATTACGGGTTTAATTGACCGGGGACATGAGGTGCATATTTATCCAGTGAATGGGTTACCTAAAAATTATTCGGGGAAAATGCATCCCATTGTGGAGGAATATAAGTTGATGGATTGTGCTTATTTTCCTCCCCTTCTTCCTGAGAATATTACTTGGCGATTTTTTCAGGGTGTTGGCTTACTACTGCAAAATATTCATCGAGGTTCTTTAAAAACTTTGCGGTTTTTTCAACCTGGAAAGTATCACTATGAAGTAGCGACTTTAAAAACCTTTTATCGCATGGTGCCGTTTCTCCAAGATGGTAAATATGATATTATTCACTGTCAATTTGGCACTTTATCACCAATTGCCCTGGCGTATCGGGAGGCGGGGATAATTTCTGGTAAACTAATTACAACTTTTCGCGGTGTTGATATTAGTAAGTATGTAGATGAGAATGGTGTAAATGTTTATGATCAACTGTTTCGCGAAGGAGAGTTTTTCTTAGCCAACTGCAAATTCTTTGGCGATCGCGCCATTAATTTAGGCTGTAATCCTGATAAAATGGTGGTGCATGGTTCTGGTTTAGATTGTACGAAATTCGCTTTTAAACCGCGTTATTTTCCTAGCAATGGCAAGGTGCAGATTGCGACAACGGGAAGATTGGTAGAAAAGAAAGGTATTGAATATGCGATTCGTGCAGTTGCTAAAATAGCTGAGATTCACCCTCATATTGAATATCAAATTATTGGTGATGGGGAATTAAAGCCGCATTTTGAACAGCTAATTGCTGAATTAAATATCGGTCATCTTGTCAAATTATTGGGATGGAAGCAACAAAAAGAAATTGTTGAAATCCTCGATAATGCTCATATTTTTGTAGCGCCGAGTGTCACGGCTGCTGATGGGAATCAAGATGCGCCAGTGAATACGTTAAAAGAAGCGATGGCGATGGGTTTACCTGTGATTAGTACCGTACATGGCGGGATTCCAGAATTGGTTGCTGATGGGGTTTCGGGGTTTTTAGTTCCCGAACGAGATGCAAATGCGATCGCTTCTAAATTATCCTATTTAATTGAGCATCCAGAATTGTGGGTAAAAATGGGTAAAGCTGGACGTGCGCGTGTAGAAGAAAAATACGATATGCACAAGCTAAATGATGAATTAGTCGCCATTTATCAACAAATGCTGCAGCCAGAATTACCGCCACAAAATCTGCAACAGCCAGCTAAAGAATTAACTCAGCGAATTTTAGATTTTAGATTTTAGATTTTGGATTGAATATGTCAAATATAAAATTCAAAATAGTAGTTTCACCTATCTTGGTTGGGGAATATTCTCAGAATTTACCATTACAAGCTATGTGGAATAAATCTAAAATTCCAAATTCAAAAATTACCAATTTAAAATCCAAAATTTAAAATCATGAAAGTTGCCTTTTTTGTAGCACATTTCCCGGTGCTATCTGAGCCGTTTATTTTAAATCAAATTGTTGGCACAATAGAACGGGGACATGATGTTGATATCTATTCTCTGGATGGTTATCCTGAAGATTTATCAAAATTACACCCAGCAGTTGAAAAATATCATCTCATTGAACGCACAATTTACGCTCACTCTCGCCCAAATAATCAGTTATGGCGTTGGGTGAAAGGTTTAAGTTTACTGTTGCTCAACTTTTACAAAAATCCTGGTGTTTGTCTCCAGTTACTTAATACTTCTCGCTATGTTAGCCAAGCCAAATCATTAAAAATGCTCTATCGAGCGTTACCATTTTTAGAAAAGAAATCTTACGACATAATTCACTGTCAATTTAGCACCTTAGGCGTATTTGGTGTATGGTTTCGTCAACTGGGTTTAATTGAAGGTAAATTAATTTCCACCTTTCGCGGTTCAGATATTAGCAAGTTTCTCCCTAAATGGGGTGAACAGGTTTATCAAGAATTATTTCAAGAAACAGATTTCTTTTTAGCTAACTGTGAATTTTTCAAAAATAAAGCAGTTGCTTTGGGTTGTGATGCTAATAAAATTCATGTCCACGGTTCAGGAATTGATTGTAGTAAATTCTTTTTTAAAGAACGTGTAATTCCCCACGATGGAATTATCCGCATTGCTACTACTGGACGTTTAGTAGAGAAAAAAGGCATTGAATATGTAATTAAAGCTATCGCTCAAGTAGCTAAATATCACCCTCATCTTGAATATAATATTATTGGGGATGGGGAATTAAAAGAAAATTTGCAAAACCTAATTGCCGAATTAAATCTGAGCCATATTGTCAAATTATTAGGTTGGAAACAGCAAAAAGAAATTGTCGAAATTCTCGATAAATGCCAAATTTTTATTGCGCCTAGCGTCACGGGTAAAGATGGGAATCAAGATGCGCCAGTGAATACGTTAAAAGAAGCGATGGCGATGGGTTTACCTGTGATTAGTACAATACATGGCGGGATTCCAGAATTGGTTGCAGATGGGGTTTCTGGCTTTTTAGTTCCCGAACGAGATGCAGATGCGATCGCCTCTAAATTATCCTACTTAATTGAGCATCCAGAATTGTGGGTAAAAATGGGTAAAGCTGGACGTGCGCGTGTAGAAGAAAAATACGACATGGATAAGCTAAATGATGAATTAGTCGCCATTTATCAACAGCTTTTACAAGGTGAATTAACCACAGAAAATCTGGTAGAGAAGTCATTAATTACATCTCAATATTAATTATCAACAGGAGTCATCAACAATGCCAGCACCAATCGTTACTTTAGTTGTTGTACCCCGTGAGCGTTTTAGCTGTACGCAAGCATCATTAGAAAGCATTTACGAATATACAACTATTCCTTTTAAATTAGTTTATGTTGATGGTAATTCACCAAATAAAGTTCATCAATATTTAGAAACTCAAGCCCAAGAAAAGAATTTCACCTTAATTCGCACAGATTATTATCTGTCTCCCAACCATGCGCGGAATATTGGTTTAAGCTATGTAGATACAAAATATTTAGTATTCATTGATAATGATGTCATCGTTTCTCCTGGTTGGTTAGAAGCCTTAGTTAATTGTGCAGAAACCACAGGCGCAACCGTTGTCGGCCCTTTAATGTGCGAAAAGCAACCCATACATCAAAGAGTACATTTTGCGGGGGGAGAAAGTCACATTGTCATTGATATTAAAGGCAGAAGACATCTGCGTGAGAAAATGTATAAACAAGGTCATCAAGTACCAGAATTACTTCCCCATCTGCAGCAAAATGAAACAGAATTGGCAGAGTTTCACTGTACTTTAGTTCGCACTAAAATATTTGAGGAAATTGGCTATTTAGATGAGCAAATGCTCAATACTAAAGAACACCTAGATTTTTGTATGACTGTCAGAGATGCAGGTGGTAAAATTTATTTTGAACCTGAAAGTTTAGTTACTTATGTACCAGGCCCTCCCCTAGAATGGAGTGATTTACACTTTTATATGCTGCGTTGGAGTGATGCTTGGACTTTAGGCAGTTTACAACGCCTCCGCAGCAAATGGGATTTATCTGAAGATGGCTATTTCCAAACCAAATACAAAAAATTAGGCGTAAGAAGAGTAGCGACAATTATTAAACCTTTTGTACGTCAAGTCAGTTTCGGGAATGAGAATAAGCCGTTAAAAAGATTATTGAAAAAGTTAGATAGAAAATTTAACCAATTTCTTACTGACCGCTATACCAAAATGCTTTCACAACGCAAACTTACATTACCATCTCATATTCCCCAGCCTCAGATATCTTGTGGAAAGCCCTACGCCAACGTTTGACGAGAAATTGACAATCCCTGAGATTGTCAATTGTAGTCTCGAAAATAGCAAATGTACTGTTCACAAGAAATGATTTAAGAAGTAAACATCAATTAAATTGTAGTTTGCGTTAGCGATCGCGTAACGTACTAAGAAAGATGCTGCCTTACTGTATTTGAGAGGCTATTTATAAAGTAAATATTAAGTAGGGGAGCCACTGCGTTGCGCGGGTTCCCCGCGTTGTAGCAAGTGGCATTGTGTTACGGCTGTGCAAGGATTTCGTCCTTAGAGACAATGAAATTTAGCCGTAACGCACCAATCTTTGTCGATGCGTTACGCTATCGCTAACGCATCCTACAATTTAAGTTTTACTTTATAAATTATCTCTGAGATCCCAATTACTGTATTTCACTCCTCAATTACTGTATTTGAGATTCCAATTACTATATTTGACTCCTCAATTACTGTATTTAAGGGACTTCCAGAACAATATAGTCCAATAATATTTTATTCTCCCCCCTGCTCCCTGCTCCCTGCTCCCTGCCCCCCTGCCTCTCTAAAGAAGACTTCCCAAAAAAACAATGTGATAATCTCTCCCAAAATCCCAAATTGGTATAAGCTGGTACGAAGTTGAATAGCAAAGAATAGCGCCTTATGTCAATTATTGCGCTCAGGGCATGGTATATACAGGATTATGAGCCGATCGCGGAACTAGAAAAGCGTCAGCCAGACATTCGCCTCAGTAAAAAAAGTTTACTGCGATCGGGTTTGCGTGCGGATTTTTTAGAAGACAGTGACGATGTCAAGCAGTCAACTTGGTTTGGGCGCTATTTAGAAGGCGAAAATATTGAATTTTATATTGAAGGTAGCGGTGGCTATGCGGTAGCCAATATTGACTTGATTAGTCATGAAATCTATTTCACTAAGCAAGCGCTGTTAGCACAGTTAGATCCGACAATTTTTTTATGCTATCAAACCGAGTATGCCGATGCGAGTGAGGCTTTGCGAGAAGGGTTGCAAAATAGTTTGGAAAATTTGAATAAGCGATCGCGTCTCCCCTTAACTTTAGTAGAATCTTATCGCCCAGGTAGCGGCCCTTTGCGCCTTTCTACTGGTATTCTGCGAAAAATCCGCAAAAGTTTACTGTTTATTGCCGATACTACAGCCATTGCTAGCATCGCTGGGAAAGAAACCACACAATTAATCCCCAGCCCTAATGTCTGTATTGAACTTGGCTATGCGATGCAAAGTAAGCGATCGGAACAAATTTTACTAGCGCAAATGCAACGCCCAGATTTAGAAGGAGACTTTCCCTTCGATTTACCAAAGCAGCAAATTCTACAATTTCAAGATAGTAAACAACTCAATAAAATTCTCACAAGCGCAATTACAGCCCAGTTAGCAAGATTTAAGTTATTTTTTTAACCCTCAGAGTAGTCAATTGACCTGGAAATAGCTTATGAAGGATACATTCAAGTAAAAAGCTTGTATCAAATTTACCATAGGCTCAGGAGTCAATATGACAACTGCTCTAGAGGATAGACCATTACCATCACGCCTGCAAGTATTAGATGTAACCAAGGGCTTCGTAATGATCACGATGGCAACTCGCCATTGCGCTTTCTTTTTTTCTGCTTACTTACTACAATTACCGTTCAATTTGTTTGACCCCTACATCTTTTCTACCTTTCTGCTATGTTTTGGTATTGGTAATGGTTTGTCACGCCGTACCAAAAAACCGGAAGTATTAGGCAAACTTTTAATTGTCTATTTAATGGGTGGATTACCCAGCGCCGTAGTTACTTACCTTTTGAGAAATAAAGAAGCCAGTGTGAGCATGATACCTACTATTGCTCGCGATCAACTAATCAATGCAGTAACCTTACAACAGAGGCTAACTTTTGCTGACTTTTTGGTACCCTTTATCGTCGCCTTTGCCCTTTTTCTGGGTCTGCAATTTTTATTCCGAGAATTTAACTATCTTACAGTCGCTACGGCTTTTGGTATTTCCACTATTTTATATCTTTCCGGCTATGTTTTAGTGCAAATAGCTCCTGACTCATTCTTTCGTGATTTTTACGCTCAAGGATTTCGTTGCCTTCAAAGTATACCCATATTTATCACAGGTGTTTGTCTTGGTCTATTTCTGAGAGAAAAAGGAAGAATGCCAATTATAAAAATGCCAGTATTACTATTGATGAATATTAGCTTTTTCGCTTTGATATTTATTGCGGATTCCAAATTTCAACATCAAATGTATCAGGGGAGAATTTGGAAGAAGAGTGGAGAGTTAAGCTATTTACTAGTTAGTATTATTGTTTCAGTTTTATTATTATTTGTCATAGAAAGTATCATTAAATCAAAATTTATGCAAAACCAACTTTCTTTGGTTCTAAATTTTTTAGAAAATATAGGTAAAAAAACTATGAAATGCTTATGGATACAATTTTTATTGTTTCCCTTAGCAGGTTATGTTGTATCTATGAATTTTATTCATCCATTCAACCTAATACTCAGCCTAGCTACTATTGCTTTGATGTGTTGGCTAACCGTAGATGAGCGTTTCGATAAAATTTTGCCGCATAAGTAAGATGCGTTAGCCAGCAAAGCATATGGTAATTCAATTTTACTTGATAAGTAATAGGTATTTACTCATTACTCATTACTCATTACTCATTACTCATTGCATAACGCATCCTACCATCAAAATATTCTGAGCTAAAGAATAAGTAAAATATTGAGGTATTTAAATATTTTGAATTTTGAATTTCGCTACTAGCATTTATTCCCATATTTTCTGTAAATTCAAGATAAATCCAGGTAAGATATCTTCTCCCGAAACTGTTGTTGGTGCTGTTAAAATTTCCACCGATTGCTGAGGGCGATAAATTTCTAATTCTTGTTTTTTACGGTTAATTAACAAACCTAAACGGCAACCATTATCAATATACTCTCGCATTTTTTCTTGAACTTTTTGCAGCCTATCTGATGGTGAAAGTATTTCAATGACAAAATCAGGACATAGGGGAATAAATTTTTCTTTTTGTTCTGGAGTCAAAGCATTCCAGCGGCTTTTTTCTACCCAAGACACATCAGGAGAACGGTCAGCACCATTTGGTAAAGTAAAACCTGTAGAAGAATCAAACACTTCTCCTAGTTGATTTTGTTCGTTCCATTGTGCTACTTGCAATATTAAATTAACATTGCGTTTTCCTGTCTCTCCTCCTGTAGGTGGCATTATAATTAGTTCTCCTTCAGCATTACGTTCTAATTTCAAATCAGGGTTATCTTGACAGAGTTGATAAAACTCTTCTGAAGTTAGTTTAATTACAGAATCGAGCTTTAATGTAAGTGATGTCACGTGGCTTGGCTCCAAATTCAAAATTAAAAATTTACTCAATGGTTGCCATATTATTTCTATTTTATTTTGTGAAATGGTTGCACGGTGAAAATCCAGATGCGTTACGCCATAGGCTAACGCATCCTACAAAAGCGGAATATTACGCGGAAAATAATAAGGCTGGGATTTGTTCTAAAACTTTTAATGCTTTTAAAGAACCACGAATTAAATTAGTAGCAGCAAAAGGCTGTCGGAGTAATGTAATTGCTAAAGGTAAGGGTTTGAGGGAACCATCAGCACTAATTGCTGATGAGAGGTTAGGGATATCATGGTTACAATCATCGCTGACTACACGCAACATAGCTACAGAAATACCCAACGGATGGAAAAATTCTAAAGCTGCAAATCCTTCCATATCTACAACATCTGCGCCTAAAGTCTCTCCGAGATGGCGTTTTTCTGTAGCCGAACAAATGACGCGATCACTTGTTAGTCCTTTGACGAAAGATAGTGCTGAGTCGTGAGTGCTGAGTGCTGAGTGTAATTGTGCGGTGAAAGCGCGATCGCACTCTTGCGCTTTCCCTTGATATACACATTTCTCATACAGCACAATTTTACCTACAGGGTACTGGGGCGATAAACTACCACACAGACCCATAATTAGCACTTTCATCTCTGAAGGATTCAAAAATATACCATCAGCTTGCAATTGATGCAGATATGTGTTTAAAGGTTTTATACCTACAGGTATAGGTATAACTTTTGGCGTTGAGCTACTAATAGTGCTTAAGCCGCGATAAACAGCTTTAAACTCTGCACCTTGAGGGACAAGAATTATACTGGTCATGGGTAATTGGTAATTGGTAATTGGTATTCTTCTCTTGTCCTCTTGTCCCCTAGCCCCTTGAAATTCAGTAACATTACCATCCGACGGTAGATATAACTCGCAAACTTTGGGTGTTGTACTGTAGCATGACTAATAATTGTGTCACCCGCACGATGATTTTCCAAGATGGTCAAGCCTATTAGCTCAAAATCCGCACGAGAGCGCTTTAATATTTCTAGATTGGCGATTGAATTTTCGTGGTTGACGGTAGGTTTTTGGATTGCTGTGACGGTAGCTGGGCTATTAGCTTTCAGCTCCCTCAAGTATGCTTTGTTTCCAGATATTACCTTTCCTGTAGTGGTGGTAAATGCTACCGCCCCCTTAGAAACGGCTCTGGATACTGAGACAAAACTGACTCAACCAATAGAAAAAGGTTTGCAATCTCTGGAAGGACTTGAGGACATCCGCTCATCGACTTATCCAGGGCAAACTGCTGTAAGTTTGTCGTTTGTAGTTGGTACAAACCTCGACAAATCAACTCGCCAAGTAGAAACAGCGCTGAAAAAGTTAACCCTGACTCAGGGAGCAAATTACAAAATTATTCCGCTGAACTTAAATGAGTCAGCTGCCATTAGTTACGCCATCGAGAGTCCCTCAGGGAATCTTACGGATTTGACGAAATTGGCAAAAGACCAAATAGTTCCCGCGATCGCTAAACTGCCAGGAGTGTTAAAAGTAGTGCTATTAGGTGCTACTAATACCTCACCTCCCCAGCTATCAGCAAATATAGGGGCTTTACCAGAAGGCGGGGCGACTTTAGTCCGCTTCAACGGTAAAGAAGCTTTGGCATTTCAGGTCATCAAAAAAGGCACAGCCAATACTTTAGAGGTGGTGAGCCGGGTTGAGAAAGAAGTCCAAAAGCTACGGACTTCCCTAAAAGATGTCACACTCACCTTAGCTGCTACCCAGGCTGAATATATCCGCAACGCCACCCATTCTACAATCGATGCTTTGATTGAAGCTGTGGTGTTGTCAGTAGTGGTGATATTTCCATTTTTATGGAACTGGCGGGCAACTCTCATCTCCGCCTTGGCAATTCCCACATCTCTGGTAGCGACATTTATCGCTATGGCGTTTTTTGGCTTCAACTTAGAAACGATTACACTGTTAGCCTTAGCTTTGGTAATCGGTAGTGTAATCGATGATGCCATCATTGATGTGGAGAACATCTTGCGGCACATTGATGAAGGCAAAACCCCTCGCCAAGCTGCTTTTGCTGCTACAGATGAAATTGGCTTAACTGTTATTGCCACCACTGCTACAGCCGTAGCAGTATTTTTACCTATTGGGTTAATGGGTGGGGTTGTTGGGCAGTTCTTTAAACCATTCGGTATTACGGTTTCAGCAGCTTTTATTGCTTCGACATTAGTTGCTCGAACCTTATCACCAGTGTTATCTATTTACTGGCTCAAACCCAAACCTTCCCACTCCCCGCGCCGAGAAGGCAAAATCTGGGTAGCTTTTACTCAATTTTACAGAAACATCCTGCACTGGTCTCTCACTCACCGGAGAATAGTGATTGGATTAGCCGTACTCAGCTTAATTGCGAGTATGGTATTGGTGCCACTAATTCCCAAAGGCTTCATCCCCAAACTTGATCGCGGCGAGTTCAATATTACCTATACAACTCCCTTACTGAGTTTACCTGAGCATTTAAGAGCTGGGCAGGGAGTAGGGGAGCAGGGGAGCAGAGAGCAGGGGAGCAGAGAGCAGGGGAGCAGGGAGCAGGGAGCAGGGGGAAGTATCAATCCCCAATCCCTAATCCCTAATACCCAATCCCCAATCCCTAATTCCCAATCCCCAATCCCCAATCCCCAATCCCCAATCCCCAACCCCTTAGAAGATTCTTTGCAAGTTGCGAAGAAACTGGAAGATGTCGTCAGAAAATCACCTGAGGTAGCAACGGTGTTTACCACAGTTGGTTCCCGTGAGGGTGAGCCAAATAAAGGCACACTTTATGTCAAGCTCAAGAAAGACCGCCAAGTTGAGACTGCAAAATTACAAGATCAATTCCGTTCCTCTTTGCCCAATCTACCTGGGGTAACTACCAGCGTGGAAGATATTCAATTTGTCGATACAGGTGGTCAAAAACCCCTGCAAGTGGCGTTAAGAGGTAACGATCTGGCAACCTTGAGCAAAGCAGCCAAGGCAATTAAACAAAAAATTGAGAAACTACCAGGATTTGCTGATGTCACAATTACAGGTGAAGCAAATCAACAGAATCAGATTTTTCAGATCGAGCGACTGAATAATCAACGGGTAGCTTATATCAGTGCTAACCTTGGTCAAAATTTATCTTTGGGGGATGCTACAGACAAATTAGTAGCTGAAGCGAAAAAAGTTTTGCCCGCTGGTGTTTCTTTAGATTTAGGAGGAGACTCTGCCCACTTAACTGAAGTTTTTGGCAGTTTCGCCACTACTCTAGTTTTATCGGCACTGTGTATTGTAGCCGTACTAATTTTGCTGTTTAAAAGCTGGATTGACCCCTTGGTAATTGGCGTTTCGTTGCCCTTGGCATTGGTAGGGGCCTTACTCGCACTACTAATTACCAAAAGTGACTTTGGCATGATCTCGCTCATCGGCTTTGTCTTTTTGCTGGGTTTGGCAAATAAAAATGCCATTTTGCTTGTGGATTACATTAACCAGCTACGCCAATCTGGTTTAGAACGTACCGAAGCAATTCTCAAAACTGGGGTAGTGCGTCTTAGACCCATTATGATGACCACTGCTTCCACTATCTTAGGAATGCTGCCTATTGCTTTAGGTTTAGGCGCAGCTTCAGAATTGCGATCGCCTATGGCTGTTGCGATCGCTGGCGGGTTGGTTAGTTCAACTATCCTGAGTTTGATTGTTGTACCTGTGGTCTACACCATTTTGGATGATTGGCTTCCTCGGTTCAAAAAGCGGGGTAACAATTGATGCAGGTTTTTGTAACCGGGGGTACTGGTTTTATTGGTGCCCATTTGGTGAGGTTGCTGCTGCAAGAAGGATATACAGTCAAAGCACTGGTACGCCCTAGCAGTAACCTGCAAAACCTCCAAGGGCTAGATGTAGAAATTGTCAAGGGCGATCTCAATGATGGAGATTTGGCGCAGAAAATGCAGGGTTGTCAATATTTGTTTCATGTTGCAGCCCATTATTCCCTTTGGCAAACAGACCAAGAGTTACTTTACCGCCACAACGTCCAAGGTACGCGCAACGTTTTAACCGCAGCCCAACAAGCTGGGATTGAACGCACTGTATATACCAGTTCCGTAGCCGCAATTGGGGTCGGGGAATCTGGTAAAGTCGTAGATGAAACTCATCAGAGTCCCTTAGAGAAATTGGTTGGTCACTACAAAAAGTCAAAATTTCTGGCGGAACAGGTAGCGATGCAAGCAGCTAGTACAGGTCAGGAAATCGTTGTGGTCAATCCCAGTAGCCCAATTGGGCCCTTGGATATTAAACCTACCCCCACGGGGGATATTATCCTGCGGTTTTTGCGGCGACAAATGCCCTTTTACATGGATACTGGCTTGAATTTCATTGATGTGCGAGATGTAGCCAAAGGTCATTTACTAGCATTAACGCAAGGTAAATCAGGCGATCGCTATATCTTAGGGCATCAAAATCTTACCCTGAAGCAACTTTTAGAACAACTCGCCCAAATCACAGGTTTAAAAGCCCCACAAAAGGCTGTACCTGCTTGGCTACCCCTAACTGCTGCTTGGGTAGATGAAAAAATTCTCGCACCATTCGGTAAAACGCCCTCAGTACCCTTAGATGGTGTACGCATGGCGCAACAACCCATGTACTACGATGCATCCAAAGCAGTAACAGAATTAGGCTTACCCCAATCTTCCCTCACAACAGCCCTTAAAGACGCTGTCGATTGGTTTGTGAGTCAAGGCTACGTCAAAGGATGAAGTGAGAAGTATGAATCTATTTTTTCAGCCTTTATCCTTCAGACTTTCGTAATTACCAATTACCAATTACCAATTACCAATTAGTATTCAGTGGTGTTTTTCCGTATAGCAGGAGTGAACAGAGTCAATGGCGATTAATCTACAACAAGCTATAGATATTGGTAAATATCTAGTTACACAACGCTTGAAAGGACGCAAACGGTTTCCTTTAGTATTAATGTTAGAACCGCTTTTTCGGTGTAACTTAGCTTGTAATGGTTGTGGTAAAATTCAGCACCCACCGGAAATATTAAAACAAAATCTCACCCCAGAACAGTGCTTTGCTGCTGTGGAAGAATGCGGCGCACCAGTGGTTTCCATTCCTGGGGGAGAACCGTTAATGCATCCCCAAATTGATGAAATTGTGCGGGGATTAGTGGAACGCAAGAAATATATTTACTTGTGTACCAATGGTTTGTTATTAGAAAAAAGCCTCGATAAATTTCAACCTTCCCCTTACCTCACCTTCAGCGTTCATTTAGATGGAATGCGCGATTTACACGACAAATCTGTTGATCGCAAAGGTGTTTTTGATATTGCTGTTAAAGCCATTCGTGCTGCTAAAGCCAGGGGTTTTCGCGTTACAACTAACACCACAATCTTTGATGGTACTGACCCCAAAGAAATGCATGAGTTCTTTGAGTTTCTAGAAACTCTGAATACAGATGGGATGATGATTTCTCCTGGTTATAGCTACGAATTAGCACCAGATCAAAATCATTTTCTTCAGCGTGAACAAACACACGCCTTATTCCGGGAAATTTTGGCTCCCCAGAAAGCAGGCAAGAAAAATTGGAACTTCAATCACAACCCCTTATATTTAGACTTTCTCACTGGCGAGAAGGACTACGAATGTACACCTTGGGGTAGCCCTAGTTACAGCGTTCTCGGTTGGCAAAAACCCTGTTACCTATTTGGTGATGGTTATTACGCCACCTTTAAAGAATTGCTAGAAGAAACCGACTGGAGCCAATACGGCCGCGCCAGTGGTAATCCCAAATGTGCCGATTGCATGATGCACTGTGGCTACGAACCAACAGCCGCAATGGATGCGATGCAACCACAAAACATTGCCCGTTCCCTCGGCACTGTGTTTGGTAAATAACTGACATACTCCCACACTTTTGCAAGCCAGAAGTGTGGGCTTCTCAAAACTCAGCACTCAGCACTCACTATGGCACAAAATAGTTTGGCGGTAGAAACAAAACGCCGCTCTTTATGGCAAATGGCACTACAGGCATTACAGGATGGTGGCCCTGCTACGTGTCAATTTGCCATTACCAGCGTTTGTAATGCTCGTTGCGGGTTTTGCAGCTTTGCAGTGGATCAAATGCCGATGGAACAACGGCATTCTGTAACCTTAGAACAGGCCAAAGAAGCAGCAGAAATTCTCTATCGCAATGGAGTGTATTTCTTAATTTATGTGGGTGGTGAACCAATGGCTCATCCCCATCTCAATGAGATGATTGCTCATGCATCAAGTATCGGTATGGCACCGATGTTAGTCACTAATGGTTCTCTGCTGACACCACAGCGAATTGATGAGATGGCTGATGCTGGGTTGATCAGTGTGATTATTTCTATTGATGCGGCTGAAGTCGAGAAACATGAGCAGAATCGGGGACTTAAGGGAGTGTGCGATCGCATCCGCAAGGCTAATGCTCATTTCCAACGCCGAAATGTCAGTACTACCGCCTCAGTCACCATGAGCCGACTGGTGGATGATTACTCTCAGCTACCACCATTTTTAAAATCCCTGGGATTTGACAGTGTCACTTTCTCTTATCCTCTCACCACTCTGGGATCTTCCTATCTTGGTTACGCGGAGTCTAACTTAGTAGATTACACCGCCGCAGAGTTGGATGAGCGCTTTGAGACTTTAAAAGCTCTTAAACGTGAATTTCCAGTTGTCAATCCTACGGCTTCTATTGAAGATATGCAGCGCCACTTACGTGGTGAACCAGAGCAATTTGGCTGTCTTGGTGGCTGGAAATTGTTTTATTTAGACTGGCATCTTAACCTTTACCGTTGCCACAACTGGGATAAACCCATGTGTCATATCACTGAGTTTGATAACTCCCAGAGAGTTCGTGATGGCTGTACTGCTTGTATGATTGACTGCTACCGCGACTCTAGCGTCATGCAACACATTGGCATTGCTGTCAGTGATGGCGTACAAGCAGCAGCAAAAGGACAATTTTACAAAGCTTGGAAATATTGGTTTAACCGCAAAAACCTAGTTTCTCTCAAATCCGTCTGGGAACAAGCAACTTGGTTACGTCGCCTTTAAGGGAAACGTCAAACCCCTGTGGGGGAATTCAAAATTGAAGCCTTCACGTGAATCTGTGGGGGCTTCTATTTATGCAGGATTTTTAACCTGAACTTCCCCCTTTGACAAAATTCGTGTGCAATGCATAGCAAGGGTTTCAAGGATTTTGATTCGGAGTTTACTGGGTACAAATCAAGGAAACACCAAGC
>NZ_JACJPX010000075.1 GCF_014696315.1 Calothrix membranacea FACHB-236
ATTGATGCATTTTATTTATCATTTCCGGAATTTTTACAATTATCTATGTCATTTTGAAATCTCTCTTAGTTTTTATTAGGAAATAAGATGCGTTTCCCCTAGTTCTACTCCTGAGTTGGGAATGTGGGATATCAACAAGTGTATTCATCTGCGTACAAGTGGCGATCGCTATCCTTTATGGTGGACAGATACAGCAATCGAGATTCAGTCATCTGCGAAGTTAGCCGAATACAAGTATGTACGCCTCGATGCTAAAGGCAATGGGCAATGGGAAGCTTTAGGCCCCTGCATATATGGGCAAAATATGCAGCCAATGTTGAATATCATCCTCTGTTTTCAAATTTTCGTTCAAGCTTGTTCCACCATCAGCGATGAGTAACCATCCATTTTCTTGGGATGTTGCTAAAATTTGCGGCATATAATCCGGATACCAATGGGATAGAATTTCCGTAAGTGCAGCTTCGTGGGCAAGTTCGGGAATTACAGCTTTGAAATAAATATCACCTACGTTGGTCGAGATTCGCAGTACCGTTGACCAATGACGAATACGAAACTGCTCGATTCCACCAGTGCGATCGATATTTTTTTGAGATAATTGAATATCAATCCAGTTACTAGCTTTTTCAAACCAAGTTGGTTCTTCCCAGAGAAAATTAGTCAGATTAGCCATTATGAACAGCAGTGAAAAATTGCTAATGAAAAATCTCGAACTTTTTCAAGATAATCTTTAAAGATAGCGAGCGCTGTTTTACAATAAATCGATTAGTGCGAGCTTGGAATATAAGTATGGTAAATTGCGGTTTGTCCATATTTATCTGTCCTATCTTTAAACACCACGTAAATCAGTGAGCATAGTTCGAGCATATTCAACCCAGTCGGGAAACTCTGGAGATAATGCATATACCCACGCGACCGCATGAAGTTGTCGCATTTTTTGATATATTTCTAACATCTCAAAATCGGGAATATCACCATAGGCTTTTCTGCCAGCATCATCAAGATTAACCAAATCCCAACCAATAGAACCCATACAAGTATCCTCAAAATCGTTCCATAGCAGCCCTTTTGCTGTGGGAATCAAATTACGAGCATGGGCATCACCGTGTAATGGTTGTAATGCAGCATCTGAATTTTGGATTTTACCAATCAATGTGTTGTAATTTGCTTGCAAAAGTTCCAAATCCTCGGCACTCAAAATATCACCAACTTGCTGCAAGCGTTTTATTCCCCGTGGAATATCATTCAAAGGTGGTGCTAAAAACGGTAATTCACCTGAATATTCTCTTAAAACTGCGTGCAATTCCGCAAGCATTTTTCCCACTGTCTCTGATTCCGTCACAACATCAGATACAGGGTGAACGTAATGCCAGAAAGTCATAAAAAATCCATCGTGACAATGAACACCAGATGGTAAAAGGTCACTAGGTGGCACAACAGGAGCATCTTTTGCTACCAAAAACTCTGTGATCGCTATCTCACGTAACAGCCACGATTCTATTGGGTAACGCAATATAGGGGTTAGCGTACTGACACGGGCAACAATTGGCGCTGGTTGGAGGTGAACTCTTACAGAGTAAGCATCTGCAAGTGTTTTAGGGTCGTCAACACTTATACCGTGCTTGGATGCAACGGCTAGCGATGCCGCTATCGCACAATTTGTTAGGGCATTATGGTCAAGTCTTTCGCGCATAAAAACACACAAAAATATTTCCTTCCTGTAATACAATTTATAATACACTTGATTACATGCATGGAAATTTAAAAAGAAATTGATATGGCAATGCGGATTAAACCTTACGATAATCGCCAACTTGATGCTGTTGTTTGTCTTTCACTGCAAGCTTGGTCTCCAGTTTTTGACTCGATTCAGAAAGCCTTGGACACCGAGGTATACCAGCATTTTTATCCCGATGGTTGGCGTGCTAGTCAGCAAAAGGCTGTCGAGGATGTGTGCGTTGCTGAAGATACAAATGTATGGGTTGCAATTGATGCTGGTCTGGTCGTAGGTTTTGTCGCTGTGAAATTAGATACCGAGTCCAGCATGGGTGAAATCTATATGGTTGCAGTCGATCCAGACTTTCAAGGTCGCGGTATTGGCTCTGCTTTGCTGGAATTCGCTCTTGATTGGATGAAGAACGCAGGGATGGCTCTTGCGATGGTGGAAACGGGAGCCGATCCTGGTCACGCACCAGCGCGTCACACCTATGAAAAGGTGGGGTTTGGGTTGTTCCCCGTCGCTAGATATTTTAAAAAGCTCTGAGTTCAAAAAATACATTTATCTCAATAAATAGCGACAACTCCGTGTTGTCGTTGGTAATGCTATATTGCACCGATTGCTTTATTAATCGGACTTTTCACACACAAAACGTAATACCAAATGCTCCTCATCAAAATAACTGCCATCAACAAATAAAGCATCATGCTCTAACCCAAACCGCTCGAAACCTCGTGATTTGTAAAGGGAAGATGCGGCAACATTATTAGCTGTGACTGCTAGGATAATTTGCCGCAAAACACCAAGCTGGCGAGCATGGGATTGTGACTTAAAGGAAAAGATGGTTCTTGGCAACTTTTGGTGATCTCGCTTGGGGAAGGCAGAGGGCAGAAGCACCGTTCCTACATTTCGACGGCGAAATTTGGGTAAAACATACATACTCCATAGATTGCCGATGTGAGCGCGTTTCGGACGATTTTCGCGGGAAAAGCCGAGCATACCAATTAGGCGATCGCTATCATCAAAAGCACCAAAAATACCGCTAGTCAAATTATCGTGAGTACTGAGTCTCTTGACAAAGTCAGTCACAGTCAAACAAGCTTCCTGTTCAAAACTCGAAGCAAAAGCTGTTGGGGATTCTCTCAATGCTTGTAACCGTAGTTCCCGGTAAGCGACGACATCCTGCGAGGTTAAAAATCTAATTTTGGGTTTATCCATATTTGGACTTACGCACTGCACAAACGAATCATCTTGTGTATCAAGGTAAATGTGTTGTTTCAGGAGTTATTTCCACAGATGGAAATCCACAGTGATTTTGACGGTACTTTCTATTTCCCGCCTTGTTGCCTTTCTCGCAACCGTTCCAAACCATCGAGAATCAAATCTAACCCAAATTCAAAGTCATGCAAGCCATCGTACCGACCTTCGATGACGTAACGAGCAAGTCGATTCATGTAAGGATACTTCTCTGATGGAATAAACGAAATAAAGTTTTCCGCTTGTCGTGCATACTCTCCAGGCTCAAAAGGAAAATTTAACTCCTGCAGCGTAAATCCATAAATGTGGTTATCGATCGCATTACAAGCATGGTCGGCAGTCTCAAAGGAAAAGCCGGCTTCACGCAGACATCCCAAAGTTGCATCGATATAGCGCAACATCGCAGACCCCACATTCACCCGCGACATCATTGCCATTGCAGCCCAAGGATGACGCAACAATACCCCGTGAGCCGAAATCGCCCGTCGTCGCATGGCTGTTTTCCAATCAATTTTCAGGTCGGGTAATTCGATTTCAGCCACCACCATATCGACAATCCCATCCAATATATCGTCCTTATTGGTAACGTGATTGTACAGCGACATTGCCTGGACATCTAGCTCCTGGGCAATTTTCCGCATCGACAGCGCCTCAATTCCATCCCCATCCGCCATCCGCAGGGCAACTTGCAATACCCGCTCCCGACTCAAAGGCAATGGGGGCATCGATTTTGAGCTACTAGTTTTTACCATTTTCCCTTGAATTAATTTTTCCAGCCCGAATTCAATCTTCAATTATTTTAACTTGACAAACTTACAGCGTAAGCTAGACTTACAGTGTAAGCTAGAATTATCTCCTTAATTCCTATGAATAATCCCGATCGAACAGTGTCAAAAATGAAAGCGATCGCCCAGCATGAATACGGTTCTCCCGATGTGTTGAAAATAGAGGAAGTCGATCGACCTGTTGTATCCGATAACACTGTACTGCTGAGGGTGCGTGGTGCTGCCGTCCATGCTGGTGACTGGCATTTGATGCGGGGTCAACCGTTTTTTATTCGCTTCATTTACGGAGGGTTACGCAAGCCCCAAACTAAAATTCTGGGTTGCGATGTCGCGGGGGAAGTGGAATCCGTGGGGAAAAATGTGACCCAGTTTCAACCAGGTGATTTGGTTTTTGGCGACTTGTCGGAATCTGGATTTGGCGCATTTGCCGAATATGTCTGCGTTCCCGAAACTGCTTTTGCTATCAAGCCCAATAATTTGAGCTTTGAGGAAGCTGCAACGGTTCCTGTTTCTGCCCTAACAGCCCTTCAGGGACTGCGAGATGTGGGACAAATTCAACCAGGATACAAGGTGTTAATAAATGGAGCTTCCGGTGGTGTGGGGTCGTTTGCAATCCAGATTGCCAAGGTTTTTGGAGCTGAGGTGACTGCTGTATGCAGTGCAAGCAAAGTCGAAATGGTGAAATCAATCGGTGCGGATTACGTTTGCGTTGGCACTCAGATGAAGTCTCAATTAAAACAACGCTACTATGATTTGATACTCGATAATGCTGCCTACAATTCACCTTTTGATTATTTTCCGTTCTTAAAAACCCCAGGTACTTACGTAGTGGTTGGTGGTTCGATGAAACGATTATTTCAAGCCATGTTTCTCGATTTTGTGACTTCTAAGATTGGTGGACGCAAAATCAAGTTTCTGGCTTGTAAACCCAACCAAAATGATTTAATTCTTTTAAAAGACGCGATCGAAGCTGGTAAAATTTGTCCTTATGTCGATAGAGTCTATCCTTTGAGCGAAGTCCCTGCGGCAATTCACCACTTGGAACAGCGACAAGTGCGGGGGAAAGTCGCAATTAGCATTGATGCGTAACCATCGCATGGCAAAATCATTGTTATAGCTTGGAATCCATATTCAAAAATATTTAGTATTGCTAACTAATCCCCAGTTATCCCAACTTCTCCGGAATTGCCTCACCCAGAGTTGTTGTTAACCAAATGTCTACTTTGAAGGCACTCAACAAAGCCGATGTCTGTCCCAACCTGGAGGAATGTTTGGCAGAAGTTTCAGCAGTTGCTTTAGGTGTGCCAATTATTACTCTTAGTGCAGCGAAAAGTTGCGTGCGCGGGTTCCCCGCGTTGAGCAAACTTTTCAAGACAGCCACCAGCCAAGGATTGGAGGAACTCAAACCATACTTGCAACCGGGACAAACCGTAGCTTTATTGGGTTCCTCCGGGGTAGGCAAATCAACAATTACCAACCAACTCATGGGCGAAACGCTGCAAATAGTCCAAGCTGTGCGTCAGGGAGACAGCCGTGGTAAACATACCACCACTCACCGAGAATTGATGCGACTTCCTACGGGAGGTTTAATTATAGATACTCCGGGAATGCGGGAATTACAGGTATGGACTGGGGATGAAGGTATATCTGGAACCTTTGCAGACATCGAAGAATTGGCACAGCAATGTCGCTTTCGCGACTGCCAACACCAACGGGAACCCGGTTGCGCGGTACGGCAAGCTTTGCAGGATGGAATTTTAGATGAATCCCGGTTTGCGAATTACCAAAAGTTACAGAAGGAAATTAAGTACATGGAAAGAAAACAAGACCAAAGGGAGTATATTGCCGAAAAAGAGAAATGGAAAAAGCTAACTAAAGCGATGCGAAATTATCAGAAAGGCTGAGAAGGGGAAATCATTTATCCCTGCTGTTTGTCCGCAGAGAATTTTCTGGTCGGGGAATTGGTAAGGAACTGTTTACCCTGTGTGCAAACGACTTTGACGAAGTTACAGTTAATGCTGCGGAGATGGCTGTAGCTTTTTATCAAAAAATTGGGTTTAGAGAAAGTGGCGATACTCCTTCGGAGTCGTTGCACGAACGCTTCTTCTATAAAGGGATAGGGGGGACACCAATGAAATGGAATAAACAAGCTCAAAATGATCCAAGCACCTGATATATTCACAACACCAAGGCTAATTTTACGTCGTTCTCGCCTTGAGGATGCAGAGGCTATTTTCGAGTATGCAAGCGACCATCAAGTCATATACTACATGGATTATCACCCTCGTACTGACATCGGCGATGTGATTAAATCTATTATAAATCATCCCTTACTTTGGAACCAAGGAAAAGAATTTACTTGGATTGTTACCATTAAACCTCATGACCGAGCAATTGGGACGATCGCTTGTTGCATAGAAGGACATATGGCTGATTTTGGCTATTTACTCAATCGCAAGTATTGGGGAAACGGATACGCAACAGAAGCAGGACATACTGTGGTCAACTGGTTAATGAGCCTTCCAGAAATTTACCGAGTTTGGGCAACTTGCGATACAGAAAATCTCCCATCGGCAAGGGTTTTAGAGAAAATTGGTTTAGTGCGTGAGGGGATTTTACGTTCTCATACAATTCGTCCTAATATCTCACCAATTCCAAGGGATGTGTTTATTTATGCGAAAGTACGTTAAATCATATATAGCCAAGGATAAAATAAATGAATACGAAAGGAACTTTGATATTTTTCTGTGGAAAAATGGGTGCGGGCAAATCAACTTTATCTCGACAAATCTCTCAAGAATTAAATGCTATTCTCTTATCTGAAGATGATTGGCTATCAACTCTTTATCCAGAAGAAATCAATAATTTTGATGATTACTTGAAATATGCAAATCGGCTCAAACCACTATTAAAATCTCATATTAGAAACATACTAAATTCTGGTATTTCCGTTGTTATGGATTTTCCAGCTAATACGAGAAATCAAAGAGCATGGTTCAAGGATATATTTTCAAATCCAGACATTACCCATCGATTAATTTATCTTGATGTTGATGATAAAACCTGTATAGAACAAATAGCCCAGCGAAGGGAAATCAATCCAGAAAGGGCACTATTTGATACAGAAGAAGTTTTCCATCATGTCACTAGTTTCTTTCAACCACCCTCTGTAGATGAAGGATTTTCGATTGAGATTGTCAAACGCTGAGTTTGAAGTAAAAGTCATTTTTCATACAATCTTTTTTGTAAAAAATAATTGCCAGTCCGACGGATTTGCAAGGAGCGATCCCGTAGCATCTTCTTGAGAAGAATAACCCTAAACAGCGATACCTACCCTACTCTAGCCCTCTTTATTCATGCAGCACGAGATATTCCAGCTATTTTTGTAATAACAGGGAATAGCGATCGCCTTCCCCAAACACAATAAATCATCGCCGCAAGTGGCGTGGTTTTTTTCCTCTGCTCCCCTGCTTTTTCACGCCTCGTTGGCTCTCTCTAGGTCGATGGATTGTGCAGCTTGACGAAACGATGCTATCGACATGAGGCGATTGGAGGGACAATCCCACAGAATGTATTTGAAGCAATCAGGAATATCTACCATTCGCAGGCTTTTTGCACTCCTAAGCAGGTGAATATTTTGATTGTGGCAAGCTTGGAGGTTGTAATTGGGGATTCTGTCGCAAAGATGATGAATGTTATGGTAGCCGATATCGGCGGAAAACCACTTGAAAACGCTGGGTAACTCCAGATAACTGCTGCCCTTAATTGCTCCTTCGAGATAGTCCCACCCTTCAGTTTTGTGGGCGTAAGAGCCATCAAAGTTGTGCTGAACAAAGAAGATGCAGATGCAACAACTTGAATCTTAACCGCTCTGTTAGAAGTTTCAAGTACCTATATCAAAACTTGAATTAGATTTGAATAGTACGCTTGCAGTCTCCTGTTTTAGGCAATTTCTCAGAATCTACATTATAGCTGGCGATTTTAGAACCTATTATAGATTTTGTGAAATATTACTTAATGGAGTTCAAAAAACGACTCTTGTCCTAAATGTTTTACATAATTTTTGACAAGTTCCTGAAGAGTGCCTTGATTTCCTATGTCAATCCAGTCATCAATTCTTCCCAAAAAACAATATCTTTGGGTGATAAATATCCGCTGCTGTTCATCAATCAAAATAAACCGAAGCATGGGCGAATAAGAGATTGACTTCTTAAGTCTAGTTTGTGCTTCTCTCAATTTATCTATTAAACTAAAGTTTAGCAGTTCTGATAGCAGATTAACGTCTTGATCTGCTGTATATACAGTAATAATATCTTTTTTTATATCTATTTGGTAAGATTCTAAACAAGAAAACTTTTTTATTCCTTCTTCTACAGATGTCCTTTCTTCATCACTAATAATTGTAGGTTGAACTTTTCTCAGAAAAACCTGAGCATTAGGATTTTCATAGATTTCATAGCCTTTAGGCATAGCTTCAACTAGATGCCCTTCACTTTTCATGGAAAAGAAGTACTTTGGTTTACCAGTTTTGGTCAGGCCTTGATAAAGATAATATATCTGTTCTTTTCTATTCACGTATTTTATCGGCATTTAATCTCATACCTTGCTACTATTTTCTTAGATTTCTCTTAGAGCAATTTTTGGTTCTAGATTTTAGTGAATTATCAAGAAAGTAAATCTTTCTAGTAAAATAAGGCGGAAATAAACAGACTATTCCAAATCAACGAAAATCTTATGCTGCATTAATTTTGAATTGGGCTTTGTGGTACTAGACTATGAGCTTGTTTATATCCTCAATCATACCAGTCATGAAGCTAAATATAGTCGGATATCGTTTGGAAAGCGACGTAAAGTATTCATGACTTGTTGTTGGATTTGGCGTACTTTTTGGGGACTGATATTTAACTGTTGTGCAACTTCTTGTGCAGTTAGTTGGCGCTCGCTGTCTAGTCCATATCGCAGAATTAAAACTTCCCTTTGGATCGGTTTAAGAGATGCCAACAACTTTGCGAGGTCTTCACGCAGACACTCCTGGGTAACAAGCTCATCAATAGAAATGCTATCTGAAGGTATGAGTTCTTGAAGTTCCATTTCTCGCTCTTCGCCTACACGCTTTTCTAAAGACACTAACGGACGAAATGCCCCTAGATATTCCCGCATCTGTTGAGGCTCTACCCCTATAACTTGTGCAATTTCTTCAGTAGTCGCTCTTCGACCCAGTTTTTGGGATAGTTCTCGCTGTACTTTTCTAATTTGAACAAATTTTTCAGTCAAATGCACAGGTAAGCGCACTGTGCGAGATTTTTCTGCAATAGCTCGCATGATTGCTTCTCTAATCCACCAGTAGGCGTAAGTGGAAAATTTGTAACCTCGATTGGGATCAAATTTTTCTACACCCCTTTGTAAACCAATGGCTCCTTCTTGAAGCAAATCCAGCAGTTCTAATTTACTCCACTGATATTTTTTCGCAATCGAAACCACCAACCGCAGGTTCGATGTCACCATCTTCTGTTTAGCTCGTTGACCTAGCTGTTGAATCCTGTTTAATTCTGTTTCATCTTTACCCACATCCGCCGCCAATTCAGCCCTCATCGGTTCTCGATGCAGCTTTTGCTTGAGCGCACTTGTAGCTTGCTCAATAGCTATCATCTGCTGTATCTGTCTGCTATAGGCAATTTCCTGTTCGGCACTCAATAAGGGAAAACGGCTAATTTCTTGTAGATACTGGCGAACCATGTCTGGATTGAGACGGGACATACACAAAAATTCACGAATTCGGTAAATAAAGAAATTACTATCGCAGAATCATACAACAACTTCTACCGAAAATCACAACCCATCAAAGCATCACGCCACTCCCAGCGCAGCGTCAGTTAAATTGGTTGACCCAAAATCTTAGTCGATGGGAGTTAACGGGTTGTGGCGATCGCTTTCATAACTACTTTTAAATTTCTTTCGTGCCATTTGATTCTGAATTTTGTATTCTTCTTTGAAGAAGCTGCACTCCTTACATTAGAAAAACTATGCCAAAAAATTGGGCTTTAAAAGTAGATCAGTATTTCAACGCAAATTCTAACTGCATTGTCGCTACCGCCCATGTAGATACCTTTCCCACTGACCTTCCATTAGAGCCAAATATCAGAGAACCTAACCGCAAAAGTTCCACTTACAGACAAATCTATGACTCATTGACCACTGAACCCGAAAAATTCTTTGAGCGACATAGCGGCATCGTGCTGTGTGCAAATAAGGTTAAGCCTAACAGTAAAAAGACACAGCTAGACTTAGAAATCCTTGAGGCACAAGAAGGCGGTAGTGATGGCATCATTAACGGAGGGCATACAATTTTAGCCTTTCAACAGGCCAGAGGCTACAAGTTTGACCTCTCCAAAGCCAGGGTTAAAGTAACTATTCATATTGGTTTAAGTGAGGATGAAGCCAAAGATATCGCCTTAGCATCCAATACATCTGCCCCTGTAGATGCGCGCTCAAAGGTAAACGCTAGGGGTGACTACAAATTCATCAAACAATTTCTAGCGCAACTAGAGCGTGACCAAGAAACCAAATTCCGCATCGCCTATTACCAAAACCAAAGCGGTGCACCCAAAAGTCCCCAATGCAACGTCAACCATTTGATTAAGTTGATGAACTGCCTTGACAGAAATAAATACAACCCAGACAGCAAGAGTAGAACCAAACACCCACCAGTCAGTAATACACCGTCCTTGAGTGAAGCGGAAAGACAAAGACTATCGAAATTACTGCCGCTACTGCCAAAAGCATTGTGGATTGAGCAACAATTATTTAAGACTATTGAGGAACATATCACCAAGCCCAGAAAAAAAGGAATCATTGACCTCGCTTCAATCGACCCGCGCAAGAATACGCTCTTGCCAGATAGCCGATATTCCTTTGGGTTTAGCGCGCCTGCTGATATTGCTATGCCCATTGTTGCTGCTTATCGAGTGTTTTTGGACGAGCAGTACAATTGGATTATTCCTTTTGATGAGTTCGCTCTTGATTTCCTGCAACATCTGTGGACTAACTATTACAGGAAATACTTGGTGTCCGAAAAATTAGCTGGGAATACAGTTGGGACTAAAATCTGCCGCAATCCGGTAATTTGGGATAACCTTTATGTTTCAGCGCAAAGCTACTTGAATCAGCACTTGATCAAGATGGTTGGCTCAAACACCAAGCGCGAAGATTTGAAACTAGTGAATTGATTACTATGGTGGAAAGCGTATTGTTAGACTTCGATTGCAAAATGCGCTTTCCAAAAAAGCATCTCCATCATCGCAGTGCCGTAAGTAAGCGATCGCACGGTTAGAAGCCTTGTCATTACCCACATTTTCTTATAACTGGCGATCACCCTTTAGCGTTTATACTTATACTTATTAGATAAATACAAATATAATTAGCTTAAGCCCGTTTAATTAAAAATGCTACACTTGTAGAAATTACTTCTGCAATATCTGCTGGATCGAGTAAATAAATTTGTGCTAAGACTTCTCTTTTAATCTCTTCAGAACTCAAAGTTTTACGTTTTTTTATACCTTGCAATTTTTGTTTCTCTAAACCTTGGCAGTATGTCGATAAGGAAATTTCTCCATCTAAATAAAGCTGTAATGATTCACTATCGCCACCAGTTACCTTTGCTAACCGCTGAAAGTTCCTAGAATCAGCTTCGGGAACAGTTTTTCCTTTCAACCACCGATAAACTGTTGTGAAATCTACACCCAGCGCTTCAGATAAGGTCGTTTGAGTCCAGCCATCTTTTAACAGCTGCTCAACCAACTGAGCTAATCGTTTCTGGCGTTCCTGCATTGTAGAAGACCCGGAATTAAAAGTGGCAACTGATACTTGAGGTTTCATACTTACTTAATTTAATTTAGTATTTATACCACTGGATACTAACCACTAAAGGATACTAGGGCAGCTGTTGTGGGCTTAGATTGCTAATTTTAATATAACTAATTTAAGACTAAAATTCTAATATTTACAAGGGTTTCAGCTACCCCAACTGATTGTAAAGAAATAGACAAGCACAAATTTATTTCCTAAATCTCCAGATTCTTAGGGCTACTTTCAGCCTAATACCATCAAATCTGGAAAGCTCTTAGCACGGTGATTAATTTATCTCAGTCTTAGGAATTTTCAACAATACTTATTTTTGCTGTCTTGGTTTTAGAGCTAATTTGTAAACTTAAGTAAACTCTTCGTATCGTAAGGGTTTCAGGAATTTGAATTAATCAAGTCTTTATCCTGCGAAAGCTATAAGCTAATGAGCATTTAAGTTGCATAACCCCAAGGCTGAACCGCTGACCACAAGCGACTCATCCCGGAAAAATGAATGACGATTAGCTTACCCAGTAATGAATTGGGTGTCCTTAAGATTTTCTTTACGAATTAGCCCTTAATACAGGCATTTTGGGCTATACATGCCTACTTCTCCAAATAAGCATACGTACAACATCATAGTTAAATCGTATTTGTTGTTAAATCTGCTACTTTTATACTGCTAGACTAGACCTCTAATTTTAACATTCTGTATTGTAGGATACAAATTATAAATATTAAGAAAATTTAAGCAGCTATGTAATTATTATTGCACTGTGCAATAGTAAGTATTGCATGGTGCAAAAGAAATACTATGTATACAAAAATATCTGTTAATCACAGCATAGTTCAGTATACCTCTAGTTTAAACAAAGACTTAAAACCTTATCAGAGGAGAAAACATATTAATGTCATCCTCTAGCTCTGCCATTAATTTGGATAAACTTAATCTTCTTACTTCCACACCCGATTGTGAGCCAGTGGATTTAAAGAAAGACCATGAATATAACAAGACTAATGGTGAAAATATACAAAACAGCGAAATTATCAGCGAGGCTGAGGCGCAGGAACTAAGGAGGTTAGAAGCTAAAGTAGAACGTGGATTAAGAGCATTTTGGGAAATAGGACAAGCCTTACGCCAGATTCAAGATCAACGTTTATATCGGCAACACTACAAAAATTTTGAGGAATATTGCATTACTCGTTGGGAGATGTCTCGGCGTTCGGCTTATCAGCTGATTGAGGCAGCCTCAGTTTATGAAAATGTGCGCCATGGCGCACAAATTCTTCCCGCCAATGAGCGCCAAGCCCGTCCTCTAACAGTACTACCTCCCGAAAAACAACGGGAAGCTTGGAATAAAGCAGTTTCTACGGCTCCAAGTGGCAAAGTTACATCTGTCCACGTTGCCCAAGTTGCTAAAGAATATCAGCAAGGTAGTGTAGTAACCAAATCTAGGAAAAAGAAAACTCCTAACCAACAACAATCAACTAACAACTCTACAAAATCAGTTGCGCGCAGCTGCTGGAACTGTACTCATTGCAGCCGAGAGTTTGTTGATGACCCCCAAAGCTTCTATTGCTATCAACTAGGGAAATTGAGCTTTATCGAAAAGGACGGTAATCAACGGGCAGCTGAATGCGAATTCTGGGCTCATCGATGGGCAGAGTCAGATGAAATCAACAAGTCTCGGCCACCATTACAAGAAACTTTTACCTTAACTCTACAACTGCCTGCATACTTACAGCCATTAATACAAGATGCTGCCAAAGAATCTGGTTTAGTTGTAGTTGACTGGGTTGCAAAGCTTTTGAAAGCAGCGGTTCTCAAAAAAGAGACATCTCCAAATCCGCAGATTCATCAGAATATTATCGATGTTCAAGTGTCAGAAATTACTTTAAAAAGGCAAGGCTAACTCAAGCACGTCTGTGTTTGATGTAATGCAAAACAGAAATTGTTGTCCTACCTAAAGCCTTAAACAGCCAAAAGGGGCGCTCTTCAGCCTTACAAACTGATTCTAGCGAGGATAGTTACAAAACTTGGTCATTACTGCCATGTGGCAGTACAAACTTTGCTGTTTGCTTTTTCTTTAGCAAATTATATGATTTTGGTTTCGTTTATGGGCAAACAAGCAGGCATTCCTAAATACAACTCAAATAATTTACAACTGTTGGGATTGAGAGCAGTATGGCTTAATGCATTAAATAATAGCTTGAGAATTATCCTGACATTTATCCCCAATTTTCAATCGCATATCTTGCGTGGCTGGGGAGGGCAACCCTAATGTCGATCAAACAGAATAAAATAGAGTATGCTGACCCTCAATCATCAAACTATCAACTAAGCATTTCTGGGTTAGAAGTACCACCAACAGCAAAAACAAATAAGCGTCTTAGAAAACCAAAAAACCTTCCTTTTACAAAACCACCGTTGTTTACAAGCAAAAACTACGAGATAACCGCAACAGGCGCACCAATTGTTAGTGCCACTCAAGCATACCTTAAGCACCCAGACTGGAGTGAGTACAGTAATGGCAGCCTTTACTTCCAAAAACCATTTGGAAAGGGTCGTTATATTGAGTTTTACATTCTTCATAAACAAGAGCATCAACCTCAATACATCTTAGACCGCGCCGAACATCAAATTCTGGAGCAATATGGTGTAATGGCAGCAAGGCTTCATGCTGTGTTCGCCACATATGCAGCTCGACAAGCAGAACCTTGGAAGCAACCATTTGTTTTGCGAGGTTCAGAACTTATCAAAACACTGAAGATATATAAAAGTAAAAAACTGACAAAATCTCAAAGACTCAAGGCGATCGCAGACTTAGCCATAGTAGTAGGGACTTTGGGTGCAGTTATCCACTGGTATGAAGGAGAGTTAAACCTTTGCATCAAAGAGCGTTGTCTGCTTTGGATAGTGAGCGTACAGGAATATAGTCAACCAAATTTGTTCGGAGACAATGATGACCTTTGCGAAGTTATAATCCGGGTACAACCAGGTCTTTGGACTTATAATTTCCTCAATTCCCAAGGTGAGCAGTCAAAAACCGCTCTGTACCAGTATGGATTTATCCCCAAGCAAGTTTTTGATCTAGATCCACATCAACAAAAACTAGCTACAAGTCTAGCATTGTATATTATTCAGAATAGTCGCGCTCACAAGAATGGTGTTTACACAGTTCATAGCTTATTGAGTAACGTTTTGCCATCCTATCAAATTGAACAAGCAATTAATGATTATCGTTACGGCTGGAGACTAAAAGAAAATCTGGAAGAGGCATTACTAGTTTTAAAAGATAAGGTTGGTATCAAAATAGAGTTTGATGATAAAACTTACCCATTATGGCTCAGACCTTTATGGGCGATGCCGGATGAACTGAGTAATTTATCTGCAAAAGAACGAAATCAGGAGCTTCTTGGAACTAAAAGATTGCCAGATAACTATATTCAAAATGTTTTGTTGCCTGCAAAATTGATTTTGAAGGTGTCAGTTCAAAGCCAAAATCATTTGAGTAAATTTGAGACTCAAAAACAGCAACCTGCTCAAGAAATTTCTCTACATGAGACAAAAAATCATAATGCACACACCATAGTCAGCACCTATAAAATAGTAAAAACAAATTCCCAGGCAGAGGCTACGCCACAAATTTTTGAATTATCTCAAACAAGCGAACTTACTGGGGCTATTTTACGGCAGATTAGAACAGCCAAACGCATAAGTCAAAGAGAGATTGCTCGCGCGGTAGGGATGAGTCAGAGTTGGGTGAGAGATATTGAAAATGAGGGTAGTGATAAGATGGTTGCGGAGAAGTATGCTGTAAAGCTCAAAGAAGTTTTGGGTCTCGTCTAGGCTAGCATGTTGACTTTATGGGAAGATACCTCAAAAAAGTGCTTGCAAATTCTGTGTCGTCTAGAATTGAAGAGCAGCCCCAACCATTAGATTGAGCCACATAACGACCCAAGCTCAGCGACGACGGCTCCGAATCAGCCGGAACAGTCGGATGAGGACGAAACCCATAATTCCACCCCATAATGGCGCGCCGATGTAAGGGGGCAACCACACGCCCGGTATTGCCAGCACCTGGGCCACCATATACCACCACGGCTTCGATTCACCGCGCATACCCCAAGCAGCCATAATAAAAGTAAAGCAGAACACAGTATATGCAAACGCGCAGAGCGGGACAAACACCCAGTAAGGCCACCGCGACGGTCGTGGCAGAGGAGGCTGGATGACTGGAGGTTCACTTTTGGGCATAGTTTTTGTTAACGGTCTAAGGTAGGCTGTTGACTTTAATGGAACTACACAAGTATTAGCCCGATTTTTTGCTGCGAGTACTCAACCCTCACTACTCACCTCAAATTACCCCCCTCATGTGATATTTGGCTTCTGATATGAGGGCTATTTTAGCTTAAACCTTTACACAGCAATGCTTATCGCTGAGTACTCAAACACGCTAAAATTAACGCCCCCTCGCGTGATAATAACGCCCCCTTGTGTGATAGTTACTTTTTTCAAACGCTTATACAGCAAGCTTTTTGACGAAAAGTACTCATCTGATCATATTGATCTATATATATAGTGAAGTACTAAATTAGCGAAAAAAGCCAAAATGCTATTTTACAGACGCACATAAATCTCATACATGGGAAATTCACACTCCCGCTTAAGTAAGTTGCGTCTATGAAACGTCAATACACTAGCAAACGCAATCCCTGTCCCATCTGCGACAACCATCACGGCTGCGCCATCCATGCCAATGGCTTAATTGAGTGCTTGCGGAGTTTTAGCCAACAGGATGCACCCGCAGGTTATCGCTTCATCAAGTTGCTGCGTAACGACATGGGCGGTTTGTTTGTGAAGGACGATGGCAATGACTACTCACAAGACAAGAAACTAGAATTTCGACAGCAACACCACTCAGGCAATGGTAAGGTCAAGCAGTGGTTGAGTGTAGAGAAACGCAATCAACTATTCGAGCTGCTGTTGCAAAAAACCGTGACAACTTTGAGTACTCAACACGCCTTGCATCTACAAGAGAATAGGCAATTGAGTACTGACGAAATTAACTGGCTAGAAACTTTAGGTTGGCTAAGAAGTTGGGAACCAGGTCTTTATGCTCCCCTTGGCATAAAATCCGACCTCCCTGGCATTTCCCCCTTTAGTAAACTTTTGGGCAGAGAGGGTATAGCGATCGCAGCCCTTGACCCCAATTTTCAAATCACTGGCTTTCAAATTGCCACTTTGCGTACTAACCCCAAATACATCTGGCTAAGTGGTATGAATCAGGGAGGAACGGGGCCACAACTACCAAATGGGGAATTACCACTATTTTGCTGGAAACACCCCGACACTAAAAGAGCGAGAGTAGTGATTCTCTGTGAGGGGGGGCTTAAGTCTCTACTCACAGCAATTTTCTTATGGCGTTCTGGACAAACTGACATTGCTGTCATTGGTACAGCGGGTGCTGCTCATTACGGTGAAAAAACCCTAAAGGATTACCTCAAACGCTTGCGTCCTAAAGAAATTCACCTCATGCCTGATGCTGGGGCAGTACTCAATCCTCATATCGCTAAAGCTAATGAACAAACACTGCAACAATGCCGTTTGCAAAGATATCATCTGGCAGTGGGCGATTGGGGACAATTAGAAACTAAAGCGCATTTGGACATTGACGAATTGCTGGCAGCAGGTCGCCAAAACGAAATTAAACTAATTACTACTGCTGCTTACCTCAACCGATGCCATATTCATCACCAAATCAAAAAACTACTCAAAATCGGTTCATTCCATCGAGTAGAGGAGAAGCTGATTGAGTTGCGTCCAGCTCTAGACTCTACAGAAAATTTAGATTTAATCCGCCAGTATGCCAGAGGTGTTGAGTACTGCCGCAAAGGTGGATATCAAGTAGGTGTAACTTGGAACAACGATACGTTACGACCAGAAGATTTCTTTGCCCTATGTACAGAAGCAATCCAGGAAGCTCTTGCTGGTGTAGATAGAGAATGGGGAATGCTCTACAAACTCAAACTGTGGTTTCGGCGAATGGTGGAGCGTTATCGACCCAAAAACGGTTTTGGTAAACAAAATCCTGTACACCGGAGCATAGACCAAATAGAAGCCGAAAACATCACTCCTCGTACAATTGAGTACAAACCAGGGAAGTTACCTAGATGGGGTGACTTTGAGCATCCACCCAACATAGTTTTCAAGAAAGGTCAACGGTTACAAGTCTACAAGGAAGCCATTGCTGCTGGGTGGAAACATATTTTAGACAAAAGTCCCACAGGAACATCCAAAAGCTATGATGCAGGGATTGTTCAGCCTGAAACCTTAGGGGTAGAAAAACTTTGGTACTTTACTACTCATGCCAGAAATGTAACCACAGAAACTATTGAACGTAATTACAAGTATCTGGATGTTCGCAATTCAGGAATGGTATGGGACTCCACACCTAACGGTAAACAATATTTGAGATGGCCTAAAAATGGGGAACTCGCTGACACACCTGGTAACTGCCATCGCAGTTCCATCTTTGCAGCCTTACGTAACCAAAATATCTCCATTCAGGAAGGTACAGAAAATCCAGTTTGCAGTACTTGCCATTTACTCGAAGCTTGTCGTTCTCTTACAGGTGCTGGGTTTGGACATCGCTTTATGCGAAGAGAAGCTCTAAAGTGCGATCGCATCCGCGCCCATCCTGATAGCGCCCCCGGTACTGATAACTTCGACTGGTCAAATAGCGGTGTCTTCTGGGATGAAGCAATGCGGACAGTACAACCAATTACTGCGATCGCTGCTAGTCTCAAAGATTTAAATCAAGTAATTGCCCAAATAACTGTTTACTACCCCCAAATCAATACTCAGTTGCAGCCTGTGTGGATGTTACTGCGTCAATGCTTGACAGGAGAAATCAAGCAACCATTATA
This sequence comes from Calothrix membranacea FACHB-236, assembly GCF_014696315.1. Classification (GTDB taxonomy): domain Bacteria; phylum Cyanobacteriota; class Cyanobacteriia; order Cyanobacteriales; family Nostocaceae; genus Aulosira; species Aulosira membranacea. The sequence continues at coordinate 18,526 of NZ_JACJPX010000075.1, forward strand.
CGGGTGGAATGATACAGCCGTGCGAGAAATGCTTGGTGAATTACCAGATAATTTAGATGAAATCATCGCTGTCGCTACAGAAATTTTACATCCCAATTTAGAACATCTATTTAATACTACTGGGGAATATGGAGCCAATCTCAATGATTTACCTAAAACATTGCGAAAACGTTTTGGTGAAAAAAGCTTTGAAATCACACAAAAAATTCAGCAAGATATTCCTCTAGATTGGGTTGTACCATTTTTACAAATCTGGGGTAGACAAATCCCAGGTAATTTCCGAATAGAACAAGGTCAGTTACTCATTTCAATTCGTAATGAAAGACATACATCAATAGCACAAGCTGCTACTTGGAATGTTTATCTAGATGCGACAGCTTCTCCTGAATACTTAGCGTGGTGGATGGGCATTAATAGTGAAGAAATTTTAACTATAGAGCAAGAGGTATCAGTAAACAAAAATTTGAAAATTATTCAAATCACAGGACTGGGACAAGTTTCTAAAAACCGCACTGACTATTGCCAAAGTAGAGTTAATGCACTACGGGCAGAATTATCAGTAAAACACTCGGATATCAAATTCATTGACTTTGTAAAATTCTGCCAAGAAGGTGATGGTGGTTGGTTTAGAGATAGTCGAGGGTCAAATGACTTTAAAGATGTATCAGCTTTAGGCACTTTTGGTATTCCCTACCAAAATATTGGCTCGTTAGAAGCGCTTTACTTAACTTTGCATAATAGCGATTATATTTCAAAATCGACTATTGATAATGAAGAATTTAATCGCTTTATAGATTGGTCAACACAAGCTGAAATTAGACAGTGTATAGGACGTTTACGAGCGGATAATCGAACTAAAGAACAACTTTACTTCTACTTCTGTGCTGACTATGACCTTAGCTTTATCAACCAGAAAATAGAAATTATTAACGCTGCTTCAATCACCATTGAAGCAGGTTCTAAAGATGAAAAATCTTGGTGGAAAATAAAGCAGTCAGTTAAAGAACTTTGGGAGAAGGGACAAAAAATTACTCAATCCACAGTTGAAGCAGTTTCTGGTATTAGCCAAGGATATATTTCTAAATTAGCAAGTGAGTTTGGTGGTTGTTGGAAAAAGTGGCTAAAAATATTCCTATCCTTATTAGATACTTATAATAGCACTAGGAATAATTCTGAACGTGAATCACATAGTTTAGAGGACGACACTAATTCGATTAAGATTTACGTAAACTCGTCATTTATTGATTACCAATCGAACGATGGTTTATTGTCAGAAGTCTATTCTGATTATCAAAATTTTGCTCAGCAGCCTTGTCAGTTGACTTTGAAAACAACTACGTTAAAAATGCAAGCGAGAATTATTACTGTTTTACTTTCAGTACTGCCTAAACCTTGGCATCAAGACTTTTTACTAGATGTGATGGATAATTTCAAAAATTAGATTCGGCTTACCCAAATAACTCCTGGTGCTGATAAGCAAATCGAGAAACATCCTGACCAGCTACTGGTTTAGCATAAATAGCCTGATTGCGAATTGCCTGTATCTGTTCTGACTCTCGCTCCATAGCTGGTGTAAATTCTTGTCGCTGTTTCAGCAGATCCTCAAACTCAATTTCCCCAGGTCTACTTTGATAAAAAGCCTCTTCAGCACAACGACGGACTGCATTACCAATCTCTGCTGGACTGCAAATACGATATTCTGCCAACAACTTACGCCATTGGTCATCGCTCCAAGGAGAGTTATTGTTTCTAAATGCTGGAAAATACTTGGCTAAATGTAGATTGAATACTTCATATCTTGCCCCTTCATGGGGTAAGTCCATAAAAAAGATATCATCAAAACGACGCACTAATTCCGCAGGTAGCATTTCTAAGCGGTTGACAGTAGCAATTGTATAAACTGGCTCTTGATGCTCTTGCATCCAAGTAAGTATTGCAGCAGATAAACGCCGTGCTATACCTCCATCTGCATTGGAGTCCCAGCCAGCAAAGCCTTTATCAAAGTCATCCCAATAAAGTACACAGGGAGCAAGGGAAGTCACCAAAGCAATAAACTCCTTTAATGCTCTGTCGGGATGAGAAGCACTCAATAGTACACCCCAATTAGCTGCTAACAGTGGCAATCCCATTTTCTTAGCTGCTAACTTGGCAGAAAGACTCTTACCAGTACCCGGTGGACCCCAAAGCAGCATTCCAGTGGGAAACTTCAATCCATATTGCTCTGCTTCTGTTTGAAGTAGATAGGTAATAGTTTCCAACCTTTTTTCTAGTAAATCTAATCCCCCTGCTGAAGGTACATCCGGTTGGGCAATGTATTCTAAACCTCGTCCCCGCAATTTGTTAACTTTATGCTTTAGCACTAATTGGGCGATTTCCTCAAGCTGTTCTGCAAAACCCAGACATTGCTGTAGTAGCATATTTATCTCGCCTATGGGTAAACCCTGACAGGCACGAAAGAGCGATCGCAGTCCTTCTGTTGTTTCTGTTGTTTTTAGGCTTGGATAGCGATCGCATTCCCCACAGTTCTGAAGGCGATGATCGCTACGCCCAATCCAGGTATCACAAAACTGCTCCACAACTATCTGTACCTGCTCTTTGTCGGGAAGTGGATTTGACAATATGGGAATAAAAGGCTGTAATTCTAGCGGTAGTTGAACATAAGTTTCCAATAATACCCAGTAATGATGTTTTTTACTCCAGAGAGCCTGATAACAGGCATTAAGTAATTGATAGCTACATTTTTGACTGATTTTGCTACCATCACCCTCATTTAGCACCCCCTCCAGTAAATAAATGCCTGGTTGATATTCCTCCAAAAGATACTGAATAATGTCTTTATTTTTACCTCTGTCAGTTGACTGTAAGATGTACTGACTTTGATGGTGAATTAATTTCTGTAGTCCACAGTAACCAGGATTCCAGACAAAGACTGACAAAGAACGCTCTTCACCCCAATTGTAAAATTGCTGTAATATCTGCATTCTGTCAGGCGTATGATACTCCACAGCCACAATTGCAGTATTTTGGTCAACCAGAGCAGGCCAGTCTGTCAACTTCATAATTCCAGCTTGAACAACTTACTTCCCCCTTTTAGAGCAAATTGGTTACTGATGCTTTAGCCATACGGATAATTATCACTAACGAGTTGGCTATATTTATTACATGAAAAAGAGCGATGGCTACGCCCAGAGCAGGCATCGCCTCCAGCACAGTGTTAATTTCAGAAACTGCTCCGCATAGGTTTGAAATTGGAAGTAAATGGATGTGAAAGCCGCGATTGCGGCAAGGAGGTGAAAAATTCACTTTATTAAAGGAAGCTGTAAAATGGCTTACGCAAAGCGCTCTGAAGGAATCGCTAAAGCTACAACCAATAACAACAATCGCAACGGAGCTAATGCTAAAACATCTGCCAAAACTAATGGTACATCTGCTACAACTAAATCAAAGGTAGCGAATGCTTCACCACAAGAAGAGGCATTAGCCTTGTTGAAAGAATTGCGGAATCTAATCTTCAAGGAATACGGCGTTAAATTACAGTTACGAGATTCCCGTGTTTCCACAAAAATCGGTCATGCAGCCCGTGAAAAACTCGGACTTGACATTGCTGCTCAAGTGAAAAAGAAAGGTGGTAACAAAAAGTTTGATTGGCAGAAATGGAATACCAAATTATTTCCTAAATTGTTTGGACAACCAGATGCACTCAAATATGCACCAGAAATAGTGGCAATTTTCATGAGTATGCTGTATGACACTATTAGCACTGATCCAGAGCAAGCAATAGCAGATTTAGTGGAATTCAATCGCGCCTCTCTGGAACGTCGTAATTCTTTCCAAGAACAAGAAGAGGAAGAACTTGACGATTTAGATGATGAACTGGACGAAGACCTGGATGAAGATGAGGAGGATGAGGATATCGAAGATGAACTCGACGAGGATTTAGATGAAGATGACGAATTAGATGAAGAAGATGAAGACGAGTAAATAATTCTGACTTATTCTCAATAATTTACAGAATAATAACCCAAAATAACTATGTATTGCCTCAAACAATACAGGTTATTTTTTTTGCAGAATAAAGAATTGAAAATGGAGCGAATTGCATCTTTCGATGCTGTAATATCCTAAATAGGGATGTTATACGGAAAAATTCCATATAACACCAAGGGATACACGGAAAAATTCCATATAATCCTCCCGTGAAGGGTGGCTATACGGAAAAATTCTGTATAATACCCAAATAAGGGGCTAAAAAAGAAGTTTTCCGTATATTCAGACAGAAGTTCGTTGTAATGCTTGATATATTAGGGTTAAGAAAAAGATTATACGGAAAGTTTCCGTATAATAAATAGTTAGACCGCTAGATCTCGGTGTGGACAGTTCTGCTAACGTATCTGTAAGAATCAATAAAGGATAGTTGTATGTTGGGTGATTTGCTGAGGATTGAGAATGCCGGATAGAAACACTCCTAACAACGCGGCTTTTCTATCAGACGTTGTGCAAGAAACTGAGTGGTACGCGGATCAGGCTTTGGAAATGGCTAGTTGTCACCGCAGAGCATCTGATATTTATGGAAATGTTCATATGCTTTTTGGATTACCAGCAGCAATTTTGGCTAGCATCTCCGGTATATCTGCGTTTACACAAAATTCCACCATAGCTGGGATTACAGCCTTTATAGTGGCAGGAATAACTGGAGCAATGTCCTTCTTAAATCCTGCCGAGAAAGAGAAGTTGCACTTTGAAGCTGGGAATGTGTTAGACGCTTGGGCAACTAAAACTTACCTCCTTATCAAGCAGGGAAGAGCAAATCTCGTCGAACCATCTGAAGTAATTAGTAAATGGGAGAAGCTCATGGAGGAACGATCCCAACTGCTAAGGCAAAGTCCTCTAATCCCCTCTTGGGCTATGTCAAAAGCAATGAAACGGTTTTTAGATCCTTTCAGTTCTGCTAAATAGTGTAATTTTACTTGTTGAGAGATTTGTAGAGAAGCCGATGGTTTTAATTAATTGGAAAATTAAGTGTCTTTTCATTAAGCAATGATTTTAAGTATTTCTTTATGTACTCAGATGATGACACAGAATTTGTATGAACTTTTTTGAGGGATTTTCCCACAAAGTCAACACCCTAGCGTAAAGCTCATAAACAACAACGCACAGCTAGATGGGCTAAAGCTTCATAATTACCTGCTGGTTCTGACAGTAGCCCCACTAAAATGTGGGGTAACTTTTTTGCCCACCCACCCTCAACCGTAAAAGCTTTATTTTACCGAAGATGCAGCTTCGCACCCGACCCCACCAAATGTTGTAATTGTCCGACTGGAAGGTTTACTGGTCATTAAATCATGAATCTGCTGGTTTGAAAGTTGAGTTGGCTTGACTTCGACTGTGGGTGCAGTTCCTCCCCTGTTGACTTGAATAATAGAATCAGCCCAATAAAACTGCTGCTGGGAAGGTTGAGAATAAACAGGATAACAACCTTTCGAGGCGATCGCCAATTTATGCTCTACGCTAGAAACTGATGGCAGAGAAATACCAGCACGAACTAATTTTGCCTCTCCTACGGGCCCCCACAAACGTAATTGTTGATTGACACAACGTTTTCCTTCCTTTAGAGGGGCAATAATGTTGCCACAAACTTTAACATCCACGTCATACATTGGTGGATAATCAGGCACAGTTTCAGCTTGTGCTTGAGTTGTATTCCTCTCATCCTTGTCACTAAGATTTACAGGAGTAGGACGGGTACAGGCTGTAACTGTACCTCCTATTACCAGCAGCCAAAGCCAGTTAACTTTGCGGGTAAACATCTGCTGAATCCTCCTCTACGATTGAGAACTTGACAAACAAGGGAACGCCAAAAAAACAATTATCCCAATTTCTGGACTCAACAAGACTGTTCCTGTCTTCCACCCCTGTTCTAAATTCGTACCCCTATGGGGAAGCAAGCTACACTTAGCGTCCCACAGGGATAGGATATTTTTTTAGTTGAAAGTCCGTTAGGAACGTGGATTTAATAAGATCCAAATTTTAGGACAGTGGTTTGGCAATACCAAAGCCTTAAAGGAAAGAGATTATGTAGGTTATTTAATTCACAATTCTTAATTTTTGGGCTTAGATACAAACTGGCGCTGATTAGCAGGTGATATCCATAAAGTGCAGAACCCAGACGAGGCTTTTCTGCTACTTCCTCCAATTTGGAGTGTTACGCCCAAACGCTTGGCATCTTTTGTACAAGCAAGTTGACCGTTTTGGTCACGACTCAGCAAATCTTGATTCCATTGCATTAGATTGTGAGCAAACTTACCTTCATTACTGGTTGCCCAATCTAAAGCATCGGCTTGGGCTTGTGTAAGTTGGCGTGGCCCATTAGGATCTAAATTACTGAATTGATACCAAGACGTTCCAGCTACGCCTGCCAGCCCACCAACTCCCGCTGCAATTAATAGCAATATTCCCGCAGCAATTAGAGAGGGAACTGAATGAATAGCACGCTCAAATTCAGTACGTCTGATTAATGCTGTCACTGCCTGAGCGATCGCTTTTTGCTGTCCTTTTACTGCTATTTTTTCATATGTCTGGAGATGGTCATAAAGCTGTGTCTGCCACAGATCAAACATTGCTTCCATTTCTTTGGGATTGTCTTCCAATAGCACTTGTAGCCTGCCAGTAGCAATCATCATCAGAAATGCTGGGTCGTCAGGGTCTACTCCAGTTTGAACTACTATTTCCCAAACCCTAGCTTTAAATGAATCATCTTTACCTCGAATGGCTAAATCTAGTAAAGTTGGGTAAGGAATTTGGCTCAGTCCTTTACCTCTAGCAGCGACTGAATCGAAAAATTCATCATCTAAATCAAGTTCTTCTGTGTGAGATTTACTCATATTTGTATTTACTTTTAGTTAATTCGCCCCTTCCCAAGCTCATTCGGTAATCTAATTTCATGGTCAGAGATGTCATTTAGATTACTTTTTGGTAGCAACTTTGCTGTTGGCATTAGCATCATCAACTTTTTCGGTTGGAGAAGTAATTGAAGCTACGGTCAGATTCCAAATTTTGGCTTTCTCAATTTCCTCAAAAGTTTTTTTGAGAAAATTGTGTAATCGCTGCTTACCCAATACACCTAACTCTCCATAATCTCTAGCCGCAGAAAAATTTATCTGATTGGCATCAAGGATATCCCGCTCTCGATAGCTGAACTTGGGAAAATTGATGACAGCTACTTTATAAGCTTTGATTAATTCCTGTAAGTCCTTACGTCCATCTATGTGTTTCCAGTCATCGCATAAACCACAATTGCGTACAAATATATGCTTAATCTTGTTTTCAAAGCGTTCTAGAGATTGAATAAATAATTGAACACTGTCATATCCACCACTACAAACAAACCATTTATATATTTTGACCTTATTTTTTCCAGTAATTTCTAGGATTTGATTACGCTCAATCCAGTCAGTTACTGCTGGGTAGACTTGAGCAGGCAAATTAACAATTACAGAAGTTGTGAGTGCTAAATTAAAAATTTCATCAGCATCATAAGCTTTACGCTCTGATTCGCTAAAAACTGCTTTTTTATGATTATTTGGGTAAAATGCGCCCACATCTGGATTACTTTGGTCTGCTTCTACTAACTCATAAGATAGTTTATTATCAATACAGTATTGCACCATAACCCGTGCAAATAATGACTTGCCTACTCCACCTTTTTCACCATCAACGAAGTGAATTGCTGCCATCTGAAATCTCCTTGGCAATTTTACTAAATGTGTATTAATAAATACTTAAATATCCTCAAACATATTGTCTGTTTCATCATAGAAAGATCCCTCGCCAGGAATGAAGGAGTCAGAATCAAATTTGTGTTTTGGCTTGCTGCTACCATTGTTATTGCTATTACTACTACCTTTATTTTGGCTACTACTATGATCGGGATTACTGTGACTAGAATTACTTGTATCTAGACCGAACATAGTAGCAAGCGTTTGAGGATTGGTCATAGTGCTTATAGGCATAGGCAAAACATCACTTGATTTATGTGGTAATCCTAGTTCCATCCGCAAATAAGCCAAATGTTGTTCCAGGGCATGACAACAAATCAACCCTACCCGACGTAGTTCTTGATCGCTAATATCTACACCTGTATCTGCTTGTGCTTTGTATGCTAAAGGCAACCAGCACATTCGTAATGCCTGCAATACCATCTCTTTGCTAGAACGCACTTCATCTCCCTGTTGCAAATATGCAATTAACTGCCCGTCTACCGTATTTGAGTAAGGATGGTAAGAAAATCTAAAAATTTTGCGCTGTCTATTAGTGTCATGATTTTCACGTAATTTATTATTAGTCATAGTCATGCTACCTTCTCTATTTGCGCTCTAAACCGCATAAACAAACCAAACGCATCAATCAACCTAAACGACAAAGCTTCCTGCTCTCGGAAAGTATGGCAATAATCATTACTTTTATCCTTGAATACTTCTTGTACCTGCTGCTGTAAGTCAGCACCCCAATAAGTTGAAATTTCTTGAAAGCAGTCTTGTAACTCTTGCTCTAAGTACAATGCTGCGCCACCACTCAAAATCACCTCGTTCACCGCAGGTAAAGTTGATTCCAGCCAATCGTGAAGCCTAGACCAATACTCAGCTTTAGCAGTAGCAATGGCATTAACAATCATCTGCAATTCATAATCAAGATTTTTAGGTTCTCTACTTTTGACCAGAGTGCGAATTGCTTGGTTATCAGTCGTGATATCTGAACCGGCTGCATAGATGGCAGAGGTTAAAGCAGTGGCATCCTGCCCAGATGTGCGCTCAATTACTCGCTTTACCATTTGGTGAAAGCCCAGCCCATTGGTGTAACCCGCCGTCATCTTACCCCGTTCAAATAATAGAAGGCTGGTATTGCGATGCCCGAACATTAGCACTGCGATGGTTTGGGCGTTGAACCATTCTTTACCATTCTGGCGTTGGCGTATCATTGCCAATCCCGCACCTTCGGGTAAGCACTCGAATCGCTCCAGCTTCACCCGCAATCTTTGACCCCGAAATCTAAAATCCTTGAGTGCAGATTGCAATTGTTGCTCAAATGCTTGACGATTTTGATATTCACCATAGGGCAGTAGTGAGGTCAGTGATAGTGAAAACCTGTTAGGCAATTTGTTGTGTTGAGCGATCGCACCAATAACCGCCAAGGCTTTGTGAATTGAGGTTTCGTACTTGAGCTTATCGAGTCTGGCAGATGCTGAAAACTGCCGTGCCAGGAATCCAACTACTGTACATTGTGTATCACCATTTGCAGGACTTGACACCCAGGCTTCATCTACTGGTTTAGGAGATTCAAGACCCTTGCGACTCGACATATAAGCGTCAATCGAACTTTGAGGCAACTTCAGCATCTCTGGTTCCATTGTCATCAAACATGGTTTGCCTTCAGTTGCTAGTTCGTAAACAATCTTGGTCAAGGAAGCACCAGGGTCAAAACTGACTATCAGGTTTGACATTGACTGTGGTTGTGATTATCCATAAAAGCTGCTTTTAACTTAAATGCAAATATTGACTATGAACATCACTCTACTGACCATTTTGTTGGAGGCAAATTTTATCCAGTTGGTTATTTTTTTCGCTGCTGTTAATTAAGTCTTTACTTTTCTGCTAAGAAATTCGATTTAGAAAAGTGTGCCATCACAGATCCATGCCAGTTCCACGAACGAGCCATTGCAGATTCATTACAGTGACAATGTTGATCCAATAGAGATCCATTTGGATGACATACGTATTCTATGTATAATTTTTAGTTGCAACAATGATAAATTATTGACAAATAATATGCCATGAGAGATCCAATACAAATCCATCGGAGATCCATTACATATTCATCCAGCAGTTGATTAGAGTAGCCCAAAAAAACCTTTGGTGAGTAGCAAGCTATGTTGCTGTCCGGACATTTTTTCTCGGTAGAAAAAACGCACCCCCAGGTGCGGCAACAAACTTGCCCTCTTTTCACGGTTCCCCTACCTCAGTAGGTCAACCACCGTGACAGAGGGGAAGATGATACGAAAACAATCAAAACTAGAGTGCCGATCCAGTAGAAGTAGGTAAATTAAACTTTTAGGCTGAAGTTTAAAAAATAGGACTTACGCAAAAATTGCCAAAAAGCTTAATTTATCGAACCGCCTTCCCGTAGGGAAGCCTCTCGCAGAGAAGATGCCAAGAACGCCTTCTCTACGAGAGGCTTCCGCCAACGCGCAGCGTCTCCCCTTGGGAGAAGAATTCGTAGACTGTGCGTAAGTCCTACTAAACATTTAGCCATAAATCAGCGTTTTGCCGCCCAACACATAATTTTGTGTTTGTCAATCTATATTAGTGAACCGACGCTTTAGGAGTGATGGCGCAAGAGAGCGATCGCCAACAGCACTCTCGCACAGTAATGGAAGTGCGTAGCGATCTTACTAAATTTGTTGTAGTTGCTTTTGGATTACAAATTCAAAAATAGACAGTTGGTCAATGACTACTCTTAACAATACTGTCAAACTGAAAAAACTAATAATTAATGCACTGGTAATGCAAAAGCGCTCATTAAGGATAGATATTAGACTGACTCCAAAAGAATATGAAAAAGCACAGCAGATGGCATCTGAAAACAATCTCACAATCAGTGAATTGTTCCGTAGCAAGACTCTGAAAAACCAATTGCCCCGGCGTGTCACTAAAGTGGCAGGTCAAACTTACTGGGAGCTAGGTAAAATTGGCAATAATCTTAATCAAATAACCAAAGCAATCAACACTTCAGTACTAATGGGAGAACCGATAGTTGTAAATAGAACATTGTTAGAACAACTTAGGAATATGGTGAAACAAGTGCGACGAGAGATTACCGAAATCGATTTGATCGGCGATTTACAAGATTAAGCGTGATTGGCAAGCAGATTAAAGGCAAAAGTTTTCGAGGGCTACTAAACTATCTCTTTGGTAAAGAAGGAGCTAAACAAATTGGTGGGAACATGGAAGGAAACAACCCACGAGAACTGGCGGCTGAGTTCCGGTTCTCTAGACAACTAAACCCAAAAGTTAGTAGGGCTGTTTATCATGCTTCCCTCAGCTTGCCTCACCAAGAGAGTTTGGATGATGAAACTTGGCATGAAATTACCCAAAAATATTTGCAAGCAATGTGTTTTGACATGAATCAATATACAGTAGTGCGTCATATTGATCGAGAACATGACCATATACATATTGTTGCCAGTCGCATTCGCTTAGATGGCACTACAGTTTCTGATAGCTGGGATTATCGCAGAAGTGAAGCGGTAATTCGCAAGTTGGAGCAGGAATACAATTTACAATCGGTGCAACCAAGTTGGGAAAAAGATAAGCACAGTCCAACTACTGGCGAACGTAGGCAACTTGCCAGAACTGGAGAGGAAAGCGTTAGAGTGAGACTCCAGCGATCGCTCGACCAAGCAACACACGACCATCCTACTATGTCAGAGTTAATAGAGCGATCGCAACAACAAGGTATTAATGTCCGCGTCGGTTATACTCGCACAGGCAAAGTCAAAGGCATAAGTTACCAACTTGACGGTGTAGCTTTTAGTGGTACGCATCTCGGTAAAGCATATACTTTTCCTGGTTTACAAAAGCATCGAGGTGTAAACTACAGTCCCAAGCGGGATGATCAACGCATTCAAAAACTGATAGAACAAGTTGTTGAAAATCCCACACCAGCAGTACCAAAACAGGATGATAAACGCAGAAAGAAACTAATAGAGCAAGTTGAAAATACGGTGTTCTCTGTTTTTGTGACCAATTCCTTACCCATACCAGAACCAGCAAACTGGGAGCAAATACGCCTAAACCTAAGCCAGCAGTACAATTTACCCAATTCTCTGCTCACAGAATTGTATGAAAAGGGTTGGCTCTATGCAAGTCAAACAGGTCAAGCAATATTTGTGGAACGCACGCTCGATGATCTTCCAACTCTTGCCAAGCAGTTAGAACCAACGGGTAACTTCACCGCTATTCCCCTTAACTCTGAACGCACAAAAAATGGTAGTTTTTGGATTGCTACAGATGCCACAGTCAAAAGAGCAGTGTTACTAAGTGACCCGATTGAAGTTCTCTCTGTCATTGCCTTAGAATCAACTTTTGATAAAGAAAAGCGCAAACCTACATTGTATTGGAGTGTAGACGATAGCGAACAATTACCTCTAGAACTTTTGCGATCGCTTGATACAGTAGTCATCGCTTTTAAAGATCGTAAGAAAATTAAGGAATTGATAGCTGAGATACTAACTGAACTACCTCAAGCCAAACAAGTTTCTCCAGGTAAAGCAGGCTGGAATGGGATGCTAACTCTGAGAAAACAGCAACTTAGCAAGAGTCGATTACCACAGCCGCAAAGTTGGGAACTTTAGCAAGTTCCTAATAATTTGCATTTTTTGATTTTTGGATCTAAGCCAACCTTCTCCCTATCTCCCCAGCAGCCTTCCCTACAGATATTTTATTTGTTCAGATCGCAATTACCTTTTATCTCAATGATAGCAGGTTCTTGATTACTGTAAGCTTGCTTTCTTTGCCCACGGAACTGAACAGATAGTATATTATTTTTGAGTAGAGTAAGTTTCAACTCTAATATATGTTCAACTGTGCGGCTCATTTTTAAATAATAAATTGCTGTAAGACGTGCATGAGTTAGGAAAAGCTGTGGGTTATTTTTTAGTCTCGCCCATAAATTGAGAAAAACACATTGTTCTACTTTGACGGAATTGTCATAACCCTTAATAAAGGAATTAAGCATGGAATAACCCTCTTTTGTCACTTTAAGCAGAGGAAAAATAGAAATCAGTGTTGTTCAGGTAGTTAAAAAGTGAACTGGTGAGGCTATAAATAATAGATTGAAGTTTAGAAAATCCTGAATATAATTGTGGAATAGGAAAAACGGTTAACCAAGGATATATCAGGTTAAAGAAAATGAACGGTTGAACAAGTAAACGGAGATTATTGAGAATATTTTTCCAACCATTTCCATTATCCCACCAAGGGTGTGAAGTAAATTTTGACTCTGGTTTGGGTGACGAGGTAAGCATCTGTTCTGAATGTAGACTCACCATCAGATAAGTACTACAAACAATTTCCCACCACCGTTCAATATCTGGATAATGAGTTAGACGAAAATCAGCCCAACCTAATTCATTCTTACTTTGTTTTAATCCATATTCTACCCAAGTTCTTAACCCATAAAAGTTTCCAACTTCTCTTGGTGTAATGTCTGGATATTTACTCATGACATACCAAGTTGAGTTCTCAGGTAAATTCTCAATATCCGTGGTGATTTGCCAATATCTGGCTTCTCCACGTTTTCCAGGAATAATTTCTCTAATAAATCGATGCTCACTGCTCAAGTCAGAGAATACTCTTTTAAACTTCTGCCACTTTAAATATTGAATATGTTGTCTTGGTAGTAGCTCTACGTAATGATTTGAGCGAATCGCAACTATATAATTTAAACTCAATTCATCTAATACAGATATGAAATTCTTACCACTCTCACCGTATAAACTATCTGCCAGTACCAAGTTAAATTTAAAACCTATTGATTCTAGCTTTTTCATCAGCATAGCTGCTATTTCTGGCTTGGTATGATACTTATCTCCTGGCTTTAATCTTTCACGGGGTTTATACACTTCAAACGCTAATGGAAATGTCATTCCACAGAAAACACCATACGCTGTCACTACGACAATTCCATTTTCAGTTTTCCCCAAATTCCCTATGTACTGCCGTTTCACATAATCAGTTGATGTTCCTTTTTTCTTGTCGCCTGTTTCGTCAATCATTAAAATGATTGGTCTTCCCTTTAGTACCTGTAAAATTAATTCTAATCGCTTAATTCTTAATTCTTCTACTGACCACGGTGAGGATGTTAAAAGATGGTGTAATCCTTGTTGATTATCTAATCCTACAATTTTAGCGATCGCAGGTAATGTTTTTCGTTTTATATCAGAAATACAGCCTATGTGAAGGTATTTAAAAGCCTCGAAACTTCTAACATCTGGAAACAGGTTTTTATACCACTGACAATATTCATCTATAAATTTTATTGTTGATGTAGCTGTTCGAGGCTCTTTCATGCTCCCTGTCTTGGTTTCATCGCTTCTTTCTAATTATTCTCTCAAAAAAGTGACAAAAGAGGGATAATCATTTCTGTTCTGGCTAGGAGAGAGTAGTTCGTTGAGTAATAGAAAACGCGCACGTAACTCAGCAATTTTGTCTGCGCTATAGCCATTAAAGTTCATCTCTATCACGCTGTTTCCTTGTGCCTGTGAATATGGCTTTAAGGTAATGACAAAGGTAGTTTTACCCCTTATGGATTTTGGCAGAACACTCTCTACCTGCATTATTGCTGCTTCATTTTGGTAAGCGTAAGAAATTTGCTTTTTAGAATAGTGTTGTTCTGGGTGCAAATTACGTAAGGCTGCTTCTTGTTTTGAATCAGCCGATGAAATCTGGAGTATCACACTCTGATCTGCTTGAGTGTCAACAGATTCAGTTAAGAATAATTTGTTATCTAGCAAAACCCATGCGCCTGAACTGCTAACACTTTTTCTGGAACGAGTTGTGGGAACAGTTCTAGCAGGTAATTGTTTTTTTACTGTGGGAGATGACTTTAATTGCGTGCTTTTCTGCGTGGAGGGTGAATTTGATTTTCTACGACTAGCTACTGTAGTAGTCGTAGATTTTAAAGTATCATTGACTGTGGGTGACAATTTACTGTTTTTGGAAGCAGTAATACTTGGTTGAAGAGTTTTGCTTTCATGGTTGCTTAACCATAACAATATATGCTCACGAAATTGATCTCGGAAGTTTGCGGGAGCAGAGTATTCTCGGATCAATGCTTTCCCCTGAATTTTTTTCTTAAATACCAGTACCTTTCGTCGTTGTTCTAGTGCTTCTTCAGTATTAAGTTGTGCTGCTGATTGTCGAAAATAAAACCATATTTCAGGCTGACCCTTTTTTTGCAACGATTTAACAGCCCGCTCAAATTCTTCAACCGTCCCAGACTCAGCACGCGGTGTCGGAGTCCCGATGCGGTTCCACATAATGCCGACAAACAATGCATACTCTTCCATTTTGCCGATTTGCATATTGAGAACTGCTTGACCATCCTGTCCATAACCGGGAAAGGTGTTCTTTTCTGAACGGATTACATCTAGCATCACTCCTTTACTAGAAGCAATAGTACGGTTAATTTCATCGATTACTTCAACTAAATAGTTACGCTCCTTAGGTACATCACTTGGCGAAGCTAGGAATATCTTTATCTTCTCTACTTGTGGCATTGCTA
This sequence comes from Calothrix membranacea FACHB-236, assembly GCF_014696315.1. Classification (GTDB taxonomy): domain Bacteria; phylum Cyanobacteriota; class Cyanobacteriia; order Cyanobacteriales; family Nostocaceae; genus Aulosira; species Aulosira membranacea. The sequence continues at coordinate 33,862 of NZ_JACJPX010000075.1, forward strand.
ATTTATCTACACGACTTTGAAGATTATTGAGAATTGATCGTTACAATATCAATAGTCTTTATCAAATTCAAGCTAGTATATTATTAAATTTTAAAAGTTATTTATTTCTATTAACTAATTTAGTTTTATATTTCAAAAGCAAATTGACTTGAGAAATTCCTGAAGTTCATAAAAATCTACAGAATCTAAATCTTTCGTATAAATCATTAACGTCAGTTTTCGTGTAATGAATTTTCTTTTTGATGCCGAAACGAATGAAGTTATTATTAACTTAGATAGCTGCATTCGAGACAAACCACTACGAGCTAGATCAGAACCTATAATTGGTATTGCTACATCTGTGCCGTGGCACTTCCGACGAACTTCTTGCCAGAGTTTATCCAGTGCAGTTGAAATGTAATCAGAATTTGAATCAACTGTTAAATCATTTTTCATGTATCCGTAGGCAGTTAGGAAATATCTTTTTTCATAAGAACCAAGTGTGATTGTAGTGCCAATGGGATACCGCCAAGCTTTTCCACGATTTTTATCAGGATCTAAACTGCGATTACTAATGTCTTCTTGAAGAGCAGTTTCAATATCTGAATCGAGTTTATCCTGTTTACCTCTATAAACTCGTTTGAGAAATTGTCCTTGAACACTAGAGTCTCTAATGACTTCTCCTAATTCTGTATCAAAGACATCATTAAAGCCAATAACTAAATGTCCATTTTCTTGAAAGATATCACCAACCTTAATTTCAATATCTGTATCTGGTGAAGATAGTTTATACGATATAGATATCTTAGGTAAATTTTGGATAATAGCAAAAGCAAGAGATATTAAAACCAAACTTAAATAACCGCCTAAGCCAAATTTAAGACTTTCTGGAAGAAAAAAACTGGCTGGCTCAATAAATAACCAAAATCCTCCAAAATTACTGAATAAAGAGATTAAAAATCGGTTTAATCCAACTTTTTTGAACAGAGTGAAATAAATGCTAGTGTCTGTAAAATTATTGCTCATTGAGTATGTTATTTAATAGTGTTACTAGCTAGATTATTTACTTAATACTAACTAACTGTTGGGATGAAGAATTTTCATTAATTCTTCATAGCTTGAAACTCGCGTACCTTTTTTTGCCAGTTGAATCAGCAGACTTATATAGTTTGGAGCGCCTGCACGTCCATAATCTATCTTAGATTTGCTGGCAATTTCGTCATAAATTACAGCAGTTTCTTGCAGTTTTGTATCACCTCCAAATAAATCTGATATGCCAGATCCATACCTTCCCTCTCGTACAGTAGCATCCTGAATCATTTTGAACATAAATCTTTTGGTTTCCCAACGCCAGATAAATGAGCCAAAATAAGGATGTTCTTTAATTTGAATAGCTTTAAAGGAAAGTAAAAATTCAAAAAAATCAAACCAATCTAGGTATCTTCTTTCTTCCTCATTAGGATAAAACTTGCTTTTCAGCAACATAGCAAGATGATCGCTAACGGGGGTAAATCGACGTTCAAATCCGGGTTCGATCATTTGTGAAATATCGTGATAGAACACATATCTTGGATCTATTGAATCTAGTAAAGAGTAATCACGATTATATTCACGTAAGTAAACTTGGCGGGATGTCACTTCTTGTAAGAAGTTCATTTTACTTGCACGCAAAGCTGAAATTCCCAGTGTATATAGTAGAAGGAGTCCAGGGTAAGTTTTGATATAGCTAGCCCATTCATAGCCTTCAAGTTTTCTAGTACTGAGCCTTTCAATCCAGTCTCCGGCAATATCTAGCCATTCAGGTGAAGTTTCATCTGCATACCTTCCAATAGCAGCTAGTGCATACATGGATGGTGTTGTAGCTGCTTCCAGAATTTGCGCGATCGCAGGAATAGTTTCGACACTTGGTTGTCGAGAAAATAGTTCAGCAAGGTCAGGTGAAGCTAGTACAGACTGTATTCTGGCGATTTCTTGCTCTTTGGCATCCTCCATATCTTGAACACCGAAGCGTGAATCTAGCAATGTTTTGACTGAAGTTTGTGCTTCAGAGAGAGTGTTGAATGATATCTCTGTGTTGGAAGCGGTTGGTATTGTCTGAATAGGTAGACCAATTGCTTGCTCAGTAACTTTTGCTTCCTGTTCTGCGGCTCTTCGCTCTTTGTCTTCTCTGGCAATTTCCTGAACAGCTGATGTAATATGTCGAAGGACTCTATCTTTAAAGTCTTCAATACTGTTGTAGCGATTTGCTAATCCTGTTGGCTGTAATTTATTCCAATATTCTTGAACTTGTCTATATTGTTCTTGGTCAATTTTAGAAGGTGAAACTTCCTTGTCAGAAAAGTAGACCATGCAACGTTTACCTTCGTTTCTAGCTCGCGCTATTTCAACTTCTGTCCCAGTGCCACCTAATACCGTGGGTGTACCCAAACGAGTCCAAAAAACACCAATTAAAAGGTCACATTTATCAACCAACTGACGATTGATAACTTCCTGTCCTGAATCTCGCAAATCTGGTGTGGAATTCGTTTCCCAGCCAATGGACATCAGGATGATTTTCATATCCTCGGCGTGCATTGCATTCCATCGGTCAACTTCTTTTCGGATTATCTCTCTTTCTTCAATAACGTCACCGGGACTAGCAATGAGAATTCGATAAATTTTAGCTTCTACTGGCATTGGTGAGAAAAAACGAGATTATTCTATATATAACGCACAATATAGGGATTTTAGGTGTATTGGGTAATTGTTATAAAATATACTAATATCTCTAGTTGTTATTTTCCCATTTTTGGTAAATAAGACTGACGATAATTGTTCTTAGCCATCAGCCTAGCCTCACGCTTTGTCCACTGTTTTTTTAAAGGGACATCAGCCAATCTTTGTAATAATATGAATACACTATCATCTCCAGTCAACCGAGCGATGATTTGAGCGATCGCCTTACAGCAACTCCAAGGATGACGTACCACCTGAACTTCTGCAAATCTCACCACACACCAATTGCGTTGCAAGAAAAAACGGTTACGGATTTTATCGTCATCAACATCAATACAGTGGTGAGGTTTACCTGTATCTCCAGTATAAGGTTCATCAATCTCAATATCGAGAGCTAATCCAGAAGATTTATGGTAAAGGATAAAATCTGCTGAATAGCGTCGGGGTGAACCAGGAATTTCAAACTCAACTGCTTGACAGATAAGATTTCCTGGAAACGCACACAGTAAATAGCGAAAAAACTCCTTTTCGCTCACGCCTTGCTTGGCTGTACCATTTCCATCTGGTAATGCAATGTATCCTTGAAACAATGCTTTTAAATACCCCATTTTTTGATCGCTGTTAGCAAACCGCCTTGCTAACGGTGGATAAAGGATAACCGGATAATAGCCAGTAGACATTAGTAGTTATCAGGTTGCTTGTGTTTAATAATTAAATCAATAGCAAGAAGCTAGTATTGCTTATGGTAAAGCATTGGCCATTAAACCAGATTCAACTGAGGCAATGCAAAGAACAAAACGACTAATAAATTGGAATTTTTAGGATAATTGTGTCAGGATTTGAAATCCTAGCTATTGCCAGAGAAAGTTGCTGCGCTTACCAGACGCGCTATCGCGCCATTGTTTCTGGCGTTAAGCAAGCAAAGTTTATGCAAACATTGAAAACAACTTCAACTTCACCTAACTCAACTGCTACTGCTTGTAAAAATCCTCAAATTACACAAAAGGTCACTTCAAATTTATATGACAATACTAATTTAGATTCAGGCACTATAGCTATTTTAGAACAGATTGAAGCTGAATATGAATACTACCAAGTTTGTCAGGAGTGGTAGTTATGAATTTAGCACTCGCTCAACAATCCTTAGTAGGACTTTCCCAAACTGCGGCTCATCTCTGGGAACAGCTAAGTAATTGCCAAACTCCTGAAGAGGAAGCTGCTATTATCACCGCTATTTGGGAAACTCAGGAAGTTCAGGAAGAAGTTGTTGATATCCAAGCAGAGCTAGCATTACAACTAGATGCTGAAATAGTGGCTATTAAGCAACGACTAGAACATCTAAAAGCTGTACATCAATCAGCACTGTTAAGACTAGAACGCTGGCGACAAAAATTAGATGAAGCCATTTTAGAACAAACTGCTGCCGGAATTCTACCTGAGCAAATGATTGGTAATTCACTTCGGATCACAATTAAAGAAAATCCACCAAGTTGTGAGGTGCTGATAGATGCAGAACAATTGCCTCCTAAATACCGCAGAGAAAAGACTGTTTACTCAGCAGACAAGAAAGCTATTATTGCTGCTTGGAAAAAAGGTATTCCTGTAGATGGCACTTACATCGAACGTAAGCGCCGAGTTGTCTATGCTTTAACAGCAACGGCAATCCACGACTTCAAAGACTCGCTTTTAAATTAGCAATAGCTTTAACTAATTGAGCAGCCAACTACAGGCATTTCACTGTTCTGTTGGCTGCTAATAATAAATCTTTTTTGACAATTACAACAGTTTTCATGTTTTTAAACCAAACTCTTATATTCTTATTTCCGCCTTTGTGTGCAATTAAAAAATGTGATTGATTGACCTAAAAATAGCTGTAAGTAGATTGGGACTATAAAAACTAAATATGTTGTAACATAACTGGATTAAGGCTATTTCCTAAAAGAAATAGTGTTTCATGTGCTTCTCTAACTGCTCATTTTTAGCCAACCAAACACCTGAGCAACACTTAATTCTAAGTCTATCCCGGGTAACACTGGCAAACGCTCATCACCCTGCAAAAGTTCTGGTTGTTGATTTGGACGGAAGACTAAAATAGAACGATCTTCTGGATCTATCAACCAACCTAATTGGCAACCATGATCTAAGCAATAGAGAATATTGCCTGTGACTCTATTTGAACTTTGTTCAGGAGAAAGAATTTCAATTGTCCAGTCTGGAGGAAGCAGAAAATCATTGGGTGCTTCCCCATCAGCAGCAAAGGGAATACGCGACCAGTTAAAAACCGCTACATCAGGTACTACTGAGCGAATACCAAAACTACAGCGCAGTTCTGGAAAGGCATAAGCAATATGCAGGCTTTCGGCAACATCGTTGATACTGTTGCACAGCCTTAACTGTAATCGGCTATGCTTCCCTTTTGGCATTGGTTTCTGAATAATCTCACCATTAATATATTCGCTGGCAGGCTTTGTTTCTGGTAGTTTGAGAAACTCCTCCAGGGTCAGGGATTGGGTAATTACCGTGGACATGGCTCCTGAAGAAAAGCAAACGGGATACGTTTTTAGTCTAGCAGTACTCTACTCTCAAAAACAGTTTTTGCTTCTGGCTACCGCCACAACAGCTTGCACACCGTTAACACAGCCCAAAAAGCTATGACCACAAAATGGCTAACCCCAGAACAGGCCATTGCCAAAGCCAATCTCACTGTGACACCTGAAACCTTAAAATCTTACATTGCAGAACAACAGGGAAAAACTACTGCTGAAGAACAATTCCAAGCTTTAGGATTGCTATTTGACAGGGAACGTTGGTGTACAGGTAAACCTAACTTTTTGCAACTTTTAGAACCAGTAAGTGATGAAAATAGCTACGCCGACCACGATGAGATAGAAACATCTGCTACCAACAGGGTAAATCAATTAGAACCATTTATTTTCGAGCAATGCAAAGTTCAAATCGTTATCACGCTACTACCTACACAACCAACAGGAGATAGACCTGTAATGATTGCTGCCAGCAGTCACGGTGATTTTCCTGTAGTTACCCTACTCAATCAAGAAGAACTAGGTGATTTACCACCTGCAATTGTTCAACTACTAGACGAACTGAAAGCTGATTTTCCTAACCGTCAAATTCGCCGGAATATAGCCCAGACTCAAAGTGCCAAAATTAATAAGCCACACATTCCTCAGACTCCAATTCGCAGTCAAACTACTAGCTCAGATACTACCAAGCCACTTAGTAATAATACGCAGATTTCACTGTTTTAAATGCCATGACTAACATAAATAACAACAAATTACTTGTGATCTATGAAGGTCAACAACACTGGATTCCGGAGGCGATCGCCATTGACGACCAATTACTACGGGATGTAGGGGAAACGCATCTTATTTCCTAATAAAAACTAAGAGAGATTTCAAAATGACATAGATAATTGTAAAAATTCCGGAAATGATAAATAAAATGCATCAAT
>NZ_JACJPX010000076.1 GCF_014696315.1 Calothrix membranacea FACHB-236
GTATATACATGGCTGCGGTTTTTTCTAGTTTTTCAACTCAATTTTCTTATCCCGGTTTTCTGTTCCATTGATACTCACGCCCCTATTCAAGTATCAGCAAGATGAAGGATTAATATTTATCTCTCGTAATTTCTCTTCTCTTTTAAGAATGATTGTTGAAACAATAGATAAGTATGGACTAAATAAGAGACATCTGAATAAGCACAAAAAAGATGTTGATAAATTTTATCGGCTACTGCATAAAAAATCATGGGAATCTGAAATATCAGTAAACTTAAAAGATAGATTTGAAAAAAACCGAGATAAGCTGTTTTTGTTTCTTGATAGAGATGGAGTTCCTTGGAATAACAACAATGCTGAACATGCTTTTAAGCACTTCGCAACCTACAGAAGAGATACGGATGGCGTATTCACGGAGGAAGGGTTAAAGAAATATCTAATCTTATTAAGCATATATGAAACCTGTAATTACCAAGGCTTAAATTTTCTTGATTTCCTTCTATCTAAAGAAAAGGATATATATAGCTATTTAGAAAAAAACGCAATATTATGCAACCGTGTTAAGAACTTACCTGAAAGCCCAATTTCGCGCACATGAAATCAAGAATTTTAGGATGAAATTTGAGGTAACCTCTGATGCAGAGTAAGCGGTCTAACACTTCGTTGGAGTAGACAGTTAAAGGATATTGGCAGGCTTATCAGGAGGAACAGGATGAGCAAGAAACTGAGAAATCATGACGAGGTTGTGTTCGAGCAGCTGCTGAACCCGGAAATGGCAAAGGCTTACCTGGACGTTGTCCTTGAAGAATACGAGCAGGATGGCGATCTGGGTTTTTTTCTGGAAGCACTACGGAACGTGGTGGAAGCACGTTCGGGGATGACGAGCCTTGCGGAAAAAACGGGTTTGAACCGCCAGAATCTTTAGAGCCATAGCTACCCGACATTTTCAAGTGGGATGTTTAAACAATTGTGGGACACTCATAACCGAATAATGAAACTGTGTTAGCGTGTGAGAAATGATTCCAGAATTTGAAGAGAATGGTAATTTACCACCAGGGATACATTGGGCAGAATGGGAGGAATTTAAAGAAATATTTGGTACAAATTTAACTAGACAGCGTATGATAGATGGTCTAGAACTGGCAATGACGCTTCTTAAAGCAGCAGGTTGTAGAACTATTTATATTGATGGTAGTTTCGTCACCACTAAACAAAAGCCTGGAGACTTTGATGCTTGTTGGGAGGACAATGGGGTTGATATAAATTACCTACAATCTATTGCTCCGGCTTTATTTAATTTTGCGCTCTTGCGTGCCGAACAAAAAATTCAGTACAAGGGTGAAATCTTTCCGTCAAATTATCCAGCTAATGATTCTGGTACAGCCTACATAGATTTCTTTCAATTTGATACTAGGACGAATACGCGCAAAGGAATTATTGCTATAGATTTACAAAGGTGGAAACCATGATAATCAAAAACTCGCAACAGTATCAAAATTCCTTAGATTGGTTGCAACGCTTTGAACACTCTATAGCCCAATTGGATAGCAATGAACAATTGAAGGCAGAACCAGAACGATGGAAGCTGCACCGAGACTCATATCAAAGTCAAGTTGACGAGTTAAAGTCAGAAATTTCAGAATATGAAAGACTTATTAATTGCGACACCAGCAAACCTTTAAAGATTAAAATTGATTCTTTAAATAAGCTACCAAATGCTTTCATTAAAGCTCGGTTAGCAGCCAAAATTAGTCAACAAGAACTTGCTGATAGATTGGGAGTTGATGAACAAAGAGTTCAGGAATATGAGGATACAGATTATCAATGTGCCAGTTTTGTAGAAATTCTCGAAGTCAGCGCCGCTTTGGGTGTCGAATTTGAAACGGCAACTATGCAAGTAGATTTTTCAGAAATAGAAGCAGTTAAAAAAAGTGTAGATAAATGGCGCAAAGACAGTAAAAGAACTTTGCCTAAAACGGAGCTTGGAATTCAAAGCTGAAAATTTAAAAAGGCTCAGACCATCGCTTAACCAAAACTTCCCCAGAACTTCTATCGGGGCTAACGTGCAAATATTTACTCGTAGTATCCAAGCTTGTATGCCCTAAAGTAGCCTGTACCAAATGCACTGGAACACCTTCATCTAAAGCGTGGGTAGCGTGACTGTGCCTAAACCAGTGCGCTGAAACATTCATGGCATTCTCCAATTCCGCCGCCGCCGCCGCCCGCTTCACCACCCGGTCAATATGAGAAGGGGCCAAGGGTCTACCCTTAGCACTGGCAAACACTGGCGCATCTTTCAACGCCTCACCGCGCAGTGACATTAAGGAGAGCCATAGCTCCTGGGGTACATGGACTCTACGAGTCCGCCCACCTTTGCCGTAAACATTAATCTGCCCACCGCCCCCACGAGAAGAGATCGCATCTTTCCACCTCAACCCGCACAACTCAGACACCCGAATCCCAGTTAAATACAAAGTCTTTAAAATTAACCGATTGCGCTTGTCAGTCGTCGCCGCAATCATCGCATCTACATCCTCCGGTGTCAGAATACGCTCCACCAAAGTATCTTTCGGCTTGGGCAACTTGAACTGCTTGGGAATCGGGCTGCGAGAAATCGGCGGTTTCTCCAAACTGGTCACATAGGAAAAAAACGCCTTAAGGATATTGAGATGTTTAACCTTAGTCGTGTCCGCTTCCTGAAGCGAATCTAACCATTCCCGGACATGGCGGATCTGAATGTCGGCGATCGCTTCCACCGATGTAAAACTTAGAAACTTGTGAATGGTATTTTGATAAGAAGCCCTAGTTTTACCGTGATGCACGTCCAACCACTCTTCTACCAACTCTCTCAGCGTTCTCATACAGGGGATGGGTGTGTGATGAGTAGAAACCTACTATTACACTTCATTATCCCTGGAAAGGTTATTCTTTCGTCAGTGACTCCACACACTTAATCCAGACTTATCAATCGCACCGCCCACATCCCTCATTCTCTCGTTGATTGATAAGTTTTACTTAAGTTGCTGGCTGAGTGTGCTGGATACACTATAAAAGCCGGATGTAATACCAAATTTAGGAGCAATTGATATCAATTGACCGAAAAGTGATAGCAACGCTGCCCAGCAGCCCCAGTCCAGGATTTTCACCCCTGGTAAACCAGAAACGGCAGTCTACACCAGCGTCTACGCCATGTCTATACGAGAATCAACTCAGTGGCAAGGGAGAAACAACAATGACACAGGAACCCGTTTTTGAAGAAAGCAGTGGCAACGTATTCGCTGACCTTGGTTTGACAGATGCTTCGGAACTTTTTACGCGGGGCAAGATAGGGATTCAGGTACTGCGCCTCCTCTCTCAACGCAATCTGAAACAGCGTGAAATCAGCGAACTTCTCGGCATTCCCCAGCCAGAAGTATCTCGTTTGATGAAAGGAGAGTTTCAAAGGTTCAGCGAGGGCAAACTCCTCATTTTCCTCAAGCGACTCGATACGGAAATCACCTTATATCTTCGTGATCGTCACGCGCTGGGCCAATCTGCTGAAACTGTGATATTGCTATAGGGAGGATGAAAAATTCAGCTTAATAAAAGTTTGGACTTGCAGGAATCACGGTTTAGAACGTGCGCTCGCCTTTGGCGGGTGTTTTACACCATCGCTTCTACAACTCAAACTTTACCAGTAAAAAGAGCGATCGCTTTTTTTGCCGCAGACATTCCAAATTAAGCAAGATTATGGCATTCCCCATAGATCAGCAAAACTGCAAAAAGCGATCGCACTTCAATTTGTTCTGTGTTTCTACGCCCATCAGGTTATACTTTTATTTTGCTAAACGTCGCTTCCGTTTCAATAGCATACCGCCGCCCAGTGCTACACCTATACCTAAGATGGTAGAGGGTTCGGGAACTTTGGCAACTTCAAAATCTAATTGATATTTTTCTATACCATTCCTAGTTTCCTGAATCCAGAAGGTATAGGTTCCTTGTGTCAGCACACCTCCTGGGAAGCCAACAAAAGAAGATCCTCGGATCGAATCTGCTTTACCCAAATCGTCTAAGATATTATCACCAACTTGTTTTCCTGGGTCTGCACCAATCGTGGCTGCACCAAGTAATTTAGGAGCGTTGTCACTAATAGTGCTATTTTCAATCAGCGAACCTGCTTGTACTGCGAGAAATCCTTGATTGATCAGATCGTCATCTAGTCCCTTATAATCAGCCAGAAGAATTTGCTTGAGTAGATAACCAGAGGGAATAGTGATGGAAAAGAAATCTCGGTCAAGATTGGGGTTACCCGTTGTTGAGCCAATGATCTGATTGGAACCAGTGGACAGGTTTAGTTGTGTTGGGTTCAAGTTATCGCTAGATAAGTCACCAAAAGAAGCTTCATCAAATACAATGCTTGCTGCGTAGGCGTTTGGAGTAAATGCCAAGATACCTACTAATCCGAACAATAAGCTTTTCATGAATTTACTTCGGTTTTAGGGAAAATCACGTAATCTATTTCACCAACATCGATTATCCAATGTTTTCTTCCTTGTGAAACAGCAAGTTATTCAATCAGGAAACAGAATTTAATCTTAGGGAACTCCAGAAAATAAATTATTCCGTTAAAGTTAAAGCAATCGAAATGGCTATTCCAGCAACGGCAATTGAACAGGCGATAAGCCTACGGCATGGCTTCGCTTACCGCTAAAACTCAAAGTGAAGAAGAACGCAAGCGGTCATTACCAGCACAATTAGTGGTAAGCCTTGTAATCGCTATGAGTTTGTGGTCGAAAGACTCAATGCGGGATGTACTGAAGAACTTGATTGATGGTCTCTCCGAGGCATGGATTAAGGTTGGGAAAAAAAGCGCGAGTAGCTTGTAAGTCAGCCATCACACAAGCTCGGCAGCGAATAGGCGCAAGAGTGATGAGCCTGAAAAGTTCTTTAATTTGTTGGATGAGTTTAAACAACGAAATCAGGGTTTAGATGCCAATGAGGTTAATAACTTCTACGCAAAAAGTTCCTGAACCACCGAATCGCCTCACTTGTTGTTTGCTCATTTGCAATTTGAAGGCATTGTTGCACAATTTCTCTTACGTTAGGAAAATAGCTGCTTTCTGTAATTACGTAATTTTCACCCTGCAATCTATAAACTAATAGCTGCTTATTCTTTAACAGCCAAACCTCTGGCACTTTATAAGGGAGATAGTCATTAATATCGGTATAACTAGTAACATCTACCTCTATCACTAAATCTGGTGGAGGGTCACTCTGCCAGTCGATACGGCTTTTACCTACTACGGATCTCCAATTTTCAATATAAAAGCAAAAGTCAGGCTCAATGCCGCTGACTTCTGGCAAACTCATGGTAATGGGCGTAAATGAATCGTATCTTTGCTCTAAATGATCCAGCAAAACCTTAGCAATATCTGCCAGCAAGCTCGCATCTCTTCCATGCTCTGGTAGCGGTGCCATCAGCCAAATCTCTCCAGGTCGATATTTAATGCGAGGCGAGCAGCGATCTCCAAGTTGCTGACTTAGTAGTTGGTAATCTTGCCAAGACCCCAACATTCTTACGACTGTACCAGGTGGCAACTCGATTCTTTCAGGTGTAATTACAGTGTGCATATTCGCCTGCCTTTAGAAACTCCGGCTACACAGATGTCTATACCGAAACCCAAGACTTTACTCTGTGCGTTCGTCTTGTTCTGTGTGGGTTTGATAATTTACTACTTCTTTTGTGATTTCCTCAAAGTAACTATGTAAATAACTGTATATGAGGTATCTTAATCCTTGCGATAATCCCCTCCTACTCGCCTTTATATTTACTTTGTAAATAGGCTCTTAGTCTACCGTGCGTCTGTTTAGAAGTTTACAATCTTCACGTTTCCAACAATTGCTTGAGTTCCTTGATAATTACCTTGATGATTGCGTACTTCTAATACGTGACCGTTGTTAGTATCAAAAAATTTTAATGCAATTTGGTAATTTCCTGATAGTAAACTAGAAGTGGTTTTTAATATATGTACATCGCGTACAATGGTGCCAGGAGCAATTTTATTCAGAAAAATATGATTATTTAGCAAGCTGTTCTGTGAACTGTTGCTACTCTGTCCAGTGAAATCAACCAGACTCATGTTAATTTTGTAGCCTGATGGCAAAGGCTGTAAAACCTTCCAGTAGAATGCAGCTACAAGTTCATCACCAGGTTTGATTCCAGAAGATAGTAGATCATAACCTAGCAAGTGTACTTGATTGCCAAAAGACAAAGATAAGGGTACTTGGATACTTTTTAAATCTTCAGGTAAAGGCACAATCCCTGGATAAACTCGTACATAATCAACTCCATGTATTTGTAAGCTGTACAATGATTGCTGCACTCTAAAAAAAGCAAATAGTTCTGGGTTAAGTATTTGACGTTGTAAGCCATTAGCGTAAAGAACCACACGATTAGCTTGTCTCAAGTTAGGTGTGCGAAGGTTAAAATTTTTACCCTTCAAATAGGGAGTCAAAGCTAAATCATACCATGAGCTTACAGTGATATTTTTACTATTAGGTAACTGATTTAACCAGGTAGCAACTTGGTCGAGGCCTTCTCCTTGACCTAGGATAAATAAATGTTGAGCAAGGTGTAATCCTCCTACTAAGGGATTGTAGTAAGTCAAGTAGTAAGGATAGTGAGGTAAAAGCACAAGGATTTGCAACACTGTTAGAATCAAGGCTGTCTTAATATTTTGTGTATTTCGCCGCATTAAGCGGTTAATTCTCAAACGATGAAGTTGCTTCTTACCTATGTGTTTAATCCATCTGAAGATGCTTATCCATCCAACCCCTGCCAGCAATGCTAGCTCAGGCCAAGCAAGAAGAAAGTAACGATCATACTTTCTATTAATGGTCGAAAAGAAAACAAGTACACAAAGAGGCACTAAAGCAAGTGCAACTAGTTCTGAAGTTTTTTTACAACTATGCCTTAGCTTGGGTGTAACTAATATTATTAAACAGGCTACCAATCCAATTAGCAGGGCAGGAGAAAGACGATAAACTAGTGATAAAGGATAGAATATTAGTCCGGGCGAATCTGTAACTTGTCCCCAGAAAAACTGCTTACCCGTATCAGCTTCTTGAGACAAACCTGTTTGAAGCTTACTCAAAGTATCTAGTGGTGTCACCCACAATGCCGGCCAAATCAAAAAGATGACCGTGCTGATGGTCAGCAACCACAAGCTAATGTCTATAATTTGCCGCCTCCAGCCCCTTGGTTGAAAATTGCTTTGCCAGACTCCTAGCTCAATCAGAAAAATCCAGATGATAACCGCAGGTAATACAAACAAAGTTGGTATTTTGCTAGCTGTTGCCAGTCCCATAAATAGGCCTGAGACAAGAAGTAAACGACGAGTGCCATCGCCCCGCAAGTAAAGCAAAAATAACAGTAATCCTAATACACTAAAATCAGCTTGTAGCGCATCAGTTGTGAGAAAGCGCTGATAGGCTAAAAAGAAAGGCTCTAGTATGAGTAAGACAATCGCTGCAACAGCACTTGCTCGTCCTAAAAGCTTTTTGGCCAGTATATAAATGCCTACCATACAAGCTGAAGTAATTAATGCTTGCAGTAGACGTGGAATAATATATAAACTTATGGGTATTTGGTACGGTTGTATACTATACAGGCAAGTTTTCAGGTCTGGTGAGGGGTTCATATCTAGCCATCCTGGAAACAGTTGGTTGAACCAACAATTGAGTACCATTCCGCTTCCATTCAGCCACATATTGGTGACTCCTGGATGATGACGCAAAAAAGTCTCAGCTAACCTGCTATCCAATAAATTTTGGAAAAATATTGTGCCACGAGATAACCAGAGAACTTCATCTACATTGAGTGGAATAGTTATCTCCAAAATACGGAGCATCAAAGATACCAGAAAGATAATAATTAAAAATGGTGATAATTGAACAGCGCTCAAAACTTTATAATTTTGCATACTCTAACCCAGTTCATACAATTGCTATCATTGCCGATAATTTACATTCGGCTAAGTTAAATTATCTATGCGTTTATATGAATAATTGCTGCGCCTGTATTAAGTCCAAGCACGGTAGAAGGTGCTGTCTTGCCAAATTTGGGCTGTGCGTTTTTCAATAGCTGCTAGTTGTTTATTGCTCAGTTGCTCAAAAGCACGAGCCACCTTGACATTTTCTTCCAATTGCCTCACATCATCTACGGAAATCACGCAACAATTTACACCAGGCTGGGATAGAGCATAACCCATTGCTTGCTGCATTCCTGTCAAAGCATCTGCTTGGAACAACTTACCGTAAGCTGGCACTTTCATTGCGATGACACCTACATTTTTTTGCTGTGCTAATGGCAGCACCACAGGGAAGTAAGGTCGCGGATGGTGTTTGTCTGCTGCATTTACCGGAATCAAAGCTGTATGGAAGGAGTAGCGATGCATAGCTTCAACCATTACATCTGGTTCGTGGTGTCCTGTAAGACCAACAAACCTGACAATTTTTTGCTCTTGAGCTTCTTCTAAAGCTTTAATTGCACCATTTGTGCCAAAGATTTTTTCCACATGTTCGGGTAAGGCAACGCTATGCAACTGCCATAAGTCTAGATAATCTGTCTTGAGACGTTTAAGAGAACGTTCTAATTGTCGCCATACCCCATCCCTATCTTTTTCATAAGTCTTACTAGCTAAAAATATTTTTGGGCGGTAGGATGGCAGCACTTTCCCCAAATAAGTTTCATTCGGCCCATAGCTAGCAGCCGTGTCAAAATAACGAATACCAAGTTCAACTGCTCTTTCAATAATTGCTAAAGCGTCAGCTTCTCTATCTCTTTTATCGAGTGGTGTTTGTTTACCCGCGCCTCCCAAGCCAAAGATAGGAACTTTGACACCTGTACGTCCCAGCATTCTTTCTGGCATTGCTGTTGGTGATTGAGCAGCATTGGAAATTTGCTTTTGCACGGTATGTGCTGCTACAACACTGCTAGCTACAGCCACGCTGGTAATTAAAAAATTACGCCTTGTTCTTTTTTCTAACATATTTGATCGTAAATTATCTACTTAAAGTAATTTGTAGATTGACAATCTCTAAAATGTTTGCCGATTAACAAATTATGTTGAGGTATTTATTATTATTATTCGTAAGTCAAACTTGATGCATCTAAATATACTATTATTTATATAAATAATAGTATATTGCTTCAAGCATCAGGGTAATCTTACTAAGTTTGTATAATTTTAGCTTGACAAATTAAATAAGATAAGAAGCAGCAATTTCCTCAATCAACAATCAATCAGCCTAGCCAACAGGGAACATCCCTAACTTCAAGTTCATATGCCTTAAGCCCTTTGGATTTGCCTAAAATTTTCATTATGTGAACAGCCCTCCCATTAATTAAGCATCAAAAGAAATCGGCTTACCGTTGAAATGGTTGTAAATATCCTCTGGGTTAAACCAGCTTGGCAGTGTACGCTCTGCATCTTTTAATTCCTCGCCGTTATCATCAAGCAAACCACGAATAATCTTGACTCTGGACAGTGGGGTTTTACCATTAGCTGAGAATTTTTGAATAAGGATTGTACCCGCCTCTCTCATTGCTTGTGTCTTTTCTGGATAGCTGGAATTAGTGTCATTGTGAGTAATACCAGTCACATAAACCTTTGCTTTTCTAGTGTCTGTCAAATGCAGTTTGTAAAACTTTTCTGCTGGTTCGCCAATCAATGATTTCAGGTTAGTGTACTCATCAATAATAACTTTTTCAGGCGTTATAGTTGCAGGTTGCTCTAGGTCATTTTTACCTTTAATTCTTAATAGCCAATGCTCACAGAGAGTATCAAGTGCAGTGCTTATATCTGGCTCTGACTCGGCAATGTTTTGAGTATCAAGATATCGCCATGCTTTAGAGTTATCCCCAGTCGCGTGACGGTCAATTAAGTAGTAGATAGGAATCCCTAAACAATGCTTTCTTACAAGAGCTATAGCTGCACTCGTGTAAGTTTTACCTGACCCCTGACGACCGATTAACCACAGGGGGGTTAGGTTGTCGATAATCTTCCATAACCAGCCGTCCTCATGAGCTTTGAGGGCTTGTATGAGTTCAGTTGCTCGTTGCTGGTCAACAGATTGATTGCTGTTACTGTCTGTACTCACATCCTTAGTTTTGCCTTCAATCTTGCTGCGTTCCTGTTCAGCTTTAGCTTTATCTCGGAGATTTTCAGCAACGGTTTTATCAGCTACTGAGTCAGCAACTGTAAACTGTTTTTTAGTATTATTAAATTGCAAATTTTCAAGTTCTGCTTGTCGTTGGTATTGCGTCCGTAACTCATCAAGTGAGATATAACCTTCTTCGACTAATTGATTGTCAGCGCGTCTGTCTATATCTTTTTTATGCTTGTCCTTAATACGCTCTGATTCATGTGACTGTAAATCGCGCTCAGTCCGAGTAACTAAGCCTTGGCGTTTAATGGTTGTCTTAAAATCTTCTAGGCGTTGAAAGCTTTCGGAGTTGTCAATCTCATCTTTTGCAGCCCAGCAGTAATAACCCATCCAGACTAGAGCAGGTGCAGTTAAAAGCCATAAGCTAGTGTTAGCCGATGGCGCTAAATCTTTAACAATAAAAGCATCTTCTGGAAGTGACACTAGCTCATTAAACTGTCGTGAGTTCCATACTTCTGTTAGTAATCTGTACTTAAAACGACAGTATTTATTATCGAGTGCTGATTGTGACTGTGCGGGGTCATCATAATGCTTCATTGGGCGATTGTTAGCTGTTAGCGGACAAAATCGCACTTCAGTAAATTGATAAGGGCGCGGTGTTTGTCCATAGTAGTAGGCACTTGCAAGCCCTAAAAATACACCAATGAAAGCACCGATTTTTAACAATAATTGAGCTTTCATTTTTTGCTAATTGCATAAACAACGCCGCCAGCTACTAATGCACCGACTACAAAAACAATAGTTTTGTCATCTGCTGGCAGACGGTTAAAGTCTTTTACAGTTGCTTTGATATTCTCGTAAGTCTGATGTGAACTTTGTAATGTGCCGTAGAAATCGCCTACAGCAGTCCACAAAATAAAGCATCCAAATATAGTTTGAAATATAAATTTGATAGCCTTGTCCATGTCCGTAAAAACCCATCCTTCAGGAGATTTATTTACGGAGAACTCTAATAAATCACGATTAACTATTTGATTAATTCCCAACACAATAGCAACCGCAGGCAGTAGCCCAGCCGAGCCTGTAGCTATTACTAAATACTTAGCCAAGCAATAGGAAGTAACACCCCAGCCACAGGACTCAATTCCTTTGAGAACAGCGCGACTGCGATTAAGCTTTTCAATTTCCTTGGCTTTGAATCTTCTAATAGCTTCTTGTTCATCCTGGGTAAATGCAGTGTCAGGAAAGTTTTGATAGTCAAGTGATTGTTCGGTGTCTCCGTCTTGCAGTGAGGTGTCCAGTTCATCTAACATTGTTCTTACGGTTAATATTGATTTCCCCTACTAAGCGCTAATTTAGTAGGGGATTTTGCTATTTGAATTAATCAAAAATTGTAGAAACAGCCGTGCGGAACGCTTGGACTAGTTTGTTAGTCGTGAATGACTTACGAGGCACTAAATCAAGGTCTGCGCTTTCGCCGTATGTTAGTAGGTGTTTGGCTTTCTCCATCTCATAAGCCCTGTCAGCGTCTAATTGTGCCTTTACGGGTCGGGCTAACTGCGATTTAGAAGCCCCTAGATGGTCAACTTGGCTCATGTGGTAGTCGATGTAGGCTTTGAGCTTAATCAGGTCAATGCTTTCTCTGTAACGCTGATTTTCTAGCGTGCGATCGCTTGCCAGTTTCAATCCAATTTCTGAGCGTTCGTGACCATACTTGAGATTGGCTACCGTTAAATCAGCACTGGCTTTGTCAATGGCAATACCAGACGCGCCAGCTTGCTTATAAATTTCAGCTAGTCCTTTGTTGTACTCCTCAGTACCCTTGATGAATGCACTGAGGTTATCTGTGATGTAGGGCATGATGGTTAAAATGCGATCGCCCTCATTACCCATTTCCCCCACTTTAGCCAGCGCTGCATCATCACCATTAATACAGCCCATGATTAAGCTATCAGCGATCCCCAGCTTTTGTGCCCTTGCTGTGAGCTTTTTACCGTGCTTGCCGACCATATTCTTGATGTGCTTCACGTTTGTAACTCCTGTATGAGCAACATTCTTTAACAAACCATTGAGCAAGGGGAGCCGCCAGCGCGATGATCAACGGTATCCCCACCAGCCCAATCAACAAATGCCTGTAAGTGAGCGAGCCTGTCTGCTTAATCGATGATGCCGGCGAAAGATAACGCGAGGTCTGCAAACTGGCTTTTGTAGTCCAGGGCGGTGGCCTCCATCGCTTGTTTAATCTGTATCAGTTCGCTACCTGCTGCATCGTCCATCTCCGCCAGCGTTCGCCTGATTTCGTCAGCTTTGCGCCGGATTTTCGCTACTTCCTGATTCTTAAATTCCTTTGCGAAGTGGACAAGCGCGTTAAAAATCGCCTCATTTAAATCTTTTCTGGATGCAAAGGTAGAAGCGATGGACACTGTAATCTGTTTCACATCCGCCGCTTTTAACTCAATCCCCGCACCTTCGGCAATTTCTGTCACCAGTGCTTGTTTTTGTTGCTCACTCAGCACAATCTGGTTCTCTGATTCTGCAACTGCAAGCTGAGTCTTATCAGGCTCAGGCTGTGCATCTTCTGTACTAGTTAAAAATGTTTCTTCAACAGGTTCATCAATTACTGATAATCGACCGACTGCTTTTTCTTTGAGATATTCAACAGCTTGGCTCAATTGGTCTTTGCTGGGATTATCAAGGTCATCACACTCGGAGGCGATCGCCGCTTCTGTGTAATCGTCCTTGGTGAATCCTTGATAACCTTGCTTGTATAAACGAGTACGCACATTGTTGGTGAACTTGTTAGACATGATGATTACTCTTTATTTGGCTAGTACTAAAACTTCAGGGATAGCGGATTTCATCGGCTGTGATCGCCTGTTGATTGCCCACTTAGCAGCAACAAACCCAACCAGCGCTAAATCCTTGCTGTGGTAAGTATGAAAGGCGTTAAAAGATAGTCCCGCTTGACTAAACCAGTAGTAACGAGTGCTGCGCGGTACGTCGTCAAGGTTGATTTTTAGATAATCTGCCAGCGCCACTAAAAAGCCCTTGCCGTTATAACTAGCGTCTAACTCATAGAAATGCTTAA
This sequence comes from Calothrix membranacea FACHB-236, assembly GCF_014696315.1. Lineage (GTDB taxonomy): Bacteria > Cyanobacteriota > Cyanobacteriia > Cyanobacteriales > Nostocaceae > Aulosira > Aulosira membranacea. The sequence goes on from NZ_JACJPX010000076.1 coordinate 13,235, forward strand.
AAACTTGCCAGCGCTCATTAAATCCTTTACTAGCAGGAGTTAGCGCCCCGTAGCGCCGCCTTAGCCCTGCAAACATCTCAACTATTTCTTGAGCGTTCCCTGACTCCACATTTAAGCTAAAACGCTGTTTGAGAAAAGCTACTACTCGATACCAAGTGATATCTGAAACTTGTTTTCCCATCTTCCGCTCATAAATCTGTTTCAGCTGGCGATACTTAGCTGAATACACTTTTGTTGGCACATGACCTCCGAACTATTAATTAAGTTGGTCAAAAATTAACTAGACATCCGGTTATGCCAAGGTATTTGATATAGCCCTGAGTCTGATTCCAGGTATTTGATATAGTTCTGAGTCTGACGGCTATCAATAACCTTGGATTTTTAAAATTGGACGACCTTTCAAAACTAAGATTTGTCGCAAATAACCATGCAATAACAGGACGTTTCAGATTTTGCGACTTACTGACACTTTCTCATTCGCCCCCGAATTGTCTTTGCGTTGCTCAATGGGAGTGTAGTAGTTCGCCCACTGCTTGGATTGCATCGGCTAGTGTTACATCTGGAGAGTATTCCAGTTGCTTGAATTCGGCTGAATCTCGAATTTCTTTGAGCCAACGTGCTATTGCTTCTAACCTTCTTGTTTGATTTTGATTAAGCATTACTTTCTCAACAGTTAGTTCGTTGATTGCTTCTATCGGTGGTGGATTGTTCATCAAAAGTAATATCTGCTGCTGGTGCAGATATTGGCGTAACTACTTTGGACACTGATTTTGCTAAAGGAGCGCATTCATCAACATCAAAGGCTGGCAAAACTTCCCAAGTAGCTTCCAAATGCCTACCGTACCTAGAAAACATCACGTTAATTAGCTCTGTTAAACTTGCTAATTTTGTAGTTTTCAAAAGATGTTCGCCCATTTCTAGGGCTGCGCCCCTAATCACAACTCGCGCTTGAGTCATATTTTGGAGTCCTTAAGAATCACTGAAATCTTTTGCAGACATAACTGTGAGCATGGTTGCAATCAGATGCCCATGCCAAAAAACAAGATTCGACGCATTTGGGTTGTTTTTGATTCTTCTAAAAAATTTGCAGACTTTCTGCGTCCTATAAGTTACTATAGCACTATGTCGCGATGTCGCAACATTGCTACAAATGAATTTTAAAAAGGAGCATGGAATAATGGAGCAGGAGTTGCTACATCAGCACATTGCTACTGTGACAGATAAGAAAAAAGATCCTAACTACGGCTTGGTAAGGGGGTTGGTACCACAAGACCTACTCAAAAGATTCAAAATTTATTGCGTAGAGAATGGTGTCGATAACAGTCAGGGGTTGGAGAACCTATTACGCGAGTATTTCGAGTTGAAAGACCAAGAAGGCAAGGAGAGTAAATGAACACTGGCATCGACCCGCTTTTACTGCCTTCATTGCCTTTAAATGAGCGATCGCGCTTGCCAAAATGTTCAGCTATCTACTTTGTGATGCAGAACGAGGATGTTCTATATATTGGTAAGACCATAAACCTTGCCCAAAGGCTAACTGCACACAACAGGTACAAGCAGTTCACAAGATTGGGTAGTGAGATTTGCATTGCATGGCTGGAATGTAACGACATAAAACTGTTAGGACAAATTGAAGATGCGCTAATCGCCCATTTCAAGCCTCTGCTTAATGGAACGAATAATCCTGATGCAAGTAAAAGAGTTAATTTAACCATTCCTGATGTAGTTTACGAAGATTTAGAAGCTTGGGCTGAGTATCAAGGTCGCCCAACAGCAAACCTTGCTGCTTACTTGGTCGAATCTGCAATCAGAGAAGCAAAAGAAAAAGGAGAGTTTCGCACATTGGAGAAAAGTAATAAAGAAAGTCAAACCGAAACCTCATCATCCAACAAAGATAAGAAAGACAAATGAGCGCACTTTTACCCCAATGACTGGTATTACCTTCAAAGGGATAATCAAGTGGATATCTATTGTGGTGAAAATGTCGTGGCAGAAGAAACACAAGAAAAACAGGTGACTTACAAAATGTTTTTCCCTGAATCTCTAAGAGCAAGATTTAAGTCAATATGCGCTCTAAAGGGTGTCAGCATGAACGAGGTTTTAGTTCAGTTGGTACAGAACTGGGTAGAAGAGAACGAAAACGCCTCATCTGCTAAGAAAAACAAATGAGGACAAATTTATATCACTTAAATTGACCTCTTACTGCCATTAGTGCCATCAAATGGCGGTTAACTGATATATCAATCAGACAATCCGCCTGCTGTTGCCCATGCAGCCCTAGCAGCTAAATTCCATTCGATGAGAGTTGTTTTATGGCAGCAAATGATGTAAATCCGCAACTTCCATTAATCGTAAATCTCAACTTGATTAATCAAGAAGGTCAGGAAAACATTGACCTTAGTAAATTAATCATAGAAATTGATTCAACTTTATTTCCTAACCAAGAACAATTCCTCAAAGCTTTACGTAATCATTTATTACAGTCCTTTAAAGAAGTTCCTGTAATAAATTCGCTCAATCTTCCCAAAACAGACAATAATTCTTTGAAGAATGCCGAAGAAGAATTAGAACCGCCAGCTAATAAATCCCGAACGAGGAAATGTAAAAATAGTATTCAAGAGAATGAAACTTCTCTTGAAACTACAGATGATTCCGCCTCCAATAATTCAATCAAAGTTAGGCAGACAAAATTATTTAAGTCTCAAGACTTTGAAGCTATTCCAACCGCAGCAGTTATGTTTTCCAGCATTGACTCTCAAATCAAAAAAGAATTATGGAAGCAAAATGAAGATGGAATAGCCTACTTACAACATAGAGCTAAGGGTGATTCTCAAAACTTCATTGAGCATTATATTGCCAACCCTGGTGATATTTCCATGCTTCCTTGGGATGAAGCACTACAAATCATTGATAAATTTGGGTTTAACAGTGCCAAGCTGCACCTAATCTTTGCTGCCTATGCAATGAAACAGGAAAGACCGTGGGAAAGCTTATTTATTCTCAATGCCAGTGACTTGATAAAAGATATGGGTTGGGATCAGCGCACTGATTTAGCCAAACACAAAAAACTCTCAGAAATAGCCAAAACTGCTTTCGCATTAGATTGTTTATTAGTTAAAGCAGTATGGGTAGAAGGGAGGAACAAAAAAGGTGGAATAAATGCTAGTACCCCCGTAGGGCGAATGTGGAATATTACAGTTGTGCCTTATGGTCAGATAAATTTACAAGGGAAAATAGATGAGCCTGATGAAGTTCAGTTAATTATTCAACCAGGTGCTTGGACTAAACATTTTTTAAACAGAGCAGGGTCAAAATCTAGGGATGCTTTATATCAGTTTGGCTACTTAGCCCAACAAGTTTTGAAAATAGATCCTTACCATGATGAACTCGCACTAAGACTGGCTATTTATCTAACATTAGATAGTCGCATTCGCCTTGATGGAAATTACAAAGTACAGGAGCTATTAGAAATTGCATTCGCCAAACCAATTATCGATAGAGCTAGGTTAGATCGCCGCCGAGCTTATGACTTAAAAAAGCACTGGGATAGTGCCATAAAGCTACTACTAAAACTGGGCTGGCAGATTGCATTTGACCTCGAAACTTATCCCGAAGAATTAAAACCAGATTCCAAAGAAAAAAAACCTAAAGGCTACCTTGATAAGCTGTTGGATGCAAAACTCACTATCAAACCCCCAAGCCCTATCCCAGAACTTATAGCATCCAAGGCCAAACTCACAGTTGAACGATTACAACCGAAAGTTAAACCCAAAGTAGAAAAGTTACAGCCCAAAGCCACGCCCACACCAGAACCACAAATCAGCTTGACTAGCAGTCAAGTTAAAGAAGCACGTATTGCTAAAGGTTGGTCTCAATCCAAATTAGCTGGTTTTCTCGGCGTATCTCAAAACATGATTTCCCTAATTGAACGGGGTGAGCGCACCTTTAATCCACAACTTGCTGCCCAGATCCAAACGCTTTTAGATATCCCAGACTAAGTATTATTACTCTGCATTTCTCAACTACGAGTTGGCTATCCGGCTGTGGATGGCTGGTTTTCTGTTGCATTCTTGTTTTAAAAAAAATAATTCAAAAAATTGGCTTCAAAGCTTTGCTCTGTAAAGCTTTGGCTTTTAAAACAAAGGCTCTAGAATCCCCGGACGAAAAGTCTAGAATCCCCGGACAAAAACTCTAGAATCCCCGGACAATCCATTTTTGAAATCCTTGCTGCATAAGGGTTGTAGCCTCTTAAAACAGCCCTGATTAATTAGATTAATTAGATCAGTTTTGCCGAGTGGTTTTGACCAATCTGGCATTATTTCCTGGTGTCCAAAAATATCAAAAACTTTTTTGCTACTGAAAACTTTCAGCTGCCCTCAAACCAAAATCCCATAGCACCCATCCTAGAGTGACCAACACAAGGGGTAATGGCTGATGAGCGGCTTCTCAAGAGGAGTGACAAATGACGAACGCCATAACAGGGAGGGAAGATTAAATGAACACATTGGCTACCCTTACCCGCACTAAAACAGAAGATTGGAAACCATTTAGCCGCGTTACTAACGCCAAGGATATCGCCAACGGCTTAAGAGATATCCCTCAAAATTGGTCACTGACACCCCTTCAAGATAAATCTCCACGGCGCGAAAACTGGCAGACAGAAGAATTTATCCCCCATAGCGAGATTGCAAGGCTAATCTTGCACGGTGAAAAGAAGATTAGCAAAAAAGGCAATCCCTACACTGCTTTTTGGTCAGGTTTTGGACTGCGAACGGGTGAGGCATCAGATGGAAAGCTGGCGATTGACGTTGATGGCAGCACTGCTGAACCCTTGCTCAATGCGATCTGTGGCGGTAACTTACCAAGAACTGTTTCTTGGACTTCTGGCAAGCCAGGGCGTTATCAGCTGCTATTCCAAATTCCCAATGAAGTTAGGACACTGCTAAAAGACTTTAACAGAGCAGTTTTAACTGAGTGGAAGGATTTACAAACTGCCCGTGATGCTGAGGGCAAGCCAACTGAGTTACTGGAATTTAGATACAATCGCTCTCAATCATGCCTGCCACCTAGCAGACACCCGACAACAGGCAGCTATCAGTGGATTAATTCACCAGAGACAACAGAAGTTGCGATCGCCCCTAGCTGGTTGTGCGAATTGCTGATCAAATTTGCCACACAAGAACAGCACAAAGAGCAAGAGCGTCAAGAACGTGCTGTCAAATGGGCAGAGATGCGGCAGCAAGGCACGATAAAGGAAAATAGCACCAATCTTGTTGACTTTCTAGAATTTGAGGTTTTACCCCGGCTCTCCCCAGAGCAAATTTACTGCTGGGAAGGACATAACTTTAGACAGTACGGCAAGACGATCAAAGGTTGTCCACCTTGGCGACAATCTGCTAGCGGTACATCATTCCATGTTTGGTGGGATGGTCAGAACTGGGCTTGGCAAGACAAAGCAACAGGTGAAGGTGGCACTGCTGTCCAGTACCGTTGGAAATTATGCGGTGGTTATGGTACACCCAAGGGCTACGACTTTGCAGAAATTGTTAAAGAATTAGCAAGAGATGCTGGCGTAACAGTTCCAGAAGCAATCATCCGTGAACCTCAATCATTTTTCGCAGACAAGCGTGTTATCACCCGCGCTGAATGGGAAATAAAGCAGATTAAAGCTGATTTGGTTAGCTTCCAAAATTTAATCACGCAGACCGTAGCTCCCTTTCAACCCATATTTAAGAAGTTTGGCAAAGGGTTGAGTAATCAACCAGCAGCGACACTGCCTAAAGTTGAGGATAGCTCACACCAAATTATCAACTACAAACCAGGTAATATCCCAGTTAAAACCGACGATGTAGCCGATATTAGAATCCAATGCACCCCAGACCAACATATCCAAGCTTGGCTTGAGGCAGTTTCTAAAGGATGGAAGCTCATTCTAGACAAATCACACCCTGGTTTAGGCAAAAGCTACCGCGCTGGTATGCTAACAGCAGCCCAATTCAGCGTTGATAAACTCATTTACCAAGATGCCAACCACCGCAACCCCTCCACACTGCCCATCGAGACAAACTTTGTTGACCTGCCAGTGCGACATAACGGCTTCAAACTTGACCCCTCCCGCCAAACTCCTCTAGGCGAAGACTTCCAACTCTGGATTAAACCGGGTGAAACTGCCGACACTGTGGGCAATTGTCACAGAACTTATTTATTCAGCGCATTTCGCCACAAAAACTTTACCAGCCTCGATTTTGAAGAAAGCGACATTAGCCCCATCTGTAATGGTTGCTCTCTCAAAAACCAATGTCGTTTCGCCAGTGGTGACGGTTACGGCTTCCGCTTTCAAAAACGCACAACAATTCACCACTTCAGAGAACTCAGAGCGCACCCCGATTCTACCCCCACTGACTTAATCAACGTTGCCGACCAAGCTTTTACAGTCGGTCGCATTTGGGAAGAAGCAGGCACACTGATCAAACCAGTGCATTCCCTTGATGTCAATCAAGCTGATTTTGAAAAAACCGTTGGTCAACTGGCACTCAACGCACCATCACTGCTAGTTCAACTCCAGCCAGTTATCCAAGCCTTACACCCGCTATTCACTCAAGACATCGATTCTCCCGACCGCTACGGCTTTAATGATGCCAGTATCCGGTCAATGCTACCCCCCTTCCCCTCTGATTTAGATATTGAAGCTTTCCGGCAAGCCTTAGAACCCGATTTAAAATTCCTAGAAGACCTAGACACTATCGACGTTAACAACGACTTGCAACTCAAAAAAAGTGCCGCCGCCCGTTACGCTGCCAAACAAATTACCAAGGACAGCGCCCGTAACGCTGGCAGAGAATTTCTCGACCTCCCCTTGTACTGGCTACCTGATTTCCTAGAAGCCTGGAAAGGTGACGGTGCTTTTAGCTGTTCCTGGGGTGTGTTGAGCATTTACCGAAAAAACCCCAAACATATTGAACTAGTCAACTCTGCCCAATTTAATATTTTTCTCGATGCTACGCTCACCACCAGCCAATTGAAATTAAAACTAGATTGCTCTGACCCCGTATTAGTAATTGAGCAACAGCGCCCTGATTATGCCAATTTATCGGTCATTAACGTCATTGGACTAGGAAAACTGCCTAAATATCGTTCTCCGTCCCTTATAGCCCGTGTAAATGCCCTCAAAGAAGCTTTAACAAAACTACACTCCCAATTGGGCATTATTGATTGGAAAGCGATCGCTGACACTGCCACTGACCGCCGGGAATATGGTCACTTTGTTGATGGTCGCGGTGTAAATCGCTTTAGTGATGCCGACGCGCTAGCCAGCTTTGGCATTCCCTACCAAAATATTGGTGTTTTGGCAGCACAACTCCAGGTAATGACAGGACACCCTGTCAACCTGAGCGATAAAAACAGCACCTTCCAAAAGTGCCTCACCGAATTGGTGCAAGCAGAAATCATCCAAGAAATTGGGCGTTTACGTTCTCACCGCCGCCCCACCGAACAGCTGACCTTTTACTTCTGTGCTGACTATGACCTGAGTTTCTTAGCTGACCATCTCCCCAATGTTAAGTTACAAAGCATTGATGCCTGCCAGTTATGCCCAGAAGCTGGTACTGCTTCTCAACAAACAGGGCTCGCCATCGTCAACGCTTTTACCCAACTTTGGCAATCGCAGGAGAAAATTGGCCAAAAGGCTGTAGCCAAAATTGCCAACATCTCCCAAGCCTGGGTAAGCCGATTTACCAAAGTCTGGGGCGGCTGGGCTAGGTTTAAAAAAATATTACTTCTGCTATTAGATTGTCTTCATAGCGATAGTAATAAAAATTTTACAGAATTGGAGGAAGACGAACAGTGGTTAGCCAGCGAATACTTCCCCATATTGTGTCAACAACCAGAATTATCTCCAGAGGTTTTGTTAGACGAAGTGGCGTTAGTTGCCAAAACCATTGGTAATAGAGCAATGGAGCGAGTTTTACAAGAATGCACCCCGCAAGTTAGGGCTAACCTGCTGATAGCTGCACTTAGTTGTCTGCCCACCGAAATTTACTCGAATGAATCTATTCTCCTAGCTATTACCCCAATGCAATCATCTGTAACTTGACAATAAAGTTATAGTTTTGACTGCAAACCAATACAAATAAACTACCCCTATTCGGTCTACGGTAGTAGCCACTAATCTCTGCTATGCTTTGCTGTCGATTACAGCCTAGAAGCACTAATTTTGCTGCTGTTTTTTACTCAGTCTTTTACCATCAGTACCATTTGTAGATAAATCCTGAGCCAGAGTTTGACCCTAATTCTGATCCTTTAGCGAAATATTACTTAACATAAAAACGCCGATTTGACCGCGTATTATATGGAAACGATAATTTGACCTTTTTGTGTAATACACGAAGATAAGAAAATTAATTTAGCTGCTTCAATTATCAATAAACTAGTAGTCCACTATATTAATTTTGACAGGTGTGATTATTCTTCACTTTCCATAGTTTTTATGTTCTTACGCCAGTTTTACTTGTCAAGATTCGCGTGACTAAGTACTAGTGTTTTTGCATTTTTCTCTATCTATAAATATATATTTATGTATCTAGTACTTAATTAACTATATAGTTTTACTGTAATATGACATTAAATCAATTAAAACCAAAGATAATACTTGATAGGCTTTCTGTCTTGATCAAGTTATCAATCGTTTTTCATGAAATTTAAAAAACGATTTTACTAATTCTCTAGCAAATTAAGCTTAATCTAATAGAGATATAATGCTTTCCAATTAGATGATAGTTGGGATTGCACATCTGATTAACTATTCAAATTCTTAGTTGATTAATTTAGTAATATTTTATTACTAAAAGATGTGGAATGCCTAATATTTAAGGCATTAAAAAAATTAAAAGCCACAAAAAAATAAATTAGATCAGCTTTGTAGAGAATGGTTGATTGAATGGGGAAATTTATTCTCTATTGAAGAATCCTGCTACTCTAATGTACTTGCAAAAAACGGTTTTCACCCTCATTGAAATACAAAGGAGGCTGTTATGAAAATAGCAATGCGGAATTTGTGTTCGGCATTGAAAAAGAGTCATTTAGGCTTTGCTGGTACTACTTTGTTTGTAATTTCTGCATTGATGCCAGCTGCGGCTGATAGTTTTTTTATCGTTCTTCAACCAAATTTACCTGTTTTCTCAAAAACTTACGCTGGATGGTCTGCTGAATGGTGGCAATGGGCTTTCAGGTTGCCAACAGTAGATAAGGATGGGAAACCAATTCATCCCTTATCTTTTCAATCAACTGATGACCAGCAACCTAACTACGATCCCACGGGACAGAAATGCGCGATTGGTCAAGCTCCAAATGGAAAGGTGTGGTTTCTTGGCGGAGTTGTTAATGTTTCCTCAACAGTTGAGCGCAAGTGCATTATCCCCGAAAACAAGTTTATCTTCTTCCCTATACTTAATGGAGAATGTTCAAAAATAGAAGGAAATGGTAGCAATGTCAATGATTTGCGTAAATGCGCTACACAGCTGATCAATGGTGTAGATCCTAAAAGTATTAAAGTGACGCTCAATAACAAGGATTTGCCCTTTTACCGTGTCCAGTCACCACCGTTTAATTTTACTTTACCGGATAACAACATTCTGGGAATTAATAACACTTCTCCCAAATCTATCCCTATCTGTGAAAAAAATGCAGAACAGTTAAATCAAAGTGGAGCCAACAACATTTCCAACCACTTAAATCCGCGTCTGTGTCAGTCAGTAGCAGATGGTTACTATGTAATGCTTGCGCCATTGCCCGTTGGCAATTACACCCTTAATTTTACGGGGACAATCCCAGATTCCAACCCCAACAATCCCCCCATCTTTAAGCTCAACATCACCTATAAGCTGACTATTAATAAGTGGCGTTATATCAGCAGCCATGCAAGAACTGATGCTAATTCTAAATTGCTGACACAACAGGCATTTTAGCAATTGTACAACTTCAATCTAAGGCATAAGCTGTCCGATATTAACAACTTATGCCTTCTGCGACAAGAGTGATGGTGCTTGCACCCGCCGTGAGTGTCACTGTCAGAATAAAATGAGCAACTTTGAAAGCATAAGTAATCCACCACAGAGATTGTGACAGGTGTAATGATTTTTGACTTTCTCTAATTTCTTGCTCTTACATCAGTTCTACCTGTCAAACTTTGTGTGCTGCAGTACTAGGCTCCTCAATCTTTTCATTTCAGAACTAATTGCTTCAGTTTAGCTGCTTGGGGAATTCGCCAAGTGTATTTAATTCTGGCTTCTTTTTACTGCGAGTATTTTTCTTCACCTCAGCCAACAAAGTTTTAATCCGACTCCCGCTTAAATTAATCCCCAGTCCCTGCAACATTTCTGAGACTTCATCAAAGGTATAGCCATATTTTTCCGAAGTCAGTTTCTCAATATAACGCCTGAGTTTACGCACAGTCTCCAAAGCCGAAATATCGTCTCGCTCTTTGGGTTTCAAATCCTGAAGCAATTTAATTGCCTCATCAACCTTGCCTACAGGAACTCGGTCGTTATTTTTCTCTCTACCCATAGTCGTTAATAAAAATTGATAATTATTGCTATATATTGCCTAATCTACTATTTTCTAGATGTAGCAAAATTTAATTTTAAAAACGTTCACAAATCCCGTGTTCACTTCTACGTGAACCAATCAGCCCAATGGCGGCAACTGCCACCGCATGAGATTTCCCGAACCCCCTTGCTGTGCATCCCACCCCTGGTTATTTTCCTATTTTCCCCTTCCCCGAAAATGGGCTAGAAGCAAGCCATGCCTTTTAGCTAACGCTAAACCTCGCTGCGCTCGGACGGCGGCTTGTTCAAGGGGGAGTACCCCCTTAAAAAACCCCCCAGCCACATTGCCCCCCAAATTAATTGATTATGCCTCATCGCAAACAGTCAAAAAGACTCGTTAGGAATCATCTCTTCTCACTGAGATTGAGCGATATCGAATTGGATCTGTTGCGAATAAAATCAATTGACGCGGGAATGTCAGCCAGTGAATTAATGAGGCGTAACGGATTGTTGCGACCACTACCCAAACGACTTAGCAAAATTAGCTTACAAACATATTGGGAACTAGGACAAATTGGCAACAACTTAAATCAACTTGTTAAAGCCACAAACACAGCTATAAAAATGGGGCGCACTCCACCAGCAAACCCACAACTGTTACAAGAACTCTTAGAACTCTTACACCAGTGCAGACGAGATATTGCCCAAGCTGACACCGAAGAGAATGACTGGTCAGAAGATGAGGAGGAAGACGAAGAAGATGATTGGGAAGCAGACGAAAGGTAGAGGTTTTCGCAAGCTACTGGATTATTTACATAACAGTGAAAATGCCAAGCTGATTGGCGGTAACATGAGTGGCAGAAATGCCAGAGAATTATCGAAAGAATTTCGACTATCTCGACAATTAAACCCAGATGCCGAACGTGTTGTATATCATGTCTCATTATCAGCAGCCAAAGATGATGTAATTTCAGAAGATAAATGGTGTGAAATTGGCAATCGCTATATGAAAGAGATGGGCTTTGATGCCAATCAATTTGTCATCTTCCGCCACCAAAACACCGACGACGATCATGTCCACATTGCCGCCAGCCGCATCAGAATGGACACAGGATTATTAGTTGATGATTCCTGGGATTATGTACGCTCTGAAAAAGTTCTACGCCAGATTGAAATTGACTATGAATTAGCCCAAGTCCAAGGCAGCAGAGAAAGACTAAATCGCACACAAAGCACAGGACAATTTCGGCGCATTAAACGAGAACAAGAAGAATACGCAGAAGGTAAACGCGATACCCCACCACACAAGAGCATCAAGGAGCTAGTTCAGCAGACAATTGACAACGCATCTGTTGACAATCCCCAAATGCCCGAACTTATCATGCGGTTGCAGCAATCTGGTATCAGTGTCAGAACAGGATTTACCAGAAATGGCAAGTCAAAAGGCATTTCCTACGAGAAAGATGGAATTGCTTTTAGTGGTACACAATTGGGTGCAGCTTACACCTTCCCAGGTTTGCAAAAACATCGCGGTGTTGACTACCAACCAAAACGTGATGATGCCCGGATTGAGCAGCTATTAAACAATCCTGTCGGGCGAACAGTCCTAAACCAACAACCCATAAATGCGATCACCTACGGTGGGCGGAACGCCATCGCTGATTTTATTGAACAGTCAGCAGTTGAGTCAACCTTGGCTCTTGCGTTACCACAAGTTATAGAACAACTGTCTGTGTATCAGCAACAGTTAGAAGAAGGAAGAACTACATTAGCTGATCTGCGAGCGTTGATTACTCATAAAGAACAACGACTTTCATCACAAAAAGCTGTGGATGCGATCGCTAATTTTATTGAACAGTCAGCAGCCGAGTCAACCTTGGTGGAAACTTTACCACAATTAATAGAACAACTGTCCCTGTCTCAGCAGCAGTTAGAACAAGGAAGAACCACATTAGATGATCTGCGACCGGCAATTGCTCAAAAGGAGCAACAGCTTTCATCTCAAACAACAGTGGATGCAATCGCTCAAAATAAAGCTCAACCTTTAACCACCGATAAACCAAAGCTAAAAGAGAATTCTTTAGCCGAGTTATATCAGTATTACAGTACCTCTTTGCAAAACTTATTAGTGACTGACCGAGACAAAGAAATTGCTAATAGAGCGTTATTAGATAATCGGCCAGTAGAAGAAGTTGAAGAAATTATATTAGCCAGTCCCGCCCGATGGACTACTGAGGAAGCTAAAGCATTAGTTTTAATCGCTAACAATCAACTGGCATCTAATAAAGACCAAAACCAGAGTTCACCCCAGTTCACGCCACCATCAGAAGATGAGAAGCTATGGCCTGCATTAAAAAATTACCTGACTCAGCAACGGGGCATCTCATCAAATTTAGTCGAAACATTACATCGTAAAGGGTTGGGTTACATAGACCAGCAGCGAAAAGTTGTATTTATCAAGCGTTCTCTCAATGGTGAAAAATCAGGCGCACTGGTTTGGGATACCCCACGTCAAGACGATCGCTGTTCGCAGAACAGCGAAAACACCCAATCAAGACAGAGTTGGTTTCACATTAACTTAGGTAGAGAAACAGACGATAAAATCGAGAGAGTATTTTTGTGCGACTCACCCATTGATGCACTGTCGATAGCACATATGGATATGAACGCACACAAGGGGCTACCACCAGTGAAAACCATGTACTTGGTAGTGGATGACCCGGATAACTTGCCACTAGAATTCCTCAAAAATATCAGCAGAATTGGGCTGGCATTTAGTAAAGATGACCAAGGTAAAGAAACAGGCAAAACTGTATTAGAATTATTGCCTCAAAGTAAGCAACTTCCACCCAATAATCATACTTGGAATGAGGATTTGCTCGAAATACTGCACATAGAGCAACAGAAACGCAGACAACAGCAGCGTGGTTTAAGTCGGTGATCTCACTCATGTTGTGCCGACGAACTCGTTGCCGCTTCGCTCGATGAGGCGGTGGCTCTTACGGGTAGAGAAATTACTGGTTGGGCTAACTAGATCCAAAAGCCCGCAAGAGCCACTCCGCGTTGCCGCCTCATCGCAACGAGTTCTTAAATCAAAGGAAGTAAGAGACTCTCCAGCTAAAGCATAGATTTAAACTAATGCCTAAAGAATAATAATCAGAGGTTTACTTATGGACTGCGGCTTAAGTAAGAAAGCAATTAAGAAAAAATCTGATTACTTAGCTAAAAAGCCTTATCGACTTGGCTTTTAGCAGCCATTACCGGACAACACTTTTGCCCGGTCGCGGTTTGAAGAAATTCTTGAGTAATAAGTTGGTTATAATTTTTTAATAACTAAAAATATTCCTGTCTTCATCTCAGTCATCATTACTGTTTGATGTAATTATGCTGAATTAAATGACTAGAGGAGCAATACAAAGAGACCAACTCAAGTATCTACCTCGATAAGTTTAATTCAGCCTCCCTTTTGATCAAACATTAGAGCAAACTGAGTTATGAAACGAAACATTATTTTTAGTACAGATGCAGAAAAAGTAGAGAAAAATAAAGAAAATCATGATGAGCCAGTATTTGGGCTAGGAACACCTCTGCAAACAGACCGTTGGATTTATCGAATTGTAGTCAGTGCATTAGCATTAACTTTAATGTCCTCTATTGGTGGTGCAGTATGGTTGCAAGCCAATGATAAGGATATTCCTGAAATTCTTATTGGTTTGGGGACAGGAGCGTTAGGCGGTCTAGCAGGATTGTTAGCGCCTACTCCATCTAAAGAATAGTTGAGGCAGGAGATAACGCTTCAGTGCAGAAAAATCAATCATAATTCAACCCTAGATTTAATGCTCACTCCGCTTCGCCAATCAGTGTAAACGATCCCCAATCGCTGGGGTTAGGATGTTTTTTCATCATAATTAGCATTGCTTGGCGTAAAGCTTGGGCTTTATCCGGATTCCGTTGCAACTGGCGATAAAAGTCAATCATTAGATCAGCTGTGGGAGCATCCGGAACCGACCACAAAGACACAATTACACTAGGTACACCAGCAGCAAATAAAGAGCGGGATAATCCAATCACACCATCATCAGTGATTCGACCCCGTCCGGTGTCGCAGGCACTAAGAATGACTAATTCAGCATTCAGTTTTAAGTCAAAAATTTCTTCAGCAGTGAGTAGACCATTGTCATCACCAGAGGGAGCAAGAGCGATCGCACCCGGTATGCCTGATCCAAAATTATCCAATAATCCGTGAGTAGCTAAATGAATTATTTGTGCTTTAGGTAAAAGTTGTAAAATAGTAGACTTTGTTGCGTTATTACCTGTAAGGGCTTGAGTTTTCAAAATAGATGCGATCACTTTTGCTTCTTTTTCAGCGCCAGGTAAGTTCAGTAATTGTTGCGGTGGACTCCCAATTGCAGATGGAACTTTGGGCATAGTGGGATTACCAACGACTACCGCATCCTGTTTTTGGAAAGACGTGATTAATTTCGTCTCTCTCAGACGTTTTCTTTGCTGGTGTGTCAAATCTAACACTTGAATCGAGGGAGCAGTCCGGATGGTATGTTTTTCGATTAGATATTCGCTATTGGCATCTTGTAAGGCTGGGAAGGGAACCAAGAATAAGGAATCTTGAGGGATGAAGATGACATGGGCATTCGGATCTTTAGGTAGGAAATCCGCAACGGGTTGAATTAGCAGTTGATATAGTTGCTTTAATGGTTGCTTTCCTCTTAGTTCTCTTACAAAAGGTGAAACATTTATTCCATTGCGAGTACCCCTGACACCGATGGAGTTACGGCTTTTACTAACGAGGTCTGTTAAAGAGGTATTTTCTTTTTGCCATAGAGAGGTGAGATTAACTCGACGAGATGACACTTCACCAGTGGGCTTGATAACCCAGATAAAGAGTTCTGATTCGCGGGTTTGCTGTTTGCCCTCAATGTTAAAATCATCATTAATAATAGAATATTCAACAATAGTTGCATTTTGCTCTCTGGCAATTTGCTTAATTTTGTTAATTGTAAGTGATACAGGGTTGGCTAATTGAGTTGCTGATTCAGAAGAAAAACGTTTTGTTAATAACTCTACAAATGCCCGTGACCTACTACGCTCAGCTACTTCTAAAGCTACATCGAATTGATGATTGGCGAATAGAGCTTTTTGCAAAAAGCGGTAGGTACGATTTTGTTCTTGAGAAATTGATACTTTATATGAATCATTGCTGCCTAATCTAGATCGCAGAGACTCCCAAATCTGAATACAGTTAAATAATGTATTTTTTGCTTCTATTAGCTTCCCCTTGCGAAGGAGAATACGTCCTAAATCATTTAGAGCTTGACCCTCTCCTTGGGGGTCTTTAATATCTCTTGCAATGACTAAATGTCGTTTATAATAATCAATAGCTTTGCTATAGTCTCCCACAGCAAAGTAAATGTTACCAACATCACCCAGCGCTTGTCCTTCCCTATGAGAGTCTTTAGTGTCCCGTGCGAGGGCCAGACTTTGCTGCTGATATTCCATAGCTTTGGCATAATTTCCTAAAGCTCTGTAAACATTACCCAGATTTCCTAGCGCTTGACCCTCTCCTTGGGGATCTTTAACCTGTCGTGCGAAGACCAAACTTTGGTGTTGGAAGTCCACAGATTTGGGATATTCTCCCAAAAAGTAATAAATAACTCCTATATTCCCTAACAACCGTCCCTGAAATAAGCTGTCTTTAGTTTCCTTTGCGATACTTAGGCTTTGCTGCCAGTATTCAATTGCTTTGGTGTACTCTCCTATAACGCGGTAAGCATTGCCCAGATTGCTTAATGCAAGCATCTGGCCGGAGAGGTCTTGGATTTGCCTCGCTAGAGCTAGATGCTGTTGATAAAACTCAATCCCCTTAACATAGTATCCTTGGGATAAGTAAACATTGCCCAGATTGGCTAAAGCATTCCCCTCTCCTCGGTGGTCTCTGATTTCTCGCGCAGTTATCAGACTCTGTTGTAAGTACTTAATGGCTTTGCCATAATCTCCTACTAGCGTATAGTAATCGATTCCTGACCTAGCAATTCCCAGCCTTCCTAAAGTAGCCCCAAGAGCTGCCTCTGCTTGATTAAGTTTATTTTGGGCTTGTTGAGCTTGAGATTCCGCTTTTTGACGCACTTGTTCGGCTTTGGACGCTTCTTGCTTTGCTTGAAATGCTTGTTCCTTTGCAGAGTTTAATTTTTGAATTGCTACTTGAAGATTATGTTCAGAATTTTTTAGTTCTGCTGCTTTCTGCTGCGCTTGTTGAGTAACATTATATAGTTGTCTTGTTTTTTGCTGTGCCTCTTGATTAAGCTTTTCTAGTTCTGCCTTCGCAACTACTAATCCTTGCTCTGCCTTTTGAGTTTCCTGTTGAGCTACTTTCAATTGTTCATTGGCAGTTTTTGATTTTTCCTGAGCAAACTTAAGCTTTTGCTCAGCAGACTGAACTTTTTGAAGATTGGCTTGAATTATTTTCTCATATTTTTGATTAACCGTTGCTATTTCTGTATTGGCAGAAGCTACTTTATTGTCTGCCTCTTTAACTTTCTGCTGTGCCAGAATTACTGTAGTTGTTGCGAAGAGCGAGGTCAAAAACAAGATGGCAGATCCAATGCGAACTCTTTGCTGGGCTTTCTGTTTAGCTTCAGCCAATATCTGATTAGCTTGCTTTTCTGCTTGTAAAGCCTTTTGGATGTCTTGTTGTTCCAATTCTCGGCTAGCATCTAAGAAGCGATAATCTTGCTCACTCAAGCTTTTATCTGTTGCCCATGCCTGAGCATCTCGTAATGCCTGTCCACGCAATAGCCATGATTGCTCTTGACAATTAGAGCCTAACCAAAGTGTGATTGCATCAGCATATGGTCGTAAATTTGCTAAAGCTTTTGTAACCCAATCAAGGTCAAAGACAGAAGCATAAATATGATTGTAAATCTTTAGCTTTCCTTGCTGCTGAACTACCAATCCTGTTAGTCGCAACTCCATTTGTTCTGAAGTGTCATCGGCTGCTATTTCCCCTTGCCGTAAAATTTGCTGATACAATCCCAGCAACCTACCAGCACGCTGCTCATTCCTCAAAATGCGGTCTCTAATTGTCCGCAGATGTTCTGGCTCATCATTGCTTTCCCAACTGTCAATAATTTGCTGTTGCACAACTCTTTTTACCCACTCACCCTCTAAATGTTTTCGATTCTCATCAAAATTTTTTGAGTCCAAAAGCAGGAGTTGGCATAGTTTTTGGGTAAGAAAAGGTTGCCCAGCAGTCCAATTTAATACCTCTTTCAATACAGCTTGTGGATGATTTACTTTAAACGCCAAACCTTGCATTAAAGGCTCTGCTTCTGATAACTGAAAACCAGCAAGTTCAATCGCTCTACCTATATTAAAAGGTGTACGGTTTTTGTCTTGAATTAAATCCGAAGGAGCCGCCACCCCTAGTAGTACAAAACTTAAGCGTTTGTATTCTAGTTTTTCTGTACGTTTGTTGTAGCAAGCACGAATCGCTGCGAAAAAATCATCTTTAAAATTTAAGCTGAGTAGGCTATCAATTTCATCAATAAAAATTACTATTTTCTTAGTGATTCTCCGTAAAAGTATTTCTTCTAAAAATTCTGCCCAGCATTGTACCGGAGAAAGCAACTCACGCTCTTTCCACCAGGAGCGTAAGTTAAACTCTTGTGATAACTCAAAACTATTAACAATACTTCTAATTAAGCCGCCATACCACTGCTGTGGAGTAACAGCCTGAGTGCCAATAACTGTAATATCAATCGCTGCACAAGCAATTCCCTCTTGTTGCAGCCTTTGCATAGTTTGCACCCGCAAACTAGATTTTCCCATCTGTCGGGAGTTCAATACATAACAAAACTCCCCTACCTTCAAAGCATTATAAAGCTCGTCGTCTGCCTTTCGTTTAACATAGGTAGGGTTATCTAAGGATAAGCTGCCTCCAACTTGATAAATTAAACTGGGTTCACTGCTCATCAGCTCACTCCGAAAATATCGCCGAAATACTGATGATATAAATTGCAACTAATTTTTACTTCATTACCCATTAGATGCACTAACCCCATGCTGTGCAACTTATATCCCTGCATTGGTTCAAGACGCACTTTATCTGTTTCTGTTACCACTTTTTTCAGTGCTTCTGCCAATTCTGAATCTTGCTGAATAATGTTCCAATATCGGCGCACATGATTGCCATAAATTCCCGATTCTGTAGCCGCAGTTTGCAGAATTTGCTTTAAGGTAGTACTGGTATTAACCTTGAGATAAGAAAATGCCTGCCCTACCAAATAGGGATGTCCTCCCACTAAATTCATCAACTCTTGTATCTGCTCATAATCCCAAGAAAGTCCATATTGTTTTGCTAAATTATTGACCTGTTCTGATGTAAATTCTGGTAACTCTATTGGCACGCCAACATTAAAAGGTGACTCATTCACCTTCAGCGGTACATAAACTTCTGTAGAGTGGACAACTACTAGCCGCAGTTTTTTCCAGATGTTACGAGTTTTCGCTTGTTCATGCCAAGCTCGTAGCAGTCCCAAAAATTCAGCACCTACTTCACGATAGGGGAAAATCCGCTCAACTTCATCCAAACACAAAACCAAAGGACTGTCAGCTTCTGCCAATAAATACTCTTCAAAATAGGCTGTGCAGTTCATCTTACTAGTAGAAAATTGTTCATCCCAGTAATCTGCCAGTCTGTTCGGCATTCCTAAAATTTGACCAACACTAACACATAACCATTTCAAAAATTTATCCAGGTTAGTAAAATGAGTTATTTCTGCATAATGCAGGTTCAAGGATACTGTACGATAACCTTCACGGGCTAGCTGATGGAGAATCTTAGCTATCAAAGAGGTTTTACCCATTAAACTCGGAGCTTTAATCCTTAGCAGCCCGCCGGATTGGCATAGTATTTGATAACAAATAGATTCAATGGGAGGACGTTCTACATAAATAAAGTCCTCGACTTCTGGCGCTTCTGGAAATACCTCAACACTTACCTCTTGAACTTGCTCATGTTCTGTTACCATCGCATTTTTACTACCGTTATGGTCAGAGGCTGCGATTGCTTTCCAATCCAAATCTAACTTGTCACAAATTTCTTGAAAATTTAGACAGTCTACAGGTTTACCGTTCAGAAAGTTACTTACGGTGGCAAGAGAAAGACCTAATTCTTCAGCCAAATCTTTTTGTCGTGGATAACCCTGACGTTGTACGGCTGCTTTAATTTTGTAAATCAACTTCTTATCAACTTTTACTGAGCGCGACATAACTGGATTTTTCTCAGCAAGATGGTCAAATTATAGAACTAGTTCCGTCTACGAAACGGTAACTCAGTAATAAGTCAGTTTTAAGTCATGAATCACTGCAAGATTGATATCAGGATATTACAACGATTCGACCCAAACGCCGGATCATCAATAATTAAAACTAAGCCAAAAAGGGTAAACTTCCGGTTTCTGTACAGACTGCCTTTTTTGGTTTACTTTGGGTGAAAATCTGGCACTAAAGCTGATTTTTTCAAAAGCTTGCTTGTGGTGCAATTACCTTAAACTCTCACGGATGCCACTGCTCTCACGTTGAGCAAAAATCGTCTACATCGCAGAAAATTTGGGTTACATCTAGGCGAGATACAATTGTGGACATAGCTGAGACACCCTTAATTTTTTGTTCTAGTTCCAGTCTCAGCTTTTTTTTGTACCTTTTTCAACCCGTCGAACTCACGTCATTTTATTTTTGGTGAGTCTTGGCTAGCCCATTACTCAAATTTTCGACTTTTATGTAATCTAACCAAGCCTTGAGTAATTCTCGAGTCTGTAATTTTTCTGCCATCTCTGTTTTTTACCCTTGAAAAATAAGCAACTTGTGTCAATTCACTCATCGCCTAGTAATGCTTCTAGCTTGTTTAGAAGGTTTACTAGCTGTTTTTCCTTGCGAGGTTCTTTCCAAAGCTGACGCTTTTTAATGCGCTGGGTGATATCTTTGAGCCGTTCTGGTATTTGATTAGGTGTTTTAGAAGTTGGTGGTTCAGCAGCAGTGCTGGTGATGATTTGTTCTTTGATTTGGCTTAAAGACCAATTGTTAGCTATCGTCTCTGACAAGAGTTGTTTTCGTAGTTCCTCATCTTTTACCCGTGCCAGAGCTTGGGCTTTGGTATATTCCAGTTTGCCTTCTCGCAGTGCCATTAAAATTTCTTCGGGCAGATTGAGCAATGGTAAACGCTTGGTGGTGAACGATAGCCAATTCATCAGCCCCAGGCTCTCAAATACCTGTTGTACCGTCTTTGATTGCTCATCCTCTAGGTTAGGAGAAACGTTTCTCCTAGATTCTGTCTGCTCATCTAAATTATCAGAAATTTTATCAAGAGATTCCGTTTCTTCTTTTTTAGGAGAAACGTTTCTCCTAGATTCATCTAATGACTCTGGTGGCTGCTGTTCTCCTTTGCTGTGAGCGTTCTTCATTCGGTACAGTAAGGATTTGACAGCTTCTACATCGCAATGCAGGCGGATTGCCAACAAATGCAAAATCCCTTCAGTTTCTTCAACAGGGTTAAGGTCTTCTCGTTGTAGGTTTTCAATCAAAGCCAACTGAAATGCTTGGTCATCAGATAGCTCACGCACAACCACAGGTGCAACTTCAAGTTTTGCTTCCTGCCCTGCCCTTAAGCGTCGTTCTCCTGCTACTAATTCGTATTTCCCCTCTGCCACTGGACGCACCAGCAGAGGTTGGAGAATGCCATGCTGTTTGACTGACGAGACTAATTTTTTTAATGCTTGTGGGTCAAAGTATCGTCTGGGTTGGTGTTGAGGCAGAACTATATCTTCAAGTTTGATAGTAGTTTCAGTAGCGGTTAGCTTTTCTCCATCTGGTGAGGATAACCAAGGCGCAGGGGGTGGAGTTGTAATTTGACCCCCAAAAGGTTTGTCAGTTTGCTTACGTCGGATCATAAAGCCTCCAAAGCCAAAGCGATTTCTTCAAGGATAGCGACTACAGAATGTTTAGGGTCAAATACTGCTAGGGGCGCACGTTCTTCTGTGGCATCGACAAAAGCGGTAGCTCTGGGAATGGCTGGGAAAATCCGACCCCAAGCAGAAAGTTGTTCTTGTATAGCTGCTAATGCGCGTTTATCGGCTGAGTTTTGGTGAGCATACCGAGTGGGAACAAACCCTGCTATTTGAATTTTGCGGTTGGCTTTATTTTTTACGTGGGTAATAGTTTGTAAGAGTTCGTCAGTTCCCTCAAAGGCTTTGAGATGAGTTTCCACGGGGACAAGGACGTGTGTGGCTGCAACTAAGGAGATATAAGAAAGCAATCCTAAACTGGGGGGACAATCTATCAGGATGAAGTCGTATTCATCTAGAACAGGTTCAATGGCTTCCTTGAGGCGCAAGTCGCGCATGGCAGCACTGACTAACTGCATTTCTGCTCCACTCAGGACTCTGCTTGCTGGAACCAAGTCCATACCGTGAATGCCCTCATGAATCGGTAAGGGCTGCTCGTTGATAATGGCATCAGCAACAGTTTTTTGTAACTGAGATGGTACTAACCCCATGAATTTGGTCAAGGACGCTTGGGGGTCAATGTCGATGAGGAGAACGCGGTGTTCTCGTTTCGCTAGGTGGTATCCCAGGTTTTGGGTCAGTGTCGATTTGGCGACACCACCCGCCTGATTAAACAGGGCAATAATGCGGCATTGCTTGTCAGAAGTTGACACTGGCTTTTGTTCCTAGAAGATACGTTAACTTTTGGTCAACCGACTCGATTTTAGTTTCCAGTTTATTGAAGTGTATCAGAATAGGTTAGAGATAGCCTCAACGATGCAAGCTCATTGTGCTGTCGTAGCTAAGAGCCAGTAACCATAAAATATTTTTTTTGCATCCACTAAAAGAGTGATATTTATCAATTTTATGAAGTAATTTCGATTTTTTATCAAACAAGAAAATACGTAAATATCTTTTGTGCATTTGTAGTCTTTTTTTAGCGTAACTAGCTATAAAATCGTTAAAATGATACAAAAACAGCCCTAATGATGCACATTAGTATTGCAGACGACCTCAAAAAAAGGTTTCATGCTGCTTGCGCCTTGCGGAGGCTGAAGATGAGCCAAATTGTGGCAGAACTCATTGAGCAATGGTTAACAGCTAACGAAGCTCCCAAGTCTGTTGACTTGAAAAGATGAGTAGACAGCTACTGCCAATTCCAATGGCACAGCTTTAGTTATAGGTAATACCAGTTCATTAAAACTCTATTTTTATAAGTGCTTAATATGTTATCAGATGAGCAACGACGTAGATTGGAGCAAGAAAAAAAATCCTTTGAACAATCTTATGAACTCCAAAGTGAAAAAATAGCAAGACTGCGAAATGCTTTGGTTATTGAAACTGACCCATCACGTAAGTTTCAATACGAACAGCAGATTAAAGTCGATCTATTAATTATGCAATTGGTATGAACCAACCGATTGAAGACAAAGCCGCGATTGCATTTGCTCAAGGCTTTTATGATGGACTGGGGTATAAAAAATCAGGTAATCAAGATTTATTCCAAAGAGCATTTGATGAAGGTATGGTCGCCATTCAGATGGAAAACCTTTCACAAGGGTCAATACCAGTTTTGAAAAAAAGATGAGACAGGTATAACCTACAACAAAAAATTAATTTTATATTCTAAAGACGCTCTATTCCCTATATGTAATAAGTTTATGTTAAACATATGCAACTACCCGGTCAAGAACAGAAAGAACTACAATCGGCTTTGATTGATGCTTTTCCTAACACAGCATCATTAGAGCAGATGTTGTCATTTGAATTAGATAAAAATATAAGAGCGATTGCTGGTGAAGGGAGTTTACAAGATATTATCTTTAAATTAATACAAACAGCTAATTCTCAGGGATGGGTTGAAAATTTAATTTGCGCTGCATATAACCACAAACCTGGAAACGAAAACTTGCAAAGTATTATTCAAAAGTAAAGTGTTAAAAAGAGTAACAATCTACGTACAAAAATCGAGAAACGGTTGGAGTTTGAATATGATAATCTAGAATAAATTGGCACAGGTGCTTTTGGAATTACCTATCGTGCTACTATAAAAACCAAGAAAAAATTCCATGCAACTTGCGCTTTGCGAGGGCTGAAGAGGAAGTAAGCTATGGGTTGGCTTGAGCATCTCCAAGAACAACAGCAGAAAGATTTAGAGCTATTGAAGAAACTGGAAGATAAGCTGCGTTATGAAAATAATCCACGTCGTCAAGGTGAACTACATCTTGAAATTGATGAAATAAAGGAAAGGATTAAAAACCGCGCGTCAGACATACAGCAAGAGTCAATTTTAAACAAGGGAATCTATACAGTCACTCCTAAATTAAATCATCAATCATTAATTGGACTTAATAAAGAACAATTAATGGGACATCGCAATTCTTCACTAAATAAATCAGTATTTCTTCAAACATGGAAAATCTTGCTTTACTTTGCTGTTATTTTTTTTATTCTGGCTTTAGCATTATTTGCAAAACAAGAAATTATAGGAATAAATGGAGATAACAATGATCATAATAACATCAAAATTAATGTCACCAATCGAAATTAAAAGCATAAAAATTATCAATTTAATTTTAGCTTTTTTTATTTTATTTGGATGTCAACAAAGTAATAAAACTGGTATTAAGGGTGATAAAAACAATAACAATCAAGTTGTTATCTCTGACAAGAGTAATATAACATTTAATGAGAAATCTAAAAATATTGCAGAAACCCTTAAAGCACCTTCAGATGTTATAAAAAAAGTTGAACCGGGAAAAAGTATAGAGTTTATTAAACAATATTTAGGTGAACCTCATATAAAACAAACATTGAGTTTTGAAATTAAAGATTATGATTCTGAAAAAGGTAATTTTTTTAAAAAAGAGGAACAATTTACTGAGTTTTTCTATAATCTTGAAAATATGAATATTATTGTAGGCTTACAAGATGAAGAAGTCGTTTACGTTAGTTTTGAAATTAAAAATTATAACGAATCATTTAATATTTATACTATTGATGCTGTAGAAACAAAATTCAATTTAGGAGAATTAAGTTTTGGAACAATAAATTGTGGTCATCTTAGCGATGAAAATCCAAAGTTAAGTGAAGAACCAGCCTTGAAGGGAATTTTGAGAGGTAATCAATCCCAAGCATATTTAGTTGGTTATTTTGATTTGCCTCATGCTTGTAATAGTAAGTTGTATAATTATTATTTTGGAACGCTTGATTTTGATTGGGGTAGACTCGAATCACAGGATAACTCTGAATTTAACAATACCTCCGTATATGCTGATGCTTTAATTAAACTTAATAACGCTAAAGATTTTAAAATTACATATGTAACAATTACAAGAGTTACTCCAGCAAATAACTCGATTATTGAAGAGCCTCCATCGTCTCGTTATGATCCTAATTCAGCTATGCCATTTAACTATCCTGGGAGGATGTTTAAAGATTAGGATGAATTTGAATAAATGATTTTGACAAGTTTAGCAGTATTTATTGATGAAAATTCATATAAGTGAAGAAAAATTTTTCTTGAATGGTCATACTATCAAAAATTTAGAAAATAAGGAGCCAAGTTTGTGTTATCTCAAAGCTTTCACCAGAGGTTGAAAGATTTAGAAGACCACATTGCCTCAGACCAAAAATTGCTCAAAGACTTTGAGGAAGTACTGCGTTATGAAACAAACCCTCGTGTAATGGGTGGGTATCGCAGGGATATTGAAAGGCAACGAGAATCACTTGCTAAATACAAACAAGAATATGCCGAACTCAAGCAAGAATTTGCAGCTACTCCAGATGCTCAGATGCAGAATGTCGAAGGACAATTGCAACAGATGGATGCAAAGTTGAATGTCTTACTAAGCGGTCAGTATGCTATTTCTGAAAATCAGAATCAAATACGTTTAATCCCTGAGCCTGCAAGTATACAGCAAAAAATCCTGATTCTGGCAGCAATTCCTCACGGGCTGCGTTTGGATAAAGAGATTCGAGAAATCGAAGAAGCTATACGACGAGCTACAAATCGGGATTTGTTTGAAATTCGCATTAGAACTGCTGTACGTCCTCCAGATATCCGTCGTGCTATTGCAGAAGAACAGCCTCAAATTGTTCATTTTTGTGGACATGGTTTGGAAAATGGCAGTTTGCTATTAGAGGATGATGGGGGGAATAATAAACCTGTTCCCCCAGAAGGACTCGCAGCACTATTTAAGTTGCACGCTGATTATGTAAACTGTGTGCTACTTAATGCCTGTTATTCAGAAAGAATTGCTATAGCAATTAGCCAATATATTAATTATGCAATTGGCATGAATCAACCCATTGAAGATAAAGCAGCGATTGCATTTGCTCAAGGTTTTTATGATGGACTGGGTTATAAAAACTCAGGTGTTCAATATTTATTTCAAAGAGCTTTCGATGAAGGTATGGTTGCCATTGAAATGGAAAACCTTGCACAAGGGTCAATACCAGTTTTGAAAAAAAAACTTTAAATGCAAAATTATCAGATACTTCTGTTATTGGTGATCAAGCATCAGAAATAGGAGCAGATGCTAATCTTGAGACTTTGACAATTAGTGCTATTCATGTATCGGATTCAGCAGGCTATGTATATAATTTTAATGTCGTTACAGTAAACGCTAGTGGTCACGAAATAGATCGCTGTGAAAAGTACACTCAATTTTTTACTGAGCATCTTAAAGATGGAACTACGTTAGATATGGTAATTATACCTGCTGGTACTTGTCTGGTTGGATCTCTCCAGACTGAAGTTGGAACATTTGATGATGAAAGCCCACAGCATTCTGTAAGCGTAAAATCCTTTTTAATGGGCAGATACCCAGTTACTCAGTCACAATGGGAAGCTAGGCATCACCGTGGTCGGGTAGCAGGACTATATTGCTACCCGACCACGGTGATGCCTAA
>NZ_JACJPX010000077.1 GCF_014696315.1 Calothrix membranacea FACHB-236
ATTTTCTCCTGTCACTTGTGATTTTTTTGCCTCCATGCTCCCCTACATAACTACTCTTTTTTGTCAATCTTATTATTAAGAAAGATGTTTATAATGGATAGCTTAATAAGGGGGGCGAAGAAATGGGACTAAAAGCTACAGGTAATGCCCAATCTGTATTACCGTACCAAGTCTTTAAGCATTGACCAGTAAAACAATCCCACAGCCTAACGCTTTGGTCTAAACTGACACATACGAGTGTGTGACCATCTGGGCTAAAAGCGACAGAACAAACTTCATTGGTATGTCCATGTAGCGTTTTGATGCAAGTATGGGTTTGACAATCCCAAATTTTGACAGTGCGATCGCCACTTCCACTGACTAAAATTTTACTATCAGGACTATAGGCAATGGAGTAGACGCTGTTATTGTGTCCTGTATAGGTTTTCAGACACTCACCTGTATGATAATTCCAAATTTTAATTGTGCGATCGCCACTGGCACTAGCTAGGGTTTGTCCATGTGCACTAAAAGCCACCGAACGCACCCACCCTGTATGTGCTTGCAAAGTTTTTAAGCATTTACCCTGTCGCACATCCCACAGTTTAATTGTGCTATCAGCACCGCTACTAACTAAAGTTTCACCATCAGGACTGAAAGCAACGCAACGTACCCAATCTGTATGTCCTGTCAGTGTTTGCAAGCAAGTACCATCGTGGATATTCCAAATTTTAACAGTGCGATCGCCACTTGCACTGGCTAAGATCCCCCCAACCCCCCTTAATAAGGGGGGCGAAGAAGGGGGGATCGGATGAAATGCTACAGAAAATACTTCATGCTCATGCCCTGTTAACGTTTTTATACAAACCCCATCCCGGACATTCCAGAGTTTAATATTCTGGTCAGCACCGCAACTCGCTAAGATTTCTCCATCCGGGCTA
This sequence comes from Calothrix membranacea FACHB-236, assembly GCF_014696315.1. Taxonomy (GTDB): domain Bacteria; phylum Cyanobacteriota; class Cyanobacteriia; order Cyanobacteriales; family Nostocaceae; genus Aulosira; species Aulosira membranacea. The sequence goes on from NZ_JACJPX010000077.1 coordinate 921, forward strand.
AAAACTACAAAGCGTACCCAATTATTGTGTCCTTGACAAATCTGCAATAATTTACCTGTTTTCACCTCCCATACACGAACATGACAATCGGTATCGCAGGTGGCTAAAAGTTGACCATCTGGACTAAAAGCAGCCGATAAAATATTACCTAATGTTTCAGTAAAAACACAGCGTGATAAATCTGAGTCAGCAAAATTAACATCGTGCAAATTTACGCCCTGAAGATAAGCTTGCCAAACAGTTAAACCGGAAAAATCATAGCCAGTGAGGTCAATTTGGGCTTGATGTAGCAAATTTAGAGCATTTCCGCCAGCATAGCCAGTTTCTTGGGGTGATTTACCACGCAGCTGCGCGAGAATTTGCTGCAAATAATTAGCTATGTTTTCTCGACTGCCAAATTCTGTAATTAATTTATCAATTAGAGGCTGAAGAATTAAATTAATTTGCGTCTCCCGCACATAATCTTTAGCTTGCGCCTTGATTAGTGCATGACTACAAAACATGGGAAAGGGGGAAAGGTGAAGGGGGAAGGGATGTAATTCTCCCCTTTTCCCTTTTTCCTTTTCCCAGTCTCCTATTTCCTTACACACTTGCTCAATTAACTGATTGCTGACATACTCCATGACTACAGGTTGCTGAGTAAAGCCACCAGCGCTTTTTTCAATTACAGAACGCCTTTGCAGTGACGAAAGCGACTCTAGTAATTCACGGGGTGGGATATAAGCTAGAAAATCTGCTTGTAACTCTGCTAAAGAGATAGGTTCGCGGTTGATGGCTAACCAGTACATAATCTCTCGTTCCAAAGCTGTGAGACGATGGAATTGTTGGTCAAGCAAATCGCGAATATCATCAAAAATAAATGTACCTTGCTGAGAAATTGCCAAAAATTGGGAAACAGCACCGTCAAAAAAGTCTCGGATAGAAGAGGCGACAATTTTCAGCGCTAAAGGATTACCGCCATAGCGGGAAATTAAAACTTGCCATTGGTCTGGGGAAGCAGTAAATTTACCTTTAACATTAAATAATTCCCGCCCTTCGGTTTCTTGTAAACCTGTAAGTTGCAGAGAACGCACAGGTAAACTATCACCTTCATACTTGGCGAGTCCTTGGGGTTTTTCCCGTGAAGTGAGAATTAAGCAACTTTGGTGAGAAGTTTCTGCCACATATTGCAGAAGTTGACTGTAACCTTCACATCCAGGACGATAACGACCAGTGCGATCGCCTGCTTGTAAAATTGATTCAGCATTATCCAGAATCATCAGACAGCGCGACGAACGTAAATATTTGAGTAACAGCGAAATTCTAGCGCTTAACTCACTTGGTAAATTTGTTTGTTGCTGTTCAGAAAAAAATTGAATCAATTGAGCCAAAATATCTTCCACTGGTGGCGCGTTACGGAGGCTACGCCAAATTATGTACTGAGGCGACTGGGTAGATAAGGGAGATGAGGGAGATGAGGAAGATGAGGGAGATGAGGAAGATGAGGAAGATGAAATTCTTTCTTGTCCCTCTGTACCCTTCTCATCTCTGCTAGCAATAATTTCCTGCGCCAGCTTCACAGAAAGCGTCGTTTTCCCAATCCCACCCATTCCCAGCAGCGTCACCAAGCGACAATTTTCTTGTATAACCCATCGCTTAACAGTTTCCAGTTCTTCACTTCGACCGTAAAAAATTGATACATCCGGTGCTTCACCCCAATCACTCTTGAGTTCTGAATGCTGATAAAGTGAAGAATTTTCTCCCTTGTGTCCTTTATCCCCTTCTGCCTCCTGACTCCTGCCTCCTGCCTTCTTCTCAACCACCTCTTCCCAATTCAGCCCAAGCACCTGACAATAGGCTTTAAACGCCTCAGGATTAATCGCCTGCTTTCCAGCTAAGAAACGTTTCCAGGTTCCTTCTGATATCCCAACAGCGAGAACGCCTTTTTCTTGCCAACAGACACCTAAAACTTCACTAGCTAACTCTATCCATCGAAAATCGTCAACAGACCAACTCTTTTCACTTCTAGCTTGTTTAATTCTTGCGAGTCCCTGTTGAGAAGCTTTGAGAGTAGCCACAATTTTAAGTGCGTCCTGCAATACCTCTTCATAGATATATTTGCAGAACTACAACACTTCTTGCAATAACATAAAATTTTGCGATCGCCAAGATCAGTTATCCTGATGCTATTGAATCCAAAACTGATCTAGGAAAATTCCCGTTACATCACAAATAATTAATAAATATAGAGAATTTATACACATCTTGAGAAAACAGGTAAATAGTTGGGGAAATCAGAGCAAGAAAGATATTTCGTCAATCACTAATCACCCATGAGTTTTCATTCTGGAGAAATTATAGTCCAAACCCAGGCTGGGGTGCGAGAAGAGGCACAACGTCTATGTCATGTCATCAGTAGCAGCATCAAGCCATCTGCGGAGGAATTTCTGCGTCAGCAACAATTAGCAGTTGCTAGTACAGTAGATACAAACGCTAGAGTTTGGGCATCTTTATTAACAGGACAACCTGGTTTTATAACAGCCTTAAATACGCAAACTATACAGATTAATGCTATTCCTATAGCAACTGATCCCTTACACCCAAACCTGCAAAGTAACGATGATATTGGGCTATTAGTAATTGATTTAATAAACCGCAGGCGTTTACGTTTAAATGGCAAAGCGGAGGTATATCAAGAGAATATCAAAGTAGAAATTCAACAGGTATTTTTTAATTGTCCTAAATATATCCAGGTACGTCACATACAAAAGGCTGTGACTGATTCAATAGAAGCACCCGAAACTTTTGTTACAGATACTTTAAATGAGACAAATCAACTTTGGATAACCCAAGCCGATACTTTTTTTATCGCCAGTTATCATCCAGAAAGCGGGGCTGATGCTTCCCACCGGGGAGGGTTTCCGGGGTTTGTGCAAGTTGTGAATAGTCATCAGCTGATATTTCCCGATTACTCTGGTAATAATATGTTTCAGACATTCGGTAACTTAAGTGTAAATCCGAATGCTGGTTTATTATTTATTGATTTTGCCCAAGGTCACACATTGCAATTAACTGGGAAAGCAAAGATAATTTGGGACGCAGAAAGATTAACTGAGTTTGCAGGGGCACAACGTTTAGTAGAGTTTGATATTGAACAGGTATTGGAAAGTAAAAATGCTACCTCTCTATGTTGGCGGTTTGGCGAATATTCTCCTGTGAATCCAAGATAAAAATTCGAGATATCCTACCTACTAGGACTTAACTTTTCTGAGAGTGAATTGCAATATCGCGCTGTATACTTCTAACGTCTACCACCGCATTCTTTTTATAACCATAAAAGGAATTTTTTGTCAAGGTCAGTTTTTCAAGGGCTGCTGCGCTAAAAACTGATCTTTCATTGGGTGGTGCGATCGCGTAATCCTAGAAAGATAAAGATCCGCACACTACCAACACAGAGGTTAATAACTATGCCGCAAAATTCTCTTGATATCGGTATCGAAGCAGTCCCCAGCAAAATTATTAGCTTCACTGCGTTTAAGAATGCAGCGACGAACAATATTCTCATGCCTTTTCCTGCAAAACTCACCCGGAATCAGTTGAGGAAGGATAAGGTAAAACACAAGGCTAAGTATGACTCGCAACATACTCAAGAGAGTTTAAAAGCGGAAGTTGCGGCTTTGCAACAGGAATTGGCAATTGTCAAGCAGCAGAAAGCCGAATTAGAAAATCTATTAAAACAGCAGGAAGAGGCGAGAAAAAGCCAAGTTCAAGAGATGCAAATAGAGATTGATTTAAACAAACTCGCGCATCAAGTAGCAGAAATTACTCAAACTGATTACTTTCAAAAACTGCAAATAGAAATTGAATTTCTTCGCCATACCAAAATACATTAATTACGAATTACGAATTACGAATTAATTATGCTATGTCTAAAATTATTGCAATTCACTCATTCCGGGGTGGAACTGGTAAATCTAACATAACGGCAAATTTAGCAGTCACAATGGCACTGCAAGACAAACGAGTTGCTATTGTAGATACTGACCTGCAATCTCCTGGTATTCATGCTCTATTTGGTATTGATGAAACAATTGCATGTAAGACTTTGAATGACTATTTATGGAATCGTAGTTCCATTGCTGATACTGCCTATAATGTTAGTTCTTGTATAGCAATTTCTCCAGGTAAGATTTTCCTGATACCTTCTAGTATCAATGCTGATGAGATTGCCAAAATTATCAGCGAAGGATACAACGTTAGTTTACTTAATAGTGGATTTAAAAGATTAATTCAAGAGTTAGAGTTAGACTACTTATTTATTGATACCCACCCAGGATTAAGCCGAGAAACTTTACTATCTATAGCTATTTCTGATTTGTTAATTGTGATTCTTCGTCCAGACCGCCAAGATTTTCAAGGCACAGCAGTTACTCTTAATATCTCTCGTCAATTGCAAGTTAGCAATATGATGATAATCGTTAATAAAACTCCCAGCCGCATGGACTTTTATTCACTCCAGGAAAAAATAGAGAAAACTTATAATGTTCCAGTTGCAGGTATATTTCCGCTTTCAGAAGACATGGCACAACTCGGCAGTAGTGGATTATTCTGTTTGCAATACCCTGACCATTCCTTTACTCAAATATTGCAACATTTAACAGAGAAAATAAGTTAAAAAATTAAGCCTAAATTTGAAAATAATAAAAATATTTAATTAACATAAGACAATGATTGAACATGTTCAAGAACAAGCAATAACATTTGAAACTGCTTTAAAAGTAGCAGATGAATCTGTATTTGCCAAACATAATAGACATTTAAAAAATATTGAAGTAGCTGTATTGCGAGGAAGTTTACAAGGTCAAAAGTATGACCAAATAGCCGCAGAATGTGACTATGCTCCAGAATATATCAAGCATGATGTGGGGCCAAAATTATGGCAGATACTTTCATCTAGCTTAGGCGAAAAAGTCAGTAAAACAAATTTGATGGCTGTTCTCGCACAAAGAACATCTGAAAAATTCAAAGTTGAAGAATTTTCTTCATTTCCTAGTCTGCAATCTTCAGTATTAAATTCTCAATCTCCAGAAATAGAGTCACCTGTTGGACTGATACCATTAGATTCTACTTTGTATGTAGAACGTCCTCCGGTAGAATCTCGCTGTTATGAAGAAATTACTAGGTCGGGGGCATTAATTCGCATTAAAGCACCTAGTCAAATGGGTAAGACATCTTTAATGGTAAGAATTTTAGCTCATGCTAAACAACAAAATCCTACGGAAGTACGTACTGTAGCTTTAAGCTTGCAGCGAGCAGAACGTTGTATTTTTAATGACTTAGATAAATTCTTGCGTTGGTTTTGTGCTGCGATTACTCGCAAACTTCAGTTACCCCATAAAGTTGAGGATTATTGGAGTGAAACTTTTGGTAGTAAAAGCAACTGCACAGCTTATTTTGAAGATTGTTTACTTCCAGATATTAATGGGGTTTTAGTATTAGCTTTGGATCAAGTTGAGGAAGTATTTTTACACCCAGAGATTGCCGATGATTTCTTTACATTATTACGTTCCTGGTATGAAGAAGCAGCTTATGGAGATAGCGGTAATCCTTTGTGGCAAAATTTCCGTTTGGTTATTGTTCATTCCACAGAAGTATATATTCCTCTAGATATTAATAAGTCACCATTTAATGTGGGTTTAGCAATTGAGTTGCAAACATTTACTGACCAACAAGTATTTAATTTAGCCCAACTTTATAGAATTAATTTATCTGAAGCTGAATTATCAGAATTGATGCAGCTTGTTGGCGGACATCCCTATTTAATACAACAGGCTTTATATCATCTAGCGCAGCAAGATTTGACTTTCAAGCAGTTAATTCAAACCGCAGCGACAGATGCAGGTATTTATAGCGATCACTTGCATCGCCATTTAAGAAGCTTACAAGAACATCCGCAATTAGCAGCAGCCTATGAGGAAGTAATTCATTCATCAAATCCTGTAGAGTTGGAACAGATTTTAGCATTTAAGTTGCACAGCATGGGGTTAGTCAAGTTGCAAGGAAATCAGGTTATATCCAGTTGTGAACTATATCGAAAGTATTTTGAAGAAGCTTTACGACCAAACGCTATACGTAATTAAAAATGTAAAATTCAAGGCATTTTTGGTTGGGGATTTAAACCATACTTATATTCTTAATAGCAGTTACTATGCGCTCCTATCTATCGTATTCTGTTGCTAAATTTGTCGCTTTAGCTTGGGAAACACTTACCAAATGCTTGAAGTAGTTTAGGCGAACCACTGATCTGTATTTTGCGCCGCAACAATGCCCAAATCAGGTTTTGTTCCTTGGCAAGAAAACCTAACCAAGTTTCGCTGTCTGCAATGACAGAAAGATTTGCTTTCCCAATGTGCCCATCTTTAATTTGTAGTGTTTTATTTTGAATTGTTACCGTTGCTTTGCGGGACTCGGAACCAGTGAATGTGAAGTGGTAAACAGCATTCAACCCCTCCGATTGATGGCGTTGAAATAATAATGGTAATCCAAAAAGAAAACCTTGAATCGATTGAGAACGAATACCACTGCTGACTCGTTTAACTTTTTTGTGGGGAAAGCGTTTGGCAACATACATCTCTGCATCTGAGCCTGGTACTACATAAATTGTTTCGGATTTGTCTTGCAATGGTTTAACAATCTCTTGGACAAATCCTTTGCGATCGCGCAAAAATGGAGCAATCACATCTTCACCAGCTGGACAAGCAGCCATACAATAGGCGGCTTTATAGTTGGCTTTGAAAGACAAACTCTGCCACATAGAAGCTGATTCGGAATCGCTGACTTTTCGCCGATAATCGCGAGCATTCTTACTTTCAGCGATGGTTTCTGCCCAATCTGTAAACCCACTCATGAACTCGCGGTAGTTATGGGTATAACAGGCAGAAAAATTGAAGTGTCCATCTGCACCAATCGCACCCACTGGGCAAGCTGCGACGCATAATTTGCACTCTACACAGGGATTGTAATCGATGGGCTGGCCATATGCCGTCACTTGGGCATCAATCAGAATTGTTCCCAAGGAGATGAAACTGCCAAACTGGGGATGAATTACCAAGCGATGAATTCCCATGTGCCCTAAACCAGCTGCGACGGCGACGGGTTTATGAGAAACTACCCACACCTTACCAGGAAATCGATCCATTTCCATAGGAAAGCTAGCGCCGGGAATCATGGCTCTGATTCCAGTTTGTTCCAATGCTTTGGCAATAGTGCGTGCAACTTCATTCACATGATCGTAGTTGGCATGAAATTCGATATTTGCCGCAGAACGCACAGGGGTACGAATATTTTCTCGATTCATGCGGCAGACAAAGCTAATGAGTGTTTTGGTGGCGGGAAATGCAGCTAGGATATCTGCACGTTGATTGGCGATCGCATTTCGTTCAATCTCCACAAATCCTACATCCTCAGCCCCCAACTCTAAACAAAGCGATCGCAATGACTCAGCATTCAAGGTAACTGGACTTTGTGGTTCCTTATTTGCAGACTGTTCGCGCCACCACTTGACGGTGGGATGACGATCAATTTTAGCCATTGCATCCTCCAAGAAATATATGTATATACATGTTTTTGCGAAAAAATTTTTAGCCTAGCTAACAGTTGTGATATCGGATAACAGCGATAGCAAAGTCTGCCATTTTTCTTCCCCAAATTGCTGCATTACTTCTGTTTGAGCTTGCTCCCACAAAGGAATTGCTTCAGCTAGAACAGCTTCCCCCTCAGTTGTTAGAGACACCAACTTCACCCGCCGATCCTCCCCAGGTGCGATCGCAACTAATCCTCTTTTTTCTAATAGTTTGAGATTACGGGTTAAGGTGGTTTGATCCGTAAATAACTCAACAGCCAAACGGGTAATCGGCGTAGATTCCACCAAGTGAATAGCCACCAATAGTGTAAATTGGTTTACAGCCAACTCTACAGGACGTAAAGCAGCATCATATACTTGCGTCACAATGCGTGAGGCACGACGGACGTGCATCCCCATGCAAGTTGCAGGTACTTGCATTACCTTCGCTAGATTAGCTTCAGCAAATTGGTTGCTCATAAAATATGTATATACATGTTTTTGATAATTGTCAAGACATTGCGATCGCCCGCTGATGTTATCCGAGAAATATATGGGAAGTGGGTAAGTTATACTTACGACGCTGCTCGTCAGCAAACTCATGAAAAGACCGAAACCGACCAGCCTCAAAGTCATCTAATCCTTGTTGAATACCTTTGATAGCTTCCTCTGAATCTTGCGCTTCCCACTCTAAAACATTAGCCAGTAATTCTGATGCCACAAGACTAATATCTTGACCTTGCCGAGCGGCTTTGTCACGTAATCGTGCCTCTAATTCCGGAGTCAGGGTCACAATAATTGCCATACAGCTACTTCCTTTGGCATTATGCCTTTGCGCTTCATTTTAGCAAAAGTGAAGAAATAGCGCGATCGCATCTTATTCCTTGCATAAAAATGCGTGAGGCTTTTTCCTCACGCATCCTACATTTTACGTATTATTTAGAGGGTGTTAACTAATTCACTCCCTCCACATTGAAGTAATTAGCCAACGTCAACACAACCTCCTGAGTCAAACCCTCAGATAACTCTGGCAAGTAAACCCGAATCGCATTCCTGACAGCAGCATCGAATTCGCCAGCGTTAGCCGTAGCATTACGGACAAATGGCTCAATTAACTTGATTAATTCGTAACTACTGCTAAGGTCAGTATTTTGAATTGCTCTATCCAGTGGTGGGGCTGTGGGGTCGGGGAATTCTGGCAGAATGCGGCTGACGAAGGTGACGCGGTGGAAGATGCGCCAGCAAGCAGGGCCGCCTTGGGGTTGTCGGGCTTGGCGGAGTGCTTGAGCATTGGGGGAATTATTCTCTTCTAACCAGATGGGATCGACAATTTCATTAAAGAAAGCGTCGTAATTTTGGGTATCTGGAGTGAGGTAGAAGCTCAAGAAACGATAGGCGTTGACTTTACCGGGAGTATCCAAAGGATTGCCATTGGCATCATATTCGCGGATGGGACGACCGGCTTCATCGCGCACTAAGTTACCTCGTTCATCGATTCTAAATCTCTGTAAATCGCCGGGAGTATCGTTTCTCAGGTCGATGCTAAAAGATTGGCTGGCTTCTTTGGTTTTGGATTTAGTCAGGTTGAGACTACCACCAAAGGATGCTTTAGTTTCTACGTTTAAACTGATACCAACTACTTCTCCGGTGGCGGCAGCGCTAAAGGTGGCGTTACCTGTGAAATTATAAGCCCCACTGGTAGATTCTTGCTGTATATCTGTGGTTTCTGTGGATTCAGCGAACAGTCCACCATCGGCTGTCCAAATGTAGCTGTTGACTAAGTTACGTTTACTGTATTGCTCTGGTAAACCGTTGTTGGAACTTAAAGCATCGATTAAACCACCGGCAGCAATTCCCGCAGCTGCGACAAAGGGGGCGGCTGCACCGGCAACTGAGGCTCCAGCGATCGCGCCTGTGAGTCCTCCAGCTAAGACACCAGTGGCACCGGGGGGTGTGGTACTGAAGTCTTCGTAGTAGGTACGTAGGCGGGTTTCTTCGGCTTGAATGCGTTGGCGCAGGGCGTAAGCTTCGCTGGGTTTGAAGTAGCTGTACTCACCGTAGTTGCTAGCTTCGGGATAATCTGGATCTAGTACCTTGCCGTTTTGGTCATAACCCACAGCACCATCTAGTGTGCCTTGCTTGGTGTAATCCGGTTTGATGGGGAAAGGAATGATATTGGTATCCTTGGGAATATTGGGATTGGAAACCATGCGGAAGGAGACTAGGGCGCGGTTGTGTGCCAAGCGGATGGCATACATATCAGCAGTTTCCGATTCCACGAGGGCAAAACCGACGTTAGAGGGTTGGTAACGGCGAGGCATGGCTTTATTCAGCCGTCGGTCAATATTTGGATCTTCCCACGCGCCACCTAAGCCGACGGTGGTCATTTTACTGACATTGGTGATGTTACTTTGTTGTTGGTTACTTGACCATTTCAACTCGGTGTCTAATTTGACTGAAGCACCTAATTTCACACCACCGGCAATCACATCTCTGGTAATAAATCCAAAACCCAAAGGAGCAACTACACCATCGATGTTTTGACTAACTTCGCCAGTTATGGATGCTTCAAAGGAGGAGGTGAAACTACTATCTTTACTGGCTGCAATGGTATAAGAAACACTATCAGCTTCGACAAATTCAACAGAAGTTGTATCAACATAGGTGCTAGAAGAATCATCAATTGGCCCGGCTGTTAAGTTTTCCGAGGGAACAGGAGGCGCACCTTCGATGAAACCTTTGATTTGGGGGTCAAATTGGACTTGACTAATCCATTCGGTAATTAAATTGCCGACTTTGTAACCTGTCAACAGATACCAATGATTATTTTGAATGAAAGCGTAGCAGCGTTTGTGAACTCCGGTGATTTCGCCGTTGTTGGCGGTTTGGATGTCTGCGTATTCCGCGATCGCAGGACGGCTAGTAATATTACTTTTGTATCTGTTTCTTATGCTACCCAGAGCATTCCTAACTAAAGGAATGTCATCAGATAAAGGTGCGCGGGAGAAGATATGTTGAATATCTGCATTGTTGCTAGCTTTGAGGTGATGACCGCGCAAGCTGCTGTCATTGACGGTAGTGACTCTACCTGCGGTTGTCGGATCGGATGCAAATTCGTAGTAAGCTAGCAGATTTTCGCGATCGCCTTTGAGTTGTCCAAACAGGTTATCAAGAATTTGTTCTTGGGTGCGGAATTGTTTCCAAATGCGGACTTCATCAATTGCGCCCCGGAAATCTCGACCCAAGGTAAACTGATTTTCTGGGAGGGCTACAGGATTGATGGGGTTGACCTGGGCTGGGATACCATTGATGTATAATTCCAGCCTGGTAGCTGTGGGTGCAGGATCGGCAACCCAAGTAGCACCGATAATTCTGGCTTCATCGTTACCAATTAAATTGGCGGTAGTGTTACCGGAACCTTCGTTAATGCGCCATTCACCTGCTAATTTATCGCGATCGCTATTATTTTGGTGCAATTCGCTCATACTTAAAGCACGGTTCCATACCCGCAAGCTGCTAATAGTTCCCAACAAATAACGGGGATAACCATTAACTATTCTTGTGCCTTGGGGTATACCATTACACCTACCTACTTCTAGAGGTTGTAAACTGGTGACTGGTTTACCGCTACCTGAGATAGTTTCGGTTCTCCGTAATTGCCCGTTCCAGTATAAATTAACGGTGTAGCTATTATCACTCTGTCTGCCTGTGACGGCGATGTTCACCGGTGTACCAGGGGTAGGTGCGTTAACAGAAGCAATGATGAGGCGTGGTTGTTGATTATCTTCATAACCAAAGCACAGGCTGTAGTTTGTCGCCGAATCTCGTCTGACGTATAGCCAAGCAGTCAGTTCGGGGTTGTCTCTGCCAATTCTACCTTTTTGCAACAAGGGGTAGAACATTTGGTTATTGTTAGGCAGAGTTACAGTTAGTTCAATTGTGAGTTCGTTGTCTACACCCAAGCCCACTTGATTGCCACAGTCAAGGTAATTATCTACACCATTAAATCTTAAAGCATAAGCTTCGGCGTAGGTGGCGGCGATGTGTTCCCAGGTAGTTGTCCACATGGGTTCGGTGGTGCTGAGGTAGCGGTTTCTCACGCCGGCGACAACGTTGTAGGCGGTGAGTCCTGATTCTACCCTGGGGAGACTGCCGAAAATTTGCCCATCATTGGCAGAGTTACCAGTGCGATCGCTTGCTGTTCCATCTTCAAAGTGATAGTATGCCCGCAATCCTGCTTCATTGCCATCTAAACGGCAATTTTTAGTATCATTAATCTCTAGTTTACTACGTACTTTCCCCCAAACCCGGATTTCATCAATTGCACCTTGGAAATAAAACTGCTTGTTGGGATTCTCAATCACCCCAATTAGTAATCCCCCTGTACCTTGGTAAGCGGCGGTAGCGATATCTTGCTCCACTACTTCCCCATCTTTGTAAATGATCCGTTTGCGGCTTTGGGCATCATAAGTACAAGCCCAGTGATGCCAATTAGTATCGTTTGCTACACCATTTGGTGTATTCAAATCATTATTAAAGAAGGCGAAGGTGAAGACTCCATTTTGGCGGAAACCGAAATGTAGTTGGTTATTATTGGTAGGTCTACCTTGGGTGAGAACTGCGGAGAAGAAAGCGTTGAGGTTGGCTGAGTCTCGTTTTGCCCAAAATTCAATGGTGAAGGATTGATTCGCTAAATTCAAGTTAGCGGCTTGGATATAGTCACTTTGTCCATTAAATCGCAAAGCAGAATTTACAGGCTGTCCTTGAACTCCCAAGCTGTATTTAGATGTGGGCGAATTTTGTGAGACTATCCAAGTGATGTTACGAGAGATTTCCTTATCAGGACGAATCCAAGCTTCTAAGGAAATGTCGCCTTGATTTGATAACTCGGTAGCATCGCCGCTTAAATTTCCACTGCGAATTTGCAGCGCATTTCCTGGAGTGTCGGAAATCCAAGCGTTGGGTTGAGATAAACCAGTTAGGGGACGGGTAGCAATATTTTCGATATTACCTGCGTTGGATACTCCAGCCACTTCTACCAAAACCGAACCAAATTTGAGATTATACGGAGCATTCATCAGCTCGCCTGTGTTGCTGAAGCTGCTGTAACTGTCATAATCGTATTCAACCAAGTTGATGGTTGTACCAGCAGGTAGAGTATCTGTAAAGGTAATTTCACTAATGCTAACTTCTTTGTCACCAGGTGCGATCGCCTTTCTTAAAGAAATAGTACCTGTACCAATTACCAGGGTTGCACCTTGTTCGTAACGTTGAGTTGCAGGTTCCGCCAGAGTAATTGTATCAACTGTACCTGTGACAGCTGCACCCAATCGACCGAGATAAACCACATCCCGCGCCTGTCCACTCAGCACCCGTGCAAAACCCATCGGGTTGCGGGGGACTCGTTGCCAAGTTTCGGTAATTTGCAGCAAGCTATTTTCTAGGGTGACATTGCAAGTATTAGCATCTGACTCATCGCTAATCTTGACAGTAGTGGTTTCAGGGTTAGCATCACTAGCCATAATCACCTTAATTTCGCTGCGTCCCAACCCTGGGGAACGTTCTTGTAGTTGCACGCTATTAGAAAGTAAAATATTCGCACGAGCAACATTAGTGTTGTAACTTACAGCAAAAAATTGGTCTGCATCACCCCGGAAATACAACCGCAGCATTCCGTTAGCACTTTCAAATAATTGCGGTGCGTCATTTGTCCAAGCAAAATCTAGCAGTCCACCCACTACATTTAAACCATTGGGGTCAATATGAATTAAGCGCATGGGGAAAGCAAATTTTCCTTGCAATTGGGCGCGTAAATCTGCTAGTGTAGCTCTGAGGTTTTGCAGATGTTCTGTTTGTGCTACTAGTTGCTTATTTAAGTTGGGAAGAATTACCGTTTGAATGTTGGTGATTTGGGCGTTGATGGTGTCAATTTGCGAGTTATATAAGTTAATTTGTTGCTGAAAACTCGCAGTAGTTAGTACCCTCGCACTTCTGTAATTACTCAGAAAATAAGTGCCGCCTAATCTACTATTATCCTCATATTGGGCGCGAGAAGTTCCTTGGAAGTTTGGTTGTTCATAAAGGATGACATACAACCCTGTATCTGGCTTTACCGAGTTAATGGCAATATTTAATGTGGGATGATCGCCAATGCCTAATCGCTGACTAGCACCGAGAAATCCAGTTTGAGAATATCCTGTAATACCCTTACTATTTTGTAAATTTGCTCTCAGTCTGGCGCTATTTGCCCTATCAATAATTAATGTTTGAATTGCTGCTTGTTGCATCGCAATTTCTCTATTGAGAGAGTCAATTTCCCGTTGGGTATTGGGAATTTCGGTTTGTTCTAACTCAATAATTTTATTGATAAAGGTACTGGGGTCTTTTGTCTTTGTGTCTATCAACGGTAGATTGATATTGTCGGGAATTTGCGATAAACGCCCCCGTTTACTGACAGCAAAATCAAGGACAGCTATTTTTTTCTGAGTATCATTTTCATCTGCTGTGGCTACCGCCACCAACACACGGGCATTTTGTTTGATGGGTGCAGGTGTTCTATCATGTCCCGTAGGTAGTTCCTCTTGCTGATAATACAACATAGCAGAGATACCTTTACCTGCCACAGTGCGATCGCCAAATCCAAAACTTGTCCGTTGAATACCAGGATTATCGCCTATAGGTGCGTCAGACTGTAACCACTCGGCTTGCCCTTCGACAATACCATTGTTGAGGGTGTCAGTGCGATCGTAAACAGTTGTGCCGTTACCTTCATCAAATTGCCAATAGGTAATTAAACCAGGTTCATTTCCCGCCTTACGGAACTTTTTAGTCTCTCTAACTTCCAGTTCTGAACGTTCCCGTTCCCAAATCGATAATTCATCAACAGTGGCGACAATAGGTAAAGCGGGTTGTGTTCCACCATACAACGAAGCAACATTTCTCCCCACAACCATATAAGTTGTCGTTGCAGAGGTGGTAGGAAACAATAAATATTGATTGTCTTCGCCTTCACCATTAACAACTGCATCCCCAACTTGAATTTTTACCACACCAGAATTAGCTGGCGCATTCATATTATCGGGAGCTGGAGCCAGAGAAATACTAATATGGTTCCATTCCCCCATTTTGATCACATTAGCCGCAGAAGTGACAGTTTTGGAATTAGCGCTTACCTGTAAACCGTACCCAGGAAGAATTTGTCCATTAGTATTTAACTGAGTTTCTACCAAGCTAATTTGAAAAACTGCTGCTGGTGTTCCTTCTGAATAGATTACGCCAATAGTTTCTGGTTTAATCCAAGCAGAAATATTAAACTCTTGCTTGTTGATGACTTGCGCTTTACCTGCAATATAGGTATCAGCATCCAGCTTTAACGCTGTTTCTGCATAACCCATTTTCGCAAATGCATCTGGACTTTCTGTACCTTGAGTATTGAAAAATCCATCAGCAGAACGTTCGATATTGTACGCATCAATTCTGTTAGTCCGTTGATTATGGGCAAATATCTGCCAACGTTTAATATCAGGAATACCCGTTGGGACTTGCAAAACCGTAAACCGTCCATCAATCAAATTCCCAATAAAGCTTAACTCCATAGTTGGCTCATAAAATGGACGATTATCCATATCTGTAGCGCCGAGAGTATCTTTAGCACCATTTTTGATAATTTTATGACGACTGCGACGATAGCGGACTTCTCTAGCTGTTTTGAGTTGCGTACCAGAAAGGATAAATCTATCTACTAAAAGAGTTTTGTCAACAATAGGAATAGATGTTTGTCCATCTGAATTTATGACAGTGACGTTATCAGGATGATTACCATCTATAGACTGACGGAAGAGGTAAATATATTGTCC
This sequence comes from Calothrix membranacea FACHB-236, assembly GCF_014696315.1. Classification (GTDB taxonomy): domain Bacteria; phylum Cyanobacteriota; class Cyanobacteriia; order Cyanobacteriales; family Nostocaceae; genus Aulosira; species Aulosira membranacea. Next base: position 16,377 of record NZ_JACJPX010000077.1, read on the forward strand.
ATCACTCAAGGCTTGAAATGGTGCATTTGCTGTGAGTCTAGCGGTGGTAGAACGAAAGAAATCGATTTCTGAACGATTAATCGCAGGTTGACCATTACTTCTAACTGTAGGTAAAACTTTGTTAGGCAGAATCCCAAAACCAACTTGAGTAATTTCGTTGGGAAAAATCAATTCTTGGGGTGTAGATGACCAATTTCGCGCATCAATTGGGTTAGGGTCATATTGTTGGTTAAGAACAGTGTAATATATGCGGCGATCGCTATCCATTGCCAAGGATATCAACACCCCTGTATGCTCTACTAAAGTTGTGTACTGATAAGCTTTGCTGGTGTATTTTTGTAAATAATTATCCCATTGAGGTTGCATATTTTTTCTCCTAGTTATTAGTTCAGATAATGGGGATTCAAACAGTTTCGGTATCAAGAACTTACACAAAATTTTTAAGTGTAAGTTCTATGATTTGGAATAACTACAGCCGGGAAAACTTAGATAAATTTAATTACCAGCTTGATTGAGTGGATAGTTCACAGAATTATCTACATTAGGTTGTGTAGATATCATTCGAGAAGGAGGTGGCGCACAAGCTTGTGTCAATAACAAAATGCTGATTGGTAAGGCTAATGTAAGTATTCTGTTCTGGCGCATATTGTGCATAGAATTCATTACACGATTCATCAGTTCAACTCCTTGATTACAGGTGTGATGTTATCTTTATAGAATTTGCCAAGGTAAAAGTCGATACAGAAAAGTTAAGGAATTAAATTTAGAAGCTAACTTAACTAGATACTTAACTTTTACAACATCACTCTTAACTAAAGGCGAATCTGCAATTTTTGATGCGATAAAAATGGTCTTTCCAGCAATTGCAAGGCAATTCTTTTACCTGTACACCAACCGTAATATCCATAAGTTGCGGATGCGCCTACAATTTTCTCAAAACCTACAAAGTAAAGTGTAGGATCAACAATAGATTGGCATTTACCATCTGTTTTTGGTAATAATCTATCGTTCTCATTAAGATATAATTGCGGCTGTCTCAAAATTTTATTGATACCAGGACGAAAGCCAGTACCTAAAATAATTGCATCGTAATCTTGTGCTACACCATTAGTAAAGATTACGCCTGTTTTTGTGAGTTGCTGAATACTATTAGAGATGACTCGAATATTTCCTTTTTTGATTTGTTTAACAGTACCTCTATCTACCCAAGCCACACGTCCCTGATTAACTTCTATATCCATTGGCCCTTTATCTTCTGGATAGATAGAGTATGCAGTCAAATCTAAAGCAAAACGCTGAATAAATTTATCAGTTTCCTTGATATCTGCTTGCAATTCTTCAGGTGAGAAATCTATGGCTTTTTCCATAGCTTTTATTCGAGAATCTATTGTATTATTTTTAAACAAACGTTTAAAGTATGACCTACTGCGCCATAACCAATATTGTAGCGATCGCAGTTTTGGATAAAGAGGAAATACCCAACGTTTACCGCGAATTAACATATCTACACGCGCAGCACTATGTTCATATAAATCGAGTGCTATTTCTGCTGCGGAATTTCCCGAACCAATGACTAAAACCTGCTGATTTTGATAAGGAATGCCATTTTGATAGGTGCTACTATGAATAATCTTACCTGAAAAATTTTCTTGCCCCACAAACTTTGGTATTACAGGTTCATTAGTTAGTCCAGTACAAATAATAAGAACCTTGCAGTGTAAAATGTCTTTAGTTGTTTGTATTTGCCAGGTTTCATCTGTTTGATTCTGATGATAATTTTTAGTAATATTTTGTACTTCCTCACCAAAACGAATATGTGAATCAACTTGGAAATGATATGCATATTCTGCTAAATACTCCACCATTTCCTCTTTCGTCTTAAATGTAGAATATTTTTTCTTGCCCTCAAAAAAAGGTAAAGTAAAATAAGGATTTTGAGTAGCTAATCGCTCATAGGCGTTTTTCCAGATAGTTGCGACAGTTGCACCTTTCTCTATCACCACAAAGTTATCAATTCCAAATTTTTTTAAACTAGCAGCAACAGTAATACCGCAAAAACCAGCCCCAATAATGATAACGTCTAGTTCAGCGTTCATAAAATTGACTTGGATTGCAAAACTTAACTCTTATCTTTATAAAATTTGTGGCTTTAATAGTCGATGTAGATTAGTTAGGGAATTTGAAATGTTTGCAAACCTCTTGAAATCTCGTTCCTTATTGCTCTATGGATTATTTGAGTTTGCAAGTTAAGCCATTTTCTTATCCATATCCTTAACTTTTCTGTATCGACACTGTAATGGATAATCTCTATATATAAACAGCAATACTATTCATAACGAAACAATTGAGATGAACTTAACAACTTTGCTGTTACGTGCTTCTGGGAAAATTCTGGTTCTTGCTGCTTTCATTGGATTGTTAAGTGGGGTTAGCACAGCAGGCTTGCTAGTAACCATCAATACAAGCTTTAATAGCTCATCACAGCAAGCAACATTAATTTGGAGTTTTATCAGTCTTGGCTTAATAAAATTTGTAAGTAATATAATATCTAAATATATGTTAATAAATTTGGCAGAAAAAGCAATTGTAGAATTGCGTCTTACATTGAGTGAAAGAATTTTATCCGCACCGTTATATCATCTAGAAATTTTAGGTAAACATCGGCTATTAGCTACCTTAACAGATGATGTTTTAGCAATTTCGCGCATAGTTTATATTATTCCCACTTTGTGTATTGATATAACCATTGTAGCCAGTTGTCTTTTATATTTATTTTGGTTATCCTCAACCATATTTTTTTTAGTACTGCTTTCTTTATTGCTAGGAATACTTAGCTATCAACAGGTTGCACGCAAAGCAAATTTATTTTTTACCTTAGCTCGTCAGCAAGAAGATAAATTATTTAAGCATTTTCAGAGTCTAACTGAGGGAACTAAAGAACTAAAGCTTCACAAAGAACGACGACAAATATTTTTAAACCAAGAACTGAGAGAAACTGCACAATTATCTAGAAGCAATAATGTAGTTGGCATGACTATATTTGCAGTTGCTGCTAGTTGGGGAAATAGCTTATTTTTTGTAGTTGTAGGATTGGTAATTTTTGCTTTGCCTATTTTCCAAACTATCCCCACTCATATTTTATCTGGATATGCACTGACAATTCTCTATCTGCTTTCACCTTTAGACTACATTATGAGTGCTATTCCTACTTTTAGCAAAGCAACTGTTGCTTTAAACAAGATTGATGTTCTCAAACTATCATTGTCTGATTGCTGTCACGAAGGTAATTTAATGATTTGGGATCGGGCAGATAATTTTTGTCACAGTTTAGAATTTGTCGGTATCACTCACACTTATTACCAAGAATCAGAAGATACAGCTTTTACTCTTGGCCCAATTGATTTGACGGTTTCTGGTGGTGAAATTGTTTTCATTGTTGGTGGTAATGGAAGTGGAAAGTCTACGCTGCTCAAATTAATCGCTGGTTTATACATTCCTGAAAGTGGAAAGATTTATTTCAATGGCAAATTAGTGATTGCGGAAAATCAAGAATGGTTCCGCCAACATTTTTCAGCGGTGTTTTCTGATTTTTATCTATTCGATAATTTCTGTAATTTAGGTAAAAATATTCCTGACGAGCAAATTAAAGATTATCTAGTCAAATTAAAACTAGATAAAAAAGTTCAAATTACCAACGGCATACTTTCAACAACTTTATTATCTCAAGGACAGCGAAAACGCCTAGCCTTGTTAACAGCTTATTTAGAAGACCGTCCTATCTATGTATTTGATGAATGGGCTGCCGATCAAGATCCTATATTTAAAAATATTTTTTATACCCAAATATTACCTGAATTGAAAAATCAAGGCAAAACTGTAATAGTAGTCACTCACGATGACCAATATTTCTATTTATCAGACAGGATAGTCAAGTTAGATTATGGCAAGGTAGAGAACTTTTATACTTGTCTGATGCCTAGTGAAAAGAATTTAGTTTAATTCAGACATATTTAACCTTTTAAAGGCAAACAAATAGTGAAAGTTGCACCTTGATTAGGAGTGCTAATAGCTGTAATACTACCTTGATGAGCTTCAATAATCCTCTTAGTGATAGCTAATCCCAAACCATTACCACTACTTTTACGTGAAGGGTCTGTAGTATAAAATTGCTCAAAAATGCGGGGTAAATCGCCTTCCTTGATTCCTTTCCCCTGGTCTTGAATTTGAATAATTGCTTGTTTTCCTTTGCTGTATCCAGAAATAAATACTTGAGAGTTGGGTGGTGAATGTTTAATCGCATTATCTAACAAGTTGAGAATCGCCTGTAATAGTCGCTCTGGATCGCCTTGTATTATTAGATGTTCCACATTCACTTGTAGAGAAATTTTCGCGGTTTGCATTCGTGGTTCCATTGCATTCACAGCACGGTTAATTAAGCCTCGCAGTGAAACGCTTTGTTGTTCTAGTTGCGTAACTCCCGCTTCTAAACGTCCTAAATCCAGAAGGTCATGAATTAATCTTGCTAAACGTTTGATTTCGCTGTCGATAGTTTGAAAAAAGCGATCGCGTATTTCTGGTTCTTCATAGGCTCCGCCTTTGAGTGCGTCCACTGTTACCTGAACATTACTGATGGGAGTACGCAGTTCGTGGGAAACATTGGCTAAAAATACCCGGCGCTCTTGATCTAGGGAAGCTAATCGTTCACTCATCCGGTTGAGTTCTGCGGCTAATTGATCCAACTCATTGTTCTCCTGGATGATCAGCTTATCGCCAAAATGACCTCCACCCAAGCGAATTGCAAAGTTCTGCATAATCTCAATCGGTTTAGAGAGACTGCGAGCAAAGCGACTGCTAATCAATGCACACAGTAAAATTGTGATTGCTAGCGTACCCAAAACGCTCCAAAACACCCTTGCAAACTGTCGCTGAAACTGCTCCAGGGTAATTGACATTCGCAACACACCCAAAAATTGACCGTTGCGTTCAATCGGTCTAGCAATGTAGAGGCGATCTTTGTTAGATAAAACTCCTTTAGCAATTCCTTGTTCTACACGATTTTTTAGAGCTGCGCGCATTCCTGGAATTTGATACCAGTCTTTAACTTGAGAGTCTAACTTTGGGTCAGAAGTAGCTATCAGATTACCTTGTTGATTAAAAACACGCAACGTCAAATTTTGCGGTGCGCCGTACCGTTGCACCAGCAATTTTACCTGTGGAATATCTTTTTGTTCTAGTCCATCTGCAACACTTTCACTTAATGCACTTGTCCAGTTATCCAAATCTACTTGTCGCATTCGCATGAAATAATCAGCGAACGACCACAGGATATAACCTGCTAGCAGTGACGTTCCAAAAGCTGTCAGCATCAAGTATGTGCCAAACAGCTTCGCATGAATTGTATTTAATTTAATTCGGGGTAAGAAGCCTCTCATGAAGGCTGTTCCTCAGAACGACGACGCAACACTGCTTTGATGCGTGCTAGCAATTCACGAGTATTGAAGGGCTTAGTCACATAATCATCCGCTCCAGCTTCTAAGCCCCATATTTTATCTACATCCTGATCTTTAGCTGTGAGCATGACAATGGGTACATTGGAAAAGGCTCGAATTCGCCAACAGACTTCCATACCACTCACTTCCGGTAACATCAGGTCGAGCAAAATTATATCTGGTACTTGCTTGTGGAACTGTTTGATTGCATTATGCCCATCAACGGCTGTACTCACTGTATAGCCTTCTTTTTGTAATGTATATGTGAGACTGTCGCGCAAGGCCGCTTCATCATCCACGAGTAAGACGTGTGGCATTTTACATTGTAAATTTGAGACAACTTTTTGTAATTATAAGATGTATTATTTTTTTATATTTGACATCTATCAATAGAAATAAATTAAGTTAATCAATAGTAAATAAAAGCTAAAATAAAAAATTTATTTTTATCAAAAAAATTGCATTAAATACTAGAAACTCATAAAATTGTTTAAATAAATGTATTTAAAATTTATTTTGCTTATCTTTTATAGAGATACTTTTAAAGTTTCAGAGAGTAGTATTCTTATTTGAGGAAGGCAAGACAATCTATAAACCTGAACTGCCTGAAATTTAGAAGATATCAGAGATAACAAAATACTCCCTTAGTTAGAGAGCGCAGTTGTCCGCAATGCGAGATGGTTAATAATAAAAGGGTGCTATGCGTCAGATTATTATCCAAGTACAACATGGCTGCGGCAAACAGGTTCTCGATATGGCAGAATCTCATAATGGCACAAACCTGTCACAAATTGAGGCGAAAAACAGCAACGAAGCAATTGACCTGGTGATTGTTCACCTTTCTAATCACAAGGTTGGGCAGTTTATAGATGAGTTGCAACACTTACCGAAAGTACATATTACCCTACTCCCTACAGGAGTTTTGGCTTTAAAACCACCGCCAGAAGAAGCAGCACAGCAAGTCAAAGATGTAGAAGAACGTAGCCCGATTGAAGTTTTTCTCTCTAGTTTGCAAAGTGTTGGCTCTTGGCGTGGTTTTCTGGGTTATGCAGCATTAGCTGGGGTAGTAGTTTGGATTGGGTTGTTTACCAATACAACTTATTTATTAGTAGCAGCAATGCTGATTGCACCATTTGCAGGCCCAGCAATGAATACTGCGATCGCTACCGCCAGAGGCGATCGCCAACTGCTATGGCGGAGTCTATTACGTTATTTTGCTGCATTAGCAGTGACGATTGCAATCTCCTGGTTACTAAGTCTAATTCTGCGCCAGCAAATCGCTACCAGCCTGATGATTGAACGCAGTCAGCTTTCTGCTGTCGCAGTACTACTACCCCTAGCAGCTGGTGCAGCAGGTGCGCTCAATCTCATGCAATCTGAGCGTAGTAGTTTAGTCTCAGGTGCCGCAACAGGAATGTTAGTAGCTGCTTCCTTAGCTCCACCTGCGGGAATTGTGGGTATGGCTAGTGCAATCGGTCGCTGGGAGATGGTAACGGCTGGGCTATTCTTGCTCTTACTGCAACTATGCGGTATCAATTTATCAGCTTCCCTCTTATTCCGCATCTTCGGACTATCTACTCAAACAACTCGTTATCAGCGAGGTAAAAAAGGAGTATTTCGCTTTGCTTTGGCAATTACAGTCATAGCGCTTGTAGGTCTATTAACTTGGCAATTTTCCAATTCTCCCAATTTAGAACAATCTAGTCGCGCCCAACGTGCAAATGCTGAAGTTCAAAAAGCGGTGGAGCAAGTTGGTTTAGCAAAATTAGTCGAATCCAATGTTCGCTTTACCCGTGCCAATATTTCTGGACAAAATACCCTGTTATCTGTTGTTTATGTTCAGCGTCAACCAGGAGTTAGTGAATCATCTGAGAAAATTCGTTCTCGTCTCACCCAAGCAATTCAAACTCATTTATTAAACCAAGGCTTTAATGTTACACCATTAGTTGATGTTAGCGTTTTAGAAGTACCTACTAATAATAAATAAGTAAGTATAGTTTTAAATATTATGGCTACTCATGAGTAACCTAAATCTTTCTGAAAAACAAGCTTTAGAACAAGAGCGCAACGAAGTTTTACAACAACTTGAAGATTGGCTAGAATTGCCGATGTTGATATTAGCATTTGGCTGGCTAGCACTATTTATTATCGAGTTGACTTGGGGGCTAAATCCTCTTCTGGAGGTTGTCAGTACAACTATTTGGATTGTATTTATTCTAGATTTTGCAATTAAATTTATCCTAGCTCCGCGCAAACTTCCATATTTAAAAAGCAACTGGTTAACTGCCTTTTCTTTGCTATTACCCGCTTTACGTACTTTTCGCATTGTCCGAATAGCGCGAAGTCTCTCATCATTACGGGCTGTACGAGGGTTGCGGTTGTTGCGCGTAATGACCCGTGCCAACCGAGGAATGAGGGTTTTAGCAGCTAGTGTTAAGCGTCGAGGGTTTGGTTATGTAGTGTCGCTGACAACAATTGTCACTTTGGTAGGTGCTGCGGGGATGTATGCGTTTGAAAGCGATATTCCCGATGGTTCTGGTTTAGATAATTACGGCACAGCCTTATGGTGGACAGTAATGCTGATGACAACAATGGGTTCTGAGTATTGGCCCAAAACACCAGAAGGTCGAGTGCTTTGTTTGATTCTGGCAATATATGCTTTTGCTGTGTTTGGCTATGTTACGGCAACACTAGCAACCTTTTTTATCGGTCGTGATGCAGATGATGAGGAAGCAGAGTTAGCTGGTGCAAAATCAATAGCAGAACTTCATACAGAAATTACTGCATTAAGGGCTGAAATACAAGCACTGCTGCATCAAAATACAGAAGCAAAAAAAAATGGGCTAGACAGAGAAAAATAAATATTTTCATTGTTGGCTGATTTAATTACAGCGATTAGTGCGATCGTTCTATTTCTTGGACTGTTATCTGACTATTTCCGCCGTCATTGGTGGACTTCTGATACTGACTACTGCATTCAGCAATCTTGTCCATGCAGTAGCCAGTATTTATGATGAATTACGCAGTGGCCATTGACATTTGCCGACAAGATTCAGCACAGCGACGGCACATATCAGCGCAAGCTTTCATTTGAGCATCATTACCCATGCGATCGCACTCCTGAGCGCATCGCTGACACACTTCTGCACAAACCCCACAGGTACGAGCGTGTAACTGAGAAGTCCGCAGCATAAAATTAGCACTGGTTTCACAAATTTCAGCGCAATCAAGCAGTAGGCGAATATGAGCTTGTTCTGCATGATTACCGCCCTTTTGTAAGCAGTAAGTCACAGTATTCAAGCAGATGCTATGGCAATCTAAGCAGTTTTGAATACACTGCTGCATTTCTTGGTTAACTTGATTCAATGTTAGTTGTTGTATAGCCAAGATTCTTACCTCTGTATTACTTAGTTACAGGCACCATTGCCTTTAGCCCTACCTTATAAATGCAGAGATGCAAATGCGTCTATCAATAGGAATAAGGAGTATTTATTACTAATGAGTTATCAGTATTTCATACCAATTTCATATATATGTGTATCATTTTGATCTGTTATATTTTCAGGATTTTGATTAAATATGTAGACTCTCATAAGTTTTGAAAATAGCGTGACTTTAGTCCGTGGTAGACATCACATTTTGAAGATTTTTGCCAGTTTTGAGGCAGGATCGCTATCAAATTTATGCCACCAACTACCTGCTATTTAAATAAATACCCGATTTCTGCCCAAATTTTGCTCGTTATTTTCACAACAGATTGTTAGACTAATAATTAAAAATCACTATCTTCATAATTGAGGGCAAAGTCACCTTAATTTCTAACGTTGCTGCCTCATAGGATAATTGTATAGAAATTAGAACTAATCATTAATAGTTTTATCTGCTAATTTATCCCACATCTATGCAACGCATGATTTATTAATAAACCAGTTTTGATATGCTGATATTTATTATGTAGCGTCTAAGTTAAAAGCTGGAGTTTTTCCGCATATAACAGTAAATCAGGAACCGTGTAAGATTGATGAATAAAATAAAAATCTAAAAAATTAGGGATTTTAAAGTAAACACTGTTTAAATAGATTCTCTGACTTCAGATAGTGGAAGTAGTCTTGACGAAACTCAGATTCTATACATAGCAAGAAGAACACGCTTAATGTGTTGATAGAAGAGAAATAGTAATTTTTGTTTGATTATTTCCCCCATATTTTAGATAAATACTATCTTTTATTTATTTTTTTTAATAATTTATTCTCTGGAAGTCCCTAAAGCTGTCACATTCTCTTCACATTTATCGCAAATACTGAAAATATCGACTTACTCGATTGCAATCACAATATTACCGATCAGGAGTGATTCTTATGGTTGGTCTGATTATAACTTGGGTAGTAACGGCTATAAGCTTTTTGATTATTTCGCGTCTACCCATAGGAGTGGAAATAGACAGCTTTGGTAAAGCATTAATTACCGCCGCAGTTTTTGGAATTTTGAATGCACTTTTACTGCCTGTTTTAACATTTTTTACATTGCCATTCATTATTATAACCATAGGGTTATTCTTCCTGGTTCTTAATTCGATTATCTTTGCTTTATCAGCTGCTATAGTGCCTGGTTTTCGTTTAAGGCACGGTTTTTGGAGCGCTTTCCTTGGCTCAATCACTTTGGCAATTATTAACTCTATTCTCTTAAGGTTTATAGCACCGCTTACTTGATAAAAAAAGTGAGTGTTCTATTTAAAAATCTTAAATAAAGAAGAAGTATCAGCTTTTAATTGTGGAGCAACAACTAATGACCGCAAAATTTTGGCGACAACAATTTGTCTTGTTTATCACAGGAATTTTTTTGGTATCTGTACTATTTGCTTGTCAAGGAACACCAATTGCAGAGTCACCAAATGCTACAACTACACCTGTAACTGAGCAAAATCTTGCTGCTAGCAATTTCCCGCCTGTCGCATACCCTGACAAAGAATTAACTGCTACTCCCGCACAGCTACCAAAATTACCCTACGCTTATAACGCCCTAGAAAAAGCTATTGATGCAGAAACAATGAAGTTGCATCATGACAGACACCATGCTACTTATGTGAAAAACCTCAATGAAGCATTGCAAAAGCATCCTGAACTAAAAAATAGAAGTGTAGAAGCAATGCTGCGCGACTTAAATAGCATACCAGAGGATATTCGGGAGACAGTACGCAACAATGGCGGTGGTCATTTGAACCATACAATTTTCTGGCAAATTATGAGTCCTAATGGTGGCGGACAACCAACAGGAGAAATAGCCCAACAAATCAATCAAACCTTTGGTAGTTTTGATGCCTTTAGAAAACAGTTTAACGAAGCAGCTGGAGATAGGTTTGGTAGTGGATGGGTTTGGTTAGTGCGTAACGCTCAAAATCAACTCCAAATTGTGACTACACCTAATCAAGATAGTCCAATTATGAATGGTTTATACCCAATTATGGGTAACGATGTGTGGGAACACGCATATTACCTCAGATATCAGAATCGTCGTCCTGAGTATCTCAACAACTGGTGGAATGTGGTGAATTGGTCGGAAATCAACAGGCGATCGCAAGCCGCATTGCAACAAAAAGCTTAGGAGGTATGGCTGATGAGAAGTTTATTGATGAAAAATCCTGTAGTCATTGGGGCATCTTGGATTGCTGCATATATTGTGATTATCCTGTTTCCCCTATTTGTACTACTTTTATACCCACCTACTCCCAGTGATGAACGCAGTTTTTGGTTGGAATTGTCTGCTGCTTTGGGTTTTATCGGTTTAGCAATGATGGCAATGCAGTTTGCCCTCACTGCACGTATCAAGCACATCGAAGCTTCGTATGGTGTTGACCTAATTCTTCAGTTTCACCGTTACACGTCGATAGTTGCGTTCTTTTTTATCCTGGTTCACCCCATAGTTTTATTCATTAATAATCCAGAGACACTGCAACTATTGAATTTTATCCAAGCACCGTGGCGAGCAAGGGCAGCAGTTATTGCTACTTTGGCGTTAATTGGGATTATTGTCACCTCTATTTGGCGGCAACAACTGAAAATTCCCTACGAAACTTGGCGTATAGCTCATGGCATCTTAGCAGTGATGATTGTTGCATTTGGTTTAGGGCACGCCTTGGGTGTGGGTAATTATTTAGGATTGTTTTGGAAAGCAGTGATTTGGACTGGTATTGCTATAGCAGCATTGTGGCTATTGATTTACGTCCGCTTGGTTAAACCTTATTTTATGCACAAAAAACCTTACTTGGTGGAAGCAGCTATCCCCCAAAGAGGCAATGTCTGGAATTTGGTTTTGCGCCCTATAGGACACGAAGGAATTATTTTTCAACCAGGTCAATTTGCTTGGCTGACTCTGGAAATCTCGCCATTTAGAATGCGGGAACATCCATTCTCTTTTGCTTCTAGTGCAGAAAATCGCGATCGCGTTGAATTTGGCATTAAGGCTTTAGGAGACTTCACAAACACAATTAAAGATGTGAAACCTGGTACTAAAGCCTTCCTTGACGGCCCCTATGGGGTTTTCACTACAGACCTCTATGAGAATACGGCTGGATTTGTCTTTATTGCTGGAGGAATAGGCATCACACCAGTTATCAGTATGCTTTTTACCTTAGCAGAACGTAAAGATGAGCGCCCACTACTGTTAATTTATGGCAGTAAAAATTGGGAAGACATAACTTATCGAGAAGAAATCGAAGCCTTAAAAGATAAGTTAGACCTAACAATTATCCACGTGCTTCGCAAACCTCCAGATGATTGGTCAGGAGAAAGCGGATATGTTGATCAAGAACTGCTAGAACGCTACATTCCTAAACGTCCCGCAACTCGGAATTACTTTATCTGTGCTGCACCAAAAATGATGGATGAAGTAGAGAAAGCTTTACACAAGTTGGAAGTACCTGTTACTAACATTCACATGGAACATTACAACCTTGTTTAACTCCATTTCTAAATAATTTATAGGCTCATGCTGAATAGCACTATGCACCATTCATCTTGTTGTAATGTGAGCTTTTTTTGAGTAAAGCATTCATCATATTCATGCTTACTCTTAGATAAAATCTTGATTTGAATAGCAAAAATTGGCATTTTCATCATTTTTATTATGCGTTACAGTATCATGTTGCAAGTGGTAGCTACTATAACTTTAGTTTTCCTTGGTACGGCTGCTTTATTTGCTTGGTTACAATATCGTCCCGGCCCAGAAGAAACAAATACACAAATACCAAAAAATTCGATTTCAGTAAGAAAAGAGTAATTATTTAATAGTTAATAATTAAGTATTTGCTCAAGGAGTTTACAGAAATTATGAGATATCCTGCTGATCGCAACCGTTTGCTGAAACGATTGACGGCAATTTTAGTATTGCTTAACTTATGTTTATTCTGCTTCGATTTGACTTATATACATTGGCGAGATTTCTATCTCCAAACATGGCCAAGTTTAACTCAAATTTATGACCCAATTAAGGGCATTCAACCCCACCCAGAAACACAAAACTACCTCAAAAAGGTGGCAGAATTAGAGAAACAGGTTTTGCAAACTGGTTTGCAGTCAACCCCAGCAGAAAATTTGCTAGGTGAATTACGCCTTCTTAGTCATCAAATGATAGAGGACGACCCATTTGCTGTAGCTAATAAAAGTGGAACTTTAGAAAAAGTTAAAAATGAAATCCGCTTGCGGACAAATGAACAATCTGCAAGGAACGCCTTGACTCTATTTTGGAGTCAAGATTATTTGTCTCAAATGGGATGGCAATCAGAAATTAACTTTATTAATTCCCAGATTCAACCACTAATTAATAGTAACTATTATCGCGATATTGATAGATTTGGTAATTTTGTTAATCGGTTCTGGCTGATTGATTTACCTTTTGTGATTATTTTTGCCTTAGATTTCCTGGCACGTACTTTTTATATCAGTCGCCGCAATCCCGATTTAAATTGGCTAGAAGCCATATTACGACGTTGGTACGATTTATTTTTGCTGCTTCCCTTTTGGCGTTGGTTGCGCGTCATTCCAGCCATGATTCGTCTTTACCAAGCAGATTTACTCAATCTTGAACCGTTGCGATCGCAATTAAATCATGACTTTGCCGTAAGTTTTGCGGAGGAAATCACAGAAATTGTAGGAATTCAAGTGATTGACCAGATGCAGGATGCAATTCGCCAGGGTGAGTTAGCACGCTGGTTATTTCATCCAGAAACGCGCAAACCCTACGTGCAAGTGAATGAAACGAACGAGGTAAAAGCGATCGCAACTCGCTTAGTCAATGTCAGCGTCTATGATGTTTTACCTCAAGTCCAGCCTGACATCGAAGCTTTGATGCAACATAGTATTGCCAGTACCCTCAACGAATCTCCGGTTTATCAACATATACAGAATATACCCGGTCTCAATCGCTTACCTCATCAACTAACAGAAAATTTGGCTCGTGATTTATCTCACTCAGCCTATAACAACTTAATCAAAGCACTGTCAGATCCAGTTGCAGCAAAACTTACCTCACGGCTACTGACAAACTTTCGTGATGTGTTAGAGATGGAATTACAGAAAAAGCATAACATTCAGGAATTGCAATTTTTACTTATCAATATGCTTGAAGAAATTAAAATTAACTATGTTAAAAATATTGCTGATTCTGGATTAGAAAACATCTTAGCAGAAGCAAACAAGATTCATAAAATTGTTTACCGTTAATCATCAACAATATCTCTTAAGTAGCTCAGTTTTTTGGAGAGAATAAATCATGAAGCTCAAAACAACTATTGCTGGAAAATTACTTTTTGGCATGGTTTTACTAGGACTTTCTGCCTGTAACTTACCAACAAATGAGTCCGCAAATACTAACAATCAAGAAACACAACCAGCCCAACCAGTCAGTCAAGAAACTGCTGCTAACAACCAAGCCTGTACTTTAGTAGAAAATGGCTTCGGTTCCCCAAGACAGGTAAATCTGCGAGCAGAAGAAGTGGTAACAGGCCTAGAAGTTCCTTGGGGAATAGCTTTTCTGCCCAACCAAGATATGTTGGTTACGGAAAGACCTGGAAGAGTTCGCCTCGTGCAGGATAGTAAACTGATTGCCAAGCCAGTAGCTACCATTGATGTGACAGATAGCGGTGAAGGTGGTTTACTTGGCATTGCAGCTCATCCCAACTTTGCCGAAAATCGACTTTTCTATGTTTACTATACTGCTGATAGAAATGGAGCGCAGGTTAATCGCGTTGAACGATGGCGGCTATCTCAGAACGGACTGACTGCTTCACCAGATCGGGTAATTGTGGACAATATTCCCGTAGCGCAATTTCATAATGGGGGTCGCATCCGTTTTGGCCCCGATAGAATGCTTTACATTGGGACTGGTGATGCCCGAGAACCGCAAATTTCTCAAGATGTTAATAGCCTTGCTGGTAAAATTTTGCGTGTGACTCCTGATGGACAAGTACCACCAGACAATCCATTTGCCAAGAATCCTGTATATATCACTGGGATTCGTAACACTCAGGGGTTTGATTGGCGTGATACATCAACGTTATGGGTAACAGATCATGGCCCTAGCGGCGAGTTAGGTAGAAGGGGTCACGATAAACTTAGTTTAGCAAGAGCAGGTGACAACCTCGGCTGGCCTACTATCTACCGTTGTGAATCGGGGAAAGGACTTGTAACTCCGTCTATTGTTTGGCGCGAAGCTCTGCCACCTGGTGGAGCAGCAATTTATACTGGTAATTCTATTCCTGAGTGGAAGGGTAGCTTAATTATTGCTACTCTGCGTTCCCAACACTTGCAGCGTGTCGCCTTTAACCCCCAGTCTCCTCAACAAGTCGAGCGTTATGAGGTGTATTTACAAGGTAAACATGGACGACTGCGAGAGGCCATTATGGGGCCAGATGGTGAATTATATGTCACAACTAGCAACTGTGATGGACGAGGTAATTGCCCATCACAGCAAGACAAAATTCTCCGCATTACTCGATAGAATCCACAACGCACTGACTCCTCCATTCCTCATGCTCAAAAACCCCACCCCGTTGTGGGTGGAGTTTTTTTATATATGAAAATGTCGCTAATTCATACCAAAAATATATACAGTTCAGTTAAAGATTTTTGTTGGTAATTTTAGGAAATCTAGAAATATTAAAATCAATTTTTTATGAACTTATGATTTTAAATGAACCGAATTGAACAATAATTAGCGTCACATTCCATTCACATTTCATCTATAACATCAAAAGCGAATGAAATACTTCTGTGTCTTTTAATCATGGTGAAAAATATGAAGACTCAAAATTTCGCTACGAGTATTAAAAAGTTTGCCTGCTTTACTACAGGTATTTTGCTAATTCCTGTTGTTGCAGCCTGTGCGCCCAACGAAACTGCTCAAGTTCCTAATACTGTCACACCTGAAGCTGTTCCCACTACTCCAACAACATCTCCTGCAATCCCTAATACAACAGTGAATGAAGACATTCAGACTGTTGTACAAACTAATCCTTCATTAACTACACTGACAAATCTGATTAACGAGGCGAATTTAACAGATCAATTAGGTGCTGGCCCTTATACATTATTTGCCCCTTCAGACGAGGCCTTTGCGGCACTTCCAGACTTGACTAGACAGCGACTCTCACAACCAGAAAACCGTGAACTTCTAAGACAGGTGCTAGCTTATCATGTTGTTCCAGGTAATCTTACCGCTAATCAGCTTCAGTCAAAAGAGGTTAACACTTTGGGCAATAACCCAGTAACCATTCAAGCTGACCAAACTAATAACGAAGTTAGAGTCAATGATGCTCGTGTGATACAGCCTGATATTCCAGCGAGTAATGGTGTCATCCATATAGTTGACCGAGTAATTCTACCGCCAACTATTCAATAAAAAGAGAATCTATGAACAGACAATCAATGCCATAAGTCTTTAATGATACAGGTCGAGATTTCTCAAGGAGTAAAAATATGACAGCAGAACAGAATAGACTCAAACAAGACCGCAACCGTGAAGCATATTGGCGCAGATGGGGGCCTTATTTGAGCGATCGCCAATGGGGAACGGTGCGAGAAGATTACAGTGGAGATGGTAGCGCCTGGGATTATTTTCCTCACGAACACGCTCGCTCTCGCGCCTATCGTTGGGGAGAAGATGGGATTGCGGGTATTTCTGATAATCATCAACGTTTATGTTTTGCGATCGCTCTTTGGAATGGTGCAGATCCTATCCTTAAAGAACGGCTATTTGGGCTGTCAGGGCCAGAAGGTAATCACGGGGAAGATGTCAAAGAATATTACTTTTATCTTGACAATACCCCGTCTCATGCATACATGAAATACCTCTATAAATATCCCCAAAAGGCATTTCCTTACACACGATTAGTGGCAGAAAATCAGCGACGGGGCTACTACGACCCAGAATTTGAATTAGTAGATACAGGTATCTTTGACCACGATGAATACTTTGATGTATTTGTCGAATATGCCAAGCATTCACCAGAAGATATGCTAATTCAAATTAGTATTGTCAATCGTGCCTCAGAAACTAAAGATTTGCATATTTTACCGACAATCTGGTTTCGTAATAGTTGGTCTTGGCAAGATAATAGCCAAAAGCCAATTCTGAGGCAAGATTCTCCCAATGTGATCAATGCTTTTCACCCAACTTTAGGCAACCGTTGGCTTTACTTTCAGAATTGCCAAACTACGTTATTTACTGAAAATGAGACCAATTACGAGCGATTATTTGGCGTGAAAAATCAATCTCTTTATGTGAAGGATGGGATTAATGACTATATCATTTACGGGAATCAGCAAGCAGTCAATCCCAAGCAAACAGGTACAAAAGCAGCAACTCATTACCATTTAAAAATTGCTGCCGGAGAAACGCAAGTTATTCGGCTAAGATTGTCTAATAATTTTGATTTAGCAGAACCTTTGGTCAGGGAGTTTGATACTACATTGCAGCTGCGTCAGCAAGAAGCAGACGAATTTTATCAGCTTCTATCTGTGGGTAATTTATCAGCAGATATGCGGTTGGTGCAGCGACAAGCTTTTGCTGGTTTGTTATGGTCAAAACAATTTTATTTCTATGTAGTAGAAGAATGGTTGAATGGCGACCCTAATCAACCATCTCCTCAACGAAATTCCCCCCGTAACCAAGAATGGCTGCATCTTTATAACGATGACATTATTTCTATGCCTGATAAATGGGAATTTCCCTGGTATGCTGCTTGGGATTTAGCTTTTCATGTCATACCTTTAGCAATGATTGATCCAGATTTTGCTAAACGCCAAATGGATAGATTAACGCGAGAATGGTATTTGCATCCCAATGGACAAATTCCTGCCTATGAGTGGCATTTTAGCGATGTCAATCCGCCTGTTCATGCTTGGGGTACTTGGCGGGTTTATCAAATTGAAAAGGAATTTTACGGGCGTGGTGATACAGATTTTTTAGAGCGCGTCTTTCAAAAGTTAATGCTCAATTTTACATGGTGGGTTAACCGCAAAGACAATGATGGTAATAATGTTTTTCAAGGAGGATTTTTAGGTTTAGATAATATTGGTATTTTTGACCGCAGTTCTGAATTACCTACAGGTGGTTATTTAGAGCAGTCTGACGGTACAAGCTGGATGGGAATGTATTGTTTGAATATGTTAGCCATTGCTTTGGAACTTGCAAAAACTAATCCTACTTATGAAGACATTGCTAGTAAATTTTTTGAGCATTTTCTCTATATTGCTGATGTGATGAATCACATGGGTGAACCTAATATTAACCTGTGGGATGATACTGATAAATTTTTCTATGATGTACTAAATTTACCTAATGATGAGCGTCTACATTTAAAAGTGCGTTCAATGGTAGGTTTAGTTCCCCTATTTGCCGTAGAAACCTTGGATGCTAATGTTTTACAAGCTTTTCCTGGGTTTAAAAAACGCTTTGAATGGTTTATTAAAAACCGACCTCATCTGCAACGAAATATTGCTTCTTTAGAAACCACAGGCAATGAAGCTAGACGCTTACTCGCCATTGTCAGCCCAGAAAAGCTGAAATCAATTCTGCAAAAAATGCTAGATGAAACAGAGTTTTTGAGTCCACATGGTATACGTTCTGTTTCGAGATTCCATGCCGAACATCCTTATACTTTTGAAGTCGATGGGCAAAAGCATTCTGTGAATTATGAACCTGCAGAATCAACTAGTGGGATGTTTGGAGGAAATTCTAACTGGCGTGGCCCTGTTTGGTTCCCGATGAATTACTTAATCATTGAGTCTTTGGAAAAATTTGATTGCTACTTGGGGGATGATTTTCAAGTTGAATGCCCTACTGGTTCGGGTGAATTTATGACCTTAAAAGAAGTAGCAACCGAATTATCCCATCGGTTAATGAGTATCTTTGCACGCAATGAAGCCGGCTATCGTCCCGTTCATGGTAGTAATTCTCTGTTGCAAACCAATCCCCATTGGCGTGATTTGATTTTGTTTTACGAATACTTTCACGGTGATCATGGTGCTGGGTTGGGAGCTAATCATCAAACTGGTTGGACGGGGTTAGTAGCAATGCTGATTCATTCCTGTGGAAGTGTTTACCGTTCCTGTCAAGTTCTGCCACAACCAGAAAATACTCACTCAGCGATCGCTTCTCAACTGTGGTAGATAATATACATCCCACCAATATAGAGAGCAATCAGTGTCAGCCCATCCCAGGAATGTATAGCCGTGATGGGCGTGCAGCATGGTAAATTAATCCTACAATTGCCACTGAAGTCATCATCAATGCTATGACGGCTGTGAAGATATGTACAGAACTGAGTTTAGACCACAAATCGCCTTGGAAATAGGCTATATCGTAAATCCCTAAAATTGCCATATTGAAGATATTAGAGCCAAAGATATTGGACACGGCTAGATCTACAGCATTGAGTCGGATCGCTGCTAATCCCGCCACCACTTCTGGTAGTGAGGTGGTAGCTGCTAGTAGTAATGCGCCGATAAAACTTTCCCCTAACCCTGTCACAGTGGCAACGCGATCGCCTAATGATGCTAGCCACACCCCCAATACTACAATTGTGAGGGAAAGCAACACAAACACCAGATACGCTTGCCGACGCTGAATATGTTGATATTGAAAGACTTCAGCTTCTTGTTCTAAAACCTCGGTACGTCTGCGTCTCTCAAACTGAGCAATCATGCGTGTACTTTGGAAATAAACCATCAGCAGTAAAATACTGGGAATGCCAACCCAGCCCAAAGTTAAATGATAGTTGCTTTGAGCCAGTAACATTCCTACTGCAGCCACACCTAGCAGTATAGATCCCAACGCAGCCGCCAATCCGTGACTAATATGCGCTCGTTGAAACAGTGGCCCTGGCCCTGTAACAATATCCAATAGCGCCAAAATTAACAAGTTAAACAAGCAGCTACCAAAGATACCTCCGGCTGCTAGATCTGGTGCATTAAACACAGCTACGGCGCTGATTCCTGTTGCTAACTCTGGTAAGGAAGTAGCACCAGCCAACAAAATTGCACCCACCCAACTACGCCCTAAGCCAGTCTTTTCAGCCAAGATATCGGCGCTGCGCGAAAGCCATGTACCAACAATCACCACTAGAACAATACATACAACGACCTGAATCAAAAGCAACATGGCTTGTCTCCTGATGCTATCATCCACAATCTACGATGCTTACTGATACCATTTTGGATTTTAGATTTTAGATTTTGGATTGTGAAAGAGTGATTGACTCGGCTTTTTGACGATCCATCTGTCGCAATCATTTTTCAAATTGGTATGAGGGTAAATTCATTTTCTACCCCGTGAAGCAAGAATCACCGCACTTATAGGGAAATACAGTTCAGTTAAGAAAATTAATTGATCACAAAACCAAAAAACTAGTTACTCAACAAAAAACAGAACAATAATTTTGGAGGGGGTTTGGGGGACGCAACCGTCACCCAATCGGGGGTTTGGGGGAGAAT
>NZ_JACJPX010000078.1 GCF_014696315.1 Calothrix membranacea FACHB-236
ATAATGCGACGAGCGATTGAGCTTGTAGCTGTAAATAAACCCACAATGCCAGAATTTATTGAGCGATTATGGTCAGAACACCAAGTCAAAGCCATCGTTAGTTATTACAGTCACGGGGCAGTCAGAGGCATTAAATTTGGTATTGATGTCGGCTCAGTTAATGAAGATAACTCCCCTAGACTGCTCTGGAAACAGGGAGGCAATCTCAATAAATACAAATGCTCATTTACCAAACTCCAGACAGAATTAGGTGTAAGCTATGAGCCGCTACGGGATAATGCAGAAATTAAACGCCTAACTTCCTTATTAGAATCAGCCGCAATTCCTAAAAATAATCAGCAAAAAATAGAACAGCAATTATCTCCTAAAGCTATAGATAATCCCGAAATAAACGCCAAAGAATCTTCAGTTATAGCTGAAACTAAAACTCCAGTAACTCAGACACAATCATTAGAGCTATACAGATATTACAGCGGTGAACTAGAAAATGAATTGGTCACAGACCGAGATAAAAAAGTCGCTCTTAGAGCGCTACAAGACGGAAAAACTGCCCCAGAAGTTGAAGATATATTAAAAGCCAGCCCTGCCTTCTGGAGCCAAGAAGAAGCAAGAGCATTAGTATTAATTGCTGAATCTCAGTTTGTTAAACAGCAACGAGAGATTGAAGCGCAACGACCACAACAACAGCAGTTAAGACAAAAATTATTAGCGATAGCCGTCCCTGTTGGTGTTGAGCTAATCAATCATCTACTCAAGGGAACTGGTAAAGATAGCCTAAGATTTAAACACTCTACTCTGTCAAAACATGGTCGAGAATTAGTATTTACTCATGATGAACGTGGTGAGGTTTTTCGTGTCAACGTCAATCGTAACCAGCAAGGTGAGTTAGAGTATTCCCTAGTGAATATAGGTGAAGTCAAGGAGTCAGATATTGAGACTTGGCAGAAAGCCAAGCAGGTATTGCTTGAATATATAGAACAAGAACGACAGCAGCATAGAACCCAAAATAGAGGATTATCCCGGTGAGTAAGGCTCTTGGAGCATAGGAGGAAAAAGGATAGAAAAGAAGCAACAGTACAAAAGAAACCGAAATAAATGATTATTCCTTTAAGGAGAACTCTCTTAGCTCTTGAACTAAGATAATCATGAAAAAAAAACTGGAAAAATAACTCTAAATTTATAAAATTTTAAACGGCTTCTCCCACCCCTGCTTCCCTAGCACCCATCTCATAAAAAGGGCCGCAACTGTCACCGCTGATGCTCAAAATTGCGGTGTCTGCCACTGCCAAACATAGACCTTAATAGAGTGCCATAATGGGTTGAAGGCAGCGGCAGACACTCCGCTGCGCCGCAATTTTGTGACAGTTGCTCTCATTACTCGTTGGATTTATCAGATTGAAAATCTTGACATAAACGAAACAGCTATTTCAACTAATGAAATAGCTGTTGAAAAATAATTTAAAGATAGAAACAGGCGACTGTATTTACCAATATTGTGGGTCGGGATTCAAAGGCAAACTCATTTCATGGTTGGCAGGCTGTTTGGGGATTAAGTATTTGCCAAACTGAGCATAAAGGGCAGGAATCACTAGCAAGGTTAAGGCTGTAGAGGTAAATAAACCGCCCAAAACGACAATTGCCAATGGTTGCAAAATTTCATTTCCGGCTCCTCTAGAAAGTACCAAAGGTAATGTTCCTAATGCTGAAGTCAGCGCCGTCATCAGGATGGCATCAATTCGTTCTAATGAACCTTTGATAATGACATCTTTAGGGTGCATTCCTTGAGCAAATTTGCTGTTGTAATTGTCAACTAGTAACAAACCATTACGGACAGCGACACCAAACAAGGTAATGAAGCCAACCAGGGAAGCAACTGAAATTACGCCACCTGTAAGCACAATAGAAACAATACCACCCACTAGTGCTAGTGGCAGATTGAGCATGATAGCGATGGTAGCGGGAAGGGATTTTACCGAGAAGAACATCAACACTGCGATCGCAATCGCTGCCAAAATGCTAAATACTAGTAGGTTATTGGTTGCTCGTTGTTCTGATTCAAACTGTCCGCCGTACTGAATAAAGTAGCCATTAGGTAGTTTGATTTTTTGTTGAATTTGGGATTGGATTTCACTGACAACGCTACCTAAATCGCGTTCAGCAACGTTTGCCGAAACCACAATCAACCGGGATACATCTTCCCGATTCACCACATTGGCTCCCATACCATACTCTACTTTGGCAACCTCGCCTAAGGAGATAGTTTTTCCTGTCGGCGTAGTGATGGGAATAGCGCGAATGGCATCTAAACTATTACGAGCTTTTTCGGTTAAAGAAATAGAAATATCAATGAGTTGCTGGTTTTCTGCTACTTGCGACACCACACGACCATTTAAGGCAGTTTCCACAACTTCTGACAACTGCTCCATATTCAATCCATAGGTAGCAGCCGCCGCCCGATTGTAATGAATTTGTACTTGACGAATTGGTAGTTGGGGTTCTAGCTGCAAGTCTACAATTCCTGCAATCGGCTGCATCACATCTCGTACTTGTTCGCCAATCTGCCGTAGTTCGACTAAATCAGGGCCAAAGATTTTCACTGCGATCGCACTTCTGACTCCAGATAGCACTTCATCCATACGGTGAGAAATAAATCCACCAATGTTGGAAGCCACACCAGGCAGTTTATTAAACTCCTGCCGCAATTGTTTGATGCTGGCTTCCCGATTTTGCAACGCGCGATCGCTCAATTCTACATCCACATGGGCCATGCTCACTCCCGCCCCGTCTGCATCTCCTGGCGCACGTCCGGCGCGGACTTGTACCCACTCATACAAAGGATTATCCTTGAGCGCATTGGAGAATGCCATCCCTGCTCGATTAGTCATCTCTAGGGAAACACCAGGAAACAAAACCATTGAATTAACCATTGATTTTTCCTGAAATTCGGGAAGAAACACCCGTCCCAAGGAAGGAATAATTGCAAAAGCAGCAACTAAGGCTGCAAGTGCTACACCTAGAATAATTTGCGGTAATCGCAGCGATAGATTGAGTAGCGGACGATACAATCGCTCTGCCCAGCGCGAAGCGAATGTGTTCTCTTGAGGCAAGGTGCGATTTGCTAGGAGAATGGCACAGAGGGCAGGAGTTAAGGTCATTGCCACTATTAAAGAAGCTGCAATTGATAGCAAATAAGCTAGCCCCATTGGTGCAAAAATCCGTCCTTCAACTCCGGTCAAGCTAAAAATTGGTGCAAAGACAACGATGATGATTACCGTTGAGAAAACTACTGCCAACCGCACTTCCACAAAGGCATCAAAAATTACTTTAAACGGGTGCTTGGGTTGACTCTGAAGTTGATTGCTTCGGAGTCCACGATAGCAATTCTCCATATACACAATTGAATCATCGACAAACGCACCCAGCGCTACCACCAATCCACCCAGGGTCATAGTGTTGATACCTAAGCCAAAAGCTTTCAGTAACATCACACCAATTAACAACGATAAAGGAATCGCCGTTAGGGTAATCATCGCTGTCCGCCAGTTCATCAAAAACAGCAGCATGACTACTGACACAATGATGATGCCTTCCATTAAAGAGCCACCAACATTGTGAATAGCAATATCAATAAAATTAGCTTGGCGGAAGGTTTGTTTCACCTGCACATCGGCGGGAAACGTGGGTTGCAAAGATTTCACTATTGCTTCTACTGCTTTGGTGACGGTGGGAGTATCAACATCTGGTTGCTTGTTGATCATCATCACCACAGCAGGTTGTCCATTAAAACTAGCATCCCCCCGCTTTGGTGCCGCACCCGTTTGTACATCCGCTACATCTTTGAGCAAAATCGGTTTACCGTCTTGCACCTTCACTACAGATTGCTGCAAATCTGTAACTGATTTCACCTGCCCAATACCGCGCACCAATAGTTCTTGACCACCACCAATTAAAAAGCCACCAGGAGCATTAGAATTTGCGCCCTTGGCAGCATTGGTAACTTCGATCAGTGATACATTGAGCGATCGCAATTTTGCTGGCTCAACTAGCACCTGTTCCTGTCGTTCATCCCCACCGTAAACGGTGACTTGGGTGACTCCCGGCACAGACAAAATTTGGTTACTCAGGGTGCTATCCACCAGACGGCGCAAATCCATCAGCGAGGTTTTCCCCTGCCCATTCACAGTAAAGGCATACTGTAAAATTGTGCCTAATGGCGATGCTAACGGTGAAATTTCCGGTGGATGCACCCCTTCGGGTAACTGATTTGTCACCTGCTGGAGTCGTTCTGTCACTGATTGCCGCGCTTTATAAATGTCGGCATCTTGGTCAAACACCACCTGCACCATCGACAGCCCGACTTTGGAGGATGATCGCACTGTTGTCACCCCAGGCAAACCATTCACCGCGCTTTCAATGGGTACAGTAATTTGTGATTCCACTTCCTCTGGAGCCAGTCCAGTCGCTTCGGTGTGAATATCCACCTGGGGGGGCGCAAATTCAGGAAACACATCTAAGGGCATTTGGGTAATACTGAAGACTCCCCACAGCGTCACTACAATTGCACCAATCACAATGAGCCAACGCTGGGTAATGGAGCTTTTAATAATCTGATTAAGAATGGAGTTCAACATCTCGATTAAATGTCTCCCTTCTTATCAGAAAAGTCGCCTTTCTTTTTGCGATTGCTAACGATAACAGCGATCGCGCCTGCCACTAAGACTGCTCCACCACCAACGGAGGCTAAAATACCCTTTGATACTCCACTGGCTTTTGGGGTGTCATGGCTGTGAGCAGTACCTTCAGAGTGTGCTTTAGCGTGTTCCGCGTCGGTTTGGGGAGTGGCGATCGCAGTTTGGGTTTTGCGCGATTCGGCATAGAGGGACAAACTACCCTGAGTAACAAGCTTTTCCCCAACTGATAATCCTTTTGTCACTTGGATCAGTTCGCCTTTGGTCGCGCCAGTTGTAATTTCCACTGGCTCATAAAAATTTTCATATTGCACAAAAACTATCTGTTTCCCGTTGGCATCAACCAGTGCTGTCACCGGAATCATCACAGCAGATCCAGATTTGGCAGAGGAGGCGATCGGCGTGACCACAATACCTAACAGTTGATCTGTTTGAGCATTGACTTTCACGCGATTAATACCACCTGTTGCCTGAAATTCATCACCATGCCCAGCGTGAGCAAACACAACTGTAGGCGCACTGATGGTTAAACTCGCTGCCAGAATGGAACTTACTAGCCCACATAATTTCATGCTCACTCCTCACAATAGATATTTGGTTACATAAAAGTTCTTCTTAGTCTGCCAAAGGGCAGATGAAATCCAGGTGAAATAGTAAATGTTTTGGTTAATATCAAACTCATGGTTGATTTGCCAAATTAGTGGAAGACGAAGCGGATTAGGGCTGGCAATCAAGCAAGTCTGATTAGTGAGCGTTATATCGTGGATTGGGTGCTAGAGCGGCATTCCAACATGGGTAATTATTAGATACCCCCCTATGGGTTATGCTGGAAATTATTTGATAGCAAACTTTTAAAACCTATCCCTCTGACAAACAGGGATAAATTAGCTTTAATAAACATCGACAGACCATGATTACGAGGTTTCATTTCTTTGCCAGTTTGAGAAACCCTGTTTTTGCGAGACTTTACGCAGCTCAAACCATTAATTTGTTAGGAGATGGGCTGACTTGGGTAGGTTTGGCTCTGCTAGCTTTTGAGTTAGCTGGAGACCATAGCGCAGCTGTACTTGCTTTGGCGTTGACGTTGCGAATTACTGCATTTGTCTTACTATCTCCCTTAGCAGGGGCTTTGGCTGACCGTGTTGACCGCAAATCGGTACTGGTAGGAACACATTGTGTACGGATGGTAATTGTTAGCCTGTTGCCTTTTGTGACACAAGTTTGGCAAGTGTATGCCCTAATATTTGCGCTTAACGTCTTCAATGCCTTTTTTACGCCAACTTACCAAGCCACTATTCCCCTAGTAACTGGTAAGAATGATTATGCAGGTGCGATCGCTCTTTCTAGTGCTACTTATCAATTACTTGGTGTACTTGGCCCTGGTATTGCTGGCAGTGTCGCCGCTTTCATCGGTGCCAGACAAGTTTTCTTTTTGGATGCTGTAACTTTCCTTGTGGCGGCAGTATTGATTTTTACCCTACCTGGTAATTTAAGAGTAGAACCAAATCAACAGTCGTCAACTACAAGTGGTAGAACCTGGCAAGATATAAAAGACGGTACAAGCCGCCTTTTTAGTGATGCACCTATTCGATACGCACTCTTCATGCAGTTAGTTGCATCTATTGCTGGAGCAGAGATTTTGGTGAATACCGTTGGCTATGTCCAGGGGACTCTCAAACTAGGAAATGTGCAGTACGGCTGGGTAATGGCTGCTTTTGGTATTGGTGCAACGCTTTCCGCAGTAGCTTTTGGTGCAATCAGTCAACGTATTAGTAGAAAAAGCTTGGTGTTGTTCGGTGCGGTTTTGATAACTTTGTCTTTACTACCTGCTAATTATGCTTCTTTAAGTTTATTGATGATTTTGTGGCTAATGGCTGGTTTTGGACAAAATTGTGTGAATTTACCTACCCAAACTTTAATTGCAGAGCGCATTAGCCATGATGCCCAAGGACGTGTATACGGCGCACATTTTGCTTGGAGTCACTTGTGGTGGGCAATTTCCTATCCTCTCGCTGGGTGGCTAGGAGGCAAATTTCCCGAAGGTGAATTCCTCTATGGCAGCTTTGTTGGTTTGGCACTGTTAGTTGTAGTACAACTTACCCTGAAACCCCCAGTGGATGAAAATGAACACGTCCATGAAAACATTTGGCACGAACACTTACATATCCACGATGAACATCATCGGCACGATCATCACCAGGGGATACTAGAATCCGAACCACATACCCATCCTCATCAACACAGATTAATGCGTCATTCTCATCCCTATTCAGATGATAGCCACCACTCCAGGTATAGGAGCCAGCAATTAGAAAGTTAAGCTCTCAATGCGAGGGATTTCGCGGGCATAGAGCATGGGGAAGAAATCCAATGCCCTATGCCCAAAACGGCGGATGGCGAGAGGAACTCCACAGAGTTCTAAACATCCTCTCCCGGATTTCATCCAGATTTCATATACAGCGTGTTAATTTCAGAATTAAATCGAAATAGATTGTGTTATCCCACTGTTCACACAGTGGGAATTTCTTCTAAAAGAGCAATCATTAGGAGAAATCATTAGGAGAAATGACAATTTTCAAGAATGTTTTTAATTTAATTACCAAAAAATAAATTTCTCTAAATTAAAATTAGGTAAATCATTTTTAACTACTATATGCTCAATCATAAAAATATTTTTTGGTTTAATAGTTTATGTTTATTATTAATTATTTTCTTTATTATTTATAATAAAATATTTGATGTATCAGTTGGAGGGTTGTTCTTACCACCTCCTACCCCATTATATCCAGGTGCAGGATTGTTTACACATGGATTCCAAATACTATGTTCTATACCACCTATAGTTTGTGCTTTTAGTTTTACTTTACTAAAAACTATTAAACCTAATAATAGATATAATCAATTTTTTCTTTACTCCGCAATTTTAACAGCAGGTTATTTAGTTAATGGAATTTATCGACTCCATATAATTTTTCTGCAATTTGGCATTCCCAAGCTAGTAACTATTTTCTGCTACACAATTATTGCTAGCTTGTATGGGTTAGCTTTTAGACGACAAATCAAATCAACACCTTACATTCTCCTTATCGCTAGTTTAGTCTTATTATTTATTGCTATTACAGTAGATTCTCTGCATTTAGAGGGTGATGGAACTCCTAGCTTATTAGAAGGTATTCCTAAATTGTTGAGTGGGCTGAATATCGCGCTTTATTTTTGGTTTGTCTGTTATCGCGAAGTACTATACTCCTTGCAGTCTGCTAAAAATTGAGGGTAGATGAAATCTATGTGAAATTGCAGATGTTTCGGTAAAATCAAGCTCATGGTTGATTCCCCAGGAGCGATGCGAATTTTACTAGTGGAAGATGAAGTGGATTTGGGACAGGCAATCAAGCAAGTCTTAATTAGTGAGAGATATATCGTGGATTGGGTATCAGATGGCTCTCAGGCTTGGCTGTGCCTGGAAAACCAATGGACAGATTACACCGTTGCTATCGTCGATTGGCTGCTTCCGGGAATGTCGGGGTTGGAGTTATGTCAAAAGCTCAGATTACACAAAAATCCTTTACCAGTACTGATGCTGACTGCGTTGGGGCAGCCAGAAAACCGTGTGGCAGGGTTGGATGCGGGAGCCGATGACTATTTAGTCAAACCGTTTATTATGGAAGAATTGCTGGCGCGGTTGCGGGCGCTACAGAGGCGATCGCCTCAACTGCAACCCCCTACTTTGACTGTCGCAGGCTTTACCTTGGATGTAGCGAACAATCTACTACAAGTAAATTTAGACCAATCCGCTCCTCTCTCCATTCCTTTAACTACCAAAGAATTCCAACTGTTGATGTATTTAATGCAGAACCCCAATCGCATCATCCCTGGGAGTAAATTGCGTCAACAACTTTGGGACATGGACGAGGAGCCAATTAGCAATGTGGTTGCAGCTCAAATGCGCCTACTACGTCGGAAGTTAGCAAATCATCACTGCCCTTGCCCCATTGAAACCGTTCCTGGCGCAGGCTATCGTTTTAACTCCCAACTTCATTCTCAGCCATGAATAGCTACTCACTATTTCGGCGCAGTCGTCTACGGTTAGCCCTCTGGTATGCCGGAGTCATGGCCTTGATTTTGAGTGTTTCTGGCTTGGGGATGTATCGCGCAATGGTGGAAGCAAACTGGACAGCAATGGAGCGCGAAATTGAGTCAATCGCAGGCACCCTCCACGATAGTGTAGAACCACTGCTGCCTCCTGCGGAAGAACCAACTGCTGTGCTGCAACAAATTTTTCCAGATTTATGTTTGAGTGGGCAACCCTGCAAAGCTACCCCGGCGCTAATTCAACGCCATACCATTGGCATCAGCGATCGCACGACGTACTATATTCGGCTATTTAATCAAAAAGGTAAATTTCTGGCTTTTTCGCCTAACCAACCATCATCTCTGCCTCAAACTTTCAATCGTGCTACATGGCAAACCTTTCACACGCCTAACGGCATTCGTTATCTCCAATTTACAACGATATTACATGGTGCCAATGACCGTTCATCCTGGGGCTATTTGCAAATTGGGCGGAATTTAGAGCCTCTGTACGCTGAAAATCGGCGAATTAAATGGATTATGGCAATTGGATTGCCTATTACCCTGATTTTTGTAGCTATATCTAGTTGGTGGCTTTCTGGATTAGCAATACAACCGATTTATCAGTCCTATCAGCAACAGCAACAGTTTACGGCTAATGCTGCCCACGAACTGCGATCACCTCTTGCCAGCCTCTTAGCAACTGTAGAAGCTATTCTCCGCATACCGCAATCAAATCAACAAGATATACAAATCATGCTCCAGACTGTTGAACGTCAAGGGCGACGGTTGAGCCATTTGATAGCAGATTTACTTTTGTTGACTAGTCTGGAGCAAAATTCATCACCAAAACCCTTTCAGCCCTGTTGCTTAAATGATTTAGTGACGGATTTAACCGAGGAATTTTTAGAGCTGGCTACCACTGCGGATATTAACTTAACTTGCCAAATTCCCAGTAGCGAAGTTTACACTTTAGGCAATGAATCACAACTTTACCGCTTAGTGTCAAACTTGATTGCCAATGCCATTCAATATACATCCAGTGGCGGCTATGTGACTGTCAGCTTAGTCAAGAACGAGCGCACTGCTGTGATTGCAGTGAAAGATACAGGAATTGGCATTGAGCCTGCTCAACAGCAGCGAATTTTTGAGCGCTTTTACCGTGTGGATAGTGATCGCTCTCGTAAAACTGGCGGTACAGGGTTGGGGTTAGCAATAGCTGTGGCGATCGCCCAAAAACATCAAGCTCATCTGACAGTTGAAAGTCAAGTGGGAAAAGGCAGCGTTTTTACGCTAGAAGTAAAAACTATACCATCTAATACATAAAAAATTGACCAGACATAAACTTCCGAAACTAAGGAAACCTTTAAACTGACTCATATCTATTGGTCAAGCCGCGACCGCGCAACAGCCTTGCGCGGTATTGGCTCCTAAAACTCTTATCAATTAAGCTTTTTAACTGGCTAGTCAAACTTTTTCTTACTTTTTTTTCTTACTTACTGAAAATATCATCAGTAAATAACTTATAAATTCTAAATATCATTGATTTGTATCTATATTTAAGCTTAATCCCTTCAGTCTTTAAAGAACTCAAGTTTAGAAACCACAAACTTGGTCAATCAGTTTATGTCTGCAATCATTTGTTACAAACTTAGCAGTCATGAGACTGTGCGATCGCTTCTAACGATCACTAGCTTTTTATTTTTCATTTGAATAAATACTCAAATGAGTAAGCTGCTCTCCAGGACTCCAGATTGCTTTATCAGGTGCTTCCACAATTTTTTACCTGTGCAACTAAACCAATAGCTAATCACTTATTCTTATTTACCTAAGTATTGCTACGTAAGACTTTTTAACATACCAGTTATATAATTTACTAAAAAATAGCAATAATACTGCGAAATAATAGATTTCCAAAAAATTTGACGACGAGATATTCATCGACCTCAAACTGAAACTAGAAGGTTAATATTTATGGCAATAATGATTCCTGAAAAGTTATCTTCAACAACCAAAAGCTATGCAGAAAAAAAACTATTTCAAATTTTTGCGGAAAATTTAAGTGATGATTACATTGTTTTTCATGGGGCTTGGTGGCAACACATCAAATATGTTGTACAAGATAGAGAAGCTGACTTTATTATTGTTCATCCTAAAAAAGGAATACTCATTGCAGAAGTAAAAGGTGGAATTATAAGTTACGATGCAGTTAATATGGCTTGGTACACAAATGACAAGCAAATGAAGATATCTCCTTTTGCTCAGGCAAGAGATATTAAATATAAGTTTTTAGATTTTATTAGTAAGTATGATCAATTTAAAAAGCGAGATTTTTGTATTGGACACTGTGTGATTTTTCCAGATGTCGATAAAGTTATAAATGGACTTCCTTCTGAAGCAAATCAAGAAATATTACTTTTACGCCCTCACTTAGAAAATATTAGTAAATGTATTTCTCAGATTTTTCATCATTATGAGCCAACGCCAACAAAAAAAGTTTTAGGAGACGCTCGCATAAATTCAATCATTCAGCTTATATCGCCAAGTACTGTATTTAAAAAATATATTGTCAATGATATAGGTGAAATCCAACAAGAAATTATTCAACTGACAGAGCAACAATTCAATATTTTAAACAATTTGTATTTACAAAATCAGTCCATAATTCTTGGATGTGCTGGTTCAGGTAAGACTCAGTTAGCAATAGAAAAAGCTAGAAGATTATGTCAACATAATATAAAAACAATTGTAACTTGCAAATCAATTAATCTTTCCCTTTATCTTTCAAGCTCTTTACAAGATGAAATTAAAACCGGAAATTGTGTAGTTTATAGTTTTGAGGAAATACAAGCAAAAAAAACTAGTCTACAATTTAATTATGCAGCAATCATTGTTGATGAAGGGCAAGATTTTGAACGCCAAGAAATTAATGAGTTGAAAAATTTAATTCCAGACGATGGAATATTCTATATTTTTCAGGATAGCAATCAGAATGTTTCCAAAAATGCAAATTTATTTGCAATTCAAGTAAACCCAAATGTTTTAGATAAAAACTGCCGGAACACTCATAATATCTTCAAATATGCAGAGCCGTATGTATCCTGTGTTCATCCAATTAAAAGTTCATCAATTCAAGGAAGAGATGTAATACAACGAGAATATAAAAATACAAATGATCTCTTTAAAATGTTAGAAAATGATATTTTAGATTTAGTTGAAAATGAGAAGGTTAGTCCATCGCAAATTGTTATATTAACTGATATATATCCTGTAGCTAAATCTATACTTTCAGGGTATTCATATATCAACCGTTTTCATCTTAAGCAGTATTCATTTTTGCATCTAGATAAAAATACTATTTATTGGTCAAATATAGGAATGTACAAAGGATTGGAAAATGATATTGTAATCGTATTGTTTGAAAAGCCTAAAACATTAATACCAAGTAACTGGGATATTGCAAACAAATATGTTGGAGCAACAAGAGCAAAAAGTTTTCTAATTATTTATGATTCGCCTGATTTAGATATTGACTTTTAGCATTTCAATTTTAATTAAAGATAAAACTATCAGATTCTATTTCGCTTTCTTCTATTATTTCTTCAAAAGAAACTAATTTTGGAGACCCTTGATAACATAAGGATCTAATGTGATAAACTGCATATTGAATTGGTTCTGGTATTGGACGTTTTAAGTTACTAGATACAAAATCTTCAACTTTTTTATGGTCTTTGGAAATTAAATAATAAGCATAGATACAATTTAACTGTAGTGCTATACAACTAATAGCCATTAATTTAGTTATATGTAAAGTAATTTTTTCTTTTAAGTTTTTTCTTGTTGATATCCTTTCTATATAAGTTAATGCTCCCTTTCTTGGCTTAACTAGATGATGAATGATTCTAGTTTTAATGAATGTGTTTACTGTTTCATCGTTAAATACTAATAAAAGATATTTTAAGCTAATCATTTGGATATCATTACTATAATCTAGAGATAAAAATTTTACAAACAACCAAGAGTATAACTTCCAATGTTTTGGATAAATTTTTGATAATTCATAAAGCCATTCTATATGCTCAGTAAATATTTGAGTTTCTAACTTTGAGCCTAATGGAATTTCGTTTAAAAACTTACAGAATTTTTTAGCTTTATCTTCATCATCAATATCTTCTAAAGCTTTAAACAATATTTTGGGCTTTGAATCATTGACATTTTCATTTTCTCTGCTTGTTTTTTCTGAATCAATTTCCTTGATTAATGGGGTTTTATCTAATTCCTTTTCTTGGTTAATTTGCTCATATCTATCTTCTTGACATGGCATTGCTGAAACACCACTGTCTTTTGACTCTTCAATAAATTCAATTATTTTTTCTTGAGCTTCGATAATTTTGGTTTTTGAAGCATTTAAATTCACACCTATTTTTAAAAGGAATTCTTGTAATACTATTGAGGCTTTCACTGCCTCATTTGTATTATTTGTAAAAATCCGGAAATCATCTACATATCTTCCAAAATTTATACCACGATTGAATAATGCTTCATCAGCTTCTTTAAGGAAGATATTAGCTATAAATCCTTCTGCTTCATTTCCTATAGGTATACCTTGGCTATTATATGTTTCATTCAATTTTCCATCTACAATTGAATAATAGCAGATTTTGAACTTCAAAGTTTTACCAAAAAGAAGTATAAAATCTGCATCTTTTCTTAGATTAAGTTGTTTCGATATTGCTGAAAGTAAATATTCATGTGATATGGAATCATAAAATGATGATATATCAGTTTTGAGCATACAAGTATTTTTATCAACTTGTGCTAATTGCCAAGCTATAAAATCTTGAAAACCTTCATAGTAGTACTTATATAAAAAACCTTTTGATTTTTTGTCTTTTTCCGTATGTCTATTAAGCCGATATGAAAAACAATTTTGAATAAACGTAAAATCTAATAATTCAGCAAGTACTGATACAAAAATAAATTTAATAACTAAATCTTTGAAGGGTGTATATATCATCCTTCTTAAAAACATATTTGATTTGGGTAAGTAAAAAGAAAAAGCAGTTTCTGCTTCGTATAAATCTGGTTTTTCAAGAACTGTTTCAATTTCTTGAAATAACTTTTCTTTATTTTGTCTATAATAATCTATTTCAATAAAATTACAATATGAATCTTGCGTAATTCTGTACGATATAGCATACACATACGCTTTTTCAAAAACTTCTCTTTTTCTTATCTGTCCAATCCAAAATTCTTTACTCATTAGATTATTGTTTAATTAAAATTTTATCTTTACTTTTAATTTTCTTTAATTAGCATTTGTTGCTACTTTTGACGCATTCAAATATCGTTTATCTCCTTTAAAGTTTAATCATGATAGTCAACTTTAAGATTCTTAGTCTTGTTTGGCAAGGAACCTAAGATTTAGTATTCCCTATACAATGCTAAAAACTATACATAGCAAGAGTTTTTAAAACATCTTGCATAAAATTACACATATCTTGGTTCAATACAAGAAAACTAACGGTTTTTCCGCCTACTATAAGGTACATTCAGCAAATCAATCGCCCGTTTCTTCGCCGCTTCCCCACGCCTATCGTATTTACTTGTAGTACTTGGCGACGCATGACCTGCAAGTTTCGCTACCGTGACAATATCTGCACCCGCATCCAATAGATTACCGATAAAAGTTCTTCTAAAATCATGAGGTGTAAACGCATCCACATCAGCTTTTTCCCCGCGTCGTTGCAATGCTCGCAACACCCCTTGCTCACTCATCCGCTTTGGAATGATTTTCTGTGCCTTATTTAAAGGATAAAAAAGCGGCCCCGGTGCTTTACCCCGAATCAGCAACCAATCAAGGACTGCTTGCACACCAGCTTCAGGTAAATACACAATTCTTTCCTTCCGCCCCTTAGCTTCACGTATTGTTAATGACCGAGTGCGCGACTTAAAATCATTCAAATCGAGAAATGTTATCTCACTGCGACGCAACCCTACTGTCAAAACTGCCAGCAGTGCTGCATCTCTGCGACCCAATGTTGAGTCATCTTGAATGCAATCATCCCAAAGCGCAACAATTTCTTCGGGATCAAGTTCACGCCCCTTCAATAAACTCTGACCCCGCACCGACTCAATATCAGCTGCTCGTCCATACTCATCCGTGGACATTAACCCCAAACGCCATGCTTCTTTGAGCGTCCGCCGCAACGCACATAACATTTTATTAGCCATCGCTGGGCTGTATTTCTCCATCAGCACCGACCGTACCGCAGCCGTGTGCTGATAACGCAACTTTGACCAATCCAAGGTGCTTGCATCACAACTGCCGTTGGTCAGCAGTTGGGCGATCACGTTGAGTGCCTCCCGCATCGTCCGCCTTGAACCTTCCCCTAAGCTGTTGATATAAACTTCAGCTGGGTGCATAGTTAGCGGAACTGGTTCAGTTAACGCTAGCGATTCTGGATTGAAATTGGATGCGATCGCTTTCACGGGTATGTCTGGTAGAAGCTTTAACTAGATCCTCCAACAATTATGTCGCTATCACAACCCTTTCAGGCGTTATCGATTGCGTGAAGTAAACTTCTCTTCACCTATAAAGTCTGTAAGGCTCACTACATCTAGATATTGTGTCTGTGTCTGCACTTTGGACTGATTGCTACTTTAGCTTTTTAGCCAAATTAGCTAAACGAGTAATGCTAGAGCGAATATTACCTGCTTGCTTGCGACTCTTGAGCCGTTTTTTGGCTTCTTTTATTACTTGTTTCATAACTGAATCTTTTTCTTTGCAAGTAACATAAAAAGCTTCCAAGAGCGTTTCAACTGTGATTTTTTCTTCGTTGCATAGATCATCGAGTTCTTGCTTGATTGCAGCTTCCAAACGTACAGGTACTCTAGGGGCAATTTCCGGGAAGTTTGCTAGTTGCTCTTCTAATAAAGTAAGTTCAGAAGTGGAGCTATCAGCAGTTGATGAAACATCAACATCAGGGATAAGTGATTCCTGCTCTTGTGGAGCTAACACATCTTCTCGTGGTGCAACTGTTGGTTGATTAGCTCTATTTCTGATTTCGTCTAGAATATTCATGTTTTTAGCTAATAGTAAAATTTATTACACTAGTTCCGCTGGAATTAATTTGGCATATTCTGCTGACAAAGCTGGCTTAAGCCGTTGAGCTAAGACATGAATTGCATATTCCAGATTGGGCTGTCCCAAGTCTGTTGGTGCAACTCTTTGGTTGATGGCATTTTTGAATACATCCGATTCCAAAATATGCGGCAACATTAACTCCCTATCCACCAACTGCTGCATGGTATCAATACTGGTTTTAGTAGCGTTTGTGGGATGCAAACCAGTCCAGCGAGCGCGAAACGGCACTACACCCAGTAGTTCACCATAAGGTAGGGCCGCTTTAAATTCTTTGATTAATTCCATAGTCCGCAATAGCGATTGCACTCCCTTGACGTTTGACTCTGCTGGAATCACCCATTTATCCCCAGCACCCAAGGAAGTCTGTGCTAAATGCGAACGTTCCGGGGGTGGATCTACAATTGCCACGCCGAAATTACTCACAATTGGTTGCAGGCGATTCCTTAAAATAAACAGACTTAAGCCACTGGAAGCCAATTTATAGTTGGCGCTCTCCAACCCGTCATCTGAAGGAATTAAGAACAGGTTGGTATTGTTGATGGTACGGTCGCCCAGTTTTACGTCAGGTACAGATGCAATGGCATCGATAATTTTTGTTTTCTCTTCTGGTTGTGTGAGAACTTCCAGTAAGGTTGGGGTATGAGGCTGCACTTGTACCCCTAAAAAACTGGTCAAACTAGATTGAGGGTCGCAATCCACAAATAAAACAGGAATTCCTAAGCGCCCCAAATACCTCCCCAGCATCAAGGCTACAGTAGACTTTCCCTGACCCCCAGCCAATCCCAAGGAGACGACTGTTGGCGGATTTGGCATAAAGCAATTACATAAAATTACTAAAATAGATTGTTACAAATATAGCATTACTTTTTTGTATTTTAGTTCAATAATACAATTTTACTTTTGTACAAAAGTAAAATTGTATTATAATAAGTAGAAGGACATAAAATCAAACTTTTCTAGAGATATACTGGAATTAATCGTTCATTTACTTAAAATTTAGACAGTTTTAAATTAATAACTTACAAGCATCAGTTGATATAGGGAACAAAAGACAGTGAGTCAGGATGAACTGACACGGATTATTCAAATTTCGGTTGTGGGTGCTCTTGCAGTCGGTTTGGTCTATGTGTATGTGCAAAAGCTCAGCTTGCTCTCTTTTTCAGCACTTGGAGGATTCAGTACAGGTCTTAGCGTAGTTACTTTGTTCTGGGTTTTCTATTTTCGTTGGGGGTGGCGCTGGCCGATCCTCTCCAAGCTGTTTAACAAGCCCGATCTCAATGGAACTTGGCTTGGTACTTTAACAAGTGATTGGAAAGATCCAAATGGTAGAGGAGTTGAACCCAAAGATTTTGTGATAGTGGTAAGGCAGTCATTCCTTTATCTACACTTCGTGACTTTTACAGATAGCTTCATTGCGTTTTCATATGCAGAGAGATTCTGGACTGATGCAGAACGAGGAATTAAGAAGGTTGTTTACCTTTATGGACAGGACTGCACTACCTTAGGAGAAGAGGGAAACCGTGAGGGTGCTACTGAACTAAGAGTCGAAGGTGAACCACCCTTATGCCTTATTGGGAGATACTGGAGCAATACGAAGACAAACGGAAGAATAGAAGTTCGCCGGATAAGCAAGAAGCATGTCGATTCATTTGCTGAGGCTATCGCAACTAAGAGGAGGAAGTAGTCAAATGACTATCGACAATGTAATTTACGGGCGTTTCGATGCGGATAATGTGGGTGATAAGCTTGAGTTGCTCCTTCTTCGAGGAAAGGTAGAGGAGGCTCGAAAACTCCAGGCTGATGTTCAATCTGTAATAAAGTGGCTTGTTTTAACTCTTAGCGCAGAAGAGGGCTTTGAAATACTGTATGTCGGATGTGATGATGTTCTGTTCCGAGCCAAGGTAGCAAACTACAACAGATGTCGGCTTGACCTAATAAGAAAGAGGTTTAAGGAACTGTGTGGTTGCACGCTGAGCTGCGGCATCGGACTTGATCTTGCAACAGCACTGCACAACCTCTGCATCGCTAAACTCGAAGGAAAGGACAGGGTTGTTGAGTCAATCGAGCAGATCGAGCAGTCTGTTTCCAGAGTCCTGTAAGTGGATGCCTAAGCCAGGGAGTGCTGATCATTGTATGTTTATTGTTCCTGAACCAAAACCGCTTTGAACATCTGGTGTTTTGGAAGAAAGACGGTTACAGTTCCTTCCAAATCTTGTGTTTGATTGAGTTTGACAATCATCAACACGGCGAAGTTAGCACCTACATCTGGGTCTTCAACAATTTCCCACATACTGCTACAGTCGGTACCACTGGGTTCTGGGATAAAGTTTGGATGAGAATGCCATTCACCAAGATAATTAAAACGGGTAAACTGATAGTCTTTTTTGTGAAAGAAGTGTTCCAAAGGATTGCGAATTCCTTGAATCAAACGCATAAAAAAAATGGAGTTTCCGCCTTCCTGTTGGATAGTAATATCCTCAATCCGATACACCGATTCTGAGATATATTCTCCCATCAAAATGCCGCCGATTTCTCTACTACCAGCCTTTTTTAAAGCCTTTATCAGTTTTTTGGTAATTGCTTTAGGAAGAAGAATCTGCATTGTTACTTTCAGCATCAAACATCTGTTCTAGGAAGTTTATATTGTCCTGAATCACATCTTGAGATAGAGCAGGAGTTGATGCTGGATTGTCTTCCTGTCCCGAAAAATTAGAAGTGTCAATTGGGATAGTATAAAACGGTTCCCTGAAAACCCAGGCTGCTTTTAACCCTATTAAATATAGTGAATAGGGGAATAAAGACGGCTCTAGTTCCAACAAAATATCAACAGCAAAACGGGTCAAATGACCAGCAATAATATCAACTTCCGCATCAGAAGCCGTCAAGACCGCTCCATCATGTGTTTCCACCGTATATGGATTGGTAGCCTGTGAATCAAGAAAGGGGGCATCTTGGGAAGATAAATACTCATAATATGCATTTCTTATTCTAATAGGACTGATATCTTTGCCGGGGCGACTACGGGCAATCATGCCACCAATACCACCAGCGAAAATTTCACCCCAGATTAGCGGTTTATGATATATTTTTGTCACCGATGCCAAAAGGTTAAAAACTTTCGGATTGGCGGTGGCATCAATCACGATATCATATTGCTTTAGTCGGTGCAGAGTCTCATCTAAAGCTGTATTTGTTTCCTGCCCGACCAGATTGACAGTTGAAGTATCAATTTGTGGCGATGAAATATAAGAAATTTGTTCTTTGACGGCATGAACCTTATGTTGTCCAACACTTCTCCAGTCGAGAGCATTACGACAAACGTTGTCCGGCAGAAAGATGTCTTCATCAATAAAGTAAAACTTCCCGACACCTGTCCGGGCGAGTGAAAGGGCAACCTTGCTACCTACTGACCCCAAACCAATAATGGCAACGGACTTTGTGGACAGTATGTAGAGGTCTGTTGATAGCCGGGGATTATTTAACGCCCCTTCTGATTCCACTTTTCTCAGACCATAAATTCTTGAATCACCGGAAAATACTATATAAAAATACAGCGTTCCTGTGGTGTCGGTCAGAAGGATACCTAGAAAGGATTGTTGGCGTTCAATTCCGGTTTCTACCAGTAAATTATTCAAATTAAAACCACTGTTACCCAGATGGGTTTCCAACTCTTCGATTGTTTTTAACTTACCCAGAATCTCCGAGTTGATTTCTGTCTTTAAAAACAAACCTAATTGGAGGTTTCGGCTGTTTTTTTCTTTGGAAATCCCCGCTGGAATAGAATTATCCTGCCATACTATTTGTTGGTTGATTTGTATATTTTGAATGAGAGCCAAAAGGGATGTATTTTGAAAAATTACTGAAAACTCAACCAATCCTCTGGCAGTCAAAGAAAGCTCTTTTTGTAAATAGAAAGCCAGCCCTTTGTTGGCGTAAAAGCGCATATAACTGCCTTGTAAAATCTGACCAATAGAGAAGTGATGATCCATCGGGGCAATGACACTTTCCTCCGCCCCATGAGGATTTTCAATCTCCAACAGTTTGTAGGCACTTTCCAATACCTGGGCCCCAGTCAGACCGGGATGCCAGGTATCCGTTCGCCACTCCAGGCACAAAGCTCCACTTGGGTATTGATGCAACGACCATCTTTCATGTGCATTCTGGGGATATACCGTTGGTGGAACATTTGGAAACAACTTCGGGTAAAGCATTTTGACTAGATAGTCATGTCCGTGAACGTGGATGCTCGCTTCCACACACAAGCTTGAACCATCCAGCCTCCAATTCGTACCCCTCAACCAATCGCTAGTGTCTTGTAACTTGCGGATGGCTTCACGCTCTAGGGTCAGTCGTTGAAAGTCCCGTAAAAACCAAATGTCGGTCACGCAAATCCTTTGGGTTTGTTTGGAATAACAGGTTGATTGGGAAAGGTCAGGAGGCTTGGTTTATAGGGTTCACTGAAAAGCCCATCATTTTTATTGTCTTCAATTTCACAGAGGAAACGAGCACCAAAATGTTTTTGCCATGCCTTACAGGCATCTTTTTGCTTGGTTTGATGATCCAATGCATATTCTGCTGATTTTATCAAACTATTAAGTTGGCTCCAAAAATACTCTTTGTCAGATGGGCTGTATTTTTGCAGCAAGTCTTCATATTTTGGAGTAGTCGGACGATAACAGGTAAAACTCAAAATTAACGAACGTTGGATATTTAATAAGGTTTCATACAATGCAATATCATCCCTGGAATCATCATAAAAGTTATTGGTAGCCAAAATCGAAAGAATCAGCCCACTAGGCAGTTTCCCCGGTTTAAAATCCCTCCAAGCTTTGAAATAACGAATGATGCGCCGCAGTTGCCCTTTGTTATCGGTGTTCGCTTGAAACCAATCGATAAATTCTCGCGGATCACTGTCTATCCAGCCATCCCTTTTGTGAGCAAGTTTCGGGCAATTATTACCCACAATATAATAGATGGGTAAATCAATATGATAGTCTCCAGCATAGACAACCCGAACACAGGTCATCTTGTCAATTGGACTTTCATCGGTTTGTCCATCAAGGGCTTCACAGATCCAACGATGGAAGGTGTCCGGAGTTTGTTGCGGTTTCTGATCGACCCTGAAGTAAATGCCATCATCAATATCAAATTCACCATCCAAGGGAAGGATAATAGTGTTCATCATGAATGACCCCTGACCATGAAATCTGGGGTAGAAACCTTTTTGTTTGTCTCTAAAATATTTTCGGATTTTCTCCCGCACAGCATTGCGTGATGTCCGCAAGGTTTCTTTGCGAGTTTTCTTCAA
Organism: Calothrix membranacea FACHB-236; assembly: GCF_014696315.1. Classification (GTDB taxonomy): domain Bacteria; phylum Cyanobacteriota; class Cyanobacteriia; order Cyanobacteriales; family Nostocaceae; genus Aulosira; species Aulosira membranacea. The sequence goes on from NZ_JACJPX010000078.1 coordinate 21,212, forward strand.
CTCAATTGCAGAATTAAATTTGAGAAAACAATGGTGACAATTCGCCATTCACTTACCTTACAATGTACTGTTTTTTTTGTTGAAAAAATCGGATTAATTCCGACTTCTTCATATAAAAATCTGCCTGGTCGTTTCCATGCGCTAACATGATATTCAGCGCCGATTTAGAGGAATTATCCAGGCTGATGACCTGTGATTGTTCCGCTGATAAATGCACACTAGGGATTCGTAGATATTCAAAGGGTGGATTATAACTATCTGCAAGTGTCTGGACAACATACTCGTTAAAATATGCCTGCCCCTCAAAGAAGGTTTCAATTAATTCACTTCCCCAACTCACAATTGATCTATCTTCTTTGGTTCGCAGGCACCTTCCTGGAATAGTCTCCAGGGAGGCAACAGACAAAACCATCAGACTGGTAAATTGTTTCCCTGCACCTACAAAATACTTGAGGGACTCCGCAACCCCGACCAGAGTCGGGTTATTAGCATAAATGCCGCCATCAATAAATTGCCGATTGTCATAGTCTGGGATGGTGACGATAGGTAGATAAGTAGGGGCGGCACTGGTTGCCAGAGCGATATCTACATACTTGGTTTTGTTGTCCCGGACGAGATTTCCTTCTGGATGGTCGTATTTAAAGATGAAAGGTCTGCCATTGGTCAGCGAAAATGCCGGAATGCATAACAAGCAGTAGGAATCGCTGATGGTGCGTTGCCCAAAAATTTCGGTCAACGACCTTCTCAGTTCCTGGTTGTCATGCTTGCTGCTGATGAATAACTGCCGCCATGAGGATTTTCTTCTCTTTTCCTGAAAAATTATTTCTCCTTTGGCTTGGTAGAAGTTTGTAATCACGCTGGCTGGAATTTTTAAGGAGAGGGCAAGAGCGATGAGTCCACCTGTGGAGGTTCCGCAAATCAAGTCAAAATAATCAGCAATCTGACAGTTAAATCTGCTTTCAAGCCGCTCCAAAATTCGAGCCGAGTAGATACCCTTAATTCCGCCACCATCTACTGAAAGAACCTTGAAGACTTTTTGTGGTTGATCGTCCAGAACCATCAAGTCATTACCTGCCTGAACTTGACAAATAGTATTATCGTACTAGTAAAAAACCTGGATTGCAAAGTTGTCTACGATACTTTTTAATAAAATTCCTCTTTTCACCAAAAAGCGGAGAAAAAGCTTGTTTTGGCTGTACCAATAAAACTCTAGTCCCCTAGTACCCAATTCTGAGGGGTTTTAAAGCAGAAATATCTGGAAGTGACTGATGAGCTGGTGTTGGTAAAATGTCGTCATCCTCTGCAATTGCAGAGGAGTCGGGACAGTTCGGGACAAGCGTCACAACTGGAAACCCTTAATTCATAAGGTTCAGGGACGGTCTGGACAATTCGGGACTTCGGGACAAACTGAGAAAAAATGGGTTGAAGGCGCGTGTTTCTCCATCCGTCCCGATTGTCCCGATTACTGCTCAATCGCCCCGTACCTACCTTGGTCATCTATTGTCACTACCTCAAGTTGCACTAAACCAGCCAGCGCTTCCCTAATCTGCTCCGTACTGTAACCATTACGCTTTAACGCCCCCCTGATATCATCCACTCCCTTATAGCCCTTCCCTTTGAGATAATTCAAAATCCGTTGCTGCAACTGAGTTAACTGCACAATTTCTTCCTGAACCTCTAGTTGCGGTGGTGGCTGGTCGATATCAAACTCAAGCAACAGAATGGTGTTTAACTGCTCTGGTGTATACCCAGATAGCTTGACCTTGGGCTGTTGCCCAGGCTTGTAATGCCTGATATCAGGCAAAATATCTAGCTGCATTGGATCAACCGAGATAAAAATCAACGGTTGCCCCAATTGTTTCGACTGGGGCTTAAGTTGGTTGTACCGTGCCTTCAGTACTGCCCTAACTTCAGCATCATCAACGATTTTGGCGTTGGTAATCAGATTGAGTAACACCCCATAGCTGTCATTAACCGTGCCATCCTCTTCTACTGAGAAATTACCCTGAGCGATAATATACAGGTTCTTTCTAATGTTGCTGTCACCCAGTCCCAGCGCTGCCAAGTTAAAACTCTGAGTGTCAATGAGCAAGCAGACGTTTAACTCCCGCCCTACCGTAATAATGGTGCTGATTTTCTTCAGATAAAGACTAAACCACTGGTCATTCTTGCAGGTTTCATAAATACTGTGCCAGTCAGCCAGGATTAACCGCACAGGCTGATTGTCAAACTCGTGGCGGTGAAATTCAGTTACACGGCGGCGCTGATCATAGACGTTGTAAACCTCGTCAATTGCCGACATTGCGGCTTGGGGGGAAAGCGGGTCAAACAGTAGCACCCGTCCTTTCTTGTCTAGACCGCAAAAACTGTCATTCTTTTGGGCGATCGCCCAGACATTAGCATTGGGAAAGCGCTGAAAAAACTTGGTGAGCATATAACTCTCAGTAACGCTCTTCCCTGCCCCCGTACCACCGACAATTAAGGTTGAGCGCTTGGCTCCTAAGATGCGATTTAGTGGTTCTAGTGTGGGGCTAGTGTTCTCAGTTGGCTGTTTCTGGTTCGCTTGTCCCGGTTCAGGAGTTGCGGTTTCATCCCCAGCCATAGCCTTTGTGTCTTTTTCGCCTTCTACCTTATCACTAGGGTCAACAATTCCCTGTAGCGTCTGGGTTCCTTCCAAATATGGGGTTTTCTGAGATTTGAGAAAATTGATGTACTCTGCCTTCTCCTCTTCACTCATTCCCGCCGTTTCTGCCTCAAACAACTGACCTTTAACGTTGTGACCAGTAATTTCCACCTCAGCACTAGCCAACAGTTCTGCCTGCTGAATAACAGCGGTGTGGTCAGTGCCAGCCAGCATTATCTCTGCTTCACCCTGTACCCGTGCCACTGCTAAATCGGTTTCTTCTGTTATCCGGCGATATTGGCTCAAAACCCGCTCCGATTCTTGAAGGTGGCGCAACATCCAACCGGCGGCGGCAAAACCCAAGAATGCACCAAACGCCCACAGGGGTTTATATGGATTAGTTGGGGGAATGGTGCGTTCCTTCACAGCCTGATTCGGTCTGCCATCTTCTCCCCACTTATCCCACTGCTCTTGGGTGATTTTAAATGGTCGATTCTGGCTGTCCTGGCATTGTAAGGCAGACTGTCTAACCTGTAAGCAGAACTTCACTTGTGTAACCATCGTGCCAGTATAGGCAGTTGCACCGCATCCAATACCCAGCGCTAGGGAAAAGGCGATCCCGGTTACTTTGCGGTCGAAACTCAAGTTATCAAACCATTGCATTGCCTGACTGTGCTGGCTTCTGGCGACTGCTTCATGTGCGGGAGTAAAAAATCTCATCTTCTCCCCCTCCTGCCAACAAACAACACGAAAAACGCCACAATCAGCGCTGGCAGTCCCCAAACTGGTAAATTATTCTCTGATTGGGTGCGGTTAAGTTTTTCCAGTTCTGAGTAAAAGCGCTGTTGGCTGGTGTGACCGCCGATATAATTGCCAATGGGTTCTGATAGTGCGGTAAAGCCTGCCAATGATGCCGATGCACCCGTCATGATGTGCGTGAATCGTTTTGATTCTTCACTGGCTGCGGTGGCTGTAAAGTAAAAATGTGAAACTCCAATTGCCAGCACGAAACCCAAGGGATGTACCCCTATAGCCCGAAAGGTAAATATTACGGCGCTGTTGAGACTTGCACCCCCAACCAGTTCACATAAGTTAGCCCAATGCCTGAATGAGCGCTCTTTGTTGTTTTCTGTAACTTCTGGTTGTGGCTGTTGTTGAGGCCCATGAACATCTCCCCCAGATAAAAAAGGGGAGATGTTGACGGATTTATCTGGTTTCGCCAACATTCTCCCAATCTCCCAACTAATTTAATGACTATCGATTTCTAATTGCTTCCCAGATGCCACCAAAAGCACTCCAGTTACTTTTAGGCTGATTGGTAGCAACTTCAACGGGTATCCGTTCTGATTGCTGGGTAAAGGAACCGTAGCGAATGCGCTCTAGTAGCTGTTTTCTCTGCTGCTGCAAGTTAGACTGTATGCTCTGCCTAGTTTCATAGGTGGCTTGTTTACTTTCAATGGTTTGCAGCTGCTTGGTGTGCCTGTAAAACTCTATCTGCAAATCCTGGTTTAAGTCGCTGGCAATCTCGGTTAAGGTGTTACGGCGTTTTTGCTCAATTTTGGTGATGGCTGCACGGTCACGGGCATCTAGCACAGCCATTTCGCTATCGAATTGGGCGTTAACTTGTCTAATTTTAGCGATCCCTTGGGCGACTTTTGAGCTGAACTGTTTGCGTAAATCAGTCCATGTCACCTGACCTTGATTGACCTTAGCCAGGGATTCCAGATATTTGTGGGCATTGGCTAGGAAAGGTTCTACGTACTGGGCTAACTGTTCTGCACCGTTGGCACGATTAGCAAATTCCTCCAGGCGGGAAACATCTCCTAAGTAGTGGAGAATATCAGCTTCAACATCTCCCCAGTCTTTAGCACGGCTATCAATGGCTTTTGAATGGACTGCGGAACTGTTTTTGATTGGTCGAAAGTCCATTGCTATTACTCCCCAAAGCTGAAGTTTTCTGGTTCACAGTCAGTTGTGCCTGAGTCTCGCCAGTAGTCCATGTCCTCTAATCGGTCATAGATGCGGGTGGCCCGTTGTCGCAGTGGATCATCAAAATCATCACTGATGAGGTCAAAGCGATTTTCACCAAATGCCAGCAAGTTGGCTGTGTCTGGGTGAATGCCATTCCCCAGGAATTGACCAAATGCCACGCTGTATGGGTGAGCGTCAATTGTGGTGTGAGTTGCTAGAAATTCAACGCCTGTAAATGGTGGATATGGCGGCTCAAAATCTGGTGTCTCTATTGGTAGTTCTGAGTCTGGGTAAATAAATTCTTCGTTGTCTTTCATTGCTAAAATCCATGTTGTGTCTATGATGCGTAGATGCTGGGGGGCGATCTCCAAGCTTGCCGGCGAATGCGATCGCTCTCCATTAAAAAAGTGATAGTTGCACTGCATTACTGCTCACCACTTCGCCACCTGGAACCATATCTGGCACTTCATAACAACGGGTCAGTAGTTTTTGGTGGTTTAAGGTTATATCTGCTTTCTTCCTTTGTCCTTCCAAAGGGCAAAATATGTACTGGGGATGCTGGATTGTGCCTTTTGTGTACAAGTAGCGGTAAAGTGTGCCGTCAATGTGATAGGTTTTGCGGCTACTGAGTAGGGTGCTATCCCACACCCTGAGCAAATCTTTCATGGGCTAAATCTCTCAAATTTTGATGCATCTAAAATTGTGCTTTCGGTTATTTCAGTACACAAATCATTAAGTGCTTGGCAAGCATCCCCAATCGTTACATCTGGGGTATAGTTCAAGCTTTTAAAGTGTGGATGCTGCCTAATATCAGTGAGTAATTTTTGAGCAGTATTAACCAATTCCGGTAGTGGTTGATAGTTCATGTTCACCTGCTACATAGTTGAAAACTTTCTGTTCTTAAGAAGGGCGCTTGTAGCTACAAAGGGGCAAGTATTTAATCTCAACATCTTCAGATGGCTGGGGATTTTTGGTTTGCTGCCAACTGGTATATGCGTAGCTGCCAACAAATAACGGAACAACAATGCAAACCATCAACAGTAGTGGATTCACCTGAAATGCTTGCCAATTATAAGCTGTTTCTTGACTGTGCAATTTAGCGTCGATTTTGGCTGACATACATTGCTAAACCTACTGCAAATAAACCCACACCCAGCGGCGAAATAACTGCTGCTATCCCACCGATTAAAGATAGAGTAGCCACACCGGAATAAAAACAAGTCTCAGTAACTAAGTGCATTTTTCTCTCTCTTGCAGTACTTAACAACAAAGATAAGAAGCGACTATCAGACAGTGCTAATCTGTAAGCAATGTTTAGATATTTGCTGCCAGATTCATGATTTCTTCTAGTGACTTCTGAGCAGTCCGTTGTTTCGGGGTAATCCCCCGTTGGGCTAAAAAATCGTTAGCATCAATTCCTTTGATGGAGTGAGCAGCAGTTGTAAATTCATTCGCCAATTCATCCAAGTAATTTTCTAAGCCGTTTCTAATTGTATTGGAGTGGATGTGAACGAAATTATTGACAACTGATTGACCACTGATAAATGCTAGTGTCGAAGTGATTTTATCAATGGTTAAGGTATAGTTACCGACAAACTCACTCAAAGCATTCAATGCACCATTGATGATTTTTTGTTGCTCTGGAATAGGTAAAGTATTGTTATTTGATGGAGCAATCGCGGCTATTTCTCCAGTTTGTTCTTGTTCAGCTTTCTGTTTGAGTACTTGGGTTAAGGTTTCAAATTCAGCCAAACTAATTTCTTTGAGGCTGTCAAAATTATCTGGATGCGATTCTTGCAGAGAGAATCTAATAATTTCTTCTGGCATTTCCAACAGTTCGCAAACTTCTTTGATGGAAACCATGTCTTTGGCATTCATGCTGCATTACCTCTTGTTACTTGGTTAAACTGTGCTTGAAACTTAGCACTGCTGAATTCTTGGGGATACTTTTTGATGTAGTTCTTTACCCGTTCAGCCGACTTGAGATTTTGCATGACGCGACCAACGCGACTTAAAACCCAGCTTTGGTATGGTGACAACGGGCAAGAGCGGTCTGTACTGCCATCAGCTTTGACTGGGTAAGCTTGGCGATAGCTATCTATGCGGTACAGCGCAATACCGTCCCAACTGACCAAAGTTGAACGAGCAACGTTAAGAATTCTTGCAAGTTCAGATTTCGTAACATAACTTGAGCAAAACAAGCCTGGGGAGTCTAAATCCAGTCCCCGTGAGGAATTTGACGCTTTCATAGAGCATCTATAGATTAATGAGCAAATAGTGATTGATAGCCAGCAGTAAATACTGGCAAATGTGAAGCAGGAATTTAGTAGTAGCCGCCGTTTTGTCGTACCCACACGCTAAAAGGATTGATTTATCGGTTTTTCCTTGCTTGGTGGGCAGGAATCAGTTGACGGTGCTTGCTGCTTTCCTGTCTTGTTTGTTATGTTAAAGCATAAGTTGCTAAGTTGCAACTTAGCAACTTATAAAAATAGCAATTAATTCGTTCTATAACCCTTATGCTTCAATGGAGAGAGAAGTTGCGAAATTTATATTTAGCTACTATGCCTGCTAAGAAAGATGACCCCGATTACGTAGCGCTTAGGGGTCACATCCCAAAAGAGTTATTTAGAAGATTTAAAATGTTTTGCCTTGAATATGAAGTTGATAACAGTCAAGGCTTAGAAAATTTATTAAGAGAGTATTTTGACTGGAAAGACTCTCAACAAAAACAGGATGGAGCAGCTTAGAGCTATCAAACAAACGCAGAGTGACACTACAAATGGATAACAAAAAGACACAGCATGACTACAGAATAACGACTAGACCATGTTGAATATGACCTAGCAGCAGTAAGACATTCGATGTCTGTAGAAGGTAATTTATGACTCAAGCTGTACCTAAATTAGTAACATTCGATCAATTTATCGCTTGGTATCCAGAGAACACAGGCTTTCGCTATGAACTGCACAATGGAGTAATTGTTAAAATGCCACCACCAACAGGCGACCATGAAGAGGTTGTTGGATTTTTAGTTAGAAAGCTTAGTGTAGAATTAGACCGATTAAATCTTCCGTATCTCATACCAAAAACAGCATTTGTCAAGCCACCAGAAAATGAATCAGGTTACTCACCAGATGTCCTGATACTCAATCAGCCCAATTTAGTAAATGAACCATTGTGGAAAAAAGAATCTACTGTAAGCGAAGCTGCATCTATACCCTTAGTGGTTGAAGTAGTGAGTACAAATTGGCGTGATGATTACCTCAAAAAATATGCTGACTATGAAGAAATGGGTATTCCCGAATACTGGATTGTTGATTATGCCGCTTTGGGCGGTAGGGAATTTATTGGCAAGCCCAAACAACCTACTATCTTAGTTTGCTGTTTAGATGAAGGTGAGTATCAAGTTAATAAATATAGGGAAGACGACCAGATCCGCTCATCAATATTTCCACAGTTGAATTTAACTGCCAAGCAAATTTTTCAAACGGCTAGTTCCCCAACATAGCCATGACCACGGAGAATGAGTAAATAGTATTTGACCTACCCAGCATTAGTATCAGTACAGTAAGTGCTAATTTCACATCATTAATTTTTAATGTCTTCAATGACTACCGCCAAAGAGCCAGCAACCGATATTGAACTTCCGCCGCATAACGAAGCGGCGTTAGAGATGCTTAGGGAGGCGAAAAACTATGAGTCCACTGTTGCCCTAGCAGCTGGTGGTGCGGCGCTGGCTACAGGTGGCATAGTTCATCCGGTAGGGTGGCTACTTTTTGCCTTGGCTTACAAGCCCTTGGTACGAATTGAAAAACTGGCGCGGCTCTTAAAATTAACCGCCGTACTTTTGGATGAGTTTAAAAGTGAGGGGATACAAGTCTTTCCGGTAATTCAGATAGAAGATAAGAATCCTATCGACTTGTTTATCAGATTTGAGCGAAGGTCACACCTGTTTATCTCCATTCGTTCACGGGGAGATAGTGAGGTTGTCTACAACGAAACCAGAGAAATTCTCCAGGTCAAAAAGAAAAATAAAAGTGGTTTAACCACCTGGAAACCTTGTCCACTAGTTGAGCTATCGGATTATGAGAGATGGCTGACTAAAAATAGAGCTTTGTTCGGAATGTCCTCGAAAGAGGTGACAAAAACGCCGACAGTAAAAGTTTTGGTCTTGTGGCATCCTACTTTGGCTGCTGATGACCATAATCCACATCTTTATTCTGAGATGGGAAGCATGAGACTTCTAGCTCTCAGGAGAAAAGGTACTGCATTTGTAATTCAACAGGAGGAAGTAATCCAGTTTGTCAAGGCTTGGTTAGCCAAGTACGAGTAAGCGCACATACAGAAAACCCCACGTCTCGAAGAGACAGCAGGGTTTTCAAAATTAATTCCATTGGAATTGGGGTATTGGGTTGAACGCCTAATTAATATCCCTAATAGTAATCTTATCCTAACTTTTGGAGTGTTAAGTCATTGTAACGCTGGCTACTCAAAAACGAACAAAAACTCAGGAATTAATCTGAATTTTGTACTGATATTTCTGAAAATTTGTAGAGTGAAGATTACTACCACAGGATAGCTCCAATTCCTCCAAAAAACTGACTGGAGGATGGGCTAATGCCACAATTACAACAATTTAATAACTTGCTTCAGCCGCAAGCATCTGCTGCTAAACAGACCGCTTTAACTCATGAAATAGAACTTGACTTTATTGAAGATACTAAAATCAAGTTTGCGTTTAACGCCACAGGTCAAAATAAAGACTGGGACTTTAAAAAGTTAGCTGCCAACTTCCGAGATACAGAAGGGACTTTAGCTGATGTCCAGCAGCACATTAAAGCAGGTCACGCCATCTGTGCTGGCTTGCTGGGTGGTAAATGGCGTAGTAAGGCCAACATCATCGGTTCTCAGTGGCTACTACTTGATATTGATAATTCTGATATCGCCCGTGACGAAGAAGGCAAGCCGCTGAAAGACGAGTACGGCAATTCTATCAAAGTTTACGATCCGCAATTAACCATTGAAGAAGCGCTAGCCCATCCCTTCATTCAAAAACACTGCACTTTAATTTACACCACTGCCAGCCACAAACCAGACTGGCATAAATTTCGGTTAATTTTCCTTCTGCCTCAATACGTTGAGGGTGCTGACACAGTAGAAGCTTGTACACGCTTCCTCATGCAGCAGTTGCCTCATGATCCAGCTTGTAAAGATGCCAGCCGGGTTTTTTATGGCAACACAGAGGCAGAATTTCTCCTAATTAACCCCCAAGCTACTTTACCAAGAGAATGGGTAACTGAGGCGATCGCGATCTCCCAAAGGGAGAGAGAAGAATACCAGCACCGCATCCAAGAAATTGAGTCACGCCGCCAACAGTGGCGCGAAATTTCCAACACCGAAGGCTGGGACATTGAGCAGCTAATTCAACAAGCACTTTCATTTATCCCACCGCGCACCCCAGGCAGCGGCAATTACGACGAATGCCGCCAAGTGCTGATGGCTTTGGTAAATCACTACGGGCCAGCCGAAGCCGAAATTATTGCTGAAAAGTGGTCACCCAGCATCAAAGGTACAACCTGGAACATCCGCGCTAAAATTCGCAGTTTCCGACGTGGCGGAATTACGATTGGCACACTGTTTCACATTGCCAAACAGTATGGCTTTCGTTTTCCACAACGGCAGTACGAACCATTCCAGCCCCATAAAGGACTGATTGACCGTACTGAGTGGGAACTAAGGCGCGTAAAAGTTGACTTGACCAGTTTCCAAAATTTATTAAAGCAGGCGATTACTCCTTTTGTTAAAGCAGCTAAAGGATTTTTAACACCCGCACCGCCGCAGCCATCACCCGAAATTACTACACCTTCACGCCAAGTAATTGTTTACCAGCGTGGCAATATTCCCAATCGCAGCGAAATTACAGGCGATATCTCAATAGAGTGCCAGCCTGATGAACATATTGCCGCCTGGGTGGAAGCCATCTCCAAAGGCTGGGCGCACATTTTAGATAATTCCCATCCTGGCTTGGGCAAATCTCACAATGCCGGACAACTGACAGCATCTGTTTTCGGTATTGATAAATTAATATACCAAGATGCCAACCACAGAAACCCATCCACACTGCCCATTGAGGCGAACTTTGTTGACCTCCCAGTGCGGCACAACGGCTTTAAACTTGACCCCACCCGCAAAACTCCATTGGGTGAAGACTTCAAACTCAGAACTCAAGCCGGAGAAACTGCCGATACTGATGCTAATTGTCACAGAACTCACTTATTTAGTGCTTTCCGTGATAAAAATTTTACCAGTTTAGGTTTTGAAGAAAGTGCTTCTAGCCCCATCTGTGACGGTTGTTCCTTGAAAAACCAATGCCGATTCTCTAGTGGCCCTGGTTTTGGCTTCCGCAACCAAAAACGCACAGTAATTCACCATTACTCAGAACTCAGAGCGCACCCCGACTCTACCCCAGTTGATTTAACTAATGCTGCTGGCCAACCTTTTACTGTGGGCCGGATTTGGGAAGAAGCGGGTACACTCATTCAGCCCGTGCGGAGCGTTAATTTGACTTTGAGGGATTTTGACACTACCGCCGCCAAATTAGCAACCAGCGGCTTACCTCCTGAGCAATGGTTGAAACTCCAACCAGTTTTACAGGTTTTGCGCTCGCTGCTCACCCAAGAAATTAAGCCGGATTCTCGCTACGGCTTTGATGATGCTGCATTAAGAACCCTACTGCCGGAATTTCCTAGTGATTTAAATATTGCAGCAATTCGGGAGATATTAGAACCCGATTTAGCTTTTCTCTATGATTTAGACTCTATTGATATTAATGCTGATTCTCAACTCCAGAAAAGCCCCGCCGCCCGTTATGCTGCCAAACAAATCGTTAAAGACAGCGCCCGAAAAGCGGGTAAGGATTTTCTGGATTTGCCCAATTACTGGTTTCCTGATTTCTTAGAAGCTTGGTTTGGTGACGGTGCTTTGGAGTGCAAATGGGGTGTACTGAAGATTTCTCGCCCTGATACCAAGCATCAAGAATTAGCCAAAACTGCTGTCTTTAATATCTACCTTGATGCCACTTGCACTCCACAGCAGTTGAAATTGAAACTCGACTACTATGACCCGATATTAGTGATTGAGCAGTCACGCCCTGACTACAGCAATTTAAAAGTGGTCAACGTCACTGGGCTGGGTAAATTGCCCAAAAATCGCTCAGATTCCTTAATCGCCCGTGTTAATGCTCTCAAAGAAACTTTGCTATTACTCCACAATGAACTCGGCATTATCGACTGGAAATCTTGTGCATCTGTTGCAGAAGACAGAAAAGAATATGGTCACTTTGTCGATGGTCGCGGTGTGAATCGCTTTAGTCATGCCGATGCTATTGCTAGTTTTGGCATTCCCTACCAAAATATCGGCACTTTAGCAGCTTCTTATCAGGTAATGACTGGAAAACCTGTCAACCTAGAAGATGCTCACAGCACTTTTCAAAAGTATGTCACGGAATTGATAAGAGCGGAAATTATCCAAGAAATTGGGCGATTACGCGCTCACCGTCGCCCCACCGAACAGCTGACTTTCTACTTCTGCGCTGACTATGACCTGAGTTTCCTATCTGCGGAATTACCAGGAGTGACATTAGAGTGCGTTGATGCTTGCCAATTATGCTCCCAAGCGGGTAGTGCTTCTCAGCAAACTGGAATTGCGATCGTCAACGCTTTTACTCAACTTTGGCAGTCAAAGCAGAAATTCACGCAAAAAGCGATCTCCAAAATTGCTAGTATCTCCCAAGCCTGGGTAAGCCGATTTACCAAAGTCTGGGGCGGCTGGGCTAGGTTTAAAAAAATATTACTCCTGCTATTAGATAGTCTTTATAGCGGTAGTAATAAAAATTTTACAGACTTGGCGGAGGATGAACAGTGGCTAGCGCGGGAATACTTCCCGTTATTATGCACTGAACCAGAATTACCGCCAGAAAGCTTGTTAGACGAGGTAGCACTAGTTGCCAAAACCATTGGTAATAATGCAATGCGCCGAGTTTTACATTTTTGTTGCCCGCAAGTTAGGGTTAACTTGCTGATGGCTGCACTCAGTTGTTTGCCCACCGAAGTTTACTCAGATGAATCTATTCTCTTAGCCATTGCCCCAGCTCAATACCAACTTATTTTCTCTGATTAGTGTCATTTCCCAATGACACTTTACCAACTTATTTTCTCCGCTTAGGGTCAGTACCGAATGGTACTCAATTTTAGCGTAAATCCCTGAACTTAATGGCTTTAGGGTGTAGGTTGTAGTGTTTAAAATGATTAAATTTTAATGCATCAAAGTGAATAACTTTTCTTTTTTCCCTACACCCTACACCCCATAACCTACACCCTGCTAAACGCGAAATTCACCTTTTCTTGCCGCGATTGGGGTCAGTACCAAGATAGCGTTCAACCCGTTGTACCTTTGTATTAGTCCAACCAGTACGCTGCCAAATAGCTTGTAAATAATCGTGGATACCGTCTGATATCTTCACCGGAATAACTTGATTCAAGATAAAGAAAATCGACAAAGTAAATAAAGCTGTAAACATTCCCATCGTGCCATATTTACTGATAGGTTCAGAGCGATAAACCTCTTTCTCTATCGTGATAGGTTTCGGAGGCGGAGTATTCCTCAACTCTCGAATCACATCCGTCAATCGATTGGTGTGGCTCACTAGGTCTTGCCAATTCGACTTGAGCGCGGCGACTTCGCTCCTCAGTCCTTTGAACTCTAAGCTCTCTAATGTGGGCGACGACGCAGGAGTATTCTGTAACTGCGTCATGAAGAGAGTTAATTGCTGCATCAAATCGGCATTGTTCTTCTCTAACTCGTTGGAGGAGAGATTCTGAGTTTTCAATTCCGCCGTCAGCATTTCGATAGTCACCATCGCCTTGCTGAGGAGTTGATTCTGAATAAGATTCGTCTGTGCCCATGCTTGTAACTCCGCCCTATCCCTTTCACGTTCAGTTCTTTGCGACTGCTTAAAACTTTCAAATTCCTTATATAATCTGCCCAGTGCCGTTTTAACTTCACCTAATTCACTCACCTCTACCGCATTATTATTTGCAGTAGAGGAGTTGTTATTATTCTTGCCGTTGCTATTATTCATAACTCACGTACCAAGATTACTTTTTGGGGGCATGGTGTAGCCAAAGCCTGACTCTATATCAAGCCCAAACTTCTGATTTCTTATCTATCCGTCATTGCTATTACCGTCATTATTCAGTAGCTTTCTTCTGACCCCGCCGAGAAGAAGATACAGTTACTTTTGATTGAGTTGCAGCCTTGGCTTTTGATGATGTTGTTTCCTGTCCCTCTGGTTTATTACTTTGAGATGTCTGCAACCCTAAATACACCTCAGCCTTCTCAATCTCTGGTTTAGCCTGATCTAAAAACCCACTCACCAGCAAATAATCCCCAAACGGAAAACCATTCTCCTCCGTCGCCGCCGAATAAGGTAGACCCTTCTCAATCAACATATCGAAAGTCGAATACTCCAACTCAGGCATCTCAATTTCAATACCCTGTAACTCTGATATAGTTGCCCTAGTCTTGCTATTCTCCCAACGCTGAAAACCCAACCCCTTATCCCAACAGAGATTCTTTACCACCACATAATCAGCTTGATTACCGCAGAACTCCAACATCGCCTTCAAGCTGGTTATCACCGAATAACCCAAATTTAACACCGTCACCAGAGTCACCCGATAACCCAAATCACCAGCAATCTTAAACAACCCAAACTTGCCAATAATCTCTCTAGTTTTATTTCCACTTGCTCCTGGCATATCTACCACAACCACATCAGGAGCAACAGCTTTTAATTCTGTAAAAAATCTCTTAGCTTCCGCGACTTCGATAAAGTTTAACAACCGGACACCAGAACCAAAACCTTGATAATACTCATAAAGTTCGGGATTCTCCGTATCAGCATCATAAGCTAGATAATTAATTCCCTTTGAGTGCATTACATCTAGAAGCAAACGAGTAAAAGCAGTCTTACCAGTACCGCCCTTACCGCCCAGAATCATCACAATGCGTTTCATAAATCACTCCTATCAGTGATATTGAACTGGGATTGAGTCGTAGCCTTTGCTTTTTTTCCTCTAGTACTTGCAGGTTTAGACTCATGTGATAACTCAACAGCAGAGTCTGCCGATAAACCATCTGAACTTACATCTGACTCAATCGGTGAAACACCATCATTAGTTGCAGTGTCTACAGAAGTTAAATCAGAGTCAGAGTTTGAATCAGAATCAGAATCAGTAGACTCAGGATTACTGTTGTTTGACGCAGTAGATGCTAATGCCCTTTTATGAAAACTCTTAATACCACTAGCCGCTAATTCCACACCATGTCCCTTAAATACCTCGGCAACATCCTCATAGGAGTAGCCAGCGTCCAACATATCCTGAATAGGTTTAGCCAAACTTTTAACTAACTCCTCCAGACTAATAGTTTTCGGAGTTGCTGCTTTTTGTTTAAGACTAGCTTGGATATCTTCTATTTTGGATAAAGGAACAGCTTTAGGTTTACGGGGCATAGTCAGGAGTTAATGGGTGTGCAGTATTAATGGATGCGCGACAGAGTTTCGGTGCTGCGATTGTTGGAAATCGCCGAGAACGTCTGATCGTAAACCTGTTTTTCCAGAAACGCGCGAAACT
>NZ_JACJPX010000079.1 GCF_014696315.1 Calothrix membranacea FACHB-236
GGGTTTCCTGTTCGCGCTCTTGCTTTTCTACTCATGATGTATCACTTAGAACATCAGAATTGATATTCTAAGATTACATCTTATGCTTCCTTTTAGCTTAAGTTGACACCAATGGGCAATGCCTTGCCCTCTAGAATATATTGATGTGTCGCAAACATTATTTGAATTGATATTACATAGTATCAAAATCCGCTTCACCTAGTTTTGTCTAAAATCAAAACGTACCTTCACCGCAGAATTTAGGGACTTCCAAATAAAAAGATATTCCCTTGCTATTGTTAACTGTTGACTGTTAACTGTTAACCGTCAACAGCCCTTATTAATAGTTGTGCAATTTAGACGCGTATTAGCTTATTCATTCATTTCTTTCATTGTCGCTAATGCTGAAGGAGACAAGCGACTGAGATAGCGGAAGATCCAGTATTTGAATATCGTATCTAAAATTACCGGGAATGTAGCAATAAACAAATATATTGCACTTCTATTAGCTGGTAGACCTAAATGTTCTGCTAAACCTTCTAAAAGGACATCCCACCCATGCGGTGAGTGAAAGCCAACAAACATATCTGTGAATAAAATAATTAAAAATGCCTTAGCACTATCGCTCAGTCCATAAACTATTTCGTCTAGAAAAGCTTTGATTATTACAATTTCCTTTTTGCTCATAGCGACTACAATACCAAAAGCCACTAAGGAAATTAAATCAGCAAAAATATTACTGATAGCGCTATTACTTTCATAGTAAAATTCATCAGCTATTTCAATAGCCTTTTCTTGAATTTTCTCTCGTCTATCTTCAGCCGAGAGTGTAGGTGCTTCCTGCAATAAACTTTCAAACTTAAGCTTGTTTTCAAAATTTCTCAATTCAGTTAAAGCTTTCTCTTCCATTTCGTAATTAAGAAATATTTGAGTTGTGTTTTCTCCTCTAGCTTTGTCTACTATGGGATTGATTAATAAATGCTTGGAAAAATGCTGAGTTAACAGTGGGACAAGAATTAAAAGTAGAAAAAATCTCAGTGCAACTCTTGTTCTATTTCTCGAAATTTGATAATTTCTGACAAATTGTTCTTCTGCTTCTGGAGATAAATCCGCTTTAATTCTATTAATTGTTCTGCCCAAAGACCTTGGTACTACGCCTGTCTTTTGATTCACCTTAGGAACTTTATTAACTCTAGGAGGAGATGCATTTGCTGGTTGATTTACTGTGTGATTATCAATTGCTAGCGGCTCAGAATTTTGGATGGGTGAACCACTATTAATTTGTTCCCTTCTAGGAATATACCGAGCTATGACATCATCAATAAATTGCAGCTTTTCTAATATATCACTGTTAGAAGACTCCAACATTGAACGGCTGACGCGGAACTCTGCTAGTTTGATATTAATAATAGTTAAATTTTTATTTAGGTAACCTGCCCAATAAGACATGACATTTTCGGTATAATCTGCTGATGAAGCAGAAATTTTTTGATTACCAAAATGTTCGATTTCAATATTTCTAATTATTTGAGCAGCTTCGTAAGCTTCTAAAAGCGACCTTTCAGGTGTAGAGACAAACCATTGCTTTACGGTGAGTATGTATTCTCTAACTTTTTGGCGTATTAAACCTGCATTTTTTGTGACGAATGAGGATTTCATTGCAGATATTTAGAGGGATTTATTTAATCAAGTTAATAAGATTAACTACCAACTATAGCGATAGCTCAGTGAGAATAAAAATGAATAATAATTATGGTTGATTACATGAACTATTCATTCTGAGTTTACACCTATTAAAGGTTCATGTGAAGATTGATAATCTACTTGTGTTGGCATTGTTGACAATACTCATACCTCTATTTAATTTCTTTTGTATAACCTATACATCAGAGTAATTTAAAAAAATAAATACCATCTCTATAGGTAGTTATATAGCGTTTCCTGGTCTAGTGTAGTACAAATTTATCGGCGTGGATCTGCATTTATCCTCTTCCATTCCTGCGGAACGCTACGCGAACGGGGGTTAATTTTTTATTGATGTACCTCACCAATATGGCAACCGCTATAATTTTACCAATATTCTGAATTTTGTATTAATAGTCATTTCTCAAGGTAGATGCTCAGAAATTACTTTACTTATATGGTAATCCCATTTGATTGCTGAAAAAATCTCGGTCAGCCGTAAAGCACAAAAAGCTTTGGCGCTGATGCGTTACGCTAGCGCTAACGCATCCTACGTAAACTACGTGAACTTCAAAAATCAAATATGAGTCCTATACTTAATTCAGCATTAATAAATATCACCTGAGTTTTTTTGTTATCTATAATACCCATTAAATTTCTATTACAATCTTATGTAGATTCTGTATAAATACTGTGTCAATACTGTGACATAGCTATATTTAGCTTCCGTAAGGCTAATGTTAATGTGTAATATTTGTTAATTAAAAATATATTGGTAATACCAATTTTTAAATTACCAACAAAAAGCAGATTACTTGTCAAGCGTATTTAATAAATTTGTATATTTATGAAATTAGCAATGGCATCTTTTACGGAATATTGCAATTAGATAATAGCTATCATCATAATTTAGTATCATCTTCTCCATAGTTATTCGATAACCATTGCAAAATGCTATTATTCAGTTAATTACATATGCCAGTGCATCGAATCATATTACCGGAATATGAGATTTTTAGTTAATGTTGATTAACTTCTGGTTACCAAATTGCTTGTATTGCTTGGAGCATCAACCAAGGTAATTGTTGAGCTATTAAGCAATATTAAGATACTAGGTTTCAGGTAATTGTCAATGTTAAGGCATAATTTATGGCTGTAAAATAATTACACATATTAGCTTTATTTTCTCTGGTAAATAAAATTTGCCAACTACTTTTGGTAACAATAATTAAGTGGATTATTTTGCGTATTTTAACCTTACGGTAGTGGTAAAAATACAAGGTTTTCGCTAATCAGCTAAGTGTTCCCATTAAATTACTCAAAACCGAAAATCATGGATGTTAAAGAACTTCTAGCTAGGTATGCAGCAGGAGAAAGAAGCTTCCACGGCATAGAATTGCCAGAAGCAGATCTGCGGGGAGCTAACTTGGGTGGTGTAGACTTTGGCAGAGTTAACCTCAAAGGTGCTAACCTCACAGGCGCATCTTTGAGTGGGGCTAATTTAAGCCAGGCAAATCTTAGAGGAGCAAAACTACATAGAGCAAATTTATCGGAAGTCATTCTCAGTGGCGCTGACTTAAGCCAAGCCGCGCTGACAACTGCGAATTTAAATGAATCAGATCTCAGTGGGGCATATCTTAATGATGCAGACTTGTGTGATGCTACTTTGCACATGGCATCACTGAGTGCAGCAAATTTGCAAGGTGCTAATTTGAGTGGGGCTAAAATGGGTGGAGTGAGGATGTGGAAAGCAGATTTGCAGTGGGCAGATTTAACAGGAGCCGATTTAAGCGAAGCAAACTTAAGTGAAGCAAATTTAACCGGAGCTAATCTCTATGCTACAGATATGAGCGAAACATTTTTGACAGGAACTATCATGCCTGATGGTTTCATTCATTTATAAAAATGTCAACTTAATATCTTGTCACACTATATATAGGAATCCGATTTGATTTATGAAAAAATTTCAGCACGAAAGGTTGGCGCTGATGCGTTACGCTATCGCTAACGCATCCTACGTGAACTTCAAAAATCAAATATGAGTTCTATATAAGCGATCGCTGTTTGGTATGAGTGACAAAAGCGCGATCGCGTCCTCATTATAATAGTAGTAATTTCTACGGGGTTCCTATGAGCCAAACCATTGATGAACGCGTACATTGGACAAGCGCGGACTGGGAAAAGGCAGGGGGCAGGGGGCAGGGAGACAAGGGGAAAAATTCCAATTACCAATTACCAATTACCAAATGACAAATGACAAATGACCAATGACCAATGACAAACAGGCACTCAAAATTACACAGTCGCTAGCAAGATATGTCAAAATTCTGAAATCATTAGACTGCTGTAATTTGAATTATGAATTTGAGCCTGTGCATGATCGTCAAAAATGAAGCAGCAACACTGCCTAAATGTCTCAGCAGTGTGAAAAATGTCGTCAATGAAATTGTAGTTTTAGATACAGGTTCTAGCGATCGCACTCCAGAAATCGCTAAAGCACATGGTGCAAAAGTACATCATTTTCAATGGAATAATAACTTCAGTATTGCGCGCAATGAAGCTTTAAAATATGTCACAGGCGATTGGATTTTAGTGTTAGATGCAGATGAAACACTAACGCCAGAAATTGTACCGCAAATTCACTCAGCAATTCAAAGCGAAGAATACTTATTAATCAATCTTGTGCGACATGAAGTAGGCGCAGAACAATCTCCTTATTCTTTAGTTTCTAGACTGTTTCGTAAACATCCAGATATTCAGTTTTCCCGTCCATATCATGCGCTAGTTGATGATAGTGTATCAGAGATTATCAAGAAAGAACCGCACTGGCAGATTGGCTATTTACAAGGAGTAGCAATTTTACATAAAGGATATCAAAAAACTGCGATCGCCCAAGGTAACAAATACGCTAAAGCTCAAGCAGCAATGGAAGAGTTTTTCAAAGCTCATCCTTATGATCCCTACGTTTGTAGTAAATTGGGAGCATTGTATATAGAAACTGGAAAAATTAAAGAAGGTATAGAATTACTCAGAAGAGGCGTGAGGGCGAGTGAAGAAAACTACGAAATTTTATACGAACTCCATTATCATTTAGGCATTGCTTACAATCGCTTACAAAATCCTCAACAAGCTAGCGCCCACTATCAAGCTGCTATCAAATTACCAATTTATCCGATTTTAAAATTGGGAGCATATAACAATCTTGGTAACTTACTCAAAGCAGCAGGAGATTTAAAAAATGCCAGAAAAGCTTATGAAACAACCTTAAAAATTGACCCGAATTTTGCTAGCGGACATTACAACTTAGGGATGACATTTAAGGCTTTAGGCTTATTTACAGATGCGATCGCCTGTTACCAAAAAGCCATCAAGCTAAACCCCAGCTATGCTGAAGCTTATCAAAATTTAGGAGTAGTGCAGCTTAAAGTTGGTAATGTCCAAGCTAGCGTCACAGCATTTAAAAATGCGATCGCCCTACACCAACAGCATAACCCCGAAGAAGCCAAGAGACTCCGCCAGGGTTTGCAAGAGATGGGGTTGATTTAGTGCTGAGTTGTGAGTGCTGAGTGCTGAGTGCTGAGTAGGGGAGGGATGAGGCGGATGAGGGAGATGAGGGGGATGAGGAAGATGAGGGAGATGAGGAAGATGAAGGAAAAAGTAATTACTCATTACTCATTACTCATTACTCATTACTCATTACTCAATCCCCAATCCCCAATCCCCAGTCCCCAGTCCCCAGTCCCCATTCCTAAATCCGACTCCGTACAAATTTCTCCAATCTGTCCATTCCCTTTTCAATGGTGGCCATGTCGGTGGCGTAGGAAAGGCGAATGTTCTTATCAGCACCAAAGGCAATACCGGGAATTACTGCTACTTGATGTTCTTCAATGAGTGCATCACAGAATTCTAGGGATTTGAGACCAGTTTTGCTGATGTCGGGAAAAAGATAAAAAGCACCATCAGGTTTGGGACAACTCAAACCGGGAATGGCGTTGAGTCTGTCTAACATTACCTGTCGCCGTTTGGCGAAGGCTTGGCGCATTTCTTCTACGCAGTCTTGAGAACTTTCTAAAGCTGCGATCGCCCCATATTGAGCAAAGGTACAAACGTTAGATGTACTATGCCCTTGGATGGTGCTTGCGGCTTTGATGATTTCTACTGGCCCTGCTAAATAGCCAAGTCGCCATCCTGTCATGGAGTAAGCTTTAGCAAAGCCGTTGCTGATCAAAGTACGCGCAAAAATTTCCTTCCCTAAAGAACCAATGCTGATATGTTCTGCACCGTCGTAGAGAATTTTTTCGTAAATCTCGTCAGAGACAACAAAGATATCTGCATCAACTACGACTTGCGCCAGTGCTTTAATTTCTGCTGGCGTGTACACCATCCCGGTGGGGTTAGATGGTGAGTTGAGGACAAATAACTTTGTCTTGGGAGTAATTGATTTCCGCAGTTGTTCCGGTGTAATTTTATAACCCGTCGAAGCATCTGTGGAGACAATTACCGGAACCCCGCCTACCAAAGTTACCATTTCGGGATAACTTAGCCAGTAGGGAGCAGGGATAATGACTTCATCACCCGGATCGATTAAAGCCACAATCAAATTGTAGAGAGAATGCTTACCGCCATTGGTGACGATGACATTTTCTGCTTTATAATCTAGACCATTATCAGCTTTCAGCTTACGGGCGATCGCTTCCCTTAACTTTGGTTCTCCTGCGGCTGGGCCATATTTGGTTTTGCCTTCATCCAAAGCCTTTGCTGCTGCTGCTTTGATATGGGCTGGAGTGTCAAAATCTGGTTCTCCAGCGCTAAAACTACAAACGTCCACACCCTCTGCTTTCATTGCCTTAGCTTTAGCTGCGATCGCTAAGGTTAAAGAGGGTGTTACCTGACTTACTCTTGCTGCCAGCTTCATTCTTAATTTATTTGGCGAATCTCTAACCTATTTAACAATATCCCACAATCTTGAGCGAGAATTGACTTTTTAGAATTCCTTAGCTCATTTATTTCACAAATTATTGCATTTGGGAATTTTGTTGAGAGTATATGAGGTAAATATTTTTACTTAACTTGTAAGTTCCTGAAGAGTTTGACTGGACATTGAAAATGCTGGAGCGCATAACCTCACATAAATATCTCTTTTATCATCATCAAAAGCTCTTCTACCGTGCATAATTCTTGTATTATCAATCATTAAAATATCTCCTTTTTGCCAAGAAATTTCCGTAGTTAATCTCTCGGCTATTTCATTAAGTTCAGACATAACTGTATCCGAGATATCTGAATCATCGGCAAATCTTAGCCGTTCGGGATATAAATGTTTACCAGGTAATAAGCTATTAATAAATACCTGATGTTTGCCGCAGCTACTCGGTATAATGGCTGGACGAATATACTCAGTAACTATGGAATTATCCTTGTAAATAGTTAAACGAGTATCATTAAGTTCACACATTGCTGCTACTTGATTCACATCCTCAGTTTTGTATTGTTTTTGCCACTCTGCTTCGGATAGATGAGTGGTAAACTTGATGTGATTTTTGCTAAATAAATCTTTAGTAGCGCTACTCAGCTCATTATAGAATTGTCTCCCATCACATATTGTTGTTTCTCCCTTTGCTGATGCTGGATGCTCGCAGAAAAACCACAACATTAGTGGGATATTCTTTTGATAATACATCTCACCATGCAATTTAATCGCTGATTTAAAATTGTTAACGCTTAAAACTGTCTTGTCACCATTAATAATCCGGCGTTGAAATACTCCGCCAGCATAATCAATAAAATCGGTACTTAATGAGTTACTAAATTCTGTAAAACCTTCCACATTAGTTGCAAATCCTCTAAACAGCAACGCCCCATACTCTTTAAATAAACTAATAATTTCCTCCCGTGATAATTCCCAAATACTGTGATTGCTACCATTGATAATTTGTTGACCTATGCTGTTTGAGATTGGTTGGATTTTGATGTTCATAATAATTAATCAAACTTGAGTAAACTGTCCTTGATTTTCACTAAAAACTATGCTTCTGACAGAATTGGTTTGCTCAAAGTTAACTAGCTTATTGTACTTACTAGTGAAGAAGTAAGGAGAATTCATATAAATTAAAGTTAGCGAAATTAACTCTAATTTAAGGTTTGTAGTCGTTAATTACATCTGAAATTTATCAGTTAAGATGTGAGCTATTAATAGGACACCAGTGTTAATATTGGTGTCCTTAAACCGCAGCAGATGAGGATAAATAAAATGAAAAATCAAGCCTTAAAGCTAGCTACAGGTTTAGCACTTATATGTACTACTGTAGCTATCAATACTGGTATAGCTGATCAAATGGCCTTAGCTAAATCAAAAAATCCGACAAAATGTAATCTCTTTGCCTACGTTGATGTCTCGGATGGGCAAACTTTAAACGTGCGGAGTGGAACAAGCACCAACAATAAAATTTTAGGACAAGTACCTGTTAATGAAACTGTTCAGGTGGTAGCTGTATTAACAAATTGGGCCAAGATTACCAATGCTAGTGGCGGTTTTAAAGGAACTGGTTGGGTATCTTTGCCCAAGTTAGGCATATCAACCAGAGGCTACGGTACTAAAGGCGTAAAGCTTTATGCCAAAACTAGTCAGAAAAGCCAAGTCATAGTGCGAGTTCCCCCTAACACCAGCGTTAAATTATTAGGCTGTCAAGGAGGATGGGCGTTAGTACAATATAAAGGCGTTAACGGTTGGTTATTTAGAGAAGACCAATGTGGTGCTGCTTTGACCACTTGTTCTTGATACCTGAGTGAAAATTAGATTCTCGGCTTGTGCAAAAAGTCGGGAATCTTGGCTGACTTGCAAAATTTATAAATTGATTGGCATTTTTGCCATAAAACAGAACTACCATAAGCTGCGATCGCAACCAATCCAAAATCTAAAATTGCCTAACTCTTCTGAAAGTCATAGAAGAAAAAAATATAAAAATTTTTAGATGCCAATAATTAGCTACTAAATAAACAGAAAACTGTCATAGATATCAAGCTCTTGGCAAATCTTAATTATAAAGAATCTCAATAAAATAAATAAAAAAATTTAGTCTGTAGAGAGATGTATTTCTTACTGGGTAATAGTTTGATACTTATTACTTGTGTTTTAAGTTTTAATGAGAAAACGTAGAATCTGATGTAAAAATTATTTATGACGTACGATAACCGCGCAGTGGTGCGAAGGGTTTTAATTATTACCTTACTGTTAAACCTGTTTGTGATGGCATTAAAAGCAGTAGTGGGTTACTCTACAGGCTCTTTAAGCTTGCTAGCTGATGCTTTACATAGTGTTACTGATAGCGCCAACAATGTTTTAGGGTTGGTTACTAGTAAGTTTTCTTCCCCAAAACCCGATCGCGAACATCCCTATGGACACCAAAAATTTGAAGCTGTGGGTGCTTTGGGAATTTCTGCTTTTTTAGGAATCGCTTGTTTTGAAATTCTCCAAGGCGCAATTGAGAGAATTTTTAAAGGTGGTCAACCTGTAACCATATCACCAGCAGAATTATGGCTATTACTAATTGTGCTGGGTGTAAATATTTTTGTGACTTTTTACGAACGGAGTGAAGGGAAGCGAGTAGGTAGTCCAATTTTAATTGCTGATGCTACACATACCATGAGTGATGTGTGGGTAACCATTACTGTCATTGGCGGTTTGGTTGGCGTATCGCTAGGTTACCAATGGTTAGATATAGTTTTAGCTTTTCCTGTTGCTTTGTTAGTTTTTTGGAGTGGTTGGTCAGTTTTAAAAGATAATTTACCTTCTTTGGTCGATGAAATGGCGATCGCACCAGAAGCAATCCATGCGATCGCGCTTTCGGTTCCGGGAGTAATTAATTGTCATGACATCGCTTCTCGTGGAGTTCTGGGCCGTCAAGTCTTTATGGAAATGCATTTAATTGTCGATGCTACAGATGTAGAAACCGCCCACCGCATCACCGAAGAAGTCGAAAGGCGACTAGAAGAACGTTTCCGTCCAGTAAGGATTCTCATCCATGTCGAACCCCCAGCTTACCAGTCTGAGACAATTACATTTGAATCTGAAGTGAAGGGATGAATGTAGAGAAAATTAACCGCAGATACACGCAGATACACGCTGATGAATTCCCCAAACAAAATGATGAGTTTGTAGTTGAAATAGCTACAAACTCATCACTCTTGTACAAACGCGATTAATTGCGTCTCTCCAACTGAGTACTCAGCACTGACTTATTCCCACTCGATGGTTCCAGGCGGCTTGGAGGTGATGTCATACACTACTCGGTTGACACCTTTCACTTCATTGACAATGCGGTTAGAAATTACTTCCAAAACATCGTAAGGTATCCGCGCCCAATCTGCTGTCATTCCATCTTCGCTGGTGACAATCCGTAAGACGATGGGGTAAGCGTAGGTACGTTTATCGCCCATCACGCCGACGCTACGAATTGGTAGCAACACTGCAAATGCTTGCCAAACTTGATTGTACAAACCACGTTGATTAATTTCTTGCCGCACAATTAAATCCGCATCGCGCAAGATATTTAATCTTTCGGATGTCACTTCACCGAGAATCCGAATTGCTAAACCAGGGCCGGGGAAAGGTTGGCGTTGGACGATTTCTTCAGGTAAACCAATAGAACGCCCAACTTTGCGGACTTCATCTTTAAAAAGTTTCCGCAATGGTTCTACTAGTTTGAAGCGTAAATCTTTGGGTAATCCACCCACATTGTGATGACTCTTGATTTTGACTGCTACTCGTTCGCCAGTTTGGGGATCGACGTTGGTATCAGCCGATTCAATCACGTCGGGATACAGGGTACCTTGAGCTAAATAATCAAAGTGACCGAGGCGTTTGGATGTTTCTTCAAATACGCGAATGAATTCATGACCGATGCGGCGACGCTTTTCTTCGGGATCTGTGACACCTTCCATCATCTCCAAGAAGCGATCGCGTGCGTTAACATACTCTACAGGAATATGAAATTGCTCTTGGAATAGCTTCACTAATCTTTCTGGCTCATACTTCCGCATAAAGCCTTGATCGATAAACACACAAGTGAGTTGATCGCCAATTGCTTTATGTAATAAGAAAGCCAAGGTAGAGGAATCAACCCCACCAGAAAGCGCTAACAGCACTCGCTTATCACCAACTCTGGCACGAATTTCGCGTACAGACTCTTCCACAAACGCTGCTGTAGTCCAGGTAGGTTCGCAGTCGCAGATATGATAAACAAAGTTGCGAATTAATGCCAACCCACCTAAAGAATGCACCACTTCCGGATGGAACTGGACACCATAAAGTTTTCTTTCGTGGTCAGCAATCGCCGCACAAGGAGTATTTTCTGTATGTGCTAGCAATTCAAATCCAGGAGGCATTTTTGTGACTGAGTCGCCATGACTCATCCACATTGTGGTGCCTTCTTCAACGTTAGTTAGTAAATCTGTGGGATCATCTATATATAGTGATGCCTTACCATACTCACCGCGATCAGCCTTTTCTACCAACCCACCTAGCTGGTTTACCATCAATTGCATTCCATAGCAGACACCCAAAATAGGAACACCTAAATTCCAAATTTCTGGGTCACAATGGGGTGCGTGCTCTCCATAAACTGAACTTGGGCCACCAGAGAGAATAATTCCTTTCGGATTAAGTTGCCGTAACTGTTCAGCTGAAGTACGATAGGACAGGACTTCGGAGTATACCTGCGTCTCACGGATGCGACGGGCAATTAGCTCCGAATATTGCGAGCCGAAGTCTAAAATTACAATTATTTGGCGATTAAGCTGTCCCCAGGTTTCAGTGGATTGGGGTGCTTGTTCTGTTAGTAGAGTCACCGCTGTATTCATGATGGCGAGAGTGTGTCTGTTAGGAGTAAGTCGCGCTGTGGTCTAAGAACTACCATTATTTCCGCCCGTTCTAGGTTTGTAATGGTAAATAAATCCCGCACAGACCCGCTTCAATAGCGTGTCTGTTTAGCCAAGAATTCGGCTTGGTATTAAAAAGAAAAAAATACCCTAGAGTTGATACCGAAAAAGTTATTTATTTGGATTATTAATGATTATTCATATTAAGTTAACATAATTTTCCGGATAACATACAAGCAGTTTTGCTCTTTACGATAATTTTGCGATCGCGGTCAAAAAGTACCGATCCACAGGCTATAGCTGATGTATCTCTACTGCTGTGGCTGCGAATATATTCTTGGGAACGGGAGTCTATAGCCTCTGCGATCGCGCTGTAAACTTGATTTACCCAATCACTCCCTGTTGTCGCATCTAGGTGACGGAGGTGAGCAAGTGCAGCTTCCGCAGTTGGGCTAGCAAAAATTGTTTGTATATCTGGCTGCGACAATCCAGCTAAACTACAGTAGGTACTGAGAATTTCTCTGCGTCCATCAGCAAGATGATGATGGGTATGAAAAATCCCTCCTGCCAATTTCATTAGTTTTCCATGATACCCAAACAATAAGATTTCTTTAACACCCAAATTATCGGCTTCCACTAACATTGGCCCGATCCAGTTAGCGGTTTTTACTAACTGTTCGGGATTTATACCGATTTTTCTGGACAAATCTAAGCCATTCTCGCCAATGCAAAATACCAAACTGTCAAATTGGCTGGCTTTGTGTCGTAAGTCTGCCAAGAAAGCTGTCAATTGTTCTGGCGAACTTAAAGGTTGGGAAATGCCTGTAGTTCCCAATAGCGATAGTCCTTCCACCACGCCAAAAGCAGAATTAGAAGTGCGAACAGCAAGCGATCGCCCAGCAGGTAAAATTATTGTGACTATAATTTTTTCTTCTGGTGCTAACAGTCTGCGTAAGTTCTCTTGCAATAGTTTATGCGCGTAACTATAAATTGCCGCTTTACCATCAGCATTTAACTGCTTACCAATTCCTTCTCCTCCTTGAATTATTACTGTCTCCCCTTCTCCTTGGTGCCATTCTACTAATGCCCAAATCGGAGTATTTTTAGTCAGGTCGAGATTATCACCCGGATCGCTGCGGGTAATTGCCAAAGCCATGTTTTCTGATAATCCCGCTACCTGTTCAATCGGGATTTCAGCGATTTCGGCTGGTTCAATCAAATCTACTGAAACTACATTGACAGGTTGATGATGACGTAACCAATGTAAAGCTGCAACGGCAGAAGCACAAGCAAAGACGGGGAGTGTGTATCCAGAACGGATCATGAGGAAAGTCAAAAATAAGTAGGTTGGCGAAATTAAAGATAACTTGCGAGGTCTGTCATTTGTCCTTTGTCATTAGTCATTGGTAAGGCTTTCAAGCATGTTTATATTGCGTAACATAGTTTGATTTATTCCCGCCCACTTACTTAGTTATGAATTTGTAATTCGTAATTAAATCAATAGCATGACGGTAGCGAGTCCAAGTTAGCGCTACATCTGCTAAAAAGGTTAGGTTAAATTCCTCAACCGCATAGAGATAGTAAGTTACGGGTGAGGACTAAATCCCCATCCGTAACCTAATTGCGAATGAATAATTACGAATTACGTTTAATGTGAATTAAGCCTTGAAACCTTTGAGATTTCGTAGGTAGTTACAAAACAATGATTTTGAATGAATCTTGAAACCCTTATAGAATAAGAGGCGTTTCTAATTCACATCAGGTGAGAATTGTAAATTAAATTCCTACTTGTAATAATACAGCTTGCATATCTTCCCAGGACAGGCCTTTTTGAATATAACGAGGCGATTCTGGATTGTAAGGGTTAGCCACTCGATCAATACTAATAATTTTAGCTTCGTCTGGCAGCACAGGTATATCAGGATCAAAAGCGGTTGGGCGCATTAATGAACTAGAAAAACCTTTAAATATAGCGATTTGGTCTTCCTCGTTGTCAACTTCCACCGTTACAAGTAAGACTTCTTGAGGACGTTTAACAGTATATTGTTCTAGTCGCTTGCCAATGGAATTTTTCATCATCTCAAGGATGTTCGCGTAGCGTCTTTGTAGGAAAATTATGAAGGATAAAGGATGAAAGTGGATTATATAGCCATCCTATTTCAGTTGAGAACAATATCGGTTTTGGCTGTTGACTGTTGACTGTCAACGGTTAACAGTCAACAACGCTTCATGTTAGATTTCACAAATTATTTAGGATTGTTTATATGTATATTTTCCTTCATCCTTCAGCCTTAAATTACTGTTGTGTAGCGGAACGTCCTTGTTTACCTAGCTTCACTAACACAAAGTAGCTTAAGTAAAGGACGTAAAAGACTAAGCCCATGATCCCCAAAAAGCCGAGGAACGCAGGTTTGCTATTGGCATGGAAATATTCTTTAAATAGTAATGGGGCTTCTAACCAAACGCGACAATATGAACTTTTGAAGGTAGCCTCAGAAAAAGCACAACCCAAAAAAGGTATAAAGGCGATCGTGCCTAAAATACCATAAATTGTCATCGCCCAACGCCAAGAGGTAAACACTAATTTTAATGCTCCGCTTGCTTGATACTCGACTTCATCATTGAGATCCACCCAGAACCACAAAGAAATGGGGATCAAAATGCGACCTATCAATCCCGAGAGAAAACTGACTCCAAATCCCCCAATCATTAAGTAAATGGTGATCGCTAATATACTTGATACTCGCCAGTAAATCGTTAATAGGCGTTGTATCCCTTCTGCTTTTTGCACAAATGCCCAAATTAGCAGAACTAGGGGAATAATCACCATAAAAATCAGCGCCAATCTGAAATCTAGCCAAACAAACGGGCGAAACCAAACGTCATTTCCCATATTTTTTACCAGAATATAAATCCAATACCATAACTAATAATCATGACCCATATTGAGGATATCTAATTAGTTATTAACAGGCTAATAACTGTCACATCATAGCTAATAAAAAAACAAGCAACTCAAAGATCCTTAACTTTTATCTTGCACCAGCCTGTAGCTATCTTAGGCAGCGTTTTAACACATACCTAAAGATTAAAGTCGGCTAAAACCCCACAAATCTCTAATTTTTAGTAGAAGTTTCTGCTTAGGAAACAAAACTTCCTAATTACAACACCTCACGATCAATCGCTAATTATCCTTAATTTCAGGATCGGCTGATTAAATATCAAAGTGGAGTAACATTAGAGAGGGGCTGGCGTAAAGGTACAAGATAAGCGTAAATAGGTCTTGGTTGCTTGTCTGTCAGAGGAAAAAAAATTAGCAACTCACATTTTAGTCGTCATAAACGCGGCACTCAGCTGCTTCTGGATTGTCGTCGCAGTACTGTTCTAAAGAATTTTTTGGTTTAGTTTGACGTTGGTGAGAAGCTTCTGCTTGTAATTCTTCGACTGCATCCCAAGCTGCTGCACATTCAGCAGAATTGCTCCCTGATACGTCACAGACAGCACGGGCTTGTTCAACTTCTTCTTGGATTTTTTCTTGAATGTCGCTCATAGCTTTAGTCTCGTTGTGTGGTGTTAATACCAGTATAGAAAAATGTCAAAAATGGCAGTTTTTTGTGCTAACGTTCACCATTCTAACCACTTAGCTGTTAAGTTAGTGTTTTAGTCTGATGATCCATAACTAATACAATAAACGCTGGCAGATATACTAAACCTATATTTATCTTTTAAGATTTTGTATAGCCAGTACTACAAAAGTATAATCATACAATAGATTGCATAAATCTAATAGGGAATAGCAACCCTAGGTTCTTGGGATAGACAGGGCATTGAAGTGAAATAAATTTAGTTGGCTTCAACTCTTGTCGGATGAAATTATATCCAGGAACAAAACTCAAAAAAACCAGCCCAACGAGAGAAAAAAGCCTAAAACTCATGGCAGAGCAAATGCAATGGGCGAATGCCCTATCAACCCGTCCTTCTTTGGAAGCAGCAATAACAGAGGTGGTAGAAAGGGCTGTCTCGTCGTTAACAGCGCCCCCGGATCTTGGGCTGGTATTTATTTCGTCGGCTTTTGGTAGTGAGTATTCCCGACTTTTGCCTTTGCTTGCTGAGAAACTTTCTGTACCTGTGCTAATTGGTTGCAGCGGTGGTGGTGTAATTGGCACTACAGACATGGGACAAACCCAAGAACTAGAAGCAGAAGCCGCTTTAAGTTTAACTTTGGCACATTTACCAGGGGTGGATCTGAGAGTCTTTCACATTGTGGCTGAAGAATTACCAGACTTAGATAGTTCACCAGATGCTTGGATCGATTTAATTGGTGTACCACCTTCACCTAAACCCCAGTTCATTTTACTGTCTGGTTCCTTTTCATCGGGAATCAACGATTTATTACAAGGGCTAGATTTTGCTTATCCGGGATCGGTGACAATCGGCGGACAGGCTAGCGCAGGCGGTATGAGTGGTCGCCTAGCGCTATTTTGTAACGATCGCCTATATCGAGAAGGTACAGTAGGATTGGCTTTGAGTGGCAATATTGTATTGGAAACAATTGTGGCCCAAGGATGTAGGCCAATTGGTGAACCACTGCAAGTCACCAAAGCCGAACGCAATATTATTTTGGAACTAGATGAGCAAGTGCCGCTAGTAGTATTGCGCGAAGTAATTGCCAACCTCACCGAAACAGAACGGATGTTAGCACAACATTCTCTGTTTGTAGGTGTAGCAATGGATGGGTTTAAGCCTTCTTTGCAGCAGGGAGACTTTTTAATTCGCGGGATTTTGGGAGTAGATCCTTCAGCAGGTGCGATCGCAATTGGCGATCGCGTTCGTCCTGGGCAAAGGCTACAATTTCACCTACGTGATGCCGAAACTTCTGCCACCGATTTAGAATTTCTCCTAGAACAGTATCAAAACCAACACGCTCCAGAAGCTTCAGCCACCGCCGCTTTGATGTTTTCTTGCGTAGGACGCGGTGAAGGACTCTATGGCAAACCAAATTTTGATTCCGAACTATTTAGGCGCTACATCA
This sequence comes from Calothrix membranacea FACHB-236, assembly GCF_014696315.1. Classification (GTDB taxonomy): domain Bacteria; phylum Cyanobacteriota; class Cyanobacteriia; order Cyanobacteriales; family Nostocaceae; genus Aulosira; species Aulosira membranacea. The sequence goes on from NZ_JACJPX010000079.1 coordinate 16,571, forward strand.
AAGATATCCCTGTAGGTGGTTTTTTCTGTAACGGCGAAATCGGCCCCATTGGTGGTAGCACTTTCTTACACGGTTACACCTCAGTATTTGGGATTTGTCGGGCGTTGGATATTTAGAATATGGGCAAAAGTCAAAAGTCAAAAGTCAAAAGTCAAAAGTTATTCTCCCTTATCTCCCTCATCTCCCTTATCCCCAATCCCTTATTCCCAGTCCCCACTCCCTCACCTCGGCAGCAGAATTGTGCTGTTGTTATCAATCAATGTAGGAGTGCCACTATTGGCGATCGCGCCGTATTTTTGAATGTAGTGGCGGACTTTATAGGGAAACTGGGGAAAGTCTAATAAAGCATCGCCATCGGCAATAGTTGCCCAAAAGTCTCGTAAACTAGGTGCTAGTTCTTTCGCCTGGTCAATGGGCAAGTTTAAAGGTGGTAAAGTTAGTAACTTGATCAGGAAAGGAAAAGAGCGATCGCCCATCCAGTCTTTTGATAACTGTTGTAAGTTGGGAAAATCAGGTACTGCTCTCACTCTATGAGATAAAATTTGTAACCATTGCCTACCGTAATTATCGCGATGGTACTCTAATACCCGATAGGGGTGAGGATAACTGACTAAAGAACCAGTGGTAATATCATATACTCCTTCAGAGCAAGCAACATCCTGTACGTGTAAATGCCCAGTAAATACTAAATTTACGTTGTGGCGTTTGAGCAATTGCACTAATTCTCTGGCATTTTCCAACATATAGCGGTTTGCCATCGGATGGCGTAATTGATCTGGTAGATGCTCAACTACATTGTGATGCACCATCACCAAAACTAATTCATCTTTGACTTTTGCTAGTACTTCTTCTAACCACTGGAACTGTTGATCATCTAAACGCCCTATTTGCTGGCCTTGTTCGTTAAAAGAGTTAGAATTTAAGCCAATTAGCCTAACTCCAGGTAGCAACTCAGTTGTGTAGTAAGGTTGCTGGGGATTGTCATAACCAAACTTGCGGTAGTAGTAAGGAAAATCGGTAAACGCAATTGATTGTTCATCCGCCATCAACACAGGTACGTCGTGATTTCCAGGCACAACATAGGCAGGAAAAGGTAACTTAGCTAAACGTTGTTGTAACCAAGCGTGGTTTTCTGGTTCGCCATGCTGGGTTAAGTCTCCTGGGATTAAAAGAAAATCTAAGTCAAGCTGTGTTAAATGTTCTAATACGCTTTCAAAACCAGGGATGCTGACTTCCACTAGATGAAAGCGGCTGGGATGATCCCAAATTGTATGAGTCAGTGCGATATGTAAATCGCTAACTATGGCAAACCGAAAATTTAAAGCCATTGATTTCAGGATAGTTTATTAAATTAGGGTTTAAAACAAGCCTTTTCCCAAGAGTATAACTCGCGCTTTGTAAACCTGCTTTGAAGCGTCAAGGCTTAACATTTGTACACATCAATAGGTTGCCGAGAACGACATTAAATTTATCTTAAAAAACAAGCACATATGCTGTTCAACAGACTGATTTCACCAAAACCATTGTTGCAGATTCGGGGTTTTTGTGGAACCCGTAAACCTGGCGTTAAGTCGATTGCAGTAGTTATTAGTGTAGAGTAGACAAAAGGGATCAAAATTTTCATCTGCCTTGGAGAATAGAGTTTATAGGTGTCTCTGCTGAAAATAGTACAGCCAGTAGTTAGTAAAGCTGTGAAGACTATATTTAAAAATCCTCTGATCAAATGAATATTGAAAATTTATGTATAGAAGCAGCCAATGCAAGCTACTATTTTTTTTGATGAGTGCTAATAATAAAAAAATATTTTTGGTAAATCTTTATTGATTTTTTAGCTGATTAGGCACTTGGAACGAAGAAATATAAAGTAGTTTCTCTGATAGGATTCATAATGTTAGAGGTATTCAGATATAGATGATAAAGAGCAAGCAAATTTTGAGACGAATTTACGTTGCTCTTTTATCGCTAATTGGTATTTAAGATAAAATATTGGTTAATCGCTGTTATTTGAGATAATCGTGTTAAGGAGAAGCTATTTTGGCCGCTGTGCGAGTACGTCAACATGTTAATCCACTTGCCCAAAAGTATCAAAAAGCAATAAGTACCCTGGATTGGGACAAAGTATATGCCCAGCCTCACAAACCATTACATTTAGATATTGGGTGTGCTAGGGGACGGTTTTTGTTGAATATGGCAAAGATAGAACCTGAGTGGAATTTTCTCGGTTTAGAAATTAGAGAACCCTTAGTAGTAGAAGCAAATCATTTGTCTGCGGATTTAGGTTTAACAAACCTCCATTATTTATTTTGTAATGTAAATAAATCTTTACAACCACTCTTATCTTCTTTGCCACCAGGGATATTACAACGCGTCACAATTCAATTTCCCGATCCTTGGTTTAAAACCCGCCATGCTAAACGGCGAATAGTGCAACCAGAATTAGTGGGAGAATTAGCAAATTATTTAGCTGTTGGTGGGGTTGTATTTTTACAATCAGATATCGAATTTTTAGCATTAGAAATGCGTAATCTTTTTGCTGAAAATCCAGCATTTCAGAAACTTAGTGCAGAAGAATGGCTGGCAGAAAACCCGCTACCAGTTGCAACAGAAAGAGAGATAGCCACTCAAAATAAGGGGGAGCCAGTTTATCGTGCTTTGTTTATTAAGAGAGAAGTAACAACAAGCAATTCTTAATACTATAATCGGCGATGAGCTAGCAGCCAATAATTGGGGATTTTAGATTTACCTTATACCTAAAATCCTTACCATTACCCAAATAGTTTCGATTTCCTGCTTCGTTGTTATACTGCTTGAAAATTACAGCAGAGAGGAAATGGGTAAGGTACTTCATATAAATGGAATATTTTTGTAGTTGGAAGTCCTTAAAGTTGTGTGCATTGCAGCTAACTTCTAGATTAGGAATTTTTAATCCCTAAAATTTATCCGGCAACCTCGAGAACGCAAATGGGGATACAATGCTCTGTAGAGATTTAGAGCAATATTATTGTCAGGAATAATAGCACCAGTCATAGCAAAGACTTCGCGGTTGAGTATTTATAGCGAAAGTTTTGTAGCGTTTCCTAATCGAGATATTACTCGATATTCATTTTTGAGGTTGAAGGTTGGCAAATATTACATAACGATCGCAAATAATCGCATGAAATTTCTGCTACCAATCCTATCACCACTGATTGCTATTACATCTGCTCTACTCGTTGGTGCTATCCTCATCCTACTCGCTGGGGCAAATCCCCTCACCGCATACACAGCTTTATTTCAAGAATCCCTTTCCAGCTATTTTGGTTTTGGTAACACCCTCACCAAAATGACACCGCTATTATTCACCAGTTTGGGGGTATTGGTAGCATTACGAGCTGGGCAATTTAATATCGGTGGTGAAGGACAGATTTACTTAGGTGCGTTGGGGAGTACTTTAATTGGGTTATACGTGCAAGGATTACCTGCTGTAATTCATGTCCCCTTAGCACTGTTCGCCGGATTTCTGTTTGGTGCAGTTTGGGGTTGGATTCCCGGTTATCTCAAAGCTATACGGGGAGTGAATGAGGTAATTACGACGTTATTGCTAAATTACATCGCTGTGAATTTAGTTAGCTACCTCGTCCAGAATCCCTTAATGGCACCAGGCGCACCTAGTCCTTATTCGCCATTAATAGGCAAAACTGCCCGCCTAGCGATTATACTACCACAAAGCCTCGCCCATGCTGGGATTTTATTAGCTTTACTTGCCGCTGGAATATTGTGGCTGTTGTTAGGGCGATCGCCTTTCGGATACCAAATCACCGCCGTGGGATTTAACCCCATCGCCGCCCGTTATGCTCAAATGTCGGTAGAACGTACCATCATGCTGGTGATGGCGTTAGCGGGAGGTTTAGCTGGTTTAGCTGGCAGTTGTGAAGTAATGGGGTTGAAATATCGGCTATTTGAACAGGTTTCCCCAGGTTATGGATTTGATGCCATTGCGATCGCATTTCTCAGCCGTGGTAGTGTGGTCGGTGTAGTGTTGACTTCGCTATTTTTTGCGGCGTTGCGTAGTGGTGCGAATGTCATGCAGCGGAGTGCAGGTGTGCCGGTAACTGTGGTTTACGCGATTCAGGGTTTAGCAGTGTTGTTTATTGCTATTAGTTTAGCTGTGGAAAGAGCAATCAGAGTAAAAACGCAGAGTAACGCCAAGGTTAACGCAGAGTAACGCCAAGAAAACTCTGCGATACTTTGTCTTAAAAAGTTGAGCCACTTGCTTGCGGGGGTTCCCTCCGTTGTGCAAAGTGGCGTTCCTACGCCGGGAAACCCGGCTTTCCTTCGGAACGCTTGCGCGAACGAGGAACTTTTCGCTGCCCTTTCCTTAGCGAACCTTGGCGTTTCAAAATAGCTCTATGAATGATCTCAATTTTTTCTCTGATTACTTAGTAGCAACATTACGTCTAGCCGTACCCTTGGGATTTGCAGCCTTAGGCGGATTGTATTCGGAACGCTCAGGGGTGTTAAATATTGCCTTGGAAGGAATGTTATTGGCTGGGGCTTTTACGAGCGCTGTTGGTACTTTCTACAGTGGAAATCCTTGGCTGGGTGTCATAGCGGCTGTGATTGCTGGGGGATTGGTAGGGTTACTCCACGCTTTTTTATGTGTAACTTTGCGTGTTGACCAATTAGTATCTGGACTAGCAATTAATCTTGTCGCCGCCGGGTTAACATCATTTCTGGGAAGGTTGATATTTGGTGGTAGTAGTACACAGCAATTACCGGGAATTGGGACGATAATTACTCCTGGGTTGGCAAATATTCCCGTGATTGGGCCATTGTTATTTCAGCAAGATATTTTAGTATATTTACTATTAATATTAGTGATTTTTACGACATATATATTATTCCAAACCGGCTTTGGGTTAACATTGCGGGCTGTGGGTGAATCGCCGCAAGCTGCTGATACTGCTGGAATTTCGGTGCAAAAGGTACGTTATCTTGCTGTAGTTATCAGCGGTTGTCTTGCTAGTTTGGGAGGTGCTTATTTAACCTTGGTACAGGTAAGATTCTTTGCCGAGGGGATGAGTGCAGGTAAAGGATTTATTGCGATCGCAGCTTTAATTTTTGGCAGATGGCATCCTATAGGTAGTGCGTTAGCTTGTTTGCTATTTGGCGCTACGGAAGCTTTGCAACTGCGAATTCAAGCATTAGGGGCAAATATACCTTACCAATTTTTAGTCATGCTACCTTATGCGATCGCTTTATTCGCATTGGTAGGATTAGCCGGGAAATCGACACCGCCCAAAGCCTTAGGTACTGCTTACTTTGGAGAAAATCGCCACTCAGATTAATTATTATTGGGCATGGGGCATTGGGCATGGGGCATTGGGCATTTTCCTTATTTTGTACCAAACAAGCGATCGCCTGCATCTCCTAAACCGGGGATAATATAACCATGTTCATCCAAATAATCATCAATAGCAGCCGTATATAAAGGCACATCTGGATGTACTTCACAGAAATGCTTAATCCCTTCCGGTGCAGCCAATAAGCAGACAAACTTAATCGATAACGGATTAGTAGATTTCAACCTTTCCACCGCCGCCACCGCCGAATTACCCGTTGCTAACATCGGATCGACAACAATCATGTCTCGGTGTTCGACATCATGGGGAACCTTAAAATAATATTCCACAGGAATCAGAGTTTTTGGGTCACGATATAAGCCCACGTGTCCCACCCTAGCTGAGGGTATCAACTCCAACATCCCATCTAAAATACCTTGTCCCGCCCGCATAATAGAAACTAAAACCAGCTTTTTATCCGGCGCAAGCACAGGCGCATTCATCGCGGCGAGAGGCGTTTGAATCTCTTCATATTTCACAGGTAAATCCCGCGTTACCTCATAAGCCAACAACAAACTAACTTCTTTAACAAGGTTACGAAACTTTGTTGTACTCGTCTCCGCGCGACGCATCAGCGTTAGTTTGTGCTGAATTAATGGATGTTCAATTAATGTGACTTGATTGGCAATTGTCATTTGTTATTTGTTATTTGTCATTTGTCATTTGTCATTTGTCATTTGGGGTTTGGGATTGGGTAAGAGTTAAGAGTTGAATAATAATTTTGAATTTTGAATTTTGAATTTTGAATTGATTTGTCCCCAATCCCCTAGAATACCGTTCCATCACTTTCTATTTGTATGGGGGGTATCCCACCTGTTCTGAGTTCAGCAGCAATTTTGCGTCCGGCTGTCCAAGTTCCCCCTTGGAGGATTTTGACTAATGGTAGTTCTTCGGTACTCATACCCAACTTGTCGCGCACTGTCGTAGCAATCAAATCTAGAAGAATCACAGTCAAAGCGCGCCATTCAACGATAATTTCTGATGCTACAGAGTGAGAAGTGCGGAAAATATCAGGGTTTTTTACAGTAATAAGTCCCAAATCAACGCATAAACCCCCATTGCGATATTCTGGTAAACCAGTGAGTTGATCTAAACCAGTAATTGTTATACCTATTTCTTGTAAAGGTTCCAATAAAGAATATGTCAACCACTGAGACAGCTTATGAAAAGGCACTAATCCATCATCATTGATAGCTGGATGTTGCCAGACATCACCTAAATTTACCCCAGCTATCTCTAATCTTCCCGGCCAAATATCACTCAGCCCTTCTAGGATTGCATCTAATACAGTAGCAGCAGCTAACTGTCTATTTTCTGACTTACCCAACAGATAATTCACTAAATTCCCTGGACGAGGATTGTGATATCCAAACAGATGGGGGAAAGTAACTATGACTTGTCCTAATTTTTGTAATAAATTCAATCTTCCCGTAATTCCCACTAAGGGATTTTCCCCATTGACTTGAAAACCAGTTGCTAGTTCTGCTTCAGTTAATCTTTGTAAGCGATAAGCATCAGCCTGGGGTAAGCAATTAAGTGCAAAATTACCTTCACAAAACATCCGGAAACTAGCCACAGCCAAGCCTTCAGAACGCCCCAATCTTAAACCAGTTTCCAGCTCATCATAATGCCACTTATCACCAGCACCGGCATCTAACAGTACACTCACAATCGCCAAATCAAACTTAGCCGCCGCCTTATCAGCAGGGGATAATCCCACTAACTGAGGATCTAAATTCGCTACCCGCTTGACACCCCCAACCTCAAAATGTCGCCAACGGCTGTGAAAGGGAATATCTAAATTTGGGTATTCTGTGCGGATTACCTCAATCACATAATCCGCAACCTTTCCCAACTGCGTCAAATCGCAAGCAAAATTCTCTGAGTTACCCTCACACACCCAAGAAAACAATTGCCCACATCGTTCCCGAATCGCCTCTGGAGAACGAAGATATCTCACAATCTCTTCTTCTTTCTCTTGTCTTTGTGTACTTTGCGCCTTCGCGGTTCGTCTATCCACTCTTCACCTCCTAAATTAAGGATGAAGTATCAAGGCTTAACACCCTTCACTCTTCATCCTTCATCCTTCACCCTTTACCCTTTATCCTTCCAAATCTCGCCCCTTCACCTCACCTAAACTTTCCGCGTCTAACACATCACCTGTGGTGTAGTAGCCAGCCGCCTTCTTCGCCTCAATTTCCACCCGTGCATCTTGGGGAATCAAATCTTCTGGGATGGGTACCCGTTCGACAATTTCAATCCCCGATTGGGTGATGGCGTTGTACTTCATATTACTCATTGATACCATGCGGTCGATACGGGTAATACCTAACCAATGCAATACATCGGGCATCAATTCTTGGAAGCGCATATCTTGCACACCCGCCACGCATTCTGTACGGGCAAAGTAGGCATCAGCGCGATCGCCTCCTTCTTGTCGCTTCCTGGCATTGTAAACTAAGAATTTGGTAACTTCTCCTAAAGCACGTCCTTCTTTGCGGCAGTAGACAATCACACCCACGCCGCCTTCCTGTGCAGTTTGGACGCAGACTTCAATCCCATGTACTAAATAAGGGCGACAGGTACAGATATCGGAACCAAAGACATCAGAACCGTTACATTCATCATGTACCCGCACAGCTAGCGGTTTATTGGGATCTGCGATCGCTGCCATATCACCGACAATGTAAACTGTAAGACCGCCAATTGGTGGCAAAAAGACTTCCAAATCAGAACGCGTCACCAATTCAGGGAACATCCCCCCAGTTTGTTCAAATAAGGCGCGGCGTAAGTCGGTTTCTTGAATACCAAACCGCTTGGCAATTCCTGGTAAATACCAAACTGGCTCAATTGCTGCCTTGGTAACGACCAAATCACCGCCTGGTTTCATAATTTTGCCATCCACCCGCAGCCGCCCCTTATCTACCGCTTCTTGCAGTTCCGGCATATTAATATGAGCCTGAGTAATCGCAATTGTCGGGCGAATGTCATAACCTTGGGCGTAATAGGAGGCAAACACCTCACTAGCTACTGCCCCAAAGGGGTCAAGAGAAACAATTTTATCAGGATCGGCCCAACTAGGATGGGGGCCAATATGGGTAACGGGCGAGGTGTTAGTTAAATCGGCGCGATGATCTGACTGTAAAGCACCGCTAGCCACCGCTAAAGCACGATAGACAGCATAACTACCGGAATGGGTGCCAATCACATTTCGGTGTGCTTGCTTGGTCAAAGTGGCAATGATTGGGCCACGTTCCATAGGATCAGCTGCTCCCCAATGAATGGGGGTTGGTTTGGGGCCAAAACTATTGGGATGGGATGTGAGAACAATATGCCTGGAAACACTATTTGGCTTTGGCATAGATTACTTGGTTTTTTTTGTGATGTTTTTATCAACTGTTAGTTAACATGTTTTGTCAACTACCAAAAGTCAGCTGCTATTTTTAAATTTATGATGTCCTAACGACTAATTATCTATAAATTTTACGCTAAAGACCAGTACTAATAGTATTACTGAATACATAAAAAATGTAACACGTAAAACGTTAAATTTGTAACTCTAATTAAGAGAATTTAAAGATGACTTTAAATATGTTTAAGTAGAGATTTTTGTGCGACAGTTGATATATACATACATTTACCTAGACCGAATTTATGGATTCTTTATCTATCAGCTCTTTACTTGAAGATTTGAAAAATTCAGATGCTACAGTCCGGGAACAAGCGACTAAGAAAATCTGGCGCATCTGGTTTCAACAAAAAGGCATTTATGGGCTGGAGAAAATTGACCACAGTCAGAAATTACTGGATGCTGGGGAAACTACTGAAGCTGAAGAAGTGCTAACAAGATTAATTAACGAACAACCAGATTTTGCTGAAGCTTGGAATCGTCGTGCTTTTCTTTACTACAGCATGGGTAATTATCAAAAGTCCCTAGCAGATTGTCAGATGGTTGTGAATCTCAATCCTGTACATTTTGGCGCACTCCACGGTATGGGCTTATGTTATGCAGCTTTAGGCAAATATAGTGAAGCAATTCAAGCTTTTCAGCGTGCTTTAGCCATTCAACCCTATTCACTGGTGAACCAAAAGTTAATTCTGGAATGTACATTCAGAATCAGCTAAAACACCCCAGTCAATAGAGCCTTATTTTATCCCATGAATCAGCCGCCATCAGCATCAGCAACATTTGATAACCTGAATCGCCGCCAATTTCTTCAGTATGCTTCCTTATGTATAAGTAGTAGCATCGTGAGTGCCTGTGCTAATAGCAACTCTGAAAAAATTACACCTTCTGGGTTAGATAAAGTAACCTTTGGTACAAATTGGTTAGCGCAAGCAGAACACGGCGGATTTTATCAGGCGATCGCAACTGGAATTTACAAAAACCACGGTCTTGATGTCACCATTAAAATGGGTGGCCCGCAAGTACCTAGTGGTACCCAGTTATTGATGGGTGGTGCAGTAGATTTTTTCATGGGTTTTGGTATTGATGCTATCAATGCAGTTGCACAAAGCATTCCCAAAATTACCGTAGCAGCAATCTTTCAAAAAGACCCTCAATGTATCATTACCCATCCCAACACAGCAATTAAAACTCTTGCCGACCTCAAAGGCAAACCGATTTATGTATCAGCTGCTGCAAACGTTACTTATTGGCCACTGCTAAAAGCTAAGTATGGTTTTACCGACGCACAAAAACGCCCTTACAACTTCAATCCCGCACCCTTTTTGGCTGACAAAACCTCAGTGCAACAAGGGTATATCACTTCAGAACCATTCGCGGTTGAAAAGCAAGGTGGTTTTAAACCGATAGTGTTTTTACTAGCAGATTATGGTTATTCCACATACGCAACCACAATTGAGACAAAGAAAGAATTAGTAGACAAAAATCCCGACTTAGTGACACGCTTTGTTGATGCCTCAATTAAGGGCTGGTATAGTTACTTAGAAAATCCTCAACCAGGTAATGATTTAATCAAGAAAGCAAATCCAGAAATGACAGATGAGCAGTTAGCTTATAGCCTTACCAAACTCAAAGAATATGGAATCGTGATTTCTGATACTGCAGAAAAACTCGGTATTGGCGCTATGAGTGAGGCTAGATGGAAATTACTATTTGACAATATGGTGCAGTCTGGAATTGCTCAGTCTAATGTTAAGTATCAAGAATCATTTACCCTACGATTTGTCAATAAAGGTGTAGAGTATTACAGAGCGTGAGGGATTGGGGACTGGGGACTGGGGACTGGGGACTGGGGATTGGGAAGATGAGGGGAATGAGGGAGATGAGGAAGCAGCAGAGAAATTCCAATTACCCATTACCGATTACCAATTACCGATTTCCTAAACGAAAAATATTAACCTTGCTGTTTGCCGCAATGGTGATTATCAGTATTGTCACAGGTCAAAGCCATTCTCTCAACGCGGCTTCGTCTGTAGGCAAAGATCCGCTGATATTGATTACTTCGCCAAATTATCCCCCTTATGAGTTCTATGATACTCAAGGAGGCGATCGCCAAATTGTTGGCTTTGATATCGATATTGCTAAAAGTCGGGCGCAAAAACTGGGGTTTAAACTCCAGGTGATGGAATCCGATTTTAATGGCTTAATCCCTGCACTCCAAGCCAATCGCGCTGATTTTGTGATGGCGGGGATGACTCCCAACCCAGAACGCAAGAAAAATGTGGATTTACCGATAATTAATTATCTTAAATTTTTTAAACAATAAGTTAAAAAACAAATATGCCCAAAAAAAGTTCCCCAAAATTACCAAATCGGAAGTGGAAAGAACGACATAAGTTTTTTCTTAATCCCTATTCTGATTGTGCATTTACTAAATGCCCCAAATGTGATACTAAAACCAAAGTTCGTAAATTTCCTTTAGTCATTCACATTCAGCCACAACAGCTTTTTATTTTAAATAAGCAATGCAAATATTGTGAAAGATGTGACCTGATTATTGCCAAAAAGCAGGAAATTGAATCATTAATGACTGCTAGTTTTATCCAAGCAGACCCTAAAATCCTTGGCAATGATTATATGGTGATGGGAACTGTTGATAGAAAAGACTGGAAAGAAGGAAATCAGAATGCAATTGCCCCATCACAAATGTTAGACCGGATATATGTTTTTCAAGATATCTGGGATTTTGAAGTCATTCCCGCTGGGTGGTATCGTAGCGAAGACAAATAGCCAATGGGTTAATGTTGCAATCATATTTTGTTATTGAATAACTTATATTAAGACTATTTATTTGATTTTGAATACAAGTAGGATGCGTTAGCGCAGCGTAAAGCATCTTTCCCAGAGCCTTTTATGCGTTACGGCTTACGCCTAACGCATCCTACAATACTTATATTTTTTAGCATTTAAACCAGATTACTATAAGTTATCAGCATCATTCTCTGTCAAAATAAATTATATGAGTTGCCATTGAATTGTTAATAAATTTGATAAAAAATGACGCAGTTATATAAGGCTGTTGTACTGATTACTGGTGCATCTGGCGGATTTGGGCAGGAATTAACCCGACAATTATTAAAGGCTGGTAGCCGACTGATTTTAACGGATTTAGATGCAGTAACTTTGCATCAAAAAGTAGAAGCAATTCAAAGCGAAATTTCCACTGGCGAGGTGATTGCTTATCTAGCTGTAGATTTAGCTACTCGCGAGGGAAGCGAAAACCTTTATCAGCAAGTTAAAAAACTTGATATCCCAGTGGATATATTAATCAATAATGCAGGGATAGGGCTTTTCGGTCGCATGGATGAAGTTCCTAGTGAGATATGGGAGCAACTAATGCAGGTAAATCTGTTAGCACCCATGCGATTAAGTTCCCTATTTGCTGCTGATATGATTGCTCGTAAAAAAGGTCATATCGTGAATATTTCTTCCTTAGCAGGCTGGTCAGCTAGTGCGGGGATGGCTCATTACTCAGCTAGCAAATTCGGCTTACGAGGGTTTAGCGAAGGGCTATTCAATGAAGTTAAAGAACATCAATTAAAAGTTACAGCTGTTTATCCTTTCTTTAGTCGTACGCCGATTTTGCGATCGCAAAGCTTTGGTACTTTGAGTAAGCTGATAGCAGAAGGCTTTCCAGAAAGTTTAGCAACCGATCCAGTAGACGTAATGCGCGCCACCATTCAAGGAATAGTTAACGATAAACTCCACGTATTTCCCGATCCAACGGCTAAAAGTGTCCATCTTCTCAAAAGATATTCACCGCTACTACTGGACTGGATTAGTCATGCATTTACCAGGAGGTTGAAACTTGCTCAACGTCAGTAATTTCAGTCCAACTCACAAGATAGTTGAGACTCAAGAAAAACATCTAATTATTGGGGCTGGTTTTGTCGGATTGGGTATGGCTGAAATGCTCAAATCAGCTAATATTCCTTACGACCAAGTTGATGCTAGTGACGATATCGGTGGTAATTGGTATCACGGCGTTTACGAAACTGCACATATAATTTCGTCACGCAAGATTACCGAATTTACTCACTTCCCCATGCCAGATAATTATCCCGATTTTCCTAGCGCTCAAAATATGCGGGATTATTTGAACTCCTTTGCCGATCATTTTAGTTTACGCGAGCATATTGAACTGAATTGTACAGTCAGTTACGTACGACCAGTTGAAAAGAATCTCTGGGAAGTTTCTTTTGCTAATGGAGAACAGCGAATCTATAAAGGCGTGTTGATTTGTAATGGTCATCACTGGTGCAAGCGGTTTCCGCAATTTCCAGGCGAATTTAAAGGAGAAATTATTCATTCTAAAGATTACAAACATCCAAAACAGCTGACTGGTAAACGCGTTCTAGTCATTGGTGGCGGAAACTCAGCTTGTGATGTCGCAGCAGAAGCCGCGCGGGTTGGTGCTAAATCTGTTTTGAGTATGCGTGAGTCGGTGTGGTTTATTCCCAAGTCTTTTGCAGGAGTACCGACTGCCGAACTAATGAAATGGTGGATGCCACAATGGTTACAACGGCTTTTGGCTTATGCAATTATTCGCCTGACCTTTGGTTCGCATAAAAGTTACGGTTTACCTAAACCCAATTATCGAATTTTTGCCAAACACCCGACGCTGAATAACGAAGTACCCTATTACATCAAACATGGGCGAATTACTACTAAACCTGCGGTGCGGTGCTTAGATGGTTGGGAAGTGGAATTTGTTGATGGTAGTCGAGAAGCATTTGACTTAATAATTTGTGCCACTGGGTATGATGTTGCTTATCCATTTTTACCCTTAGAACTTCAGCGTGTGAAAGGTGCAACAGTGCAATGTTATGGCGGCTCGTTTTTCTCAGATTACAAAGGGCTGTATGTGATTGGTTGGGGACAAGCAAGAGGTGGAGTAGGTTCGCTGATTTCCGCTAGCAATTCCCTGTTCATGCGTTTTCTCAAACTTCAAGATGAAATCAATGTGCCTCTTGGTTTAGTTCTTAAAGAAATGGGTCAACAATTACCAACAACTCACTTGGCCGATCCACAGCATATTTTTAGGCAAGTAAAGTTTGTTAGTTGGTTATTTAATTTCATAGTGAAAAAAGCTCATCAAGTTGATAGCAAATATCCTAATTTTAGTAATCAACCACTTCCAGCAGCACAAAACACTGAAAAAATTAGCTGTTAGGAAAATCAACTGAAAAAGTATTTTTTTGTTGTGTAAGTAAGGGAACAGGGGGAGAAAATTTTATCAGGCAGAGATAAATTAAAAACCTACATTTTAAGTAGGGTGTGTTATGCCGTAGGCTAACGCACCTTAAATTGTTGATTATGCACTGGTGCGTTGCGCTGCGCGACAACACACCTTACGTAAAATTTGATAATTTGGATTTCCTAGAAGCCTCTGTAAAGCTAATCATTGCCAAATTAGTATCTTTTTAAATAAGCCAACAAAATAATCAAAAATATAATAATATCCAAAATTATTATGACTCAAGCTCAACAGCATACAATTGAAGGTATTTATGAGGTATGCATTGGAGTTCCCGAACCAACTGCTGCTATTCAATATTGGGAACAGTTTGGTTATCGCATAGGGCAAATAGGTGAATTAACAGCAGATGTTGCCCAGGAATTATACGGTGTAAATTCAGGCTTAAAATCAATTCGTCTATATCACCAAGACGCGGATCATGGATTAATTCGGTTGATGGTTTGGCAAAATCCGACTAATCAGGGTTTGGGAACAAGTTCGATGAAAGTTAAGGGAAATCGTTGGGCTACAACCTTAACTGCTGATGCCCTAACTATCTTAAATCATGCAGAGCAAGCAAAAGCCGCAAGTTGGGATATCAGATACAGTAACCCTTACTGGGAAATTATTTACAACAAAGATAGAAAAAGTTCCCCTTTTATTGATCCGGCTGTTGGGGTACGAGAAATGCTGTTATTGCAACCCTTAACTCGACAAGTTTTATTTCAAAGGTTTGGCTATACAGTGCCCAATTACGGGCAAATTAACCCAAATGCACCATTTAAGACTAGTCAATTTACCCACATGGGGTTAATTGTTCAGGATGATAGTAAGGAAATTTTGAAATTTTACGAAGATGTTTTGGGATTGCTACGAGTGCGTGACGATGTCGAGACTAGTTACGAATCTTCTCCAGCAGGTCGAGATTTATTTGACCTTAACCCTGGGGAAAAGTTTATTGTTACCGCCTTTGACGATCCACGTTCTTCAGTGTCTGACTTCCTAGCTGCACGCAGTGGTAGGCTTTACATTATTCGATTTCCAGATTCCATGAATTTAGAATCGTGGTTTGAGGCTGCACAACCAGGTTGCTTAGGAATGTCATTATATACCTATCGAGTGCGGGGAATACAGGCATATTGCGATCGCATTCGCGAAAGTTCAGCCCAAAATGTTACTAACATAGTCACTAATGAATTTGGCGAAATGAGTTTCTCGTTCACCGCACCTGATGGCTACTTCTGGACTTTGTTAGAAATTTGATCGGGAATAGGTAATGGGTAATTGGTAATTGGTAATGGGAGGTAAAGCCAAACACCAAATAACAAATGACAAATAGCAAACATCAAATGCCAAAAGTTAAAACTCGATGGGTGAAGCTAATTTTACTCAGTTTTTTATCTGCTCTACTACTAGCAATAACATCTACAGCTACAAGCATTTATTTGTACGGTCATAAAATTACTGATACAAAAGCAGAAGCAGCCATTGTTTTAGGAGCAGCAGTATGGGGAGAAAAACCATCGCCAGTTTTTAGAGAACGAATTAATCATGCAATTAATTTGTATAAAAATCAGAATGTTACTAAGTTAATTTTTACTGGTGGAGTGGGTGAAATTAATGAACCTGCTGAAGCTATAGTTGGCAAAAACTATGCTTTGGTAAACAAAGTAAAACTAACTGATATTCTCACTGAAACTGAATCTAGAACTACTTTCCAAAATCTCAAAAATGCTCAGTTAGTAGCATCTATTTATCAATTAAATAAATTTCTCATCGTCAGCGATCCATTGCACATGAAGCGTGCAGTACTCATGGCACGTAATTTAGGCATGGATGCTTATCCATCACCTACACCAACAACTCGCTACCGCAGTTTTTCTAGTCAGATGCAGTTTCTTATACGAGAAACTTATTTTTACCTTGTCCACTTAGTGTTTAAAATTTAACTTTTTACTTGATTTTTAGAGATTTTAAAATAAAAATAAATCAGTTTAATTATTAGCAACCTCAACCGGAAGATAGACTAGAAGACTTGAATAAGTACCAAAAGATCCGACCAAAAAATTATGTTGATGAGAATTTGGGCTGTTACTGTTGTACTAACTTCTTCTTGGTTAACAACTGGGGTTATAGCTGCTGAACCAATTAAACCTGTAGCGGCTGCTTCACAAAGGGAAGCTCAAAAAAAAGATAGTCAACCAATTATTGTGAATAAGGCTGATTTTGGGGTACAACGCGTTGGCTCCCAGGGTAAAGTTACCTTTATCCCCACCTTTAGAGTGCCACTTCAAGAAGGCAGCAAATACGGCTGGCAAATTCAACTCAAGGACTACAAGGGTGCAGTGACATGGCGAGAAATCCTGCGATTGCCAAAACGTCCAGAAACCTGGGGTGTAGATACTGGACAAGACCTTGCAATCTCTCCCGATGGCAAAGAAGCAGTGACAAAGCGCACGCAAACTACTACCGATGGTATGATTCAAAACTTCTGGACGATCGCACCTGGAGATCCAGATGGTAAACATAAGATACAGGTCTATATTGAGGATCGTTTAATTGCATCTTTTGAGTTTGAAATTGTCCCATTGAAGAAGCCAAAGTCAGACAGCCGCATTTAGCAGCGAAAAAAGTTACTAATTTTTGTAGGGTGGGTACTACGTGATCATTGGTTAAAACTCCAATGATTACGAGTGTCCACCCTATGTATTACTGACCAAGAACTTATTTACCTCTATCTTAAAGATAGAGAGTTAATATTGTTTGACTAGCGATGGTGAATCTAGCTGAATTTCAACAGTTAATCGCACAACAGCGCTTATGCCCAAATACGCTACCAAAACCGTTACAAGCACTGTTTTATGACAAAAAAGGTGATTGGGACAAAGCTCATGAAATAGTACAAAATGCCAGCGATAATGATAGTGCCTGGGTTCATGCTTATTTACACCGTAAAGAAGGTGATTTGAGCAATGCACTTACTGGTATCGGCGCAGCAATCAGCCAGATTTTGCTGGTGGGTTAAACCAGGAATGGGAAGAAATTGCTGCTAGTTTATTAAAAAATGTGAGTACCTTTGACTAGCTAATAAGTGTGTTAATTGCCTCAATTATTTGGGGGTTGTTAAAACCTAAGATAATTACTAAAGTGAATAGGTTATATCTATATTCATCGCTATCTGTATAACCAAATGCTAGCTGCTACAAAATGTTTTCGTGTTGATGAGTTGACGGTGCAAATTTATAACAATGAAGCCGAAATGGCACAAGATGTTGCAGCAATTGCACAACAATATCTACAAAATGTGCTTCAGCACAAAGATACTGCTGCGGTATTGTTAGCAACCGGAAATTCTCAACTGAAATTTCTCGATGCATTAATTGCCTTAGGTGGTGTAGATTGGTCGCGAATTATCCTATTTCATTTAGATGAATATTTAGGAATTTCTAGCGATCATGCTGCTAGTTTTCGCCGCTATTTGCGAGAACGTGTGGAACAGCGAGTTAACCCTAAGCAATTTCACTATATTGAAGGTGATACATTGCAACCATTAGCAGAGTGCGATCGCTATAGTAAATTACTGCAAGCACAGCCAATTGACTTATGCTGTCTTGGTGTTGGCGAAAATGGACATTTGGCTTTTAACGATCCCTCTGTAGCAGATTTTCAAGATCCTTACAGGGTAAAACTAGTAAAACTAGATGCTATCAATCGGCAACAACAAGTAAATACTGGTCAGTTTCCTAGTTTGGAAAATGTACCGCAATATGCATTTACTGTCACGCTACCATTGATTTGTGCAGCTAAAAAAATTATCTGCCTTGCGCCAGATAATCGTAAAGCAAATATTGTTAAGGATATCTTACACGGGCCGATTAACACAAAATGTCCTGCCTCGATTCTGCGTCAACAAACCCAAGCTACACTATTTTTAGATAGTAACTCTGCCAGTTTATTGGCTTAAAATAGCGCTGATTAAGGTCTCTATAAATTAGAGCCACACTCTCTGCGTAATTATTTAATATTATTTAAAGTTATACAAAATATTAGAGAACTCCAAAAAATAAATTATTCCGTTAAAGTCGTTAACGGTTGACAGTTCACAGTTAACCGTCAACCATCAACAATAGCAATGGAATATTTTTTTACTTGGAAATCCCTTACTTATAATATCCCTGCGATTTTAAATTAGACAAACAAGACTCTAAATGCGAACATTCCTCACATTGAAGTTCCTTACCTGGGTTAACACATCCACAGGGAGGATTCACAAAACATTCAGCAACCTGTTGGGTGATACGATATTTTTTACCTACAAACTCTAAAGCAGCTTCTTGTAAACAAAGCATTAAATCTCGCACCATAAATAGTTACCTGGACTTTCCTGTTCCTGACTGAAAGGATGTATTGAATTAATAAAAGTAGAGGCAGAAGGCAATTATGCTGATAGGAACTCGCACCCCTCATCTATCCTAAATTTCATCCGATATTGTCTTTGTCTTCGCCTGCTACTTTGTTGTTATAATTTCGGTATTCTATCTACAAGCAAGCCATATTTTTGTTGAAACATCTGCTTAATGTAAAGACTGAAAATTCAGGCTGGTGAATAATCAGTCCATTCAGAAATTACATCTTCTACTACAAATTCTTTTCTTTGTGAGTTTTTAGCTTCATCTACCAGGACTTTTAGAGTTGTGGTATAGACATTATTCATGATTTGATGCCCATAACCAATAACTTTGCCTAGATGTCCAGTTTTTTGATTTAACACATAGTCCCCAATGTTAAACATAGCCGTAACTACCACTTATTCATTGATGATGTCTCTATATTGTCTATAGATTAGTCCAGAATAACTTCATGCTTTAAGCATGACTTATATAATACCTAAGGTATATTAAACTGTTTTCATATCATTTTTTTGCTCTATCTTTGGGAATAAATAATATTGCTGAAATTCTATAAGCAAACGTTTTACTATTGCATCATCCCGCTTAAGAGAGTTGTATCAAGTTGTGTCTAAGAGACGATTCGTAAACAAAAGCTTCATAGGTTTTTGAAAAGTGATTGGCAGTGATTTTCAAGCTATTTTTGCACAGGATGATTTTTGTTTGGTTATACCAAATTGAAAAAAGAATGCGATAGATTGTAGGGGCAAGGCATTGCCCATTGGTGTCAAGTTAAGCTAAAAGGAAGCATAAGATGTAATCTTAGAATATCAATTCTGATGTTCTAAGTGATACATCATGAGTAGAAAAGCAAGAGCGCGAACAGGAAACCC
>NZ_JACJPX010000008.1 GCF_014696315.1 Calothrix membranacea FACHB-236
CCCCAATCCCCAATCCCCACTACTCCCCCGTCCCCATAGGCGTTATCTTAAAAATTAGTGCATAGACGTAAATCATCTATCCAGCGCTGTTTGCTGAATTCAGCACAAACTGACAAATTGTAGTTCTCAAGGTTCATTTAATGAATGGCGTAAAGTATCGGTTTTTACATAAAAAATCTAATTGGCAACGATGGGTTTCCAAAGCTTTAGTGATGCTTGTTTGCCTGTTCATTATCAATATGCAAGCAGCATCCGCTGGTCTTAAAGATGACATTTATGATGGCAACATTTTCGTGGTTTATGCTGGTAATGGTTCACTGGTGCCACCGAGACAAACACTAGCACAGACTTTAGCAGAGCATAAACCAGCATTTTTGGCTTTTTATGTTGACGACAGCAAAGATTGTAAGGAATATGCCATTACAATTTCACGAGTGCAAGAATTCTATGGCAAAGTCGTAGAAATTCTTCCCATCAGTGTAGATACCATCCCTGCTAAAAAAACCTATGAACCTACGGAAGCAGGATATTACTACTCTGGCGCTGTTCCTCAAGTTGTAGTCTTTGATCAATCAGGTAAAGTACTTTTAAATAAGCAGGGTCAAGTTCCCTTTGAGGACATCGACGATCGCTTTCGTGAGGTGTTTGATTTACTACCTCGTACCGAATCAGTGCAGCTAAAACGGCGTTCCTTTAATGAGTTCAGTAGTGAGTTAAGTAAATAACTTTCAGGGTAGACCAATGGTCTGCCCTATGTTTTTATTATGTCAAACAATTAAGACTGCTATATCTGATACTGCATTTACCCTAAGCTTAAAGCATAATACTGTAAGAATTTACCTAAGCCATTAAGAAAGTTAATCCATAATAAATAAGCAACAATAAATAACAAATAACAAATGACAAATGACCAATGACAAATAACTAACGATAAACGACAAATGACCAATGACAAATGACAATTGACTAATTTAGAGTGTGTTCTGATGTCAAAGGTTTACACTACCGAGGAACTTATAAAAATATTGGCAGATGAGCGTCAAGCTTGTCTGAAAGGTGAACGCCTGAAGTTAGAAGTAACGGTCTCTGGCAATCCTTTAATTGACCAATTTATCAGAAGCGATGGATTGCAAAAGTTTACTGCTTATCAAGATTTTAAAGCCGCCATTCACGATTATCAAAGAGAAAATTATGTGTCAGGAATTATCTGGCATGAAGTGAATGTCAAAGGCAAAACCCTAAAATATCCTAAAATAGACCATGAGTTAATCGCCATTACTAGTGACTTAGCAATATTACATACTGCTAAAAATTCTATCTTAGAATTTTGGTATGAAGTCACAATAGAAATGGACTTATATTTGAGTTTTAATAATAGCAAACAATATCAGCAAATTAATAAGCTTGATGTTGAAAGAATTGCTCAAATCACAGAATGGGCAAGTTTATGGAAATGGGAAAATTCCAACTTTCTAGAAATTATTTTGCAGCTAGGATGGGGTAAACCAGAAGAAGCTCAATATAAACGTGGTAGACCGCATTCTGGTAGTGAATATATTCACGCGGTAAATCCCGGAAACCGCCCAATTGGTTAAATAACAAGAATAATGCGTTATACAGTCGTGATTGAAAAGGGAGAAACTAGCTACGGCGCTTATGTCCCCGATTTACCTGGTTGTGTAGCTGTGGGCGAAACTTTAGAAGAAGTTAAACAAATGATTGCAGAAGCCATTGAATTTCATATCGAGGGAATGCTAGAAGAGGGTTTACCTATTCCCCGTCCTTAAAGATAATAAACTAAGCGAGAATTTAAGACTAAGAGACCATTTATAAAGTAAATCTTAAGTAGGGGAGCCACTGCGTTGCGCGGTGAGTGCAGCCACACGTGCGGCTATGCCGCCGAGTGGACTGCCGCTCGCGTAGCGTATCCGAAGGATTCACCCGAAGGGGTTTCCCGCGTTGTAGCAAGTGGCGTTGTGTTACGGCTATGAAAGGATTTGGGACACAGAGACAATGGAATTTAGCCGTAATACCAATTTGAAAAAAGAATGCGACAGATTGTAGGGTCAAGGCACTGCCTTGACCTCTAGAATATATTGATGTGTCGCAAACATTATTTGAATTGGTATAACGCACCGCCGCGTGGATGATGCGTTATGCGCTAGGATAGTTCTTTCGTGACAAATCATATTGGAAACCAGCGCCTAACACATCCTACGATAATTTTATTTTTACTTTATAAATAACCTCTAATTGATCAATTAACCAAGCACAACGCGATCGCATTTTTGCATTGTACTTGGCTGTGCTGTATTTATTTCGCCAGCGTTTTTACACTCAATACCTGCGGTGGTGTTGAATCTGGCGGATAAATTAAATCTACCTGTACCATTTTTTGAGTTGCAGGTGGCAGCGTCACCTGTAGTAATGGTTCTAAAACCTGTGCTGTTCTATGCCATAAATGGACATAACGCGTTTGTTTTTGTCCTTGTTCATCGGTATAGCGTAGCCGCACCGTACCCCGGAAGAAGGGAAAATCTAAGGATGGTTTGCGGAAGCGGAGATTTCCTTTAGCTAATTTATCTTCCTTTAATGGTGTTTCTAGGGTGACAGCAACTTTCTGAGTTTGTTTAGTTGTATTGCTCAAAGGTAAACTAAGGCTATATTCCACACCATAATTACCATGCGCTTCATACGCCGTATCTGGATAGCGGGCTAACATTTTTGCAGTTTGGATTTGTTCGCTACCTAAACGTCCACCTTTAAGAGTGGCGATCGCATAAGAAATCGCTTTACCTGGTTGGGGAATTGTGAGAGTTTGAGCTTTGGGGTTATCTGTAAGAGACGCTTGCCATTGCGAACCCTGCGATACACCAGCTACACGCCCATAAATCAGCACACCACCAGTAGCATTTGGGGGCGTAGGGGTTTTGTCTCGTGGCCCGGCAAAGTTACCATTATTGAGTAAAGCTTGCCATTCTGCGAGAGTAGGGGCGCGATCGCTTCCGTCGGCGTTTTTCTTAGCAAACATCGCCAAACTAGCTGTATAAACTTTGCCATTACTACGCAGCCGCATAAAACTAGAGCGACCATTTACAGGCTTTTCCAGATTTTTCACCGGAATGGGATGATTCAGCAGCATTCGGCTTTGTCCTGGTGGGATTACCAGCTTTGCCGGAAAATCAGCTTGGCGAACCCCACGCAATACATCAGCTACAGCGCGATTACCTGGCCCTGAGAAAGTTTTACCATCGTTATTGTCGATATAAGGCCCTAACGTTACAAACGGCGCATCCTGCATCAAATAACTCGCCGCTTGCAATACATCTACTGTTACAGCTTGCTTACCTGGATTATTTACAATTACACCCAGGTATAGCGTCTGTAAATCCTTAGGAGTGTGGGTATAGTGGTGAGCAAATAAATCAAAGCGTCCCGAAAAGGGAAAATTTAAATGCGCCGCCGAAACTTTTTTCCCCTGTGGAGAAAACGTAGACAGCAAAATGCCTTCATTTTTAACCCATTCTGGGCTATTGCTGTTAAATACAGGAATATTATCCAGCTTGCCAGGTAAAGGACGTACTTCTCCAGCTTGTACAACTTCTTGAGGTCCTGGCTTGGGCGAAGTTTGGGCGACGACTGCAGAATTGTGACTGTCAGTATTTGATTTAAAAGTTGCGTATGTCAAAGTTTGAGACATCGCAGCTCCTAATAAAAATAAGCATATAGGTGCAGTCAGTTGATATTGAGGCTTATTAGCTGGCATATATATTTATTTTTCAAGAAAACAGTAGTTTTCACGATGACCTTATGTAACTACAAGTTCCTTGAACAATATTTCTGACAATGGGCATAGCGCATGGGGCATTGGGCATTGGTGTTTGTCTCATTACCCATTCCCCATTCCCCATTCCCCATTCCCCATTCCCCATTACCCCCCAAACCCAGGAATCAAACGCTTCAAAGCCCGACTAGCAACATCACCATAGCGTAATTCGCCATTGAAAATTCTACCCATAGTCTGGACAGTAGAAGGACGCTTGACACAAACGTTGTAGGCAATTTTAGGAAAGCGATAAAATGCGTTAGCTAATTTTTGTGCCCATGCCATCTCTGTACCCCATTGTTCGCTCATGGCATTGGTATATTGTTCTAAAGCGTTGATATCACCTGTCAGTGCTTCATTAATAGCATTAGCTGCTAGCAATCCACTAAAAATTGAAGGACGGATACCTTCTGCTGTCATGGGGTCAACTACACAAGCTGCTTCCCCAGCCAAAATTGCATTTTGAGTATGTAGCTTTTGATTACCATTCCACAAGCAAATAGGATGACCATGTTGCTTGCAGATTTTCACATCTACATTAAAAGATTGAGAGTAATCATCCAAAATTTTCTTGAAATCTTGGGGTACGCCACCCATAAAAGTACCAACGCCAATGGAATAACCATCAGCCTTGGGGAAATTCCAAATATAGCCATTTTTGACCATACCAAACTCAAAATGAGCTACAGATGTATTCTCGACATCGGCGGGAACTTCTGCCTCTAAAGCACCTGTTAAGTGGCGTTTGCGGTCTTTGAAACCTAGCCATTTTGCCATCGGCCCTTTAGCACCATCAGCCGCAATTAAATAACGACCTATAACTGGGCCGTTAGCTGTGTTGACCTGCCAAGAATCTCCTTTAAACTCAATTCCAGTGACCTCTGTCTTGTCTTGTAGGTCTGCCCCTTGCTTCTGGGCTTGCTCAACTATAAAATTGTCAAAAACCTCTCGCCGCACCATCCAAATCGCTTCTTTAATTCCAATTTTTGCCTCTACAGAATCTTCTAAGTTCCAGGTGAAGCGGTAAGAGTCAACCTTCACCGAAATCGCTGGGCTAAAATCAAAGTCAAACCATTGGGCAATGACTGGTGATACTCCGCCTCCACAAGGTTTGTATCTTGGTAGGGATTCTTTTTCTAAAACTAATACTGAGTGACCCCGCTTGGCCAAATGATATGCGGCGGTTCCACCAGCTGGCCCGGCTCCAACGATGATACAATCGTACATAAGGCTAAATTTTAGCTCCTCACTTTGTTGGCAAAAAAATATATTTTTCTAATCTAGAGATAGAAAGTATCACAATAACTTTAAATAATTTTAGAGTTTGTTGCTGAAAATTTATCAGCATTTTATCTTTGATTTTTTAAGAAAAAATTTACTCTTCAAGCTTCATTTTAAGCTAGTTAATAGCTTAAAAAAGCCTTATATAGCAATCAATCTCAATCCTAGCTATATTTTAAAAATTGTTTACTATAGCGCTTCCTAGCCTAGTGAAGTAGAAATTTATCGGCGTGTAAGTGTAAATAAAGCTATCCCTTTACACAGTTACAAGCCTTGATTTCTAAAACTTTTGAATTTTGAATTTTGCGAAAAGTTGCGTGCGGGGGTTCCCCCCGTTGAGCAAACTTTTCAAGACGAATTTTGAATTCCGCACAGCGGTACTGTCCCTTTGCTACTTATAGCCTATAGGGATCTCAATCATAAATTTTGTACCTTGTCTGGGTATAGATTCACACCACAATTTACCACCATGCTTCTCTGTAACAATTTGATAGCTGATTGATAAGCCCAACCCAGTACCTTTGCCTACTGGCTTTGTCGTAAAGAAGGGATCGAATAGACGTTGGCAAACTTCTTCTTTCATTCCAGGGCCATTATCGGCAATACAAATCCGCACTCTGTCACTGTGAATTACCTCTGTCTGAATCGAAATAGTGGCGACTCTTTCTTGATTGCCATCTTCCAGCGCATCGATCGCATTACTGATAATGTTCATGAATACCTGATTTAGCTGCCCAGCATGGCATTCTACCAGTGGTAAATTACCATATTCCTTGATAATTTTAATTTCTGGGCGTTGTGGATGGGCTTTTAATCGGTGATGCAAGATGGTAATAGTGCTGTCAATACCATCATGGATATTAACATCTTTAACTTCCGCTTCGTCTAAGCGTGAGAAGTTTCGCAAGGAAAGTACAATCTCCCGAATCCTGTTAGTACCCAAGCGCATGGATTGGAGAACTTTAGTCAAGTCTTCAATAAGAAATTCTAGATCCATCGATTCGATTGCAGCTGCAATTTCTTGCGGTGGTTGGGGATAATGCTGCTGATAAAGTTCTACTAAATTTAATAAGTCATAAGTATATTCACCAACATGGGTGAGATTGCCATGAATAAAGTTAACAGGGTTATTAATTTCGTGAGCAACACCCGCTACCATTTGACCTAGGCTGGACATTTTCTCACTCTGAATCATCTGGAGTTGGGTTTGTTTCAATTCTTGCAGGGTTTGCTCAAGTTCCTGGGTTTTTTGCTGGAGTGTGATTTCAGCTTGTTTGCGTAAGCGAAGCTCGTCGTAAACTTCGCTTAAATCTCGCAGAATACCTTGCAATCCAATAACTTTACCATCGGCATCCTTCATTGGTGAAACATTCGAGGTAACCCATCCCCAAGTTCCATCCGGTTTCGGATGGCGAAACTCCATACCTGCACCACTCTCACCTGTGGCAATAATTTGATTGAGGAAGTCTGTCACCTTGGCTAAATCATCGGTATGAATTAAAGGTGTAAAGGAGCGATTTAACCATTCACAAACTTCATAGCCAAAAATATCCCGAAACTTAGGAGAAATATAAGTCAGGGTACTATCTAAATGAGAAGTCCAAATCACATCATTGGCACCTTCGACAAGGTTACGGAACTTAGCTTCGCTTTCGGCAATTGCAGCTTCGGCTCGCTGGCGTTCGCTGATGTCCCTAATTACTGCTAAGGCATGAATTTTGCCATTGTAAAGACATGGAGTTGCTCTAACTTCCACATTAAACGGCGTGCCATCTTTACGTACATCTACAGCTTGAATACTAATTTCACGACCAGCTGTAATAGTGTGAATAAAGTCTGATAACTGTGGCAGACTATCTGGATGAATAAAGTCTTGAGCTTGAAGTTGAGTAAATTCCTCTTGGGAATAGCCATGCATTTTACAAACTGCATGATTGGCGACAATAATTTTTCCCATTTCCAAATCGACGATGTTAATTCCATCACTAACATTTTCAAAAATCGTGCGGTAAAGAATTTCTTGCTGCTCTAGTGCGCTTTGAGCTTGTTTGTGCGCTGTAATGTCGGTTGCCGTCACGACAATTTGATGAATGCGTGAAGTACTATCTCTTAAGGGTGTGACGCTCAACGACCACCAAGTTTCTTGATCGTCAACACAGAAATGCTCTTCAAAATAATTAGTTTTTCCAGATTGGACAGCCGCCAAATAGCGTTGACGGTAGAGGTTCGCCATATCACTAGAGAAGGCTTCTGCCAAGGTTTTACCTAAAAGGTATGTCATCGATACCGCGTTATTACGGGCGATCGCTGAGTTGTAGTTTGCAAACCGGAACTCTGCACCATCATCTAATACATCCAAAACAAAGATGCCATAGTCCACGCCCTCCCAAACACTTTGCAAAAGCTGTTTTTGCTCTAAAAAACGCTGTTCTGTAGATTTGCGATCGCGAATATCACGGCTGATGGTTGCCAAACCTATAGGCTGGTTGTTAGTGGGATCTTTGACAACAAACAGAGTAAAATCCACTGGAATCAGCTCTGCAGTCACGAAATGGCAAAATTGGAATTCACTGTGCCAATATCCCTGCTGCATCACAGTTGGTAAAATTTTTTGGAGCAGTTCTTCTTGATCTTGGGAAATTAAAAACTCGCTGATGTGTTTAGTTTTAGCTGACTCAATATCTTTTAGCCCCACTAATTCTAATCCTGCGGGGTTGATGTAGAAGGGTTGTCCCGCCAAAGAAGCAATACCAATAAAGTCAGCACTAGCTTCTAGAATTGTTTTCAAAACTTGGTGTTCTTCCATTACTTGCCCAAAAAAGCTTAGGGGAAGCCCGTCGTAGGCATCGCTTTCTTGCTGTGCTGCTAAATCTGGGCTGGCTGACTTTTGCCGGTGTGCCAACTCTTGCTCTAATTGTGCTACTCTCTGGCGCAAGGTAATTAGTTCTAAGTTCAGGCTTGCATCGCTCTCGGTATCTAGAACTATTTTGTCTGTAGGCATTTCATTGTTGGCAGAAAGCTGAGTCATATCTTTGAAACCGTAGCGTATTTGTTATTCTGAACGCGATACGTAAACTTACTCTAGGTTTCCCACGGATGAGTTCAGTTAAACAAAAACTGTCATATTCTGCCAAATTCCTAAAATAGCCGTGCTGAATTGTGTGGTGATTGCATATAGCGTTTCCCTGATAGGGACACAAAATTTTGCGCCCCTACGATGAGCTTTACTTTACTCCCATGCAATCTGCTGTAGTTACTAATTGGTAATTAAGTAAGTCCGTGGAAATAAACCCAACTATGTTTAGAAACGTAAATAGGTTTGAAATCCTTACAAATGACAAATGACTAAGGACAAATGACAGCCTCAGCCAGTTATCTTTAATTTCGCCGACCTACTTACCTTGACTAATATTTTCTTTCCTGCGGCTGAAACATGTTAATCGCGACAGGGCGATATTGAATATCAATCCCGGCTGGTGAATAATAAGCCATTGTGTGTTGGAGGAATTTCTCATCATCTCTATTGGCATAATCTTCACGGAAATGTGCGCCACGACTTTCTTGACGATTTAATGCAGAGGCGAGAATTGTTTGCCCTACTACCATTAAACTGCGTAATTCTAGGGCTTCCACAATTTCTGTATTCCAGGAATTACCTTTATCATCTAAATATATCTGTGGATATTGTTGTTCTAATTCTGCTAATTTCTCTAAACCTTGACTCATTAATTCTTCAGTACGGAAAACGCCGCAGTACTGAGTCATGGTATCTTGGAAAGCTTGGCGAACTTCGTTAATGCGGTATTTTCCAGGCTGTTCTAGTAAAGCTTGAATTTCTTGCTGCGCTTCTTTGATGTAACGTTGCTCATCTACTATGGGTAATTTGCGATTTTGCACAAAATTGGCGATCGCAGATCCGGTTCGTTTACCATAAACTACGCACTCTAACAGCGAATTACTACCCAAGCGATTCGCACCGTGGACAGAAACGCAAGCTGTTTCACCAGCCGCAAAGAAGCCATCCACAAAATTTTCACCGCTACTGCGGACTCGACCATCAACATTTACAGGGATACCACCCATACAATAATGAATGGTTGGACGTACAGGCATGGGCTGAGTCACAGCATCCACACCAACTAAGCGATAGGCTTCTTCCCAGCAGAAGGGAACGCGACTCATGATTTTTTCTTTACCCATGTGGCGCAAATCCAGATAAACAAATGGCCCGCCTGCACTGCCATCATGATGGATACCACGCCCAGCCCTTATTTCGTATGCGATCGCCCTTGAGGTAATATCACGAGGAGCCAGTTCCATACGGCTAGGTGCATAGTTTGCCATAAAGCGATCGCCTTCGGAGTTAATCAGATATGCGCCTTCACCCCTGACTGCTTCAGAAATCAGTACACCCACCGGATATAAGCCAGTCGGATGGAATTGCACAAATTCCATATCTTCTAAAGGTAAACCTGCGATCGCCGTCATTGCTAAACCGTCACCAGTGGAGGCGTAATCATTAGATGTGGTGTTATAAACGCGACCATATCCCCCTGTGGCAAACATCACAGCTTTAGCTCGCAGCACCTCTATATGCCCATCCAACAGGCGGTACATTACTACACCTTTAGCTTGTCCCTCCTCCAGAATCAGCTTCATCACGTACCATTCTTGGTAAACTTGTACACCATTACGGCGTAAGTTATTGACCAATTCATGCAAAATCGCGTGACCAGTTTTATCTGCAGCGTAGCAAGTCCGGTTGTGGGAATGTCCACCAAACGCCCTTTGAGCAATGCGTCCATCCGGTAAGCGCGAGAACAGAACACCCATGTGTTCCAAGTCAATCACCACATCCGGCGCTTCTTGAGCGAGGATTGCTACCGCATCTTGATCTGCTAAGTAATCAGAACCCTTAACAGTATCAAAGGCGTGAGCTTCCCAACTATCTTCAGTATCAACATTTTTTAGTGATGCAGCCATCCCACCTTGCGCTGCAACCGAATGCGAGCGAATTGGGTGAGTTTTCGCAACCACAGCAATATTTAAACTAGGGTTAATGCGGGCAATTTCCACCGCCGCACGGCATCCTGCCAAGCCGCCCCCAACAATAATTACATCATGTTCTAGCATAATTAATCTTGATTAGCCCCGATTGCAATAGAAATTACGTAAGTGTCATATTTTTTTCGCAAAGGTTGTCAATAGTCAATAACTGTTGGACTCTTGACCCTCATAGTTCAATTGCTGAGTATTTGCGTAGCAGTTTGTCGCAGACATCGCGCCTCTACAAAAAAATTCCCTGCCTAGTGACAGGGATATGATAGCGATTTTGAATGCTCATTTGAGACTTTTGCTCAAAAAAGGATAAAAGGTGAAGAAGTGATACGTACCGTTAGTTGACAAAGATGAGGTAGTACGCTTTTAGTTTTTGCTGAAGAGGCGCAACTACCGTGGATTTTCTTTGTTCATACCCATCTCTTTATTGATAGGTTAATTTCATCTTTCATGCTTCATCCTTCATCTTTGATCGTTCAGTTAAAGATTAGGCGAGTTTTCATTTATTTAGATTAAACTTACCCGCTTCTATCCCAAGATATAAATTTCCCAAAAAATCAGTTCAGCTAGTTGCTTGTACAGGTTTTTGCTGGGAAACATTTCCTGGAATCGGTTCAGTTTTTGTTCCTGGTTCTACAGCAGTTAATTCAATATGATTTAACAATGTAGTTACAAATGCAAATAACAAGAAAGGCAGCGATAGCAGGACTACCAGACCAACAGTAGCTAAGGCATAAACTGGTCTTCTGGCACCCATTAGTGCTAAAGCTGATGCCAAACTTATAGTAATTGTAATTAACCAAACGATGATTTGACCGTAGATATCCCCAAAGGTCAAGGTGCAGACAAACCGATAGTTTTGAATATTATTCATGTTCATCATATCCGCCTCAAGTCTCTCCTATAGGTTCTACCTTAGAGCCAGGTTTGACGAGACGGCAATTTCTCAATATTTTTCCAAGGTTTGTAACCTTACTTTACACTTAATTTGTTTTGTAAGGACAAATAATCATTATTTTAATTCTTTAGGAGGATAGTTTTTGATGGTTAAAGATATAGCGATCGCACTAACAAATTAGACAAACAGATGAAGGTTAGGGAACAGGGAATAATGGCAAAATCCCACCTATACAACTTTTCTGAGCAACGATACAGTACGTTGCTCAAAAATTAATAATTAATTAATAATTTTGCAATTGAGGAAGAATATTATTGACACATGATTACAAAGATTTTCTTCCTATTCCCTGCCTCTACAAATAAATTACATAAGTAACTCGGTGGAAATAAACCAAACCATGTTAGGAACTTAAATAGGCTTGAAATCCTTACCAATGACAAATGACAAATGACAGCCTCAGCCAGTTATCTTTAATTTCGCCAACCTACTTAATCTCTGCTTAACTTCGTTGCCAAATTTTAATCGTCTTATCCAAACTCCCACTCACCAGCATTTCCCCAGAAGCTGTGAACGATACTGCTGTGACTGTATCAGTATGCCCTGTAAAAGTGCCTAGGAGTTCCCCCGTTGCTAAATGCCATAGCTTGATAGTTTTATCTGCACTCCCACTAGCAATAATTTGCTCATCCGGACTCAAGGTGATTGTGCAGACTTCATCTCTATGCCCTTTGAGGGTATGAATTAATTCTCCAGTTTCCAAGTGCCAAATTTTAATTGTCTGATCCCGGCTACCACTAACGAGCAGCTTACCATCGGCACTAATAGCTAGGGAACGCACAATATGAGAATGGCCCATGAGGTTGTAGAGTGGTGGCACATCCTGTAAATTGCTTACCCCAGCTAAATGGGAGGTACACCAAACTTTGATTTTGCGATAGCTACCTGTAACAAGAATTTGCCCATCTTGGCTGAGGGCGAGAGAATGCGCTGCGGTATCATCTAATGAAAGAGCGATCGCTACTTGCCGCTTCATCAAATCCCAAAATAGGATTTTTCTGTCATCGCCACCAGTAGCTAGCATTCTGCCATCTGGGGTAAAAGCTACGCATCTAACTACACCATTATGTTTGTGCAGGATATCAATTAAATCTAATGCACCGACGTGCCAAATCTTGATTGTGGAATCTGCACCAACGCTGGCTAAAGTCTGTCCATCAGAACTAAAAGCTAAGGAATTAACTTCATCGACTAATCCAGATACCACCCAAGGCGCTTCTGACAATGTCTCGATTAGTTCACCTCTAGTTAAATCCCAGAGTTTTGTTTCGCCTCGGCTACCACTGGCTAATATGGGGGGTTTTCTGTTAAGGTCACAGCTATTGATGTTGGCTGTGGGGATTCTCGCAGAATAAGCCAGGCAATTAATTCCTCTCGTGTGCCCTTGCAAGGTCTGCCAATATTCCCAGTCACCTACGATACTCTTGAGGGGATGCTCAGATGGGACTGTTTCAATTTTAGGTGCGATCGCTTTTTCTTTGACCACTAGGGCTACATCTTTTTTGCCTACTAGTGATTCTAAATACCAACTTAATCCACCTGCATACAACAAGTCACTGGGTGTAATGAAGATTTTTGGTTCATGACATTTCACCTGTTCTGTAGGTAAAAACCCAGTAATTACTACTTGTTTTTCGTCGCCTAATTTACTACTTTGTGGATACAACAAGCAAAGAAAAATCAATACATGATGCTTTTTTATCTCCTCTTGAGTAACTGACCACTTAATTTTATTTTTCTTAATCCCATTAAAACTCTCTCCATCGGCTGCATAAACTTGAATAGTCAATTTTTGGTTAGCTGTGAGTAAATAAGAGAATTTACTCTCACCACGTAAATTGCCCTCATCATCTAAAACCATGTGGTTAATAGTGTCTTGCGACACTTTTTTTACCAACTTACCAAGGCGTTCCGCCATTACCTGCTCAACAATTTGCTCCCGCAAAATATAATCCTGTGCCTGCTGTTGAAAGTGTTGCGGAAAAGGGATTGTCCAATCAGGCGGTTCTGGATATTCAGGTGGTGTTGGCGGTGGATTTTTAGCAAGAATTTCTGCTTGTTGGCAAGACAATTCTTGCATTTTTGCCAATGGCTCACCCCAAAATGTCATAATTTCACTATGACAATTTTTAACATGACTTTTCAGTATAGATAAGTCATTTATTTTCAGTTTTTTGACGCGGTTTAGAAAGTCAGCTTGTTGAGCTTTTAGTAAGCTAATCCAATCCATCTGCATGAGAGCGGCACATTACTGCATACCTACGGTAAGCTATACCAATCCAATTACTCAAGTTTATAATCTCTATTGATTAAAATTCAGTAATTATATCGGTTTCATAGAACACAAGCATCAGCATGAGTTCACGGTAAAGATGCACCTAAATAGCACCCAAACATACCATTAACTGATATGGCTGAGGTATAGAGAGTTAACTGATGTCACATTATTCTAACTACAATGGAGAATAACATACTGTTTCGATGGAAACAGTTCTTAAATGAAAAAATGGTGTGATTAGCAGCGGACACCAAGAGTAGCAGCAATGTTAAATTATAAAATAGCCATGTCAAGATGTTCTGATTTTACTGACTCTGGAAATACTTAAGAGTATAAATTATCAATATTGGCTAATTTTCGGATTGATTTTGTGGTAGTACATTTTTATTATTGTTATTTGCCTCTAAACTTTGAATTTTCATATGCAAATCAAAATCGTTATGGCTCACAATAGTTTCTAAAGTAGCTATTCTTGCTTCTAAAAGCTCTATCTGCTGTTGTTGCAGATAACCATTTTTAGATTTTTTATGATCAGAACGCCATATTGCAACTGTACCAGCTGCTGCACCACCAATAGCTGCTAAGGGCAGAATCGCACCACTTCTGGTAACAGCTGAAAGCGGAATGCAAATTGCTAGGATTCCCACTGTCAGTCCCCAGATTTTAGAAGTAGCAGCTACTCTGATATCCGAGGATTGCTCTAGGCTGTCTTTAGATTTTTTAGCCATAAGTTTTTCCTAGATGAGTCCTTGTCTAGATTCGCACGATCGCTAAAAAAAATACTTCCTACGTTAGGGTTAAGTATAATTACTCCATAGGGCGATCGCGTCTGCTTCTTTTGAAGTAGCTTCAGATGAGCCGACACCACAAAATCTCTACATTAGGGTAGATGCGAATTTTTTTATTCGTTATTCTCCTAGCACTCAAACTCTGATTCTCATCTTTCTCCGTAAGCTAAATCAAATACTTTGTGATAATATGATTGCTGATATTCAGCAATTATACTGTAAGCATTATCAATTTTTCAAGTCAATTACCTTTTGACTATAAGTTTTTATTTGTTTGCTTCTTCCGTAATTTAAACAAAAATCCGCAAATATACCATACATAATCTGAGGTATTTGAATTTATTCTGAGGAGTGAATACATAAAAAAATCGATAAATTTGACTCTAAGACGAAAATTTTTCATCTTCTAGTGATTTGTGGCTAAATTTAAAATTACTGCTGCAATACTGGCACTCAATAATTGGAGATATGTGGATGAATAGCTGAATCCAGAAATCAAGCCCAGTCTATCCTTTTATAAATACCGAGAAAATTGATTTAGTAGCTCATCCAGGAAATATAAGCTCAAAGTTAGCACTTATTGGAGTTTTATTTTTCCCAAGAAGACCAAAGATATGACAATGTGAGGAAAAGACATGCCAGAACATGAACGGGAAAAAATACGTCACCTTTTGGTTGTCAAAGACTTACAAGGGCAACGCACTATCCCTCTTCAAGACGCTACTTATTCTCTGGGACGAGATTCTAGAAACGCTATTGTCCTGCGTTCGCGCTCAGTATCCCGGCAACACGCCATTTTATTAAGAGTAACGATTCCCGAAACCGATCAATATGGCTTTCGGATTATTGATGGCGATTTTAAAGGTAAAAAAAGTACTAATGGTGTATTTGTAAATGGTACCAAATGCTTCTCCCATAATCTGCAAAATGGAGATGTAATTGCATTTGGGAATAACCAAGTTCATGCAAAATATTATGCTATTTCTAATATTTCCGAAAAAGCTTTTTCGGAATCTATTACAGTAGAAGATATATCTAGCTTTTTATCCGAACAAGCCAATCCAGTTAATCCTTTTGAAACTTTAATTTCGCCGGATTCTACTTTTGAGGGAGCTAGCGAAACTGTACTGGCCCGACTAGCATCTTTTCCCGAACTTATTCCCAATCCTATTATTGAAATGGATATAGAGGGAAATGTAATTTATCTGAATCCGGCTGCATCTCTCAAGTTTCCTAAACTGCGAGAATTTGGGGAGAAACATCCAGTATTGTCAGGATTGCTGAATGCGATTCACAATCGAGATGGCAATTCTGAAAATTCTTTCGTGCGCGAGGTAGAAGTTGGCACAGAAATTTTTGAACAATCTATTCATTACCTTCCCGAAAGTGATTTAATTAGAACCTTTATCGTTAGGGATATTACAGAGCAAAAGCAAGCCGCAGCAGAATTACGCCAGCGAGACAGGCTACTACAAGCAGTTGCTGAATCGGCTAATTATTTGCTGGTGGAAATGAACTACCAGGCTGGGATTGAGAAAGCTCTGACTATGATGGGTGAAGCGGCTCAAGTAGACCGTGCTTATTTCTTTAGGAACCATATTGACCCAATTACAGGGGAGTTAGCAGTCAGCCTCAAGTTTGAATGGACAGATTCCCACATAGAGCCATCACTACTACATTGGCAGAATCAATCCTATAAATCTTCTGGGCTAGCTCGTTGGTACAGTACACTCTCAAGTGGTGAGTCGATTATGGGACTCACTCAGGAATTTCCCATTGATGAACAAAAAATCCTGGCTCGCGATGGTATTCAATCTCTCTTCCTAGTGCCTCTGCGTCTGGAGGAAAAGTTTTGGGGTTACGTAGGCTTGGCAGACTGTTCAAGAGAGCGCCGCTGGTCAAGGCATGAAGAGTCCACTCTGTTAACAATGGCAGCTAGTATTAATGCAGCTTGGCAGCGTCAGCAAGTCGAAGAAAAGATTCGCTTCCAGGCGCTGCATGATTTGCTGACAGGATTACCTAACCGCCTGTTGTTTAACGAATTACTTGATAAAGCTTTACCTAATGCAACTCGCTCTCATGACAGTCTAGCTGTTATGTTCTTAGATCTAGACCGTTTCAAAGTCATCAATGATACTTTAGGCCATACATTGGGAGATACTCTATTAAAATCTGTAGCTCAAAGATTGAAAGATTGTCTCAGAGCAGGAGATACCATTGCCCGTTGGGGGGGAGATGAATTTACAATTTTACTACCCCAAGTAAATTATCTTGAAGAAGTAACACAAGTATCTCAGAGAATTCTACAAGCCTTAGAAAATTGCTTTGAAATTGAGGGACACGAACTTTATGTAAGTGCTAGTCTTGGTATCGCCTTGCTTAATGAAGATAGTCCCGATCCTGAAACCCTCATACAGCATGCGGATGCAGCTTTATATTACGCCAAAGATGCGGGGAGAAATAATTACCAATTTTACACCACAGCCCTATGTACCAAAACACCTGAACTCCTGACTTTAGAGAAGAGTTTGCGTTTTGCTCTAGAACGGGAAGAATTTATGGTGTACTATCAGCCTCGAGTCAATATTCTCACCGGACAAATTTCTGGTATGGAAGCTCTTTTACGCTGGCAACATCCAGAAATGGGACTAGTATCGCCTAGTGTATTTATTCCCCTAGCCGAAGAAAGTGGATTGATTGTCCCCATTGGAGAATGGGTACTACGGACAGCTTGTAAGCAAAATAAAGCTTGGCAAGAAGCTGGATTTCCTCCCCTGACAGTGGCTGTTAATCTCTCCCTAAAACAGTTTCGTCAACCAAATCTGGTGGAAATTTTAAATAGCATTTTAAAAGAGACAGGTCTTGAACCTAGATTTTTAGAGTTAGAAATTACAGAATCAATTGCAATTGAAGATTTAGAATTTACCAGAAATGTATTAGATTTACTCCAAGAGATGGGTGTTTATCTATCTATTGATGATTTTGGAACAGGTCATTCTTCTCTTTCTCGACTGCAACTTTTACCACTCCATCATTTAAAAATTGATAAATCTTTTATCCAAGAATTAACAAGAGATAGTAAAGTAGCTCATATTATCAAAGCGATAGTGGTATTAGGTCAGAATCTGGGGTTACGGCTAACAGCTGAAGGCGTAGAAAAAGCTGAGGAATTAGAATTTTTGAAATCTATAAATTGTGAAGATGTACAAGGGTACCTTTTCTACCGTCCGGTTGCTGCTGATAAAGCTACAGAAATACTTATAAAAGAGCAAAACAAGCATAACGAGGCTAAGTAGGATTCAAAATATTACTAGAAATATTATATTATCCTCATGAGGCGCTACTCATGAGGATAATTTTATGGCGATGGTTTTAGATAAAGTTGTTCCGTTTGGGAGGTCAATGGATGAATATATAAAAATGTTTAATTTGACGCACACAGATTTAAATAAAAAAATTATTGGTATTGGCGATGGCCCAGCAAGTTTTAATGCTGAAATGAATCATCAAGGTAAAACTGTAGTTTCAGTTGATCCCCTATACCAATTCTCTTCTCAGGAGATATTGGCTAGATTCAATGAAGTAGTTGAGCAAATTATTGACCAAGTGAAAGCTACGCCTAATGATTGGGTATGGAGCTATCATAAATCACCAGATGACTTGCGTGATCATCGCGTAAAAGTTATGGAAAAATTTATTGCTGACTACGAAATTGGCAAAAATCATCACAGATATATAGTTGGAGAATTGCCAGAATTAAGCTACCAAAACCAAGAATTTGCTCTAGCTCTTTGTTCACATTTTTTATTTTTATATTCTGACCATTTTGATTATGATTTTCATCTCAACTCTGTAGCTGAAATGCTGCGTATTGCTCAAGAAATCAGAATCTTTCCCTTGCTGACTTTAATGTTAAAACCTTCACCATATTTAGACGGGGTAGTAAATCATTACATCTCGCAAGGTTATAGTGTAGAGATTGAAAAAGTTGGCTATGAACTACAGCGTGGTGGCAATATGATGTTAAAGATTAGCAGGAAAGATAATTGAGTTTGGGGTTTGTCAAGGGTCACAGAGACGTGATTAATCGCGTCTGTACAAGACTCAAGATATCCTATTGCCAATTTAAGTGGATTCTTCTGTTAAGATTTCTGGTAGGCTTGGGGGTTCAATAGTGTTTTTATCATCATCAGAGAGAGATATAAAACCATCGGCTGCATCTTTGATAAAGCCAGCTACAGGTACAGCAATTAGTAAGCCTAACAAACCACCAATATAAGTTCCTACTAGCAGGGAAACTATTACCCAGACAGGTCTTAATCCTGTAAATCGACCTAAAAGACGGGGTGCGATCGCTTGGTCAATTACTTGATCTATAATAATAGCCACTGCAAAAATCTTGACTGCTAACCAAATATCATGGGATGCTATTATTAAAATAATTACTATTAAGCTGACGACATCACCAAAAGGAATTAAGCTTAAAATTCCCACCCCTAACCCAAATAGTAAAGCAAACTGAATTTGAAAAGCTAAAAATAAAAGTGTTTCAGCTATACCCATCAATAAAGCTAAACTAACTTGACCAATTAAATAATTTTGAAAATTTTGTTGCAGAGATTCTCTCACTTTTTGAGCAGAGTTGCTGGGTATTTTTTTAAAAATTGCCTCCCAAATTCTGCCACCATCTATTAAAAGGTAAAAAGTTAAAACTACTGTTACTATGACTTCAGAAATGCTATCGATAGTATCTTTAATAATAATTAAAAAATTATTAAATATTGCTTCTAGTTCATCAGGTAAATGATTAGTGATTTGAGTAAGGATTTGTCCAAAATTAACTTTTAATCTTTGGTTACCAAGAGCATCATTTAAAGTTTGAATTTTTGCCTCATTAGCATCAATCCATTGTGGCAAAACTTTAGCCATTTCATTAAATTGTTCCAAAGCCAGAGGAAATAAAGTAATACCTAAACTAATAAAAATTAATAAAGCTGAGATAAAAACTAATGCTACTGCATAGTTCCGCTTAACTCCGCGTTTTTGCAATTGTGAAACGGGATAGTTTAAAATAAAAGCCAACAAACTTGCTAATACAAAAATTGTGACTATTGGTTGAAAATAATGAAAAAATCTAAATGCTAGCCAACCATTCAGAAACACTAAAGGAAATATTAGCGTTAGAATTAATACTTTAATGAGTTGATTAAGCGAGAAATTCATGATTACCTATAAAAACTCTGACGTTGGTTAGCAAAGATAAATGTAATATACAACTGCGATCGCGCGTCTGTAGTAGAATTTGAACACCCAGATAAAAATATTTTTTACAGAGGCGATTAATTACATCTCTACTTTTTACTTGCAGCACTAGCTTTCTTTAAAAGCTGAAAATTGCTCTTCATTAATACGTCCAGCTTGATACAGGGTTTCTATAATTTCGGAAATGGTTAAAACTGCATGACTATTGTAACCATTTGCTTTTAACCTATCTTTTACCCCTGCTTCATGGTCGATAAATACCACGATATCATTAACTTTTAACTCAGCAGATTTTAATTTTTCTGCTCCTTCTATTGCACTTTTACCACTGATGAGAATATCATCAACAACCACAACCGTTTCACCCGGATGGAAGTTACCTTCAATTACTTTACGAGTTCCGTGTGCTTTTACTTCTTTACGTGGGAAAATCATCGGATAATTAAGACGCAAAGCTAAACCTGTTGCTGTTGGCAAAGAACCGTAAGGAATACCTGCTATCCTATCAAAAGTAAGATTTTGCAAAATCTCTGCATAAGCAATCAGCACTTGGTTAAAAACTTGAGGATTAGAAATTATTTTCCTTAAATCGACGTAATAAGGAAATGTTGCTCCTGATGCTTGCACGAAGCTACCAAACATAATGCAGCCAATATCATAAAGTTGTAAGATTAAATCTTGCTGCGGATGCTGCTGAAAAAAACACACATCAGGTAACCACAAAGAACAGCTTGAATTCTCTTGAATAATATTATTTCTTGCTAAATTAATTTCTTCCCGTAAAGATGCAATTTCTTGAGATAGCTGGGGGCTACCTAACATATCTTGAGGCACAGGAATTAACAATCCATCGCCGTTATGATTCAAACCTGAAACTAAAATTTCATTGAGATTGTGATCTTCTACCCAGATACTACGGGCCATAATCATTCTTTCAGGGGCTATGGCTCGAATTAATGCTAAAACTTCAGGATTAGTAGTTCCCACCTCTAAGCCTAATTGCTCAGGTGTACCCCAATTTTTTGATTCTTTTACTACTTGTAAATATAGGGGTGATTCGTTTGTGGGATATTGCTGTACACTTTCGGCTCCGGGATTAGATGTACAACACAAAATAAAGGCAGCTTTCTCAGGATAAACTAAAAATGGCGCTACATGATCTTGTCCAATATAAGGACTAAGGGTAATAGCATCTACCTGCCATTCTGTAAATATAGTGCGAGCGAAAATGGTACTAGTATTTAAATCACTGTGTTTGGCATCTAAAATAATGGGAATATGATTTGGAATAGCTTTTAAGGTTTTGTCTAACAGTTCTAAACCAGGAATACCCAAAACTTCATAAAAGCCTAGTGTGGGTTTATAAGCACAGACAAAATCAGCAGTTTCAGTAATAATAAATTGCAACCAATCCCACAAACCCGTTATCATATCTTGCTGTGTATAGCGATTGGGCATCATCTCTGGGTTGGGATCAAGCCCCACAAATAGTAAGCTTTGGTTATGGGCAATGTTATTTTGTAGTTTGTCAAAAAAATTCATAATTAATTGTTTATTAGTCAGGTCAAAAATTCAAAATTTATACTAATTGAAATTGTTGCTAAAGTCCTGCAAACCATTCGTAACCTTGGTCTTCCCAATAGCCTTTAAAAGGTGATAAATAATTAGTTAACGTAATTTGGGTTACCCATTTACTTTGTTTATAGCCCAGTTTAATAGGCGAAGCTAAACGAAGAGGTGCGCCATTATCAACTGGTAAAGGTTCCCCATTTTTTTGATAAGCTAATAAGGTTTGGGGATGTAAAACTGATGCTATATCCCAACTTTCATAGTAGCCATCTGCTGATTTAAAATAAGCATATTTGACATTGGCTTTAGGCTGGGCAAGGGTAAGAATTGCTTTTAAATTTACACCACTCCATTGCACGATCGCAGCCCAGCCTTCTACACAAACATGGCGAATAATCATGGAAGTGAGAGGTAAAGCGCGAATTTCTGCCATAGTTAGGCTTAAAGGATTATTTACTTCACCATCAATAATTAAGCGATACTTATCCTCATCAATAATAGGAGTAGCCCTAAAGGTATTAACAATTAATGCCTCTGGTTGAATTTCAGTTGGCGAAAATTCTGGTACTGGTTTTTGTGAGTTAAAGATGAAAGTCTCTACCTTCTGGTTAAGTGGTTCAGATAGTTTACCCACCAAATCTTCAAAGCTAGGTGTACCACAGCCACCAAGTAATAAACTGGTACTAGACAATCCAGAAATTTGTAAAAATTGCCGACGTGTCAATTGAGGAATATTTTTGCGAATTAAACCCATATAAAAAAGCCAAGAAATAATTTAGCTAAACATAGAATTTGGAGGGTGGACACTATTCAATATTGATACACAAGTAGCAATTAAAATTCTGACTCCACAAGAGTTAGATTATTTTTTTTAGTTATGTATCTGCAACCTGTTGTGGCGTGTAGTACCCAATTTAAGATAAAAAGAGCGATTAATACCAAGTTACCAAAACATCGATTCTGTAAGTTCTTGACCACCAGCTTTCCGTCCTAAGAAATAATGTGCGATCGCAAATATAATAACTATGGGAACTGAAGCAAAATGAGCAATACGTAATCCTTGCCAACTGCCAAACAAATCCACAATCCAGGGGAATTGAGCAGGTTTATACATACCTATACCAGTAAATAAAGCCAAAAGTAAGATAGGAATAATAGCTGTGTAAACAAGGCGATGCCAAGCATAAATTAACCGCTTGGCGTTATGAGTTTTTTGTAATGCTTTTACATCATTAGCACCCACAAATCTATGCCGCCAACGGCGAGTAATTAAAACATAAACTCCGTACCACAATAGATTTAGTGAAAATAACCACATAGCAAAAAAGTGCCAGTGTCTACCCCCTGCAAGCCAACCTCCTAATGTAAATAAAGGAAAAATATGTATACCTGTACGCCCACCAAAAACAGGGTTAGCATTATAAATTTGTAATCCACTAGTAAGCATCAGAAACAAGCTGATAATATTTATTCCGTGGAAAATTTTAGCTCCGATTGCTTGATTTGGTAACTTCCTGGGTTTAGAGGGAATAGTTGCAGTCACTTAACTTTACTCCAAATTCAAAATTTAACATTAACCATCTCTGCCTTACGTAGTAAAATGTATTATTTTAATGTCTAATTTATAAGTGGTAAGACATAATTTTGAGCAAGCAAAAGCTACAGAAGTTGTTTGAATTTTTATTGATTGCTGGTTAACTATTAATTATTTCAGACTTTTGTCATTCATCCCACAAATGTTGTCATAGCAAAAGATATGACGTGCTTTTTATTGTCATGATAGCGGTTCCCATATTGGTGAGGTACAGCAATAAAAAAGTAACAGGGAAGAGGATAAACGCAGATATAGACGCGTAGCGTCTCCGCAGGAGAAGCAACTGCTGAACCCGGAGGGCTACTCTAACGGGTACGCCGCTAAATTTTTACTTCACTAGTACAGCACGGCGTAAATAAATAGACCATACCCTACGAGAAGCCGCTCCGTGTCTACAAAATCAACAAAAAGCTTACTCTGTCTTAATTTTGAATTTTGAATTTTGAATTTTGAATTTTGAATTTTGAATTCCGCCTTGCGGTACTAGGCTAGGAAACGCTATAAAATAAGCTTTAAAAAATTAATTATCTTCAGTTTACAAACAACAATAAGTAGTTAAACAAAATTAATTACACAATCTCATTGATTTTACGTGGTTACTTATTTTGCCTTGATTGTAGCCTATTCAGGTGCTGCTGTATTTACCAGTTGTGTCATTCATAAAACAGAAAAATTACATGGTGCAATAGTCAAGGCAATTGGCGGTAAAAACTTGCAAGGCTTGTAGATACATCATATCAGTGAAGTTACTATAACGATTTTCGTAAAAAAGTATCATTATTAATATAAGAATTTAATTTTTTTATTGTATAAATTCTGACTGCATATGTTGGGTATTTTGACGAGAAACCACTTAAACAGCGATCGCGCACTCAGCACGATCGATTTATTGAGGTCTTTTGACCTACAAATCAAGCTCAAGGATGAAAGCACCATTACCTAATAACGAAGCACAGAGACTTGAAGCACTTTTGCAATATCAGATCCTAGATTCAGTATCTGAAGCAGCTTTTGACGACCTGACTTATTTAGCATCATATATTTGTGGCACTCCCATCGCCCTAGTCAGCTTAATTGATAGCAACCGTCAATGGTTTAAGTCCAAAGTCGGTTTGACAGCCTTAGAAACGCCCCGTGATATTGCATTCTGCGCTCATGCAATTCTACAATCTGAG
The DNA here is from genome assembly GCF_014696315.1 of Calothrix membranacea FACHB-236. Lineage (GTDB taxonomy): Bacteria > Cyanobacteriota > Cyanobacteriia > Cyanobacteriales > Nostocaceae > Aulosira > Aulosira membranacea. Next base: position 23,790 of record NZ_JACJPX010000008.1, read on the forward strand.
GTTTTTGTGGTTTCTGATGCCACAACTGACGAAAGATTTGCCACAAATCCTTTAGTTACATCAGATCCGCATATAAGTTTTTATGCAGGCGTACCTCTGATTAATGGTGAAGGATATGCCTTAGGAACGCTTTGCGTAATTGACCATGTACCAAGGGAACTGACATTAGAACAGATGGAAGCCTTACGGGTTTTAGGTCGCCATGTTGTTAGGCAATTAGAACTGCGACGCGATTTAACACGTTTAGGGCTGCCATATCAGAAAAATAAATATATTAAAAAGACACGTATGCAATTCTTAAAAAAGATTGCGGCATCATTAGGATTAGCATCTACCATATTAGTGATAACTGGTATAGTTTCATATCAAAATACAAAAATATTTCTTGACAATCTTAACGGTCAGCAAATTACAAAGGAGAAAATTTATACTCAAGAAAAACTTCTATCTCTGCTCAAAGATGCTGAGATAGGAGAACTTGGTTATCTGCTGACAGGAGAAAAAAATTATTTAGAACCTTATAAATTAGCAGTTAGTAATATTAATATCCACATAGAAAGACTAAAAACAATATCTGTATATCGCCAGGAACAACAAAAAATTCTTCATCTAGAAGGATTGGTCAAAGGTAAATTGGCAGAAATTCAAGAAAATATAGATTTTCGCCAGCAAAACATTTCCGCTCCTAACTTGCAGTTATTTTTGAGCAATCGCGGCAAAAATCTCATGGATGAGATCCGCAAGCTAATAGCTGAGATGGAAAATGAAGAAAACCAGCGGTATCAGCAATATTCCACAGCCACCAAAGACAGTGGAACCAAGACAATCTTCACAATTGTAATGGCCATTAGTCTGTGTTTTTTCATTCTCAGTGTAGTCTACTACTTGAGTTATCGAGAAATCAAAGAGCGATCGCAGACGGAGGCTATCTTAGAACAAGAACGCTACTTAATCTCGGAAATTTTAAATACAGTTGCAGCCTTGGTGATTGTTCTCGACGCACAAGGGCGAATTGTTCGCTTCAATCAAGCTTGTGAGCAAACCACTGGTTACTCATTTGATGAAGTCAGGGGTAAATATTTTTGGGACATATTCCTGAGTCCAGAAGAAGTTGAGCCAGTTAAAGCAGTTTTTCAGCAGCTACAAGGTGGTCAATTTCCCAATGAGTACGAAAACTCCTGGGTCAGAAAAGATGGTAGTTTGCGGCTGATTGCATGGACAAACACCATCCTCAAAGATGATGCAGGGCAAGTTGAATATATTATGGGTACTGGGATTGATATTACCGAACGCAAAAAAGCAGAAGCCGCTTTGCAAGATAGCAAGTGGTTTGCGGAAAGCATTGCAGACAATTCACCCAGCTTGATTTATGTGTTCGATTTGGACACCATGAGCGCTATTTATACCAACAAACCCGCAAATAGATATTTTGGTTACGAGCCAGAACAAATTATAACAATGGGTTCCGGCTTGCTGACTAATATTATTCATCCCGACTATCTACCCAGCAGAATGAGATATTTCGAGGCTGCTCAAAAACTCAAAGACAATGAGGTAGTGGAGTTTGAGCAACGTCTGAGGCATAGTGGTGGTGAATGGCGCTGGTTTTGGCACCGTGAAACCATTTTTAAGCGGAGAGCAGATGGTACGCCGTGCCAAATTATGGGCACTGCACATGATATTAACGATCGCAAACGAGCAGAACAACACCTGACTGCACAATATGCTGCAACTAGTGTATTAACAGCCGCTCATACTATTGCTGAAGCTATCCCATTGATTTTACAAGGAATCTGCGAGAGTTTGGGCTGGGATGCAGGGGAAATGTGGTTAGTGGATCGGCAAGCAAATGTGTTGCGTTGTCTTGATATTTGGTATGCATCATCTCTAGCAACATCAGAGTTGGAAACATTTACCCGACAAACCACTTTTGCTTTGGCAGAAGGTCTACCTGGTCGTGTGTGGGCTGATAATACACCTGTTTGGATTGATGATATTTTGACAGATCCCAACTGTGCCTGCCAACATATTGCTGAAACAGGGTTGCACACTGCTTTTGGTTTTCCTGTCTATAGTCGCAACGAGACTTTTGGTGTGATTGCTTTTCTCAAGCGGGAGAAGCAGCAAATTGATTTAGATTTACTAGTGAGTCTGACTACTATTGGTAACTTAGTAGGTCAGTTTATCGAGCGTAAGCAGGGAGAAGAAGAACTCCAACGCCAAAACTTGCGATCGCAACTGTCAGCTGATATTACTCTCAAAATTCGGCAATCTTTACAAATAGATGAAATTCTGCAAACCAGTGTGACCGAGGTGCAAAAGCTGCTGAAGGCAGACAGAGTACTGATATTGCAATTAGAATCAGATGGCTCTTTTACAACGCTAAAAGAGGTAGTGATGCCTGATTTGCCTACAATCATGGGTCAGAATATCTCTGATCCTTGTTTTAGCGAAAATTATATTGAGAAATACCGCCAAGGCAGAGTTAGTGCAATTAACGATATCGAGCAATCTCAGATTCAACCTTGCCATATCGAAATGCTCCAGCGATTTGCTGTGAAAGCTAACTTAGTTGTACCCATTATCTTAAAAAATCAACTTTGGGGATTGCTGATTGCTCATCAATGCCATCATCCGCGGCAATGGACTAATTGGGAAACTGAACTTTTGCGTGAATTAGCTGACCAAATTGGTATGGCCTTAGCCCATGCTAAATTGCTAGAAGCAGAAACTCTCCAAAGACAAGAACTTGAAGGTGCTCGCAGTCAAGCTGAGTTGGCATCTCAAGCTAAAAGTGCTTTTTTAGCAAACATGAGTCACGAAATTCGTACCCCGATGAATGCCGTTTTGGGGATGACTGGTTTGTTGTTAGACACAGTTTTAAATGCAGAACAGCGAGATTTTGTGGAAACTATTCGCATTAGTGGCGATGCTTTATTAACTTTAATCAATGAGATTTTGGATTTATCCAAACTAGAAGCGGGGGAAATGGTTCTCGAAACTCTAGACTTTGATTTGTCAATCTGTGTGGAAGAAGTAATCGATTTGTTAGTTCCCCAAGCCCATACTAAAGGCATAGAAATGGGGGCATTAATACAACGCGATGTTCCTACTTACCTCAAAGGGGATGCTAGCCGTCTGCGACAAATTTTGATGAATTTACTCAGCAATGCTATCAAGTTTACTAGTAAAGGTGAGGTTCTAGTCCGAGCAGAACTAGAATCAGAAACTCCAACTACAGCTACCATCTATTTTGCGGTTACAGATACAGGTTTGGGTATTTCCATTGAAGACCAAAGCAAACTTTTTACTCCATTTACCCAAGTGGATGCTTCCACTACCCGTAAATATGGCGGCACAGGTTTAGGGTTAGCTATTTGCAAACAGCTAGTAACTTTAATGGGGGGAGAAATAGGGGTAGAAAGTCAGCTTAGTGAAGGCTCAAAGTTTTGGTTTAGAGTGACGTTTGCCAAGCAAATCCAGCCTGTCGCACCAATTAGCGATCGCGGGTTTTTAAAGAATCGCCGTTTATTAGTTGTGGATGATAATGCTACTAATCGTAAAATTATCTACCATCAAGCTACCCGTTGGGGAATGCAGGTAGATACAGCCGACTGTGCAGCAGCTGCCTTCAGTGCTATACAAAAAGCTTATCAGCAGTCACAGCCTTATGATATTGCTTTGATTGATATGCAAATGCCCGACACAGATGGTATGAGTTTAGGAGCAAAAATTAAAGCCAATTCTGCCATTGGTGAGATACCTTTGATTATGCTCACCTCTACTAGTCAACGGGATGAAGTGAGACAATCACTGCAAATAGGATTTGCTGCTTATTTAGTCAAGCCTGTGAAGCCATCTCGCCTCTTAGATACTATTATGAATAACTTAGGAACCGGGACAGAAACTCATAATTTTGATAATTCAGAAGTTACAAAAATGTCAAATTCTGTGCAACCCGCTCAAACTAAAGTTGCTAGTAAATCTCAGTTAAGAATTCTGCTAGCTGAAGATAATCTCGTAAATCAGAAAGTCGCTATCAAACTATTGCAAAGCTTAGGCTACAGCGCGGATGTGGTTGCTAATGGTCAAGAGGCACTGGAAATATTAGAAAAAGTTCCCTATGACTTAATTTTTATGGATTGTCAGATGCCTGTGCTTGATGGATTGGATGCCACAAGACAAATTCATCGTTTGCCAGAAACCGCCTTTGCTAGCCGTCGTCGTCCTGTGGTGATTGCGATGACTGCTAATGCGATGAAAGAAGATAGACAAAAGTGTCTTGATGCTGGTATGGATGATTATTTGAGCAAGCCAGTAATTAAAGACAAACTAGCAGCAATGTTAGACCATTGGGGAAGTATGATTTTGAAAACACAGGATACTGTGGTTTGTAAACCTGAAGCGACGACCACAGACACTAATCCACTGGCTTTACTAATTGATTGGGAACACCTGCATCAACTTTCAGAAGATAATACAGAATTTGAATTTGAACTATTGGAAATTTTTGTGGAAGATACTTATACTCATTTAGATATTACGAAAGCCGCAATCGAAAATAACGACTTTGAACAACTAGCACAAGAAGCTCATCATATCAAAGGTGCTAGCGCCAATGTGGGAGTTACAGCTATGCGCCGAGCCGCAGAACAATTAGAACAACTAGCTCACGACCAAGAACGCAGAGGTACTGCTAAGTTAATTGATGATTTAACGAAATATATTAGCCAAATTCAAGCCTTTTTAAAAACCCAAAATCATCAATAATATTTACTAATAAATAAACAGTAACGAGCATCCTCTGTTTGCTCGTAAGTTAACTTATCAGCAATCTCCGACATAATTTTTAAGCCGCGTCCACGATCTTGATCATTATCTTCAAATTCTGACACTTCTTTTAATTTTTGCTCTAAATCGAAAGCTGGGCCTTTCGACAAAATTCTGATTTCTATATTGTCGCTTAACCGCACAGCTTCTAATTCAATAGGTGTTTCTACAGGTAGATTTTTGTGTGCATGTTCCACAATATTAGCAAAGCCTTCTATAAGCAAAGTTTGGCATTGCCACCAGATTTTGGCATCGGCAATTGGTGGTTTATTTATCTGCTCAAACCACGATAAAACCTGTGCAGAATTATTCAGATCTGTATCAACTTTGAGATAAATTTTATTATCCACTGTTACTTTAACCTGTAAAATTTATTGATTACATTAAGTAAAAACTAAAACTAGTAATTTTTATATTTTATTATATAATATTTAATTACAGTTTTCTTGGTTAAGATAAGTGCGAATCTTAATTTCATCCACAATGAAATATGAGTTTATTTAAATAAGATTTATGTTTAAAATTCTGATTATCGATGATGATCCCATAGTGCGGATAGCGCTAAAAAGAACACTGCAAAATCAAGGTTACGATACTACAACAGCTAGCGATGGAGAAGAAGGAATCGCACTAGCGAAAAGCTTAACTCCTGCTCTAATTATATGTGACTGGATGATGGCGAAACTGGACGGAATAGAAGTCTGTCGTCGCATCAAAGCCGATCCAGAATTAGCGACTACTTTTTTCATTCTCTTAACAGCTAAAGGTGCATCTCGTGGAGAAGAAAAAGATAGAGTTTTGGGATTAGATGCGGGTGCAGATGAATTTGTCTCCAAGCCAATCGAGATGAATGAACTAAAGGCCAGAGTTAGAGCGGGGTTAAGGCTACATCAACTAAATCAAGATTTGCAAACTCAAAAACAGGCTTTAGAGCAACTCAATCAAAATTTGCAAACTCAAAAGCAAATTTTAGAAGCAGAACTAGCTGAAGCTGCTGATTATGTGCGATCGCTTTTACCATCGCCAATGGTGGGAACAGTCACAACAGAAGCTTTGTTTGTCCCTTCAGCACAATTAGGCGGCGATTGTTTTGACTACTACTGGCTAGATGATGAGCGTTTAGCGATTTATCTGATGGATGTATCAGGACATGGGGTGGGTTCAGCACTATTATCTGTATCGGTGGTGAATGTGTTGCGATCGCAGTCTTTACCCAACACAAACTTTAGTCAACCAAAAGAAGTACTTTACGCTCTCAATCAAGCCTTTCCCATGAGCCATCATAATGATAAATACTTTACCATCTGGTATGGAGTTTATGATCGCTCAAAACGTCAGCTAGTCTACGCAAGTGCTGGACATCCACCCGCAGTATTGTTATCTGGTACAGATACAACAGACATTAGTGTGAAACAGCTAAGTTCTTTAGATCTACCCATTGGCTTTGTCCCTGATGTGGAGTTTGAGGATGCAACTGTGGAAATCTCTGCTCACAACAGTTTATACATTTTTAGTGATGGTGCTTACGAAATTCATCAGCCAAATGGTCAGCTTTGGGGTATTAATGCTTTTATTGAATTGTTAATCAAATGTAGCAATGAGAAGACCAATGAGCTTCAGCAATTATTAGCGCAGCTTTTGTCTTTAAATGCTCAAGAAAATCTAGAAGACGATTTATCTTTGCTGAAGATAAGCTTTAGCTAACTTAGCAGCTTGGCGCAAAATTCAAAAATCTCTAATTCAGGGTTTTGTGCTGCTGACAAAAGTGTATTTATTTACGCCAACCTGTAATAATCAAATTTGTATATATACCCCAATCAACTCTGAAATATTTCATTGTACTGACAATACCTGGCGTTGAAATTCTTCACGATCGGCAAAGTTTTGAATAATTCTATCTACTTTAGTTAGTTCAAATAACATTTTGACTTGAGAGCTAGCAGAACAAACAAAGAGTTTGGCATTAGCATTGCGTACTATCTGCATCGCTGAGACTAAAGCTCCTAACCCAGAACTATCAATAAAGCTAACGTCTTTTAGGTCAATCAATAAAACATCTAATCCTGCTTGCCTAGCTACAATGTCGCTGACCTCACGACGCAATTGATTACCCCTAATAGCATCTAAAATACCCGATGGCTCTATTATCGTTAATTTGATTTTCATTGCTGACTTTTCCTGTAGTTTGGATGATAGATTACACCTTATTATTTTGGCATTTAATTAATCAAAACTGCAAGACTTGTAATAATAAAAAATTACAATTTTTTCCTGTAGAATTTACCCAATAAGCATTGAAATTTAACTGTCTTATTTAAGTAAAAAGACATAAAATCACGTTCCAATATCGATGTTTTATTTGCTGTCCCTGTTATTTATTAACAGGACTTACTTACCTAATATTTCTTCTTCCCTTTTACCCATTCCCCAGTCACCAGTCCCCATTTCCTAATATTAAGATTTTTTTGATGGTTTCCAATAAGAAGCGTGAATTACTGACCAAAGAAGTGATAGGTTATAGGTAGCCCAAAGACCATTGAGCAGATAAACCAAAGGATAATCTAAGTTACCAGTGACAAAGCGATATAGACTCCATAGCATTCCTAAAATACTCAAAATAAACATGAGTAATTGCGGCCAAATTAGTTTAAAGTAGATACCTGACTGCCGTTCTTTTGGTGTAACTTTAAATTTGATTGCTTTTCCAGAAAAGACACTCCAAACTGCTTGGATCAGCAGGGGGAATATTGCGATCGCATATTGTTCAGAACGCCAGATCTCTCTAGCTGGTATTCCCCAAGCTGCTGACAGAAATGTCAGCCTATTCATGACAAAAGCAGGGAAAAAATGTAAGGCGAAATCATAACCCTGTGTTTCCACAGGTATTAATCCTGTAAAGAAATAGATAATAGGGCAAGAAATAAAAACAACTGTAGAAAACCCAGCAAAATAGCTATACATTGTTTTAAAGTAATGCAGCTTTTGCCAAAATGTAAGTCCAGCTTTGGTTAAGGGATTTTCTCTGACTAATACTTGAATAGTTCCTTGAGCCCAGCGCAGTCGTTGTTGCAGAGTAGAACTCAAATCTTCTGGTGCTAAACCTTCTGCTAAAAGTTCATGGTGATAAATAGATTTCCAACCAGCACTATGTAACCGCATGGCGGTATTCATATCTTCTGTAATACTTTGGCTAGATACGCCGCCAATCAATTCAAATTCATCTAACCTTTTTTCATCTTTGGCATATTCATCAGCAAAATATTGTAGTCCGACACTAATCAGCGCTTCTCTTCTCAATACAGCATTAGTTCCTGTATAGAAGGCTGCATTCATTCCATCTTTACCTTGTTGTAGCGGCCCATAAAATAAATTGGCTCGATGTCCAAAGGGATCGTTGTCAGGAAGATTATAAAAACCTTGGGGTGTCTGGACAAAGGCAATTTTGTTCGGCTCATATTTGCCACCAAACAGATTGTAATTATAGAAATATGGCAAAACACGCTTGAGAAATTGTGGTTGAGGAATATGATCTGCATCTAAAGTTAAAATAAATTCCCCAGCTGTTTCACCAGAAAAAATAGCATAATTGAGGTTACCAGCTTTTGCATGATGTGAAACACCGGGTTGTTTAGGACGCGCGATGTAGCGTAATCTAGCCAAATCACCCAATTCTAATTCCTTTTGGTGAATAGCTTTTTCTAAAAATTCTTGCTCAGTAATCAGGCGTTCTTTTAAACTTTTTTGAGCAGAATTATGCTTTTGATTATGAGGGCTAAAGTCAAGAATAAATTGCCGTAAGCTTTGTAAAAATGTTGTGCTAGTCTCTTGAGCTTGATTATCTTCTGGAGATAAATTTTGTAATAATTCTTCCGCGTTTAACAAATTAGGTTTCAAAGTTTCTAATTCTTGTAACTGCTCCATCAAAGCCGAGCGCACAACGTCAATTTTCTGAGCTTCTTGTTGCAGTAATGGTGACTGTAAATCTTGAATACATAGACTTTCTGACATAGCTCGCATCTGGAGCGAGTTACCATCATCTAATATGTACACTCGGAGCTTGTTAGGAGGATAATCTATATTTAAAGCGGCTCTGGCAGTTGCTTCTACAATTTCTGTTGGCTCATTGTAACAAGCGATAAATACATCTACATTAGGCCAATTAGATATTGTTAAAGGAGGCGTTAATTGATCAATAGACTTAATCTGCCTGACCAAAGGTCTCCACAATCCTACGACAAACATCATACCGCCGAGATAGCTATAAATTTCTGCAAATAACAACGGTAGAGATAGCCACAGAGCATCAAAGTTGATGGAATGGGTGATGCGCCATTGCAAATACCAAGCACCAAAAATTAAATTTATTTCTGCTAAATAACGGAATATTAGCGTTCTTTTTTTGAGAGTAGAACGGCTATTACCCGGAAAATCTGAGGAACTGTCAATAAAAGATACGGAGGTCATGTTAGCACCCTAAAGTAAATTAAAAAATTAAGGAACGTTTTTTTCTAGCTTGATAAATCAGACTTTCTAAAATTACAGCGTTAGTATTAACATCTAAGGAATTATTAATACCTAACTCTTGATTTTCATACTTGCCCGTGAAGTAGCCATTATTTAAACTAGCTAAATTTTGGACAGCATCTCGCAGCATTTTTGTGTAGGGATCATCTGGCATGAGTGCATACCAAGAAAATGCGGCTTTAGTGCTGAGAAATCGCAAGTGAGGATAATTTTTTTCACTAACACTAATAGCTGGCCAAGTTACTCCATTGGCATAGACACTGTAATAAAGAAAATAAGGTGGACGATCCAAAGAATCTTCATTGACAGCAGTTAAAATATTGGTGCGCTTAAACCTTTGTACTTGGACTTTGAGAAGATTTTCGGCTTGAGCTTTAATTGCATCTGTCCAACCTATTTCTAATCCCAATAATAGATAAGGGTCATTTGTTAAGTAGTTACTAGCCCCAGAATTTTTGAAATTTCGCCTGTCAATTTGTAAGCTAATACCATCTACTTGCACTTTGTCCGTTGGGGGATGAGCAAGAGCTTTAGTAGCTTGGATATTCCACAGCTTTAAACTATGAGCAGCGTATTGTTCATAGCCTAAACGCCCCTCTTGTACCTCACGAATTTTCCCCTCAGATGTGGGAACACCGCCATTTAACCAACCATCCTTAACTAGTTTGGTTAACTTCCAGCCAGTAACAATACCATTAATGCGATCGCTATACTCGGGATAATGCGATCGCAAAATATGCAATGCTAATAAAAATCTGGCTAAATCTAAAGCAGACCAACCACTCTTACCCTCTGGATCGGGAGTATTGTTGAGTTTTCGCATTTGAGCAGTACTGGTGCTATAGGCTTTATTGGGCAAACCTGTAGCTGGTAGAGGTAGCGTTTCTAGAGTCCTCAGTAAAGTGTTGATGCGTTCCCGAAATACATCCGTTGATAATAAATTTAATTGTCGAGCCGCAACAATTCCTAGTAAAGCACTACCTTGATCCCACCAAGTCGTCCAAGCTATGTTGTGAGATGAATTAACTAAACCTGTTTGTGGATTCCAATTGCGTTCAAAATATTTCCAAGCACGTTGAGCAGCAATTAAATCTGCTTCTCTAGTCAATCGGGGTTGAGAGATATTTTCAGTCGGGATAACAGTTTTTTTCGGAGTAGGTGTAGGCTTTGGCGCAACTAATGGCGGACTGATTGTAGGGTCTGGAGAAGGAGGTAACCCCTCTACAGGCGTAGTAGATTCTGTATTCTGGGGGTCAGGATTAAAGTTATCAGGGGCTGCAATAATCAAAGAGGGAGAACATTGCCATACCTCTGTGACACACCCTGAAATTTGCCGATTGAGTTCTATATACAGAGCTGATTCCAGAATCACATTATTTATCCCTGTTAAATCAGTTGCTCTATTGCTTAGAGCTTGATTGAAGTTTGCCAAGTATAGTTCACTACTCCAATTTGCACATTTAAATTTAGAGATTTGTTATCAATTTATACATAAAAACTAGCTAATGAACACCAGGAAATTATGGAGTTGGGGACTGGGGACTGGGGACTGGGGACTGGGGATTGGGGATTGGGGATGAGGGAGATGAGGGAGATGAGGGAGACAAGGGGAGAAATCCTTATTACCAATTACCCATTACCTATTACCAATTACCCATTACCAATTCCCCATCCCCTACTTAGACGGTACCGCTAACAGATTCTCTAGTTTTTGTTCGCTCAAGTTGATGGTGTCGCTACTGTTGGAAACCCAGTATTGGCCTGAGGTATTAGAAATAAATCTAGATGTCTGCTTAGGTGCGCTAGGTAAACCGTGACCAGAATCTCCTTCGCCGATCGCTTTCCACCAAGGCGAATTCATGGCGGTATCGGGGCGAATTAAGGGTTGCTGCTTGGTTACTTTATACAGCAAGGATTGCAGAATCATACTATTGGTGCTGCTAGTAAAACCAAGGGCGATTTTGCCAGTTTTCTCGTAAAAACCCTCATGGAATCCAAGTAGAGGATTATACACATCAGTTGCGGCAGTCAGTAATTCTTGGGCATATTTATCGTCTGGTAGCAGGGCATTATAGGCGAATGCAACTGCCGAACTTACCAATCGCCCATCTTCTATGGGTTTGCCATCATCACCTAAAGCTGCCCAAGGTTGTTCATTCCCGATAATTGTGCTGTGAACGGTATAGGGTTGACTATCGAGTAACGTGGTTCCAGAGGCGGTAAGTTTACCTGTGATGTTGTAGCGTTCAGCTTGTGCTTGGAAAATTGGTGTAAATAGCGATCGCATTTGCGGATCTAGACCAAATTCTAAGGCGTAAAGCAAGAAAGGATTGCTGACTGTATATTGATTTGTTTTTAAGGTGCTATCTGTTCTAGTACGGGCAATTGGTATTTGAACGCCCTCTACTGTTGCAGTTTTATATTGACCGCCAACAGCAGAGCGATCAACATCAAATCCCCACAATTGGAAAGCACGTGCAGCATATTCCTCATATCCTAAGCGGGTTTCTGGCTTCACCCGGGGAAGCGATCGCCCTTTTGTATCTTTAATGGCGGTAGCGCTGGAAATTACACCGTTGCGTACTATCCGTAAGTAAGACCAATCAAGAACAATTTGATCTACAGCTGCTGTATATTCTGGATGGCAAGTTTTCAAGTTATATAGAGCTGCGAGCATCCGTCCTACATCTAAAGCCGACCAGCCATTGCCATCTGCAACTGGATTTGCACCATAATCTATGGGTTGTAGTGTGCGTGTATCGTAACCTCGGTTGGGTAATTCACCAGCAAACAAAGGCATCTGTGCGATCGCCGCTAATAATTGCCGAGTACGCTGATCGAACTCTTTTGGCTTGATTATATCCAGTGCTAAAGCAGCATGGAGTGCGGCGAGATAATCTCCCAATCCCCAGAAAGTTGCGCCAGGGACATCAGCGCGATCGTTCACCAACCCATTTGCAGATTGTAAATTGGCTTGGAAATATCCCCAAGCTGCCTCAGCATAGCGTTTTTGGGTGACTGTTAGGGGTTTTGCCGGTACTGGATAGGATGCTGGTAGAGGATTTCCTACTGGTGGAATAGGTGCAACTGCAACTATTTCAGCATTTGAGCTGGAATTACTAGGCTTCTTGCCTGTAGAGGGACGATTGCTGGGTTTTGTACCTGTAGAGGGTGGATTACTAGGATTTTTAGTTGTGGAGGGTGGATTACTGGGATTTTTACTTGTAGAGCTTGAGTTACTGGGATTTTTGCCTGTAGAGGCTGGAGTATTGGCATCAGGATCTATTGGTGGCGATTTCGATGGTGATGCGGGAATAGTTACTCCACTCGATCCAATTAAAGGGCGATTACCTCTAGCTTTGTAGTATAAAATCTCCAGAATTAGCCCGTTGGTGTTGCCTGTCAGAGATTTGTTTGGTTGTTTAGTTTCCTCATATAAGCCAGCATAAAAACCACCCTTAGGACTATACAAATCCTTGACCGCATCAAAAACTTTCTGAGCGTAGGTATTATTGGGATAAAGATAACGCCAGCCAAATGCAGCCTTAGTACTGATGCTACGTAACTGTGTATAGGGCTTATTTTTTTCTGTAATGGTTGCCCAACTCACACCATTAGAATAAATAGTATTGTAAAGAAAATAAGGAGGTTGATCGATGTTATCTTCTGAGACAGCAGTTAGCTGTCCTGTTGAGTCAAAGCGACGCTTTTGTACTTCTAAAACTCTGGCAGCAAAGTCTTTTAAATATCCCTCTAAACCAAATTCGATACCATCTAAAATATATGATTCACTAACTACATAATTGTTAGCGTTGGTTTTTTGAAAGTCACGTGTATCAACAGGAATTTGTATACCGTTAATCTCGACCATTTTATATGGTTCTAAAGCTACAGCTTTGGGTGCTTTAAATCCCCAAAGTTCATAGCCCCGCACAGCATATTCTTCATAACCGAGTCTTCCTTCTTGTACCAACAGGGTATTTTTATTAGGTAAAACAGCAGCACCAAATAGTTGACCATCTTTGAGCGATCGCGCTAACTGCCACTTGGCTAAAACTCCTTTGATCCAATCTTTATATTGAGGATGGCAAGTACGGATCACATGAAATGCCGCAAGTAAGCGACCAATATCTAAAGCTGACCAACCAATACCTTTTTCTACTGGTTTATTCGTGTAATCCACTAATTGTCCTGTGGCAGCATGGTAAACTTTATTTGGTAAAGCACCTTCAAATAATGTCAGTTTCCCCAGTCCAGTGAGGAATTTGTTCATTTTCGAGTCGAATTCAGTTTGGTTAATTAAATTGATCCAACGTGCTGTATTTAACGCCATCAAATAATTCCCAATATCCCAAAGGGTGCCTGAAGGATATCCACCAGTCGAATTAGCAAAACCTGTTGCTGGCTGGTAATTTTTTACAAAATACTCCCAAGCAATCTTGGCATAATTTTGTTCTTCAGGTGTGAGTGGATTAGGGAGACTACTACAACTATTAGCACTACCCCCACCTCCACCTCCACTATTAGGTTTTTGCGCTATAGCTACAATTGGTAGATAAAATAAAAATTGCAAAAATGTGCCAATGAGAAAGAATGCAATCGCTCTCATTAGCCTTTTTTTATGGCGTTGCAGCATATTGAAAAAATTAATTTTTTAAGAATTTGGGATTAGGGAGATTTTTTGCTAGAAGAACGCCCTGATTTTACCCCTGCCCAAACTGTAAGTGGCTTGCCTACATGCTTATAAAGCAAACTCTCAAGAATTACACCATTATTATTAGCAGTTAGAGAAGTATTTGGCTGCTGTAAATCTTCGTAGAAACCGTTATACCAACCTTTCTCAGACTTGAGATTTTTTTGCACAAAATCAAATAATTGACGAGTGTAAGCATTGTTATAAAGTACATGCCAGCCGATCGCGGCCTTGGCACTGAGAAACCGCAAATTATTGTGTTTTTCTTGAGTTTCGGTTATGGTTGCCCACGGTTCACCATTCACAAGCAAGCTGCTGTAAACAAAGTAGGGAGGACGGTCTAGGTTATCTTCGGAAACAGCTGTTAATTGTTTTGTGTTGTGATAACGAGCTTCTTGCGCGGCTAAAACTCGATCTGCATAAGCTTTGGGTAAAGCTTGAAATCCAGTTTCAATCCCATCAAGAATATAAGGCTCGCTCAAAACATAGTTATTGGCTCCCGAATTTTCGTAGTTACGCTGGTCGAAGGGTACACCTTTACCGTAAAGATTGGCAAAGGCAACATCAGACTGATAATCTAAGGCTTCATTGACATCCAAACCCCACAGTTTTAAACCATAGGCGGCATAATTTTCATAGCCTAAGCGTCCTTCTTGGTTGTATTGTTCCTTACCTTGGATAACGCTTGTACCATACATTTGCCCGTCTTTAGTCAGACGTTGAACGTGCCAATGCTGCCAGACAGCATCAGACTTGGATTTTAACTCGGGATATTTTGCCCCTACAATCTTGAGCCAGATTGCCATCCGTCCCAAATCAATAGCTGACCAGCCAACTTCTGCTTTTTTATCTATTTGACCGTATTCTACGGGTTCTAGAGTTTTAGAGTTGTAAGCTTTGTTGGGCAGTTCCCCCTTATATAAAGGCAAAGATGCTAGAGTTTCTAACATTTTGCTCATTTTGAGTCCAAAATCTGTGACAGATATAAAATTGAGTTCTCTAGCTGTGATCAACGCGGCGATCGCTGATGCTTGATCCCACATTGTTACATAAGTTAATCCGTCAACAGAGTTTACCAAGCCCGTTTCTTTGTTCCAATTACGTTGGAAGTACAACCAAGCTTGATGAGCAGTCGCAATGTCCCAAGGGGTTAATGCTCCTACTCCAGGTGCAACATAAGGAATTGTATTGACTGTCACCTGACTAGGAATCACAGGTGTACCGGGCAATACTAAAGATTGGGCATCAAGTTTGGCAATTGCTTGTGCTGCTTTGCCATTTGTATCAGAGTGAGAAGTTGAAATTTCAGTTTTAAGCACAGTATCAGTACTAGTTAGCTGCTTAGATAAATAATTTAGACTAGCGATAGCGATTATAGCTGTAACAACCCCTCCCACGGAAGCTAATAAAGATAAGCTTTTAGGTGGTGGTTCAAAATCATGTGTCATGACATATTTCCACTTTGACGTGACAAATCATACTTACCTGCTAATACTAGTAATAACTCTTATTTTCTACGAGAAATTAATACAGGTTAAACGCTAAGAAAGCAACTGTAATTAGCTTGGGCATGGGGCATGGGGCATTGGGCATTGGGCATTGGGAAGTTTTCTTCCGCCGCCCACTCAACTGTCCTCCGCAACGCACTGGCTCTCCTGCTTCCTCTGCTCTCTCCCTTGTATTTCCTCTGTTACCCTGCTGCTCTACCGCTTTCTTGTGTCAAGTCATACCAATTCTTCAAATCCTGGCGGCAGATAAAGTATCTACTTAAAGATACAAATTTCTTCCCTTATTGTCATCTTCCACAGCCTTATAGAAAAAGAGATCAGGCATTTTCCTGGATTGCTAAAGGGGAAGATAAGCTCAACAGGAGGTTTGTATCATCATAAGTATATTTTTGTAAATTTGTCCAAAAAAAAGTTTCCGAATATACTAGTGAATTAAATCTTCTGGTCTAGTTCTGCCCGCAAAAGGCTTTACTGTATGAGTTATGCAATCAAAATTTTTCATCCATCTGGCATTTTTAATGGAATTCAAGGTAATCAACTGCGTAGAGAAGTTAACTCTGCTGTAGGCGATGGTGCTGAAATTGTCTTGATTGACTTGGCTAGTGTAACGCTAATGGATAGCTCTGGCTTAGGCGCGCTCTTGTCGCTGCTGAGGACAATGAGAGAGTCAGGTGCTAAACTCTTTATCTGCTCGGTGAGTGAGCCTGTACAGATGCTGTTTGAAATGACAAAGATGGACAGTGTTTTTGATACTTTTTCTAATCAGGATGAATTCAACCGCGCGATTCTTACATAGGGGATTGGGGAACAAGGACAGAAAATTCAAAATACCCTGTGCTAAGACGCTATGCGCTGACAAAATTCAAAATTACGCTGTGTGTATTGTTCATAGTTCCCCATATCCTCTGATGGAATTGTGTCTACTTAGTTAATAAGGATGTGTTCAATGATGGATGCAGATGAAGTACAGAAAAGATACGCCGCAGGTGAAAGAGATTTCAGCCAGGCTCAATTAACTGGAGTCAACCTGAGCAAAATTAAAGTAGCTGGAGTAGATTTCAGTGGAGCTAACTTAGCTGGTGCTAACCTCAGCGAAGCTAACTTATTTGGAGCTAATTTTACAGCAGCAAACTTGGCTGGTGCTAACCTGACGGGAGCAACTGCGATCGCAGCTATCTTAGTAGGTACAGATTTGAGTGGCACATCTCTCAATAGTGCTGATTTTAGTGGAGCGAGTATCACAGAGGCTAACCTGACTGACGCTAACCTAACAGAAGCCAATTTAACAGGTGTCAATTTGAGTATGTCTAACTTAGTTAGAGCTAACCTCATGAAAGCAAATGTTAGTGGCTCAGCGCTACTATTAGCGACAAATCTCACAGAAGCAGATTTAAGTTGGGCAAATCTACGGGGAGCTAACTTGGCTGGGGCGATTTTGGATCAAGCTAATTTAACCGAAGCTATTTTGTGTGATGCTAACTTGACTGGAGCTAACTTAAATAAAGCAAACTTGACTAAAGCCAATCTTCGTGCAGCCAGCCTACTAGAAAGTGATTTGACTGGAGCTGAACTCACAGAGACTAACTTTACAGGAGCCAAAGGATTGGCAGACTACTAATAGTATTTTAAATTGCGAGTTTCTTTCTGGGTCTAGCTTGTCTGAATCTATCTATCGCAATTACTTTTCAAACTGGTACGACCTTGATTGAAATATCAAACTAAGAGATGAAGCCCATTAAGAAAGCTTTTACTCTGTTGCTAATAGCAGCTACAGTCATATGCTTTTTAGTAACAGGAACAAAATTATCAACTGCAGCAGAGATTCACTGTTCTTTATTTGGTAGAAATTGCCAAGCATTGAACGTGGTGCAAAAGCCGCAAAACTTATCTTCTGCGATCGCTAGCACCGTAAAACAGCAATTAGGTTTATCCCCAAAAGTATTATTTTTTGGTTCGAGTACTACAGTAGGTGTAGGTTCCACAAGGGGCGATCGCCGTTGGAGTACGTTGCTTTCTAAATATCTCGGTTGGCAAGAAATTAACCAAGGTTTGTCCGGTTCTAAAATTACTAACTTTTTTACAACACCGAATTCTCCTTGGCGTGTTCCACCTGCTGTGGAGCGATCGCGTCAGGATGTTTTGCATTATGAGCCAGATTTAGTGGTGATGATGTATGGCACTAATGACATTTATCGCCAAGTTCCTTTAGGTTCAGCTAGCGAAAATCGTCCAGGGACATTTTATACAGATCTGAAAACTTTATTGACTGATTTAAAATCTGGTTTGCCACCAGAGCGATTAATTGTGTCTACGCCTCAACCTAGTATTAAAACTCAGGACAGTCGAACTCCTTATGATTTGGCATTACAAGCAGGTGCGCGTCAAATAGGAGCAATTTTTGTTGATACTGGACATGAAGCATTTCCAGCATCAGATTTACCTCAATATGCTGCTGATGCCTTACATCCCAACAACTTAGGACATGCTGCGATCGCCTCATTTATGGCTGGTAAGATGGTGGATTTAGGTTTAGTATCGCCACCTCCTACGGCTATAGGAGGAAATCAGTTAAGCGAAAAGCTTGTACCTCTCAAAGGGGGAAGACTCCGCATTGACTTAGACAATCCATTAACATTTGGAGAAGTCAGCACAATAGAAGCTGAATGGGTAGCTTCCGGTCAAGCAGCTTTGGCGATATTCCGTCCTAGTGGACGCGGTGGCTATGAAATTGTTTACCGTACACCTAGTTTTTCCGTGAAACCAGGACGCGATCGCATCAAAGTTTCTCGTTGGTGGGTTCTCGATGGCGATCGCTTAGCTGTGTGGACTCAAGGAGACTGCTTAGGCTCAGAGGCGACGAGCCAAGGAACAGCACACCATTTATATTCTGCTGTTAAATCTGATGCAGATATTAACGATATAACTCAGGAATTTCTTGCCTCAGATTCCCAGCGCTTAGCTATCTGGACAGGAAAATAAATTTACTCAATTTTAGATTTTAGAGCCACTGCGTTGCGGAAGTTTCTTCGGTTGTAGTGACGTGATTTTGGATTGATAAAATACACATACAGGGGCACAACATATTATGCCCCTACAATTTATCTGCCTGTTTTCCTAGAGTAATTAATTAATCTATTGCTCTGAAAATGTCAGCCTCGCAGGAATTTGATAGCCTATCAAAAGCGGAGATGAAGATTTAATCCCATTAAAATTTCTAGAAATTTTTTAGCGAGATTCTGTTCCTTGATTGTGAAGACCAGGGGCTGTAATGGTACCTCCAGCAGCTTCTGGATCTGCACCCTGGCGAACATCACTCCCAGATTCTTGACAAGTCATCCGATAACTTTCAAAATAGGTAAAATTTAATTCTAAATTCCAGACTGAAAGCTAGATCCTGGTTATTTATTAGCTTGTTCTACTATCTTTTTGAGACGCATATATGCTTCTTCTGGTGTGAGTGGTTCGGAGTGGTTTTCATCTGGAATATAGAACTGTCTGCTATCAACAAAGTAGCGCACTACAAAACTAGGAATTAGCCCTAATTCCAACGCTTTTTTTCCAAATTCTTCAGCTCTTTCTGATAGGCTAGCCTCATCATGAAAAGAAGGCTTGTTAGTAGTCATAAATATTTCCTCTACATATTTACTAATTCGTAACTGAAAAACTCTAAAAATAATTAGGATTTTTCAGGTTTTTTTCAGTTTTGATGAGCTTTCAGATTAGAAGCTTAAATTAAATTCAGGATTTTGAATTATTTACCAGTTAAGTAACATTAAGTAATTAAATTGAAATTTATTATACTATGTTTTACTAAAATTGTAACAATTAATATTTTACTTACACTCTATCGGTAGTGCAAATTGGTTTTAAACGCTCGGTATATGAATTGACTAGCCGCCAGAGAATGAAGTCTCTGGCTAATAGCTAATACCAATTTAAAGAGCGATCGCTACTACAGATGCAGGTTTACTATGTAGTGTGCGTTACGGCTTACGCCAAACGCACGAACAGCGTTGCCAATTTTGAAAGTCGTCTACAAAGACAAGCGAGTTGCAATTCGTTGCATTGCTTCTTCTACATTTTCGCGGCTATTAAATGCGGAAATGCGGAAGTAGCCTTCACCAGCAGCACCAAAACCAGAACCAGGAGTTCCGACTACATTGACGGTTTGCAGTAATTTATCGAAAAATTCCCAACTAGACAAACCATTGGGGGTTTTCACCCAAACGTAAGGTGCATTCACGCCGCCATAAACTGCTAATCCCGCGGCTGTTAGTTTCTCGCGGATAATTTTGGCATTTTCTAAATAGAAGCTAACTAGTGCTTTAATTTGAATTTGTCCCTCTGGAGAGTAAACTGCTTCAGCACCCCGTTGCACAATGTAAGATACACCATTAAACTTGGTGGATTGGCGGCGGTTCCACAGCTTCCACAGTTCCACATCAGAACCGTCTGCGGCTTTGGCTGTTAGGGTTTTGGGTACAACTGTTAAGGCGCAGCGAGTTCCTGTAAAGCCAGCATTTTTAGAGAAGGAACGAAATTCGATCGCCACATCTCTTGCACCTTCAATCTCATATATAGAATGAGGAATTTCAGGATCGGTAATGTAGGCTTCGTAGGCTGCATCAAAGAAAATAATTGAGCCATTCGCTTTAGCATAGTCTACCCATGCTTTTAAGTGTGCTTTGCTGGCTGTTGCACCTGTAGGGTTGTTGGGGAAGCAAAGATAAATTAAATCAACTTTTTGTGAAGGAATCTCTGCGGTGAAGTTGTTCTCTGCGGTAATGGGGAGATAGACTAAGCCAGCAAACTCGCCTTTATCATTAGCGTTCCCTGTATTTCCTGCCATGACGTTAGTGTCTACATAGACAGGATAAACAGGATCGGTAACAGCGATCGCGTTATCATGTCCAAAGATTTCCAAAATATTGCCTGTATCGCATTTGGAACCGTCGGAGATAAAGATTTCAGAAGCATCGATATCGGCTCCCCGTGCTTGGAAATCTTGAGCCGCGATTTTTTCTCTTAACCAAGCATAACCTTGTTCTGGGCCATAGCCTTTAAAGGTAGAGCGATCGCCCATTTCTTCCACGGCTTTGATCATGGCTGTGCGACAGGCTTCTGGTAAGGGTTCTGTGACATCACCAATACCGAGCCGAATGATTTTAGCATCAGGATTAGCATCAGCAAAAGCATTTACCCGTCGTGCAATTTCGGGAAACAAGTAGCCAGCTTTCAACTTGAGGTAGTTGTCGTTAATCGTTGCCATAGTAGATTGTGAAAAACGCCCTCAAACAGCTTACTGCTAATTGCTAGGTGCGATCGCATCTTTCGTTGACTGTTGACTGTTGACAGTTAACGACTGACAAACCCAGATCTAGAATTTTGCGCCTGCTTTTTTGAGAACAGCAACTAATTTCTGCCAATTACCTCCAGTCGCAACACTCAATGGTGATGCACCCATTTGGTTTTTGACATTTATCTTCGCTCCCTTAGCTATTAGCATTTGTACAACTTTTACATAATCATCTTCATAGTATTGAGCAGGGGGAGAGCAAGCAAACATGAGTGCAGTACTACCTTTTAGGCTTTTAGCATTAACTACGGCACCTTTGTCTAGCAGGAATTTTGTCATTTCGACCCCAGCACGATAGGTATATCTGGCTGCAACCATCAAAGGTGTGATGCCATTTTTATCGCTATAATTTACATTTGCACCCCGCAGCAGCATCAGTTGTATAGTCTGCATTGCACCATCACTCACCGCCAGTGCAAAATATCTATTGGGATCGCCGCCATTATCAAGATACTTTTTTACCACATCAACTTGATCGGTTGAGACCGCTTCAATTAATATGTCATCTTGGCTCTGTACTTCTGTTTGAGCAATAGCAATAGAGGGTGTGCAAAGCAATATAAGTGCTAACAGTAATCCCAGCTTACTGCGTAAGTATTGTTTATTCATAGCTTAGGCAAAATATCTACTGGAGCCAAACTTCACTGTAAAAACAATGATTTCCGGACTGTATCAAATTTTGTCCCTGTATATATTTAGTGTCAAAAGTCAAGAGTTAAAGTGAATTTACCCGCATGAAACGCCTTACCTGCTTCATATTCGGAATGAGGTTAAGTTAAGAGCGATCGCTCTTTTCTCTACTTTGTGAAATTTTTAATCCCCTTGCGGGGAGTAGTTAAGTTGAAAGTCAAGTTGTGGCTTTTGACTTCCGCACAGTCGTATTAAGGGACATAAAATACACTTGCTGAAAAGCTATAAAACAGCCCTTATCTAACATTTAATAACCAGAATCACCAGTAGTTGCTGACTCTTGAATTACAACTTGTGATTGTTGAGGATTAACTTTCGATCCGCCTCTTCTAGCAATTTGCTGTTGGGAAAACATTTCTCGCAGAACCATTGCTGGATCTACATAGTTAGTGTCATACTTTAATCCCCAATGCAAGTGAGGCCCGGTAGTTCTTCCGGTCATTCCTACTCGCCCAATTCTAATACCACTGGGAATATTTTGACCTTCAGCAATTTGAATTCCACCTGCGCGATCAACTAGATAACGACGACCGGAGATATTTTCAACATTTCCTTCCATGTGACAATAAGTATGCTCCCATGATCCGGATTTAATGATTATATGGGTGCCACAGGCATTGCGATCGCCTACTTTAATCACTCTACCAGCCCACCAATTGCGAATGTAACTACCTTGTGGGGCAGCAATATCTAAGCCACCATGAAATTCCCAATTACTACCACCAGTAGCAGAACGGCGATAACCAAAAGCCGAACTATAGCCTTGAAAATTCTCTACAGGAAAAGATGCAGCTAGCCAGGCGTTGCTGGAATTTGCTTTATTTGACTTAATTTCTCTAGCTCCAGCAACTTCTGGTTTAGGTAATATAGTGATTAAACTTACCAGACTCAATCCAATTGTTAATAAAGTAGCTCCGTATACTAATGCTTTTTTATGATGCATACTCATTTTTCGTCCTCAATCCAATTGATTTATCAGTAAATTGCTTGAAAATTACAGTTGAATATGTTTAAAAAAGCTGCTATATCAGCCAATTTATTATTGATATTGCAATATCAAGACATGATAATATATCATCTGTAAACATTGTCATGTCAAGTTATCTGGCTAACAATCTCAGATTTTTTAAATATCAAATTTGTGGGTTTAATTATTGCGATTACTCACCAAATAATCAGATTAAATTCGGCATTTATCATACATTTCAGTACACAAGTATAATCGCTAATCGGCGTAGTGTTTAGCTAGTAATTACGGATTAATTGCATATATAGGAAAAAATACTTGTGCTTGTTTTCACGGAGTTATAGTGTATGTAAGTTTATTCACTAATGACTAAAACTAAAGTCATAGCTGAGATAATTTACCACTAAGCGAATTGCACATCCGGTAAAATACTGTTAATTTTAGACAAAAAATTAATGAAACCGCTAATTGAGCATCGATCCCAGCTTTAACGCTAAAATTAGGCATTTGCGACACTCCGACAAGCTATGCTGACAGAACTTTTGCCTTTCCAGTTTGAATTGGATAAAATTGCGATCGCTGGAGCGAGTTTGTGGTCTTTGGCATTATATTTAGCTTTTTCACGAGTTAGTGAATGGGTAATTGTGCAGCTAAATCGTTGGTTTAACTTTGCTGAGCGATCGCTCTACACCAGTCAATCAGAATTTGAAAAAACTCGTCAAGCCAGAGAATCTCAAAACGCTTTCTACGCTTCTTTGTTTAGTATTGTGCCTTTTTTGATAGTAGGCGCTTTAGTTTACTGGGGTGTTGAAATCAGTTTAGGTCGTAGTTGGGGAATCAGTACAGGAATACTTGCTTGTATTTCTTCTGGTATTTATGAACTAGGAAGGCGAGATGGAAGTTCTTCTGATTAAGAGACATTAAAAAATCTCACCTAGGTTCATGCTTCCCAGATTCCCGACTTTTTCAAAAATTCGGGGATCTAAATTCTGTTAAAGCGATCGCAAAACTGCTTTTCCTTACTCTACAAGGGTTTCCAGTGTTCACACCCGAACTTTCAAGGAGTAAGTTTTAGCTGAAGACAAAACTGGGGTAGGGTAACGCAGATAGCAATGATCAGTGATTATTCAATTGCCAAAGCAAGCGATCGCACTTATATAAGGACAGTATTCTATAAATATGACACTATAGAATACAGTCAAATCATCTCAAACTCGTGAGTCAACCAGATCCACTTTTAGCGAAAATCCTATCGGGGATATCTGATACAGCAATCCCTTTTGCCCAACTATGGCAACTTTTAAACAGACTAGGCTTTGATGAACATATTCGTGGCGGACATTACATCTTTACTAAACAAGGTGTTGAGGAAATATTAAACTTACAACACCATAATGGCAAAGCCAAAGCCTATCAAATTAAATTAGTCCGTGCAGTAATTCTGAAATACCAGTTAGGAACTAAAAATGAACCTTCGTTATGAAATAATTCTCTACTGGAGTAAAGAAGACCAAGCATTTATTGCTGAAGTTCCAGAATTACCGGGATGTGCGGCTGATGGGCAAACTTATCAAGAAGCACTAAAAAATACAGAAATTATTATGAAAGAATGGGTTGAAACTGCTAAAAAATTAGGTCGTACAATTCCTGAACCTAAACAACGCATAATATTTACGTAAAACATTAGGATGCGTTAGTAACGCATCCTAAATTAATTTCAAAAATTAATAATTGCAGCTATTCCTTCGAGCGATCAAATAATTCCAGTAAACCAACTGTACCCACAAAAAAAGTATAAGTAGCATATTTTATGGGCAGCTGCTTTCTGGAAGGTGCATAGAAACCTGCGATAATTGCTTCAACTAAATGGCAGGATACAGCAAAACGCTCAAACCAAAAAATTGGAGTAAGGCTACTTGGTACTTGAATATTATGGGTAATTGCATAAAGATTCCACAGTTCTAAACCAATGGCGCTGGATATAAGAAATATAGATATCACTTTGATAATAGGTGAAAATTTTCCCTTGATATAGTTTAAATCCATGCAATAGTAACCCTATTTAAATTGTGTTTTTTATCTAATACCGAGTTGAAGAATGATTGCTACAAATGTATGTTGGGTTTCACTTCGTTCAAACGCCAGTTACTACAACGGGGGGAACCCCCGCAACGCACTGGCTCCCCAACCTACGCATCTGTCGCATTCTTTTTTTTAATTGGTATAATTTTTTCATTCATTATTAATTTATCATTTTTATTGTTTCAAAAATGATTTGGGATTGCTATATCTTGCCAAAAAAATAGTTTGTCAAGCTTTTGATTTGTAAATATTACAATTAATCCTGATGGAAAAATTCCACTAATAATTAAGAGAAAATCTTTCATTTCCCTAATTTTTGTTCTGTTGATCAAGCCTCATGCCTAATCTATTAAGTCTGCACGGGGTTTAAAAGTTTCAATTTCCCGCAATTTCTCATAGAGTTCCCGTTCTTCAGCACTAATAGTTTTAGGGGTAAGTATTTGAATTTCGACTAATTGATCGCCACGTTTACCACTGTCGTTGGGGTAGCCTTTGTTTGCTAAACGGAATCTTTGACCAGACCTCACTCCAGAGGGAATGGTCATTTTCACGGGGCCATCCAATGTTGGTGCTTCTACCTGTCCGCCCAAAACGGCTTCGCTGGGAGTTACTGGAACTTGGCAGAAAATATTAGAACCATCTAGCTTAAACAAAGGATGTGGTTCGACGGTAATTTTTAAGTATAAATCTCCGCCACTAATACCTTGATTTCGCAGGCGGATAGTTTGACCTGTCACCATTCCAGCAGGCATACTTACTTCTAGCGATCGCCCATCCTCAAGTCTAATCCGTTCATTACCGCCTACATAAGCTTTTTCTAGCGGTAGAGTTAGTCTGGCTTCAATATCCCGACGGGCGGGGCGAGGCGGACTTTTTGGGACTGTATATTCAACTCGGCTTTTAGTAGTGCGAAATGGATCGCTATTTGTATTGTTACCTGCACCATTTTTGCTGCTTTTACCATTACCTACCCCAATGACCTGATTAATAAAACTTTCAAAATCAGGAAATTGACTGGGATCTACTTCTTGATTGTTGCGATTGTTATTGCGATTATCGCCCCAAGATTTAGCTTTGGCAGCTTGTTTATTAGCATTAGCAAAGCCTTTTTGTTTCCAGTAGCGGCTAAATTGGTCATATTGTGCGCGCTTTGCTGGATCGGAAAGGATTTCATAAGCCTCCCCAATATCCTTAAATTTCTCCTCAGCTTCTTTGTTTCCAGGGTTGAGATCGGGGTGATACTGTCGCGCTAACCGCCGATAAACCTTTTTGATTTCCTCACTTGAGGCTTCTTTAGGTACTCCTAAAATCTCGTAGTAATCACGAAAATTCTGCAAATTTTGCATAGTTCAGTTATTCAACTTTAAATTTGAGATTGTAGTTTTTGGTAATAGGTAATGGATATAGTCAGTTGTCAGCTGTTGTTTCGCCTTCTGCTGACTAATAACAAATTACCAATCACCAATCACCAAATCCGAATTTTGAATTAATTTCACCCGCTATGGGGAAGTCAAAAGTCAAAAGTCAAAAGTCAAAAGTCAAAAAGCTATATTTCTATCTATATTTCTTCTGACTTCTGGCTACTGGCGATACTAGCTAGGTGTTACAGCCAATCATCATCATCATCCCAGTTATCTTGGTAGCTAGGACGCGATCGCCGAGAAGATCGATTGTCCGAGGAGGAGGAACGATTATCTCTGCCATAGTCGCGGTTAGAATCTCTGCCGTAGTCTCTACCAGAATTCCCGCTGTAGTCTCGGTTAGAATCTCTGCCGTAGTCTCTACCAGAATTCCCGCTGTAGTCTCGGTTAGAGTCTCTGCCATAGTCGCGGTTAGAATCTCTACCGTAGTCTCTACCAGAATTTCCACCGCCATAGGAATTATTATCCCAATAGGAATCTCCTCGAGAATAATCGCGTTCCCGTTCCCGTTCTTTATCGCCACCGGTAAAGATGTCGCGGATTGTCCCAAATAAATCGTCGTCTTCGTCCTCAGCATAATACTGGCGGACTTCGCGATTTAGTTCATACAAAGCATCTTGCAGGTCAGCGTAGGCTTGGTCAATGCCGCGATCGTCGTCTTGCTGTAAACTGTCCTTGAGTTCCCGACAAATAGTGTCAATGCGTTGGCGACGGCTGCGGGCGAACTGCATCCCAAATTCTAGGGCGACTTCTCGCAGTTGACGTTCGGCTTGTAAAATTAACGCTTCTGAACGAGTCCGTTTTTCTACTCTTTCTTTGCGTTCGCGGTCAATATCGGCATATTTTTGAGCATCTTGAATCATGCGATTGACTTCCGATTCGCTCAAGGTAGAAGCACCTTGAATTGTGATACTCTGCTCTCTGCCAGTTGTCCGATCTAGGGCTGTTACTTGCAAAATACCGTTAGCGTCAATATCAAATGATACCTGAATCTGCGGAATACCCCGAGGCGCAGGGGGAATACCATACAGCTTAAATCGTCCCAAAGACTTATTATTAGCTGCCATTTCCCGTTCGCCTTGGACTACGTGGATTTCCACGGTATTTTGGTTATTTTCTGAAGTCGAGAAAATATCAGAACGGCGAACTGGGATGGTGGTATTGCGGGGAATCAA
This sequence comes from Calothrix membranacea FACHB-236, assembly GCF_014696315.1. GTDB lineage: Bacteria > Cyanobacteriota > Cyanobacteriia > Cyanobacteriales > Nostocaceae > Aulosira > Aulosira membranacea. The sequence continues at coordinate 51,036 of NZ_JACJPX010000008.1, forward strand.
TTTTTTCATCACGCCGCCGATGGTTTCCAAGCCCACAGATAGGGGCGTAACATCCAATAGCAGCACGTCTTTGAGTTCCCCAGCTAAAATACCTGCTTGAATAGCTGCACCTACGGCTACCACCTCATCAGGATTCACATTTTCGCTCGGTTCTGCACCAATTAAGTCCCGCACTAACTGCTTGACCATTGGAATCCGGGTAGAACCGCCTACTAACACCACTTCTTCAATATCTGTGGGTGCTAGGCCAGAGTCTTTGAGGGCGCGTTTCACTGGGGTACGTAAACGTCCTACCAAATCACCGCATAAACCCTCAAATTGGGAACGAGTCAGGCGAGTTTCTAAGTGTTTGGGCCCATCCTCAGTAGCGGTGATAAAAGGTAGGTTAATCTCGGTAACGCTAACTGCCGAAAGTTCGATTTTGGCTTTTTCTGCCGCTTCCATCAGCCGTTGTAAAGCCTGGCGATCGCGTCTTAAGTCTACGCCTTCCACTTCTAAAAATTGCTCTGCCAACCAATCTACAATTTTTCTGTCAAAATCATTACCACCAAGCTGGGTATCTCCACTAGTGGCTCTGACTTCAAATACTCCATCACCAACTTCTAGAATGGATACGTCAAAGGTTCCTCCACCTAAATCGAATACTAAGATTGTCTCCGTATCGCCCCGATCCAATCCATAAGCTAAAGAAGCGGCTGTAGGTTCATTGAGAATCCGTAACACATCTAACCCAGCAATTCTGCCTGCATCTCTGGTGGCTTGGCGCTGGGAATCATTAAAATAAGCGGGAACTGTAATTACTGCCCCTGTCACAGGTTCACCCAAATAGCGACTAGCATCGTCTGCCAATTTCTTCAGCACCATTGCCGAAATTTCTTCTGGGGCGAATTCCTTATTTAACCGAGGACAGGCAACTTTAATATTACCGATTTCATCTTTGCGGATAGTATAGGGTACACGCTTAGATTCTGGATTCAACTCCCCATACTTGCGCCCAATAAAACGCTTCACAGCAAAAAAAGTATTTTGTGGGTTAAGGACGGTTTGTCGCCGTGCCATTTGCCCCACTACTCTTTCACCTTCTTTGCTAAAGCCAACAACGGAGGGGGTTGTTCGCATTCCTTCTGCATTGGCAATCACCACCGGCTTGCCACCCTCCATTACGGCGACTACTGAGTTGGTTGTACCCAAGTCGATGCCGACTACCTTGCCCATGCGTTACTCTTCTCCTAATGTGTCTTACTATATATATTATGATTGGGAGAGACAGCCTCTAGCTTGATGCTGTGGAATCGGAATACCTCAAATATCTAATATTCATTATTAAGGTAATAACGATCAAAATTATTAGCTCAAGAAGCTAGTTGCAAGACTAGGATAACATTGACATAAAGAATTGAATTTAAAACAACGTTTACAAGCTTACCTAACGGAAATAGCGAGAGAACGCGATCCCTACATGGCAACTGCTGGACATTTTTTTGTCCAAGAATATATTCGTCAGCAATTTAGCCAATGGGGAAGTGTGGAAATCCACACCTTTGATGTTGGGGGAAAAATCTGTCAGAATCTCATCTTAAATTTGCCTGCGACACCTAAAAGGCAAAAGCAAAATTTACCACCAATTTTAATTGCAGCTCACTATGATGGTGTACCAGGAACAGTAGCCGCTGATGATAATGCTACAGGTGTAGCAGTTTTATTGGAATTGGCGAGGAAGTTTGCCAATGAACCAGTGAGATATCCCTTACGACTGGTGGCTTTTGATATGGAGGAATATGGCTTACTGGGTAGTGCTGAGTATGCAACCTTATTACGCCAACAACAGCAACCGCTACGCTTGATGTTGTCTTTAGAAATGCTGGGTTATAAAGATTCTACTCCTGGTAGCCAAAGCTATCCCCCTCCCTTAGAACGCTTTTACCCCAATACTGGGGATTTTATTGCTTTGATTGGAAATCTGCGAACAATTCCTGACTTAGTTAGTATGAGTCGCAATATTCGCCAAGCTGGTATATCTAGTCAGTGGTTACCAGTACCAAATCGCGGTTTAATTGTGCGGCAAACTAGACTTAGTGATCATGCACCTTTTTGGGATGCAGGCTATCCAGCAATTATGGTGACAGATACGGCATTTTTACGGAACCCTCATTATCATAAACCCAGTGATACGATCGCGACTTTAGATTTAGATTTTCTTACAGGTGTGTGTGAAGGGCTGGAAATTGCAATTCGGCGGTTGTGAAATTAGTATCAATTACCGATACTCAAATCTTCTGGAGTGGCAATTTTGCTTTGAGGCGATCGCACATTTGGCGTTAAGCTAATCAAATCATCAATATTGCGTTTCATTGTCTGGCAAATTGTATCAAGTGGTAAGTCATTGGCATCATAACCAAAGGGGTTTTCGATTTCTAACCCAATGGCTTCAATACCAAATAATGTAAAACTTACTAAAGCTGCAATTAAACCAGTCCACCAACCCAGGCTTTCCACCATTTGAAATGGTAGCAGCAGACAATAAAGAAATAATAATTGCTTCAAATGAATTGCATAGGCCATTGGCATAGGCGTTCTTAAAATCCGTTCGCAAATTCCTAAATTATCTACCAAACCATTCAATAATTCTTGCATAGAGGTTAATTGGTAGCTATTGAGGCAATTGCAGTTATATTTACGCTGTAAATAATCGCCAATCCAAAAAGCTACTTCTATTGGCGGATTATTCATAATTTTTAATTCATGATACATAGAGGCTGGCATCAACTCTTTTAGCTCATGATTTACAGGTTCGCTGCGTAAATGCAATTTCATCGCCACAGCAAAAGCTACTAATAAATACAAAGCTGTAATTTTATCTTTTCTATCTTCAGGGGAAATTTCATCAACACTCACCCAGATTTGCCGTGCTAAATTTCTCACAGTATTGACTATCGAACCCCAGCTTTTTCTACCTTCCCAAAAACGCTCATAAGCTGTATTGGTACGGAAAACTAGTAACAAACCTAAAACAATACTGGGAATCACACTACCCAATATTGGTTGAGAAACTGGCAACTGATAATAGTGAAGTATGGAAATAATAGTTCCAAAAATTCCAAACAATAAAACATTGTTAGCAATAGCTGATATAACCGAGCCTTTAAGCTGTAAAACCATTGGAACCCGTTTTCTTGTGTCAGCTGTCATGCAATTTACCTAAATAAGCAATGAAGTGAGCGTTTGATAACCTCAAAATAATAACTCTACGGGTAGCACAATTGGCAACAATAATGATACAGAAAGTTCTGTGCCAGAGTTAGTAAGCACTTAAGTATTGATTTTGTAACCGCTTTTAAGTAGGTCGGCGAAATTAAAGATAACTGGCTGGTCATTGGTAAAGATTGCAAGCCTATTTAGGTTTCTTAATATAGTTTGGTTTATTTCCACTGGCTTACTTATGTTCCATATACTCCTTTTTGACGGCTGCTAGCTTCGCTTTCTGTCTCTCGACTGATTAATTCGTTTTGCACCCACAACATAATGAGCAGGTATAAAACATCAGTGAGGAAAACTCATGGCTGAAGAGTTCAAGAAAGGGGACAAGGTGAAGTGGAACACAGCGCAAGGTGAAACCACTGGTGAAGTAGAAAAAGAGATTACTTCGCCTACTGATATTAAAGGACATCATGTAGCCGCTGCTGAAGACAATCCAGAGTACTTAGTAAAAAGCGACAAAACAGGAAAAAAAGCCGCTCATAAGCCTGATGCGCTGGAGCATATTGAGGAGTAATTTTAGTTTATGAGTAAAGATGTAAAGACTGTGCTAAATGAGTTTCATGCTTCAGTGAACATGACAGCAAAAGAACTCCAATCTTGGCTGAACACAGAAGAATCTCAATCTGTTGGACAAAAAAAGGATGAGGATGAATCAATCGGACATAAATCTGGTAAGCGCATTATAGATTTGCTGCAAAACAAAGCAGACAATTATAGCGATGATGATTTATCGCACATGAAAAAAGTCGTCAGTTATATCCATCGTCACTCAGCACAGCAGGCTGAAGGTGATTTGGAACATACGCGTTGGCGCTACTCATTAATGAATTGGGGACACGATCCCCTCAAAGCGAAAACTTAAGAATTAGGGTTTTTTAACTCTGCAAACTCAGGCGACCAATCCAACGTTGAGCTTTTAGTAGAAAATTGAGATGGTGTGATAGTTTTCTTGTCATTACTCACATTTTTTATACTTTATATCTCCTACCTCGCTGTTACCTCACTTAAGGCTGAAATCTCCTACTCAATCTATGTGGATATAATTTAGCTATTAGCTGGGAAATTGATGGACAAGGGAGACAGCAAAGCAAGTGTAAATTTAAAAAATGTGGGTAACGACAACAATTTGTACGTAGTTTATTAATTTTTAATTTTCCAAAATTTTCAAAATGTATTTTTAATTTTCCGCAAGAGTTGAATCTTGAAGATTTTGATTTGCCTCATATATGCGCGTCTGGATATTTAAAGACTCTATCAATGCGGAAAGAGAAACTCCCCGCGGACTTGCTAATTCTGCTAAATTATCTAGGTATTGTGCTTGTAGTTGTTCTATCTGTTCAGTTAAACCCAATAATTCCCCATACTCATAGCTTGTGAGCGTCGCTACATCTTTTTTCGCTACTAATTCTCCATGATATTTTTTAATAGCTAAAGGGGTGGGTCGATTAATTTTTGTTAACAATCCCCCTTTAGATTCTAGCGGCTTTTGAGTGCGACGTTGTGCTTGTAGCGCTATCACTTGAGAGACAAAGTTTTCTAAATCTTGCTGGCTTAATTGCTCAACAGCTTTGAGCAATTGTTCTAATGACAGTTGTATTTCAACTTTCACTGTGGACATTTGGATATATCTGATTACCTAAATTTCTAGGTATTCTAGCAAGCAATCTAGGAAATAGGTTGTTAAGAAACTAAGAAAAAACCCCACTCCAACTTTTAATGTAAATATTAGCTGGAGTGTGATTTAAGAATAGCGATCGCATGATAGTTAGGTACTTTAAATCTATCTTTTGATTAGATCAGATAAATTAAGGTAATTTCACTACTGCAATCAACAACAACAAGACTTATTATCAAGATTAACCAAACCAGTGAGATGGTTCAAAACCAGGTTGGATTTTTTCGCAAAGATGATGACTGATCCAATCTGACTTATCTTGAAAAATGGTATAAATACCTTGATGAATTAAATTCTGAACATGGAGTTGCTGTTCTAAAGGACTACGAGGCAACTTATAGTTTATTAAGCATTCTTTGTCGTCTTCAGAAAATGGAACATGTCCCCCAAGATTTGAGGAGTAAAGGCAGGGAATACGGTTAAGGACAAAGTTAATTAATTCTTGGCGTAAATCAGGAATTGCAAAAGCTTGTTGATAAGGGTTATATGGATAAGTATCCAACACACTTTCAATTTCGCCTTGCACCGATTGCTGTGTTAACTTAACTACTGTTTTCATAACTATTCATCTCCTTTTTTATCCAGTCAATAAATTGTCGGGAATAAAGTTTCTAGGTGGCAAAGTTGACAAAATAACCAGCTAGAACTGATTTACATTAAGAGATGCTCTAAACCCTGAATATCAAATTTTATTTCGGTACAATTATCAAAGCTCTATCCTGTCTATTTTTAGTTAAAACTTATACTCAATGCTGGTATAAATCGTAGAAACAGCATTCAATAAAATGGATAAGTACCGTGTTTTATCTCTCTAATGTTAATTATCCAAAATTTTTTAGTCTGTATCAGTAAACTACACAAAACGCAGCAAAACTTTTTGGGGATCAATTCTTTTACTAGAGAAACAGAGTTAATTGTTGCTAAAGATTAATCCGTGTAAATGCATGATGGTGTTTACATTAGTTATTAATGTTTGCTACAGTTCTAGCTGAATTATTGCGATATTTGAAATAGATGATTTAGAAAATTCCTTGTATTGATTACATAAATTGCCTCTATTAGCTTAATAAGTAACATAGGATACTTAAGTAACCAGTGTATTCATAGATAAAATTATTCGGGAGAAAAGTTGAAAAAATTAACATTAGGTAAAGACCTTAGGTGTTGATTAATTTCCACAGCAGCAGTTATTCCAGAAAGCATTGCACTTTCTACAAGATTGCCACCACACCAATCACCACAACAGATTAAAGGTAGAGGAGTGTGAGCAGATAAAACCGCTTCCGGCCAGGGACGACTAACAAAGGCATAGCGCCAGCGATGTACTTGCATCCAGTCAGGAGTTGCTAACCAAGGAATTGTTAAGCTTTGGGCTGTATGTTGCAACATATACTGACCCACTACATTTAAATCTGCGGATTCTAGATGCAGTTGGGCAAAAGCCGCACTACTTTGCACTACAAAGTGTGGCTGTTGAGGATGGGGACGCTTGCTACTATCTAAACCAATCCAGGCAATATTAGGATCATCAACAAAAGTTATAGCTTTCCATGTGGGTAGGGGTTGGGATGTAGGCGGATAACCTGCGATCGCACTAATACATGGATGAAATTCTACTGAACTTAGGCGATCAATAAAAGCGGTATCTAATAAACTTCCACCCAAAGGAGCTAAAAGCGCCAATGCTTGTGGTGCAGGAATTGCCACAACTAAGGCATTAGCTGTAATTTCTTCATTACTCGTTTCTAAAGTCAGCCGCCAGCTATTGTTAGTAGGAGTAATGGCAATTACACGCTGATTTAAGACAATATCCAAACCTGGAGCTAGAAACTTGGCGATAGCACTCATTCCCTGAGGAGCAATATAACGAGGGCTACGGCTCTCAGGTGGAATAATGCCAACATCAGCTTTAAATTCGTAAACTGTATCTGTCCAAATTTGCAACACCTTGGCATGACATAGTAAATCGACAAAACCTTGCAGCAATTCACCTTTGGGTTTGAGGTAACAAGCGCCATGATCTGCCGAAGTCCCCTGTAAGCGGCGTGTTGCTAGTCTTCCGCCTAAACCACGAGATTTTTCTACAACTATTACCGAATATCCGGCTTTTCTTAACTGCTGGGCGCAGACTAAACCTGCCATCCCTGCACCAATTACTGCAACATCAATCATCTATTAATCGTCCTTGGTGAGAAGCGGTCATTGGTTATTATCAGATGACAAAGCTACAAAGACTACTAATTGACTGCTGAAAGCTGATAGTAGAATAAGGTACAGAAAGCAGCACGGAAGGGAGGAAGGGAAATTGGATGAACTGAGGGCGGCTTTAGAGCTAGCAACTGAAGATGAATTGCAGGACTTAACGGCAATTCTGTTTAGTCGTAAGTTCAATCCTTTAGATTACGTTCACACACCTGAACCAATTGAAGTTCAAAGCCAAGACCGAAAAGCATGGTTAGATACATTAGAAAATCGTTTTCGCTTTTTGGCTGCTGATGGGATGACAGTATTACGGGGACGCACCAGCCAAGTAACTTACCGACAAGCGCTAATTCAAGTATGTAAGTATTTAAAAATTCCTTATTCTAGTCAGCTAGCAACTGTTGATTTAGAAGCAGAAGTATTTTTGCATCTATTAGGGCAAGTGTGGAAAAAATTGCCCGAACAGGAAAAGCAAAAATTAACTGTCCGGGTACAGCGTCAGTTGATGAAATCGGAACTGAAACAACCCCTACCACTTTTATTACAAAAAGACCCCTTAGGGTTAATTTTCAAAGGTGGTAGTGCTTTAGCAGTGACTTCTGTGATTCAACCGCTGGTACTGAAACAAATTGCCCGCCAATTTGCGGCACACTTTGCTACCTATCAAGTAGCTAAACAAGCTGCAATCCAAGGTTCGACAGCGGCGACAGCACAGTTTCAAAACTATGTAGCTTTACAAATGGCCAAGCGGGGTATGACTGTGAATGCAGCTCGTTATGGAGCAGTACGTAGTATCTTTTCCTTTATTGGGCCAGTGATGTGGGCTTGGTTTTTTGCAGATTTAGGATGGAGAGCGATCGCTACTAATTACGGTAGAATCATTCCCACTGTCTTTGCCTTAGCGCAAATTCGTCTCACCCGTACTGAATGTTGGGAGTTAGCTTGAAGCAAGCTGTTTATCATCCCAATCCGGCTTTGCAATTACCTTGGAATTTAACTCAATTGGGACTAATCCTATTCCCATTGAGTCCCTTCCTAGGGGCTGTATTGATAGTTTTGGCATCCTTAATTACTTTGGCACGCCAATGGAGAAAAATTATCCGCCGCCCTCTCAATTGGGGATTTGCACTTCTGAGTTTATTGCTGATAATTACGGCTGGGTTTGCCTATGAAAAAAACCCAGCTTACGTTGGTTTATTTAATTTTATTCCCTACTTTATCGTTTTCGCGGGCTTGAGCGCCCTAATTCAAAAAACCGCTCAATTGCGACAAATGGCTTGGATTTTGGTAATTGCTTCCGTGCCAATCACAATTTTGGGCTTTGGGCAGTTATTTTTAGGCTGGACTTTAGATTTAACGTTTTTGTGGGTTGTTTTAGAGTGGGCGATCGCACCACAAGGAAATCCCCCAGAGCGCATGGCTTCTATCTTAATGCACGCTAACACCTTAGCTGCTTATCTGGTAATAATTTTTACTCTTGGTTTAGGTTTAGCGCTAGAACAGTGGCAATTAATTACAAAGAAAACTTCAAATACCCCAATCCCCAGTACCCAATCCCCAGTCCCCAATCCCCAATCCCTCACCCCCCTTATCTTTCTCACTATTGCGGGAATTCTTAACTTCATCGCCTTAATTTTTACTAACTCACGCAACGGATGGGCGATCGCAATTTTTGTTTGTTTAGCTTATGCACTATACAAAGGTTGGCGGCTTCTGGTTGGTGGTGTAGCTGGTGTTGTGACTACTGTTCTGTTAGCAGCTTTTGCGCCTTCACCAATCGCCCAGTTCTTTCGTAGCTTCGTTCCCGCTTTCTTTTGGGCGCGCTTAAATGATGATATGTATCCCGATAGGCCAGTCGCTTTAATGCGAAAAACCCAATGGCAGTTTGCCTGGAATTTAACTCAAAAACATCCTTGGACTGGCTGGGGGTTACGCAATTTTACAACACTCTACGAAGCCAAAGCGCAGATTGCTTTAGGCCATCCCCACAACTTATTTTTGATGCTATCAGCGGAAACTGGGATACCTACTGCTTTATTATTTTTTGGTTTAATTGGTTGGGTTTTGATTGCATCTATTCAAGTTTTGCAAAAACCACAATTTTTAGAGAAAGAAGACCGATTGATATTTTTTAGTTATCTCGTAGTTTTGTTTGGCTGGGTACTTTTTAATACGGTTGATGTTACTCTTTATGATTTTCGCTTGAATACGCTTTTTTGGTTAATATTATCCGCGCTTTGTGGATTGATTTATCGCTATAACCAAGACGCTAGAATTTAAGCTACACACGATGTATGAAATTATCCTTTGGTGATTGATTTTGGTTAGTGTTCTATGTAAATACAGTTCAGTTAAGAAAATTAATTGATAACAAAACCAAAAAACTAGTACACTGCGGCGTAAATAAAGCTATCCTTTTAAATTGTCAAAAACCTTGATATATGAACCTTTTGACTTTTGACTTTTGACTTTTGACTTCCGCGCAGCGGTACTAGTTACTCAACAAAAAAACAGAACAATCATTTTGGAGGGGGTTTGGGGGACGCAACCGTCACCCAATCGGGGTTTTGGGGGAGAATCCCCCAATTGAGAGAGCTTTTTTAATAAGTGACAAATCAATCGCTAATAAGCTTAACCCAAGCGTATTGTATTATATGTAACCTGAGTTCGGATTCAGCATTTTCCCAATTCAACACCATTAAATACGTTAGCATCTGAGTTAACGCACCTAAAATTTTGTTTAGCTAAGGGTAGAGTGCAAATTTACTTTTAATAGTTTGACGATCATATTAATTAATTTAGCTGGCTCAATGGGCTTAGAAGCATACATATGAAAGCCGGCTGCTATGGCTTCTGTAGAATCTTCTTCTCTGGCGTAGGCTGTTAAAGCAATAGCTGGAATTTGCCCGCCTCGTTCTGGTTCAAGCAATCGGATTTTACGGATGAGTGTGTATCCATCTTCTTCGGGCATACCAATATCACTGATCAAGATTTCTGGTGGATAGTCTTGAATAGCTAACATTGCTTCGTTAACTGAACTAACGGCCCTAACTGCGGCTCCTGATTGCTGTAATGCGGCTTTGAGGAAAAGGCGTGTATCAGTATCGTCATCTACAACTAGCAATTGCACATTATTTAGTGGTAATTCCGGTGAAGATATAGATTCTACAATTGCTGCTTTTTCGGAAGTTTGCGGATGTTTTGCTTCTAAAAGCGGTAATTTAACAGTAAAAGTTGCACCTTGTCCTTCACCTGCACTATTTGCATAAATATTGCCGCGGTGTAATTCTACCAAGTGGCGGGCGATCGCTAATCCTAATCCTAGTCCTGTGTGGCTGCGGGTGGTACTACCGTCGGCTTGGCGGAAGCGATCAAAAACATATCTGAGAAAGTCTGGTTGAATGCCAATTCCGGTATCACTGACTTGAATTTGAGCGTAGTTATTGTCAGTGGAAAGGGTAATATCCACACGGCCGTTTTCTGGTGTGAACTTGATGGCATTACTAAGTAGATTCCAGACGACTTGTTGTAAGCGATCCGGATCGCCAGAAACCATAAAGGGTGAGGCTAGATGCTTTGCTAGAGAGAAATGACCGTTATTTTCTTTATTTGCGGGGATGTTTGCTTTATCTGTGGGTGCGATGGCAGGCATCGCAAATTCAAAGGCAATATTTTTCGCCTCGGCTTGCAAGCGCACTGTCTCTACTGCGGTTTCAATTACTGAAACGAGGTTAACAGGGCAAATATTTAACACCAATTTGCCGCGAATAATTCTGGAGACATCTAAAATATCTTCAATTAGCTGTTCCTGTAAACGTGCATTGCGCTCGATTGTTTCTAAAGCACGGGCTGTAGCTTTCTCATCGAGTTTGCGATTGCGGAGAAGTTTAGCCCAACCGAGGATAGAGTTGAGAGGTGTCCGCAGTTCGTGAGACAGAGTAGCGAGGAACTCATCTTTCATGCGGTTTGTAGCTTCCGCTTCTTTGAGTGCTGCTTGTTCGCGAATTAATTTAGCGCGTTCTTCCTCAGCTTGTTTGCGATCGCTAATATCTTCTACTGTACCCACATAACCAATGACTGCACCTTCATTGGAAAGCATGGGCGAGGAACGCAAGGTTAACCAGCGCAAAATCCCAGTGGCTGTAACAATACTAAATTCACTATAGTATTCTTGCCCCTGTTGAGCCGCCGCCGACCAATCAGCAAATATCCTATCTCTATCTTCAGGACGAAGCGATCGCAACCAACCTGTGCCTAAACAATCTGCATCAGAGATGCCTAAAATACTTTGGTAGCGGGGATTAGTATAAGTACAATTACCAGTAATATCTGTGAGAAAAATGCCTACAGGTGAGCAAGCAGATAACGAGCGAAACTGTTCTTCACTTTTTCTGAGATCAGCATTTAAGGCAGCTAGTTGGTTAGCTTGTCTTTCTATCTTTGCCGTTTTTTGAAATAAATCGACAAACGCCGCGACTTTCGACTTTAAGATTTCCGGTTCGATGGGCTTAAATAAATAGTCTACTGCTCCTAGGGAATAGCCTTTAAATACCATCGAATCGTTGGTACTAAATGCCGTTAAAAAGATGATGGGTGTATGACGCGATCGCTCTCGTTGGCGAATTAGTGTAGCCGTTTCAAACCCATCCATATCTGGCATTTGTACGTCGAGCAAAATCACCGCAAAATCTTGATTGAGTAAACATCTCAAAGCTTGGGCACCTGATGTCGCCCTGACCAAATTTTGACCTAAACTGTGCAGTATTGCTTCTAAGGCCAACAAGTTTTCCGAGTGATCATCAACCAGGAGAATATTTACTGGTAATTCGGACGGCATTATAGGTATAGACTCCTAGGTAGACTAAAAACAAATTTCTACGCTATTTTATAGACTTTCAACCTTGGGACACGTATTTTACAACTATCTCTGGTTACAAATTTTGGAATCGGGGGGGAATAGGGACTGGGGATTGGTGACTGGAAGGGAACTAGACTAGATAAATATGCAAGTTAAATGCAGAACACCTTATGACACATATATCCCAGCAAAGACGCACCCGCATCTTATCTCCATCTCCTATCGTGCCAGAGGAAAAGCGTCATCAGCGAGAACAACGTGATGCCCTTGCAGCAAAGTGCCGTGAGATTTTTGAGCGCTTGCGTCCGCAACTGATAGAGACAAATTACAACTGGCATATTGCCATTGACCCAGAGACAGAAGAGTACCTCCTTGACCTAACTTTAAAAGGGATAACGCAAAAAATTCGTGATACTTACAGTAATACTAATCAAGTAAAAGTGACTATCTTTCGACTTAACGATACGGGAACCTGTGGCAGGTTATGGCTGTAGGTTCATTTGGAGATAACGGCGAGCTATTTTTTGAAATTCAGCTTGTTGGCGTTAACGGCGAAGAATTTATCATTGAAGCCTTATTTGATACAGGGTTTACAGATGGCTGGTTAGCTATCAACACTCAAGACCTGGATGCTTTGGGGTGGTCATTGCTAGCCGCACAAGTTGAAATGACCACAGCACGAGGGAACGCAAGGTTAGACATCCATGAAGGCAAAATTATCATTGATGGAATTGAAGCCATAATCCCCGTCCATGTCGGTGATGAGATTCCCGATACCATTATGGGTTCTTTGTGGCTGGATACTATGCAGCTAATCGTGAATAAACCAAGAAACATATTGACTTTAGCGATGGTGGACGAATAAAAGACTTAAACAATTTGGGATTGGGGATTAGGGATTGGGGACTGGGAAAAGGAAGAGGGTAGGGAGCAGGGAAAAAAATAATTAATGACAAACACCAATTACCCATTACCAATGCCCCATGCCAATTACCTATACAACCAAACCCGCAATAGAGAAAGCAACTGTTCGGTATCTACGGGTTTAGTGATGTAGTCAGATGCACCTGCTTCAATACATTTTTCGCGATCGCCTTGCATGGCTTTGGCGGTGAGGGCAATGATTGGTAAAGCTCTAAATTTATTGTTCTGGCGGATCAGGCGGGTGGTTTCGTAACCGTCCATTTCTGGCATCATTACGTCCATCAACACAACATCAATTTCCGGAGTGGTTTCCAAAGTGTGAATGCCTTCTCTACCGTTTTCTGCATATAATACCTGCATTTGATAACGCTCTAGCATACTGGTGAGGGCGAAGATGTTACGCACATCGTCGTCTACTATGAGTACTTTTTTACCAGTTAGCAAGTAGTCTCTGGCGTGGAGTTGCTCGAGAATTTCGCGCTTGGGTGCAGGCAAATTAGCTTGGACGCGGTGCAAGAATAAGGCTGTTTCGTCTAAGAGACGTTCGGGCGATCGCACGTCTTTAACAATAATCGTGTCTGCTATCCGTCTCAGTTCTGTTTCTTGAACTCTGCTTAGTTCTTGCCCCGTATAAACAATTACAGGCAAACTCTCACCATGAGGTAACTGCTTGATTTGCTCAATTAGGTCAAAACCAGTCATATCTGGTAGGCCCAAGTCGAGGACAAGGCAATCAAAATGCTGGGTACGAATGGCTTCTAGGGCATCTGCACCTGTACCTACGGCGATGGTAGTTACGTCGCTGTTGCCGATTAATTCCACAATACTATGGCGTTGATTTTCGTCATCTTCGACTACCAGTAGGCTTTTCACTCGACGGTCGATAAAACCTTTGATTTTGGTTAAAGCCCCAGAGATGATTTCGCTGGTTAAGGGCTTTTGCAGATATGCGATCGCGCCTAGTTGTAAACCCCGTTGTCGTCCTTCTTCCACTGTCATGATATGTACGGGAATGTGACGGGTGCGGGGGTTATGTTTTAGGCGATCTAATACTGTCCAACCATCAATTTCTGGTAAGCGGATATCCAGCAAGATGGCTGAGGGCTGATATTGCTGTGCTAGGGTTAGCCCGATTCTGCCGTTTTGGGCAGTAATTACTTTAAATCCCTGCTGTCGTGCCATATCTAGCAGGATACGGGCAAAGTTAATATCATCTTCCACAATCAGCAGTACGCGATCGTCTTCTGCGAGGATAGCGCGATCGTCCATTAGAGATTGGGGATTGGGGACTGAGTGCTGGGGGCTGGGTTGCGTTCTGAGTGATAAGGAATCACTACTCAGCACTCTTGACTCTGGAGTTAGTTGGGGGAGGTAGAAAGTAAAGGTACTACCTTGATTGGGGTGGCTGACAAGTTTAATTTCACCACCAAAGAGGCGGGCGATTTCGCGGCTAATAGATAAACCTAAGCCTGTACCGCCATATTTGCGGCTAGTGCTACCATCAGCTTGTTGAAAAGCTTCAAAAATCACTTTTTGTTTTTCTGGCGCAATTCCGATACCTGTATCGATAACAGAGAAAGCAATGACATTTTGGGCGCGATTTAAAGTTTCTAGAGACTGACTCCAACCTTGTTTCGCCATTTCTACCCGTAAACGTACCTCTCCAGTGTCGGTAAACTTAAAAGCATTAGAAAGTAAATTCTTCAGTACTTGTTGTAGACGTTTGGCATCAGTGTAAATGGTTTGTGGTAATTCGGGAGCAAATTCCACGTTAAAGGAGAGTCCTTTATTTTGGGCGATTTGTCCAAAGGTGCGCTCAAGTTGTTCTCCCAACTCGGAAAATAACATTTGGTTCATGTCAATTGACATGGTTCCCGATTCGATTTTGGCTAAATCTAAAATGTCATTAATTAAGGTCAACAAATCAGTACCAGCTGAGTAAATTGTCTGGCTATATTCCACTTGCTTGGTAGTAAGATTACCTTCAACGTTATCCGTTAACAGCTTCGCTAAAATCAGCAGGCTGTTGAGTGGTGTCCGCAATTCATGGGACATATTCGCCAGAAATTCGGATTTATATTTGGATGAGAGAGCTAACTGTTCGGCTTTTTCTTCTAAGGAACGTCTTGCTTGCTCAATTTCTAAATTTTTCCGTTCCACTTCTTTCTTTTGCAGCGCTAACAACTCAGCTTTTTCTTCTAATTCGGCGTTGGTTTGTTGCAGTTCTTCTTGCTGTCCTTTGAGCAAATCTTCCGAAGCTTTGAGTGATTGGGCTTGCTGTTCTAGTCGCTTGTTGGTTTCGCGGAGTTCGTTTTGCTGGGTTTGTAGTTCTTCTGCTAAAGATTGGGACTGTTTGAGCAATTCTTCCGTCCGCATCGAAGCGGCGATTGTATTTAAGACGATCGCAATACTTTCGGTGAGTTGATCGAAGAATGTTAAATGTATTTCACTAAAGCGCCGGAAGGAAGCTAATTCAATTACGGCTGTGACTTGTCCTTCAAACAACACAGGTAACACAACAGCATTCAGGGGCGCAGCTTCCCCTAAGCCAGAGCTAATTTTGACATAATCACCAGGTACTTCTGTTAACAGAATCCGTTCTTTTTCCAAAGCGCATTGTCCTACCAAACCTTCACCCATGTAGAAGCGGTTAGCTAAATGTCTCCGTTCGCGGTATGCATAGCTACTCAGTAATTTGAGGAATGCTTGATTATCTGCGGCTTCCATCATGTAGAATACGCCATGTTGCGCTCCTACTAATGGCGCTAATTCTGAGAGAATGAGTTTAGAAACTGTTTCTAAATCACGCTGACCTTGCAGCATGCGCGTAAACTTGGCAAGGTTCGTTTTCAACCAATCCTGCTCAGTATTTTTCTGGGTAGTCTCTCGCAGGTTTGCAATCATTTGGTTGATGTTGTCTTTAAGGATAGCGACTTCCCCTAAAGCTTCCACCGCAATCGACCGAGTTAAATCGCCCTTCGTTACGGCTGTTGCTACTTCTGCGATCGCCCTTAGCTGTGTAGTTAAAGTTGCAGCCAGTTCGTTAACATTATCTGTCAAATCTTTCCATGTACCCGCCGCCCCAGGTACTCTGGCTTGACCGCCTAATTTTCCTTCGATTCCCACTTCCCGCGCTACTGTGGTTACTTGATTGGCAAAAGTTGCTAGGGTGTCAATCATTTCGTTGATTGTCTCAGCTAGGGTTTCAATTTCGCCCTTCGCATCTAACATTAATTTGCGTTTCAAGTCCCCATTCGCCACCGCCGTTACCACTCGGGCGATACCGCGCACCTGGGCTGTTAAATTACCCGCCATTGAGTTGACATTATCGGTCAAATCTTTCCACGTACCTGCAACGCCTTGAACTTGCGCTTGACCGCCTAATTTTCCTTCCGTTCCCACTTCTCGCGCCACCCGCGTTACTTCCGAAGCAAAGGAACTGAGTTGATCCACCATTGTATTGATAGTGTCTTTCAACTCTAAAATTTCACCACGCACATCCACGGTGATTTTCTTGGATAAATCACCATTCGCCACCGCTTTGGTAACTTCCGCGATGTTTCGCACCTGGGCTGTCAGGTTCCCCGCCATTGAGTTGACATTGTCGGTCAAATCTTTCCACGTTCCCGCCACCCCTCGGACGTAAGCTTGTACCCCCAATTTACCTTCAGTTCCCACCTCCCTTGCTACCCGCGTTACTTCCGAGGCGAAGGAATTTAATTGATCCACCATTGTGTTGATGGTATTTTTCAACTCCAAAATTTCGCCCTTCACATCCACAGTAATTTTCTTAGAAAGGTCGCCATTCGCCACCGCCGTGGTTACTTCCGCGATATTCCGCACCTGGGCTGTCAAGCTTCCCGCCATGAAATTCACACTGTCGGTGAGGTCTTTCCAAGTTCCCGCAACTCCCTTAACCTCAGCTTGTACGCCCAATTTACCTTCGGTTCCCACCTCTCGCGCCACCCGCGTTACTTCCGACGCAAAAGAATTGAGTTGATCCACCATTGTGTTGACAGTGTTTTTCAACTCTAAAATTTCCCCTTTGACATCCACAGAAATTTTCTTCGAGAGGTCACCATTCGCCACCGCTGTGGTAACTGCGGCGATGTTCCGCACTTGGGCTGTTAAGCTTCCCGCCATGAAATTCACGCTGTCGGTTAAGTCTTTCCAGGTTCCCGCAACACCGCGCACATCGGCTTGTACGCCCAGTTTCCCTTCACTTCCCACCTCTCGCGCTACTCTGGTTACCTCAGATGCGAAGGAGTTGAGTTGATCCACCATGATATTGATGGTGTTTTTCAACTCCAAAATTTCGCCTTTAACCTGTACAGTAATTTTCTTCGATAAGTCACCATTTGCGATCGCAGTTGCAACTTCTGCAATGTTCCGTACTTGGTCGGTGAGGTTCCCCGCCATCATGTTCACCGCACCTGTTAAGTCTTTCCAGGTTCCCGCGACACCGCGTACTTCCGCTTGTACACCGAGTTTTCCTTCTGTCCCCACTTCTCGCGCTACCCTAGTTACTTCAGAAGCAAAGGAACTGAGTTGATCCACCATCGTATTGATGGTGTTTTTCAACTCCAAAATTTCGCCCTTCACATCCACGGTAATTTTTTTCGATAAGTCGCCAGTCGCTACCGCTGTTGTCACTTCCGCAATATTCCGCACCTGGGCTGTCAAACTTCCCGCCATGAAGTTCACGCTGTCGGTGAGGTCTTTCCAGGTTCCCGCCACACCCCGGACATCAGCTTGTACGCCCAGTTTCCCTTCACTTCCTACCTCTCGCGCTACCCTGGTTACCTCCGACGCAAAGGAGTTGAGTTGATCCACCATTGTATTGATGGTGTTTTTCAACTCCAAAATTTCACCCTTCACATCCACAGTGATTTTCTTGGAAAGGTCACCAGTCGCCACCGCCGTTGTCACTTCCGCAATATTCCGCACCTGGGCTGTCAAGCTTCCCGCCATGAAATTCACGCTGTCAGTGAGGTCTTTCCACGTTCCCGCCACACCGCGCACTTCGGCTTGACCGCCAAGTTTTCCTTCCGCACCCACTTCTCGCGCCACCCGCGTTACTTCCGATGCAAAGGAGTTTAATTGATCCACCATGATGTTGACGGTATTTTTCAACTCCAAAATTTCACCCTTAACATCTACAGTGATTTTTTTGGATAAATCGCCATTTGCTACCGCCGTTGTTACTTCCGCAATATTACGTACTTGTGCTGTCAAATTCCCAGCCATCAAGTTAACGTTATCAGTCAAATCTTTCCATGTTCCCGCCACACCGCGCACTTCCGCTTGTACGCCCAACTTTCCTTCTGTTCCAACCTCCCGCGCTACCCGCGTTACTTCCGACGCAAAGGAATTGAGTTGATCCACCATCGTGTTGATGGTGTTTTTTAACTCCAAAATCTCACCCTTCACATCCACAGTGATTTTCTTCGACAGGTCACCATTCGCCACCGCCGTGGTTACTTCTGCAATATTCCGCACTTGGGCTGTCAAACTTCCCGCCATAAAGTTCACGCTGTCGGTGAGGTCTTTCCACGTACCCGCCACACCGCGCACTTCCGCTTGACCGCCTAATTTACCTTCCGCGCCTACCTCCCGCGCTACCCTGGTAACTTCTGATGCAAAGGAATTAAGCTGATCCACCATGATGTTAACGGTGTTTTTCAACTCTAAAATTTCGCCTTTCACGTTTACAGTAATTTTCTTGGAAAGGTCGCCATTGGCTACAGCCGTTGTTACTTCCGCAATGTTACGTACCTGAGCAGTCAAATTTCCTGCCATCAAGTTGACATTGTCGGTCAAATCTTTCCATGTACCCGCCACACCCCTAACTTCAGCTTGTACGCCCAGCTTCCCTTCTGTTCCAACTTCCCGTGCTACCCTGGTAACTTCTGATGCAAAGGAATTAAGCTGATCCACCATCGTGTTAACGGTGTTTTTCAACTCCAGAATTTCGCCTTTCACATTTACAGTAATTTTCTTTGATAAGTCACCGTTGGCGATCGCAGTTGCAACTTCCGCAATATTACGTACTTGGGCTGTCAAATTACCTGCCATCAAGTTGACATTATCAGTCAAATCTTTCCAAGTTCCTGCTACACCGCGAACTTCGGCTTGTACGCCCAACTTACCTTCGGTTCCCACTTCTCTGGCTACCCTGGTAACTTCTGATGCAAAGGAACCCAGCCTGTCTACCATTGTGTTGACAATATTGGCAGTTTGCAGAAACTCTCCCTTCAGAGGTCTACCTTCAATTTCTGGTGCAATAGTTTGAGATAAATCACCATTGGCTACAGCCCTAATTACCCTTGTAGTTTCTGCTGTCGGCTGTACTAAATCTGTAATTAGCGTGTTCACAGAATTAACGCAACTTAACCATGAACCACGAACATTTCCTAGAGAAGCGCGTTCCGAAACTTTGCCATCTTTACCAACAACATTACCAATGCGCTGCAACTCTGCCGCCATGCGCTCATTCTGCTCAATAATATCGTTGAGTGTATCGGCTATTTTCCCCGCAATTCCTGTTTGATCAATCGGCATTCTTGAGGAAAAATCACCTTTTTTAACAGCATTTAGTGTTCTTAATAGTTGTTTTAAATCTAAATTGTCGCTTTCTTTAGTTAATTGTTCAGTAACCATAGCCTTATCCTTGAGTAATTTATATATTTTGAACACCCGTTTTTTATCGGGGCTAGTGTTAAGTTCATCATTGGCGTTCTTTGCTTTGGGGAAACTTAACCCTATGCTTAAACCCATGAAATAAGGCTACTGCCAACACTTCTTGGAACGCCAATTAGCCAATCATAACTTTTTCATAATCCTTAAGGTAGCTGCTAAAAGAAGATTTTTTACGATATATCTATCAGTAGCTTGATTGCCTATTTCTTTAGACATATTCCTAAAGGAATAAATGAGTCTTCTATAGCCTTAAAAAGCCAGTAAATAGGATTCCACTGGTTTAATCGATTTATGAGTTCATAGTTGTGTTTCTCAATCAAGCTGAGGGTGGGCGTGAGTGATCCTTGGCTTTGGAACTAAAAATCTAGCAATGTCCATCTGGCAAGGCTTGCTAATGTTTTTGAGTAAACACTACGTCAGCCAGTGCTTTAGGTGGGTTTGCTGCGTTAGAGCATTGGCGATCGCTTATCAAAATTTGTTGTCAATCTTTGTTGACTATTTGTAACATTACTGTTAAATTAAGTTACATAAGTTAAAACGCAAAGCAAGCACAGCAAATATAACGGCAATGCCACAATACTTTCAAAAGTGCAGTCTCAAAGGTATTTGTAATATCTATAAGTTTTGCTTGCTTTAGTTTTTAGCTAAAAGTTTTCCTTTTCAATCGCTGTATCTAATCGTCATTTTGACTTATCTAAAACCTCGGTTAATAACCGAGGTTTTTTTATGACTATTGGGTAAGAAAGAGCATGGAGACGAGAGGGATAAGGGGAACAAGGAGAAATAACAAACACCCAATTACCAATTACTCATTACTCATTACCAATTACCCATTACCCAATAACAAACTAACTATTTTTTGGCTTACGCAGTTTTTTAGAAACAATGGGCCCGAGAATTTGGTTAAGACTTTGCAATTGTTCTGCTGTACCCATACAGATCAGGGTATCTCCAGGCATTAAAACAGTGTCACCTGTGGGGCCACCAATTAAGTTACCATCAAGCCGGCGGATGGCGAGAACTAACGCCCCAGTTTGCGATCGCAGTTTTGCTTTTTGCAGGCTTTGTCCGACAAAAGGGCAAAAAGCTGGGTCAAGCAAAAATTCTTCCATGTACAACTGGCGATCTGCACCTGTGAGAATACCATCAACAAAATCTAAAATTTGGGGTCGGAGGGCTGCTGCGGCCATTCTCTTACCGCCAGTGATATAGGGAGAAATCACCGCATCTGCACCAGCGCGTTGTAACTTCTGCAAAGCTTCTTCTGTACTTGCTCTTGCGATCGCCCGAATGGCTGGGTTCAGGGTTTTTGCGGACAAAACAGTATATAAATTTTCTGCATCAGAAGGTAGTGCAGCGACAATACACATCGCTCTTTCTATGCCCACTTTTAAAAGCGAGTCATCTAGTGTGGCATCACCTTGGAAGACTACATAACCTTCTGTCTGCGCTCTTTGCACAGATTCCAGTTCAGAATCAATGACAACAAAAGTTACACCTTCAGCCCGAAATTCTTTGGCGATTTGGCGACCTGTCCGACTAAATCCACAAATAATGTAATGTCCTGATAACGATTCCATTAACCGCCTCTGTTGCCGTAGTCGAATTCCTTCTTGAAAGTAGCCCTGAATTACGGCTTCTGTAAATCTATTGACAATGTAACCGATATTGATTACACCCATCAAAATTAAAGCAATGGTAAATAATCGTCCGCGACTACCCAATGGGTGTGTTTCGCCATATCCCACAGTTGCCAGCGTAATTACGGTCATATAAGCAGCATCTTCCCATGACCACCCCTCCACTAGGCAATACCACAAAGTCCCAATTATGAAAACACAACCAAGAGCGATCGCTCCTGCCATCAACTCCTTTTGGATACGTTGATATTTTTGCTCAGGCCTTGAGTACACAATTGTTTTACCTCAATGGTTAGGGAATAAGGAACTGAAGACAAGGGGACAAGGAGAACAAACACCAAACACCAAAAGACAAATACAGAGAAAATAGTCGATATTTTTGAGGCTTTCTAGGACACTAGTAACTATACGATTACGATCACAGATTTTCAGAAGGAGCGGTAGTGAGCATAAACAGTCTGGTTGACACAGCCACCATCCCCCCACAGTCAGATACTTTACCATCTAGTCCGTTTGACCCCAACAGCTTTGATGAAGCAGTCATGTCCACCTATGGACGATTTCCTCTAGCCCTAGAACGGGGTGCAGGATGCAAGGTCTGGGATACCCAAGGACGAGAATATTTGGACTTTGTGGCTGGAATTGCTACTTGTACATTGGGACACGCCCATCCAGCAATGGTAGCAGCGGTAACACGGCAAATTCAAAAGCTGCATCACGTTTCTAATTTGTATTACATTCCCGAACAAGGTGAATTGGCAAAATGGATTATTGAACATTCCTGTGCCGATCGCGTATTTTTCTGTAACTCTGGTGCGGAAGCTAACGAAGCAGCAATTAAATTAGCACGAAAATACGCTCATACTGTATTAGAAATTGAAAGACCAATCATTTTAACTGCTAATGCTAGTTTCCACGGGCGGACTTTAGCGACAATTACCGCTACAGGACAACCCAAGTATCAAAAATACTTTGATCCCTTGGTTCCTGGTTTCCACTATGTGCCATACAACGATATTGCTGCGGTAGAAGCGGCGATTAGCGAACTCGATGAAGGTGACTACCGTGTAGCGGCGATTCTTTTAGAACCGTTGCAAGGGGAAGGTGGCGTTCGTCCTGGGGATGTGGCTTACTTTAAAAAGCTACGGCAAATTTGTGATGAAACTGGCATTTTATTGATTTTCGATGAAGTGCAAGTGGGAATGGGACGTAGTGGCAAGTTATGGGGTTATGAACATATCGGCGTGGAACCGGATATTTTCACCAGTGCAAAAGGACTGGGTGGCGGTATCCCCATCGGCGCAATGATGAGTAAGAAATTCTGTGATGTTTTTCAACCTGGGGAACACGCTAGCACCTTTGGGGGAAATCCCTTTGTTTGTGGCGTAGCGCTAACTGTCTGTCAAACTATCGAAAAAGAAAATATTTTGCAGAACGTACAAGACAGAGGCGAACAGCTGCGAAATGGTTTAAAAGCGATCGCAGCCAAATATCCTAATCAAATTGCTGATGTTCGTGGCTGGGGTTTAATCAACGGACTCGAATTGCAAGCAGATATGCCGCTAACTGCAGCTGATATTGTGAAAGTTGCGATCGCAGAAGGCGTATTGCTAGTACCAGCTGGGCCAAAAGTCGTCCGCTTTGTACCACCATTGATTGTTACAGAGGCAGAAGTCAACATAGCCTTACAAGCTGTTGAGAAAGCCATAGCGACTATCAACGCGTAGGTAATGGGATAACAAACACAATTGATGTAAGGTGGGCATTGGTGATTATCTGACAGTGCCCACCCTACGTTTTATCCCAGGCGTAATGGCAGACATTACAAAAGTGCGATCGCAACAGCAAATTGCACGTACATGAAGCAAGAAAATTAATCATATAACTCTTATGGAGTAAGAGATACCCTCTACAGCTACACCGCAGCCAAATTATTCAATCTTTTTTTAATAGCCATTACCTAATACCAAATTTAAAAAAGAATGCGACAGATTGTAGGGGCATGGCATTGCCATGCCCTCTAGAATATATTGATGTGTCGCAAACATTATTTGAATTTTTCCGGTTTATTTTGAATGCTTTTGATGATATATTTATATCCTCTTTCCTGTATGAGGATACTTAGCAGTATTCATTGTTTATATTCTGATTGTTTAGCTTTCTATTTAGTATTGGTGGGTCTATTTGTGAAAGTTCTTGTTTACTGTAAGTACTTTAGTTTCAAAAATCCACTAGACAAACCAAAAATGGAAACGTTTGTTGTGGATTTACCACAAATCCCCAAGATTGGTGAAACCATTGTGGTTGAGAGAATGTCACCTACTAAACAGTGCGTAATTATTTTTGAATATATTGTGACCGCAGTACAATTTAATGCCTCTAGTGAATCAGCCGATACACCAAATGCTAGGGTAAATGCCTGTTTAAATCACTGTTGGGAGGGTACATCAAATTTCAAAGTGACAAACTTTTTAGAAAAATAATTCAGGACTTACGCAACTGGCGTTTTGTCAGCGCCAGCGTCATGCAACTTTCTCAAGCCTTTAACTGCATTACTCAATTCAATAAGTTTTTACCAAAATAGGTGATTGAGAAAATTACACAATAACTTTGGCCCAGTTGGCTCTTGATAATCTGTTGGTAAAAGAGCTATCATTTCATTTTGCAATTTCAATACAACTTGCTCAACTTCCTGACGCTTAGGTGTGGAACTTTGAGCAAAATGTAACGGTTGACCAAATCTAATAGTTAACTTTTTTCCTAAATAAAGATTATGGGTACCAATTAACGCCACTGGTACAATTGGCACTCCAGATTTAAGGGCATAAATCACAGTCCCACGCTTCAAAGGAAGGTGTAAATTTCCTTCACTTTCTCCGAGTCTTCCTTCAGGAAATAAAACTATCCCATCACCACGAGCCAAAATTGTGAGTACAATACGATCAATTTGTCGTAGTGTTTGAATATCTGTGCCTTTAGGAACATTATGTTCAATTGCTGTCGCTAATTCCAATAGTTCTTGTCGTCCAGCTTTCGCCTCTGCAATTACTGCAAATTCTTCTTTCCACATTCTTTCTAAAGGAATGACACCACCAGCCAAGCCTAAAATCAAGCGTTTCCACCACTTGTTATAAAGGGTACGAGCATCACCCAAAATGTAGTAGTAAGGTTGGGTAGGAATTTCGCTAAGTAAAAGAAAGGGGTCAATATGGTGGAGATGATTAACAGCTAAGATTGCTGGTTGTTGAGGAAATCTTTCTAAGTATTCTACCTGAACTTGGAAAAAAGCATGAATGAGCGATCGCAACACAAAACGACGCACCCCACCGTTAACTCGCGGTTCTGGATGCTGGGAAGTCATTGCTGTTAACTGTTGCAGCGTTTCTGCAATTTGCTGGCGCACAGCAGGATCAACAGCCGCAGCTAAACCCTCTCGTACCCGGTTGATGCTTTCGGTAGTCGGTAATGTTGATGACTGTGTTTGATTTTCTCGCGAATCAGATTTGTCTTGTGTCAATATCTGAGAATTGTTCTCTTCTATGTAGTTTTGAGTCACAAGGTTACTAGAATTATTGTGAATAATAGCCTCATTTAATTCGTAGATAAATCTTAGTTCTTGTTGGGCAATTATTAACCAATCTCTGGTTATAAAAATATTAATAAAAAATTAACCGCCGATAGAAGAAGATGAACACAGATAGACGCAGATAAATCTGTACTAGAAAAGGCTTTATAATCCAAAATCTAAAATCTGAAATTTAAATGGTTTGCCACAGCGAAGATACTTTCAAAGGTATGGGAGAACTTGACCTTTATTACCAAAGCTGGTTTCCAGAAGGTCAATTACGGGGAATCTTGGTAATTGTACATGGATTGGGAGCGCATAGCAGTAGATTTGGAAATATTATTGACCAACTGATACCTCAAAAATATGCTGTCTACGCTTTTGATATGCGTGGTAATGGACGTTCCCCAGGACAGCGAGGCCATATTAATAGTTGGGCTGAGTTTCGTGAAGACTTGAGAGCTTTCATCAAGTTAATTCAGACTCAGCAGCCAGGATGCCCACTTTTTATTATGGGTCAAAGTTTAGGTGCAGTGGTTGTTTTAGACTATGTTTTGCACTATGCCAATGAAGCATCTACATTAAAAGGTGCGATCGCTTTAGCACCTGCTTTGGGAGTAGGTGTGTCAAAATTCCGTCTACTTATAGGTAAGTTACTCTCCCGCATCTGGCCGCAGTTTAGCCTCAGCACTGGTCTTGATTTGTCTTCAGCTTCCCGTGATCAAAAGATTTTAGCTGCTTACGCCCAAGATCCTCTACGCCATACATTAGGAACTGCACGTTTAGCTACGGAGTATTTAGCTACCGTAGATTGGATTTATACTCATGCTTCCGAGTGGCAATTACCGCTCCTTGTTCTCCACGGTACAGACGATAGAGTAGCTTTACCAGAGGGAGGTGAGAGATTTTACGAGTTAGTTCCTGGCAAAGATAAACTGCGGATTGTGTATCCTGGAGCGTATCATGAGCTACACAATGACATCAATTACAAAGAGGTAGTGGCAGATTTGCAACATTGGCTAGAGCAGCACGGGGATGAGGGATGAGGGAGTAGGGGGAGCAGAGGAGAAAAAGGGACAAGGAGAAATTATTATTACCAATTACCCATTACCAAATGACAAATGACAAATGACAAATGACAAATCCCACTTATTTAATTGTCATCTTCCAATTGACAGATTATGAGCTAACTGCCAGTCTGATTTTTTAAATGAGGCTGTGTGATTTAATAAGTTTAGCCATATAGGTATACGGGATAGTGCCTCTGTGAAGCGTGATAAGAGGGGTAAATTTATCCAAAATTGGGGATTAGAAGCGAAGCAGGCAGTTAACCTATCGTTGACGAAGACAGCTTGGCAACTGTTACAGCAGGAGGCACATAAACGCGGCATTTCTCGTTCTGAACTAGTGGAACGCTTTGCCCGGAGTTTAGAACTTGACGCTGCTGATCATTATGCTGCCAAAAGTAATGACACAGTTACAGCAATACTCAATTGCCATAATAGCGATTGCACTACCGATTCGACACTGAATGTAGTCCAGCTTGATAACACAGAGATTAGCAGTAAATATACGGAAAATGGGCAGCAAGCTGAAGAATGGTTTCGGCAAGTTATTGATGTCATCCCTCATATAGTTTGGACTTGTAAACCTAATGGTGAATTAGAAT
Source organism: Calothrix membranacea FACHB-236 (assembly GCF_014696315.1). GTDB lineage: Bacteria > Cyanobacteriota > Cyanobacteriia > Cyanobacteriales > Nostocaceae > Aulosira > Aulosira membranacea. Next base: position 77,526 of record NZ_JACJPX010000008.1, read on the forward strand.
ACTTCAACCAGCAGGCCCTTGATACTTTTGGTATAAACTTGCAAGAACTCTTGGCTGAAGGTTGGTATCCACTAGTTCACCCAGATGATTTACAGCAATGTATCCATGCCTGGATGTCAACAGTGGCTACAGGTAACGATTACCAAATAGAATGTCGCTTAAAAATTGCTGACGGTTCTTATCGCTGGTATTTGACAAGGGCAATTCCTAACCGCGATCGCACAGGAAAAATTACACGTTGGTATGGTACTTCCACTGATATTAACGACTGCAAGCAATTAGAACAAGTATTTCAGCAGCAAGCACAAGCCCAAGCTAATCAACGCCAATGGCTAGAAGCTGTGTTAAATATGCTACCTATTCCTTTAGTATTTATTGACCCAAATACTACTTGTTTTACCTTCTCCAATAACGCAGCAAAAGAAATGGCGGGAGGTGAAATATATAGCGATCGCCCCTCTGGAGTATATGATACAGACTTTTACTGTACCGATGCTACAGGAAAACTTATCCCAGCTGAGCAACTGCCGACATTTCGAGTTACGCGTGGCGAAACAATTCAAGGAGCAGAGTTGAATTGGCACACCCCAACTGGTGTTTACCCGTTGTTGGTTCATGCTGATACTTTACCTGCAATGTATGATCGCCCTGCAACTTGTGTGATGGTATTTCAGGATATTAGCGATCGCCAACGCATAGAGCAACGTGAAAAGTTTCTGGCGCAAGCATCACAAACTTTTGCCGCCGCTAGATTAGATTTGCAGACTTTGTTGGATACTATCACCCAACTAATTGGCAATTTAACTGGTGATTCCTGTGTCTTGAGTTTGTTATCTCAGGATAAACATTGGCTAGATACGGTTTCTTCTTACCATGTGAATCCCGAAGTTCGGGAATTTATCGGCAAATTACTTGCTCAAAGGCGTTCTATTGATGATGGGATGACAGGATATGTCGTCCAAACAGGCGAAACGATTTTTTTGCCAGTTGTTTCACCAGAGGAGATTAGTAAATCTATTAAGAGAGAATATCTACCTTATGTAGAGCGCTACGGCGTTTATAGTTTGTTAATGATACCGTTGAAGGTGCAAGAACAAATAATTGGCACCCTGAGCATTTCGCGGGAAAGAGCTGGAGATCCTTATAGCAACGAAGACCGCAGATTATTTCAAGATATTACAGACCGAGCAGCATTGGCGATCGCTAATGCTCGACTTTATCAACAAGTCAAGCAAACTGCTAACCGTAACGCTAGTTTACAGTTAGTTACCTCTGCCCTTTCTGAATCACTGACACCGACTGAAGTCGCAGAAGTAATTGTAGAACAAAGCTTTGCTGTTTTAGGTGCGGCTGCGGCTTTAGTAGCAGTTGTCTGTGAGAATGGCAAGGAATTAGAAATCATTCATTCTATAGGTTTTCAAGCAGAGATCGTCAAAAGTTGGCAGAGAGTTGCCATGAATATATCATCTCCCCTATCGGATGCAGTGCGTACTGGCAAACCGATTTGGGAAGAGTCTATAGAACAGCGAGTCACGCGCTATCCTCATCTGGCAGATATCTATGCTAATTACGATTATGCTGCTTGGATTTCCCTACCCCTAATGCTTGAAGGTCGAGCAGTGGGAGGAATTAGCCTTGGTTTTCAAGAATTTGCCGCACTCAATCAAGATGAGCGGGCATTTATCTTAGCTTTATCACAACAAGCGGCTGGTGCGATCGCGCGTGCCCAACTTTACGAAGCCGAAAAGCGCGCCAGAGCCACAGCAGAAGCAGCTAACCGCACAAAAGATGAATTTCTCGCTATCCTCTCTCATGAACTGCGAACACCATTGAGTCCGATTCTCGGCTGGACTAGATTACTTCGTAGTGGCAATCTTAATGCCAATAAAACGGCTGTGGCGCTAGAAACTATCGAGCGTAATGCCAAGTTACAAGTCCAGCTAATTGACGATATCCTGGATATTTCGCGCATTTTACAGGGTAAGTTCAGTTTAAATTCTGATGCTGTTGACCTGAAAGAGACTATTAGCGCAGCTGTAGAAACTATACATTTAGCCGCCGCAGCTAAAGCAATTTCCATCCACACTGATTTTGCAGCAGATGTTGGGCAAGTATTAGGCGATGCAACGCGATTGCAACAAGTTATCTGGAATTTGCTCTCAAATGCGGTAAAGTTCACACCTACGGGTGGTAGGGTAGAAATTCGTTTAGAGAAAAATGGTTCACAGGCGCAAATTCAAGTTATAGATACAGGTAGAGGTATCAACCCCGAATTCCTACCCTACGTCTTTGATTATTTCCGGCAAGCTGATAGTAGTATCACCAGAACTTTTGGGGGTTTAGGATTAGGATTGGCGATTGTCCGGCAAATTGTTGAACTGCATGGCGGAACTGTCAAAGCCGAAAGTCCAGGCATAGAACAGGGTGCTACCTTCACCGTTAATTTACCTTTATTACCGACACCAACATTAACAACAGCAGTGGAACAATCAATAACAGATAGCCTGAGTTTGCAGGGAATTCAGGTGTTAGCTGTAGATGACGAATTAGATAATTTAGACTTAGTTAATTTTATTTTAGAAGAAGCAGGCGCTACCGTTATCTCCGTATCTTCTGCCTCAGAAGCATTACAGCTACTCCAGCAAACTCAACCTGACATTTTGCTAGCGGATATTGGAATGCCCAAAATCGACGGCTATACATTAATCCGCGAGATTAGAGAACAAGGGGGAAAAATTCCTGCGATCGCTTTGACAGCCTACGCTGGGGATATGAACAAAAAGCAAGCTTTGCAAGCTGGGTTTCAGTTCTATCTTTCTAAACCCGTCGATCCAGACGAGTTAATTCAGGCGATCGCGCAAATTGTCCAACAATAATCTATTTTAGATTTTGAATTTTATATTTTAGATTGGTATCAAAACATTAAACCAGGGACAAGTTATTTCATACCAATTTAAAAAAAGAATGTAACAGATTGTAGGGGCAAGGCAATGCCCATTGGTGTCAACTTAAGCTTAAAGCTATATAGGGCGGGCGTTGTACAAATACCCTCGCCCTCATCCCCTAACCCCTTCTCCCGCAGGAGAAGGGGAATTAAATCTCTTGCTCCCCTCTCCTGGTGGGAGAGGGGTTGGGGGTGAGGGCAAAAACCTTGATACAAAGCGGGTTTCGCGTTAAGTTGACACGTATGGGCAATGCCTTGCCCTCTAGAATATTTTATCCCCCTGCCCCCTGCCTTATTCCAACAATAATTATTTACGCCGACCTACTTATTAGCCCCTCGTTATGCTCACTTCCCCCGTAGCCAAATCGTAACGACCGCCAACAATTTTCAATTTACCTTTTTTAACTAAATTGCCTAAAATTGTTGACCTTTCGGCTAAATTATCTGCTTGATATTGAATATTAGCAACAATAGTATTTTTTTCTAAACTGCCAGATTTATTTTTTGCTATTTCTACAGCAGGTTTAATTTCTTCCACAAAAACACCAATTCTTCCCGGCAGTGGTTTACCTTCAATCGCAGCTTTTACCGCACCACATTTGCTATGACCGAGAACTAAAATTAATTGCGCTCCTAATACTGAGGTAGCATATTCCAAGCTACCAATCGCCTCTGGCGAAGCGACATTACCAGCTACGCGCACTACAAATAAATCTCCTAATCCTTGATCAAAAACAATTTCTGCCGGTACACGCGAATCAGCACAACCTAATATCGCCGCAAATGGATATTGAGCTGCAACAGTTTCTTGTAAACGCAATTTCGATTGATGAGGATTCAGACGCTTTCCTTCAACAAATCTTTGATTTCCGTCGAGCAAAATTTTTAATGCTGCTTGTGGATTAACTGGTTGCGGTTTTTCACCAAAATCATCATTTGAGGCTTGATCAGCTAAAGAAGGCTCCTTATTCCACAGGATACCGCCAGCGCCAATCAAAGCCCCAATCCCAATGCTACCTACACCGGCTAAATGTATAAAATTCCGACGACCAATAAATCCATTAATTCTAGCCATTCCTCTACCTGACAACCGTTTCGTGGTTGCCTGGAAGATATCAGACTTCAGGGCAATGTAAGAGTACCCGCTTACACGGTTTAAAAGTTATTTAATTTTTGGGCATGGAGCATTGGGCATTGGTAATTGGTAATGGCTAATGGGAATACTTAATTTGTTCTTTTTCCCCCTGCCCCCTGCACCCTGCCCCCCTGCTTTTTCTCAGTCCCCTAATGCCCCTTCCCTGCGCCTAAATACAGTTCTGCCACTTTGGGGTCGTTCAACAATTCTTGACCGGGGCCGGAGATGGCATCGCGTCCAGATTCTAGTACGTAACCACGGTCAGCCATTTCTAAGGCTTTACGGGCGTTTTGTTCTACTAGAACTATGGCTGTGCCACTTTGGTTAATTTCCTTGATTTGGTCAAATACTTGTGTAACTAGAATGGGGGATAAAGCCGCAGAGGGTTCATCTAACAGCAGCAAGCTGGGTTCCAGCATCAAAGCTTTACCCATTGCCAACATCTGCCGTTCTCCACCGGAAAGCGTACCTGCACGTTGACGACGGCGATAGCTTAATCTAGGAAACATGGTAAATATTTTATCTTTGAGTGGCTTGAGGGGAATATTCCGCACAAAAGCTCCCATCTCTAAATTTTCTTCAATACTCAAGGAAGGGAAAACATTAGCGATTTGCGGTACATAGCACATTCCCCGTTGGACTATTTGATTTGACTTGAGTCCGCCAATATTTTCACCTTTAAAGGTAATCGTGCCTGTATGGGGAGTTAAGAGTCCAAAAATAGTCTTCGCCAAGGTGGATTTACCCGCACCGTTGGGGCCAATCACTGTTACCAATTCCCCCGCTGCAACTCGAAAATTCACACCTTGCAGAATATCAACATCTTTAATGTATCCTGCATGAACATTTTGAACTTCTAGTAAATAGTCATTTGTCATTTGTCATTTGTTATTAGGTATGGGCATGGGGCATGGGGCATGGGGCATTGGGCATTGGGCATTGGGTAATGGGTAATGAGTAATGAGTAATGAGTAATGAGTAATGAGTAATAGTAATTGCTCCTTGTCTCCTTGTCCCCCCTGCTCCCCCTGCTTCCTTATCCCCCTCATCTCCCTCATCTCCCTCATCCCCCTTATCTCACCCTGCTCCCTGCTCCCTGCCCCCCTGCCTCTTATTCTGGAGTCTTCTGCAAATCAGGGCGTTCTTCGGGAACGATCGCACCTTCTACTGGGCATACCTGGATACAGATGCCACAATCAATGCAGGTGGCGAAGTCTATCCAGTACCAATCTGTGCCTTTGACGTTTTTGCCTGGGCCGTCATGAATGCAAGCTACTGGACAAGCATCTACGCAGTCAGCGATGCCCTCACAGACATCGGTAACAATTGTGTGTGGCATTTTGTTGATTCCCTCTCTTTAAAGTCAGCTATTTCTAGCCTAGCAATTAGATATATTTCCTAGCTAAGACAATGATTCTATGGTTGGTGAACCATCGGCTTTAATCCAGGCGATTTGAGCAATTCCGCGATCGCGTGCATAGTTTCTGATGGCTGCGGTATCTCTGCCCCCTAAATCAATTTCTACTCGCACCATCTCGCTAGAATCTCGGAGCTTTTGCGCGTAGGCAAAGGCAGCCGCATCAGCATTGACTGTCTCTGGTACTATTAACCAATCGCTAGCTGGGGGAGCTTGCGGTAATTGCTGAGTAGATTGGATGATTTGGTATAAATCTTCGATGTTAAGGGCAAAGCCTACCCCAGGAATATTTTCACCTTGGGGATGATATAGCCCTAAAAGCTTGTCGTAGCGACCACCTCGCCCTAAAACCTGGACTTGTCCAGCGGTATCGCTAACTACTTCAAAGACAATACCAGTGTAATAATCGATAGTTTCAATCAAGCTAAGGTCGAGAATTAAAGGATAATCTCCCCGCGATTCCAGTAAATCCACTAAGGATGCTAGGTTATTAACCGCTTCTTGTTGCGCTTGATCTAAATCTAAACTTTTGACTTTTCGCAAGACTTCGGAACTGTCACCCCGCAAATCTAAGATGAGTTTGGCGCGATCGCGTAGTTCTTCACTGAGGGGTAAATTCTCGATCGCAATGCGATCCAAATTAGCGATCGCACTGCGAACCTTACCTTGGATGTGATCTGGAAATACACTCAACAGCGATCGGGTAATTCCTGCTTCACCTAAAATCAAATACCATCGCTCTAACGAAAGCGCTGCTAAACAATCAGCGACTAACAACAATACTTCCGCATTTGCTAGCAATCCAGCAGCACCGAGCAACTCTACCCCAGCTTGATAAAACTCTTGCTGACGATTATGCCGATTTTCCCAGATGCGGCGGAAAACATTGGCATTGTAATACAGCCTTTGGGGATAAGTTACACCTGCCATCCGTGTGACGACAGTGCGCGCGATCGAAGCTGTCAATTCTGGACGCAGCCCTAATTCTTCATCTTCAGAATTTTGCAGTTGAATTACCGTTTGACGCTGAATTGCTTCCCCCGCCATCAGGGTATCCATCCGTTCCAAAGTTGAGGTAATAATCCTGTGATATCCCCAACGATGAAATACTTCCTGTAACCTATCTTCAATCCAGCGTTTTTGCGCCACATCTAAAGGTAATAAATCCCTAGCTCCCGCTGCTGGTTGATACACCATTACTTTTTCTTCCCACCAAACAAACCACCAAACAAACCGCCACCTCCTGACTTATCTGGTTGTTTACCAGTCGAATTAGGAGGTGTAGTTACTTTACCACCACCAGATTGCTGACTTAAAGCCTTCTCGATTTTTGGTTTCCAAGACAAAGCTGTTTGGTCATTGGGGTCTAATTTTAAAGCATTATCAAAATGAACCTTTGCCATTTTCAGCCGATTCTGTTTCAAAAACACTAATCCTATCAGGCTATGACAACGACTATTCTTTGGTTCTAGTTTGAGAGCATCTTGCAACTCCACCTGAGCTTGCGGAAATTGGTTTTTGTCAATTAAAGTTTGTGCGCGACGCAGATAATTTTCCACAGCTGAATTTTCTGGTGGTGGTGGTGGTGGCGCTGTTGTATTAGTCGCAGGATTGGGCGTTATTGGCCCTGAGTTCATTGTGGATTGCATTAGCGGGTTAGGCGTTGCTAATGATTTACCAGCAGTCCGCATTAAGTAAACTAAATTCAACTCGCTAATTTGGGCAATTACTTGTGGTACATGGAGCAAATTCTCATATTGAGTTTCCGCCAGTTTAGCGATCGCACTTTTGTACAGTGAATCTATAGTTGATTCGGGAGCAGTTGCTAACTTTTTCCCTACATCAGTATGTAGTTCTACCGAAGTAAACTCTTGTACTAATCGCTTACCCATATGAGACAGAATTATCATGTATTCTGCGCGACTGCGTTCTGTAGTTATTTTCTCGTAAGCGGGGTTAACTAACTTAGATAACAATTCACTAGATAGCTGCTTATCAGTAGGACTCGCACTACTATTAGCATCAGGATGTAAACGACGGGCAATTGAGATATAGCGCTTGCGGATCTCTTTCACATCAGCATCAACAGCAACACACAAAACCGCATGATGATCTATGAAATCATATTTAAAAAGACCACGATCTATTCTTAATGACATAAAGGGATATGCACCAAAGTTAGCAAAATAATGCTTCTAGTTTACTTCGCTATCCCATAGATCGTTCAGTAGTTAAGGGTTAAAAGTCATACATAAGGTTGGGGACTGGGGACTGGGGACTGGGGACTGGGGACTGGGGACTGGGGACTGGGGATTGGTAATTGGTAATTGGTAATTGGGGAAAGTAGAGGAAGCGGAAGCCATACGGTTCGGATAATACAAATCGATTGACGTTTAAATCTTGTAGAGACGCGATTCATCGCGTCTTCACAACCCCAAAATCACAACGAAAAATTACCAAACCGTATTGAAAGCGAAAGCGGACAAGGGGAAAAGGCGAGAAATCCCCATTACCCATTCCCCATTACCCATTCCCCATGCCCCATGCCCATTCTCATTTCCAACTTGATAACGGCGGAATATTCATTAATTCATGGCTGAGGGTGTCGTGAAGGTAGCCATTAGTAGCAAGGATTCTTCCCGTTTCCATTTTGAAAGGAGTGCGATCATAAGCTGTGACTTTACCGCCAGCTTCTTGGACGAGGATAATACCTGCAGCCATATCCCAAGGTGAAAGTCCCCTTTCCCAGTAACCATCAAATCGCCCACAGGCTACATAAGCTAAATCCAGGGCGGCGGAACCACTACGCCTGACACCTTGGGTTAAATGGGTGAGGTGACAAAATTCTGCATAATTATTATCAGAGGTTTCTCTGCGATCGTAGGCAAATCCCGTGACTAGTAGACTTTTCCCTAGTTGAGAACTGTCAGAAACTTTTATCGGGCGGCGATTGCGTGTGGCACCCAAACCAGCAGCAGCCCGAAACAGCTCATTACTAGCAGGATTATAAATTACACCTACTTGGGGAATGCCATTAATTAGCAACCCAATAGAAACAGCAAAACAAGGATATTGGTGAGCATAGTTAGTAGTGCCATCTAAAGGATCAATTGCCCACAGATATTCACTATCTTGATTGCCTAATTTTCCCGATTCCTCAGCCAAAATTGAATGTTGGGGAAAATGGCGACGCAAAACCTCCAAAACTACCACTTCCGAAGCCTTATCAGCAGCAGTCACTAAATCACCTGGACGGCCTTTTTCAGTAATTGCGTCTTCTAACTTCCCCCAATAGCCTTGCAAAACCTCACCAGCAGCCAAAGCCGCTTCAGTAGCTATGTCTAGAAAGATTTGTAGGTTTGTCATTTGTTATTTGTCGTTTGTTATTGGGCATGGGGCATTGGGCATGGGGCATGGGTAATTGGTAATGGGTAATGGGGATTTATTCTCCCCCCTGCTCCCTGCTCCCTGCCCCCCTGCCTCCCCAAAGTCCCCCAATCACCGATACTGCCGCCGAAACTCAGCGGGAGTCAGGCGCATGGGTTTTTCTGGTTGCCAAATTCCTTGGCCCATGATTCTTGCCCATTGTTGGGCACGTTCTAAACGCTGGTCGTATTTGTGATTAGGCGATCGCGGTACAAATAATGCATAGCCTTTTTTGACTATTTCTTCGTTTAACAACAATTTATCTTTCCATACATAGGCTACAGTCCGACCAATTTTGTCTTTGCCTTCAATGTCAAACTCTAGGGTGACGATTTGTTCTGCGCCTCCAATCATTTTCTCTAACTCGTCTTTGGCATCATCACCCCAAGGGCGCTGGCGGAGATCTGGTGCTTCAATACCAATTAATCGCACCTGGGAAATTAAGTTTGGTTGTTCAGCCATGCCTAAAACTTCCAAACTTTGCCCACTCACCACCCGCGCCACTTTTACCTGTGCCTGATTAGCTGTAGGCTGGCTTTTGCCTTGACAACTCACTAGCAGTAATAGGCAAACTAAAATTACTATTCTTCGCGCTAATACGCCAAAATGCGCTGCCACAAGAGGCAAGGGAGCAGGGAGCAGGGAGCAAGGGGGAGAAATTAAGACAGAGCTTGTACTCCGCCCCAACCAAGCGTCCTTCCAGGACGGGGCTTTTACCCATGTTCCGCTCCGCCTCGCGTTGGGGGAAACAGTTGGCTCCCCCTGCTCCCTGCTCCTTTTCCCCCAGCCTCTTCCGTTCATAGCTTGAATTTGTACTTTTACACCGTTATATCTACCCTGCCGACAGCCACTAATCAATAGCCAGGATTGCCAAGATTGCATCTCGTGATTTTGAATTGTGTATTGTTAATTGTTAAGGGGACTGCCAGAAAATAAATTATCCAATATATAGTCCGAGAATATTTTTACTCTCCCCCTGCTCCCTGCCCCCCTGCCAAGATTTTTTAGTTAGAAGTCCCTTAATCTTCATCCAACGGTAAACCCGCCCTAACTTTCCCCCGCGCAAAAAATCGCCCAAACTGAAGTTCATAAACTTCATCTTCGTCTTGTGTTTCCACTTCTATATCCGAACGGGGATAACTCACACATAATAAGGCATAACCTTTACGCCGCAACTCTGGTGATAGTCCAATTGCCTCTGGTTGGTAAATTTCTCCCGATAGTACCCGCACAGCGCAAGTAGTACAAGCACCATTGCGGCAAGAAAACGGCAATTCGGTTCCTTGTTGTTCAGCACTGTGCAAAATGTAGCGGTCTTCCGGCACTTGGAGAGTGTATTCCTTGCCAGTATTGCGATCGCGAACTCTAATCCTGTATGTTTGGGACATGGTGATTGGGGAATTTTGATTTTTTTTCAAATATCTTCTTAATTATCTTTGCATTTTTTGCGATTTCACTTTAGAATTGTAAATCGTGGCACCTGGAGAGGTGGCCGAGTGGTTGAAGGCGCAGCACTGGAAATGCTGTTATGCGGCAACGTATACGAGGGTTCGAATCCCTCCCTCTCCGTTTTAAAAGCAAAATTCAAAGTGCGATCGCCCCTTAATTCAAACAGCGTAGCGTGAAATTTCACTTATCTTTAGCGTGATTTAGATCCCCGACTTTTTGAAAAAGTCGGGGATCTGTGCAGCAGTAAGCGCTGGAGTAGGATGTGTTGTCGCCAAGCGCCGCACCGCCAACAATTCAACCTCAAGCTTAACCGTCGCAACTCTACGGAATCCCTCGGCTTTATCCTGTATAAAATATAGAATTAGGGAAAATTCTGTATTTTAACAAAACTAAGCAAGCAAAATGGCGAAATATGCATTGCTAATTGGCGCTAGTGAGTATGAGTCTCCGAAGATAAATAATTTATCTGGAGTAGTCAAAGATATTGAAGCAATGCAGCGTGTTTTGGAGAATTTAGAGATAGGCGGCTTTAAAGAAGTCAAAGTTTTGCTTAGTCCTAATTCCGATACCATGCGCTCAGAAATTGAGCAGTTGTTCATGGAAAAATGTCAAAAAGATGACGTAGTGCTGCTCTATTTTTCTGGACATGGCTACAGACATGAGGACGGAAATCTATTTTTTGTCAGCCGCAATACTCAAATCAATCCCCAAGGTTTAGTCAGAATTGGTACAGCAGTAGATGCTAAATTCATCCATCAAAATTACATGAGTCGCAGCAAATCTAAGCGACAAGTGTTAATTCTTGACTGTTGCTTTAGCGGTGCTTTTGCTGAGGGGATGAGTGCAAAAGAAATTTCCAATCTCAGCATTAAAAATGAAATTGTTGAGCAATTAGGTGGTGAAGGTAGAGCTGTGTTAACCTCTTCCACAGCGACACAAAAATCTTTTGAAGATTCAGGCGGAGGAGTTTACACACGCTATTTAATTGAGGGAATTGAAACAGGCGCAGCTGATAATGATAACGATGGTTTTGTTACTGTAGCTGAACTGCATGATTATGCCAAGCGCAAGGTACTGGAATCAAAGCCAGCGATGAAGCCAGAAATCTTTGCAGTTCGGGAAGGTTATACAATTCGCCTAGCTAAAGCACCAGTAGGCGATCCACAATTAGAGTATCGTAAAGAAGTTGAGCAACGTGTTAGAAATGGTCGCGTTTCGGTTGTGGGACGCAAGGTGTTGATTCGTAGACAAAGCGAGTTGGGGTTAAACTCGGAAGTAGCAGCAGCGATAGAAGAAGAAGTTCTCAAACCATTCCGTGAGTTAGAAGAAAGCTTGCAGGAATACGAACAAACCCTAACTGAAGCATTAGAAGAAGAACCGATTCTTAGTGATGAAACTCTTGATGATTTACGGCGATTACAACAAATTCTTAAACTGCGAGATGAGGATGTTGCAGCTATACATAATCGCTTGATTCCTCAGCAGTCAATTTCGGCAAGTAACACTATTTCCCCGCAGCCCATCTCAACAATTGACACCAAACAACCGACAGCTAAAGAAGACGATGACCTCAGTTCAGAAAAAGGCGTAGACTATGCCAAACTGCGCGACTTGCTAGCAGCAGAGAACTGGAAAGATGCTGATATGGAAACATATAAAGTGATGATTCAGGTTTTAGGTAAGAAGAAATATGACTACTTTTCGTCTAAAGAATTATTAAACTTCCCTTGTACCGACCTCCGCACGATTGACCGCTTATGGGTAAAATATAGCGATGGGCGCTTTGGCTTCAGCGTTCAAAAGGAAATTTACTTGAGCGTTGGCGGTAAGCCAGACGGCAAGTATAACAATGAAGCCTGGGAGAAATTTGGCGATCGCGTAGGATGGAGAGTGGAAAGCAACTGGATTGATTACGATAAAGTTATTTTTGATACCGCAGTTCCTAGAGGACATTTCCCACTTTTTTCTCTATTGCAGATCAGAGACACGCGGCTATTCTCTTCTCCTCTTCTCTCGCATAGAGACTTGTAAAGTGTAACACCTAAGGCTTTGAGGGGCACGGCATCCACAGATTTTCGGAGATACATATATCTTATCGGTGCCGTGCCCCTACGATAGATGTGGTTCAAATATGCGAAAACTATTGTAAAGTGCGATCGCCCCAGCTTTAACGAAATGCGTAGGCGTAGCACTCCTTTGGTATCGCTAACAAACTTTAATCATCAAAGTTACAACATTAAGGCTTAAACCTTGACCATTAAGACTTAAACCTCGACCATTAAGACTTAAACCTTGACCATTAAGGCTTAAACCTCGACCATTAAGGCTTAAACCTTGACCATTAAGACTTAAACCTTGACCATTAAGACTTAAACCTTGACCATTAAGACTTAAACCTCGACCATTAAGGCTTAAAGTGAAAGCGATCGCACTTAACCCTACATGAAAGTGCAGAGGTTGAGCCTGTGGTAGGCATCACCTACGCAGTCATAATCGCATATTGCTGAAACTTAAACACATTATTTCTCTGAAAATCAGCCCTGAGTGATGAAATTCAGAAAAATCACTGGTATAAAACAAAAATTCTGTGAAAAAACTGCGATTTTTGCTGAACCGGAATATAGCTTAATTGAGCCAAACTAGCTTTTGAGAGCTAGTGAAGGAGTAGAATATGGCTCGTAAGCAACGTACATCCCGGATTCTAGAAAAAGCTCAGTTCAGAGTCACCAGGATGAAAGCTATTGATCCAAATATAACTTTTGATGATAACTGCAACTTGCAAAACCTAACTCAATTAATCCAGCAATTTCAAACGATGCTGAATGAATATAACGATGCTATGGCTGTAATTGACTCTTCTAGAACAAAGCTAGACGAGCTGGAAAAAAGCTTAAGCCTGATTTCAGATAAAATGCTGGCGGGGGTTGGTTTCAAATACGGCAAAGACAGCAGTGAATATGAGCTTGCAGGTGGGGTTAAAGAAAGCGATCGCATTCGCAAAAGCAGATTAACCCGCTTAAAGAATAGTGCAGAAAAAAACGCAAATGATAATGTAGTAACTGCCTAATATAGCTGCGCGGAATTTATCAGCTAAACCACATCTATTTTGCATCTCTATAATATCGATAAATGTTATAGGCTAGACATCTTGCCTGTCAAAATTATGCAATTTAAACATGGAAAAGCTGACCAATTTTAAACAATAAAGCAACAAATAGGTAGGGGCAAGGCACTGCCTTGCCCTTACTTGCTCTAACGAATAGCCAGGAAAATTCTGATATTTAATGGACTTGCTAACGCACCTTTTTAAATTCTTGATGATGTGTTGCACTACGCGACAACACAGCCTACAAAATATCTAATACCAAATCAAATAATGTTGGCGACACATCAATATATTCTAGAGGGTAAGGCAGTGCCTTACCCCTACAATCTGTCGCGTTATTTTTTCAAACAGCTTCTAATTTAGAAGAATATAAGAATTATTTAACTCGTGGTCAAATTCAATTAACTAAATGACAATTTAAAATGTCATCTTCTTTGGCAGCAAAAATAAATATAAATGCATTTAATAAAGCAAAAATCAACTTTTCCCCTTTAATTTTCTCTCACTACAGACTTTTTTCCTTAAATAATCCCATCAATTTCCGCTTTCGCCCATGCTCCTGCATTAACTTAGCTTTATAGCTATCCCAATCTGCTTTTCTCCCACATTCCAAGTAGGCGGCGCGCGCTTTTTTTAACCACTGAACTGCTTCAGCATAATATTCTGCTTTAGCTGCATCCATAATCATTTCTGCACGGCGACGCGCATTAGCAATTACCCAGCTAGGTTTTTCAGCTATTGCCGCATCCATGACCTGGTGAATTAAGTTAGCATAGTAAGAACTCAATTCATTAACAACGTGAATAGCATCATCAATCAAGCCTTCATGTAAGAAAATATCTACCCTGGCTGATTCGCTTCCCCAACTGCCAAATGTGCGGAGAATTTGCAATAAATCGGTTTTCACAGTAGCCCAGTTTTCCCCGGCTAATTCTGCCATTTTTTGGTAATCAACAAAGGATGCTCTAACTTGAAAAGCAGCCATCAGTGCAGATAAAGCAGCTTCTTGATCGTTTAATTCTTGAGCTAAATCACTTGTCCAAATCCCCAGTTCATACTGACAATTACCTGGCAAATTTAAGCCGATTTGGGCAATATCTAAAGCTTCTGATAATGACTCCTGTTGAGCTAAGGTTTTCGCTAAAGCAAAAGCAGCTTCCATAGTATTCATTTGGGCTTGTGCTGCTGTCATGGCTTCATCAACTCTGCCCAAACGCCCTAACATTGTCAGATATTGTTCGGTTTGTCCTTCGGCTGCTGCCAAATACAAGTATTCTTGATATCGTTCCTGACGTTCGAGAATTTTGAGGCGAATTAAAGCTAAATCATCGGCGTAGTCTGGGATTTCTTCATCCCAAACACCCATTTCGGGGATATTACCTTGGAAAACTTGCACAAGTGTCGGGTAATCCCAGCCTTGGCGCAAGGCTTCTGAAGCTAAGTCAAAATCAGCGCCCCACTCTTCTTGCCATATTTCCAAATTAACTTGGATATCAACCTTTTCTTCTGGGGTAAGTTCCGCCGTGAGAATGGCTTCACACCAAGCCGCATTCAATTCTGGGAGAATCTCATAATTATCAGCACCATAGTCCGCAACATCATCCCAATTTTCCACACAAGCTGAAGTAATCGCCTCTAAAATTGCGATCGCACTATTACCATCCCCCCGTTCACACAAATCTACAGCAGTTTGGATCAGACTCAGTAATTCTTCACTGATAGGGTCATCATCATAACCATCTTCCCAAGCACGCACTGCATTCCGCAAAATCTGGCGTACTTTCTGGGCAAAGGGTTTTGGATCAATTGTGCTATGAATTACTGCTTTAACCCTGGGCTGTTTGACACTTGCGTATGTAATCAAATTGACATGGCGGTCGATTGCCTCAATCAACTTAGGATATTCAGCCACCAAACCTTGCACCAACCTTTGAGTTTGCTTATGATCCAGACGATTTAGCAGTTGTTCTAAGGTAGGACGTTCCTCAATGCTTTCTGGCTGACGCAGACAAAGAAGCATGGTCGCTACAATATGTTTACACCACCCATCGCGATCGTAGGGACAGCTGCATTTAACAGAAGTTAATCCGTCTCTATCAAAACTAAGGCGAACTTGATAAGGGTGATTTTCATTGCCTTCAACTTCCGCCAACAGCAAATTACCTCTTTGGGTAAGAGACATCACAGCATCAGCCTCATAATAAGCCTCACCTCGCTGGAAAGACTTAGCGTTAGCATGACGGCGGATTGTAAATTCACTTAGCTTGGGGATTAGCATGGAGGGAGTGGGGAGTGGGGGGTAAGAGGCAAGGGGGCAGGGAGCAGGGAGCAGGGGAGAAAAGCAATTACCCATTACCCAATGCCCCATGCCCAATGCCCCATGCCCAATACCAAATTTTGCGAATTTTAAGTATAAGATACCGCGAGTATATAAGTTAAATTATGATACTGAAGATATTCAGTCCCTTGGACTGCTAGCGTAAATCATAAATTGGAATTAGTAAGACCCGAACATCAAAGGGGTTGCGCTGATTGCAGGTCAAGTTGAGAATATATAGGCGAAGCACACGGGGAAACTAACGTGAGTCAGGGATTCGATTACGATTTAGTGATTATAGGCGCTGGTGTAGGTGGACATGGAGCAGCCCTACACGCCGTTAGCTGTGGTCTGAAAACAGCGATTATTGAAGCAGCAGATATGGGGGGCACCTGTGTCAACCGGGGCTGCATTCCTTCAAAAGCGCTGCTGGCTGCATCCGGACGTGTGCGGGAGTTACGTAATGCTCACCACCTTAAGTCTTTGGGCATTCAAGTTAGTAATGTGGAGTTTGATCGCCAAGCGATCGCCAACCATGCTACCAATCTTGTCGCTAAAATCCAAGGCGATTTAACCAACAGCCTCAAGCGTTTGGGTGTTGATATTATTCGAGGCTGGGGAAAATTAGCTGGTACTCAAAAAGTCAGCGTGACTGCTGATGGTGGTGAAAAAACTATCACAGCTAAAGACATTATCCTGTCTCCCGGTTCTGTGCCTTTCGTGCCCCCAGGCATTGAAGTTGACGGTAAAACTGTCTTTACCAGTGATCAAGGTGTGAAGTTAGAATCGCTACCAAACTGGGTGGCAATTATTGGTAGTGGTTATATCGGTTTGGAATTTTCTGATATTTACTCGGCATTAGGCTCTGAAATCACCATGATTGAAGCCTTAGATCAGCTAATGCCAGGATTTGACAGAGATATCGCCAAACTTGCTGAACGGGTGCTGATTACTCCCCGCGATATAGAAACAAAAGTGGGAATATATGCTAAACGAGTCATTCCCGGTTCTCCGGTAGTGATTGAATTAGCTGATTTTAAAACAAAAGAAGATTTAGATGTGATCGAGGTGGATGCTTGTCTAGTCGCTACCGGACGCATCCCAGCTACCAAAAATCTCGGTTTAGAATCTGTGGGTGTAGAACTCGACCGCAGGAATTTTATCCCAGTGAATGACAGCATGGCAGTGTTGTCAGCAGGTGAAATTGTCCCCCACCTTTGGGCAATTGGCGACGCTAACGGCAAAATGATGCTAGCTCATGCTGCTTCTGCTCAAGGTATCGTTGCAGTGGAAAATATTGTAGGTCGTCCCAGGGAAGTTGATTATCGCAGCATCCCCGCCGCCGCTTTTACCCACCCAGAAGTTAGCTATGTCGGCTTAACCGAAACCGCAGCCAAGGAATTAGGACAAGCTGAAGGTTTTGAAATCGGTACTAGCAAAGGCTACTTCAAAGGTAACTCCAAAGCCTTAGCAGAAAATGAAGCTGACGGTATGGCGAAGGTAATTTATCGCAAAGATACCGGAGAAGTCTTAGGCGTTCACATCTTTGGACTACACGCCTCAGACCTCATCCACGAAGCCTCAGCAGCCGTCGCTAACCGCCAATCTGTACATACCCTCGCTCATTTAGTACACGCCCACCCAACACTTTCAGAAGTGTTAGACGAAGCGTACAAAAGAGCGATCGCATAAGCAAGGGGAATGGGTAATGGGTAATGGGTAATGGGTAATGGGTAATGGGTAATGGGTAATGGGTAATAAGAATTTTCCCCCTGCTTCCTTTTCCCCAGTCCCCAGTCCCCAATCCCCAATCCCCAATCCCCAATCCCCAATCCCCAGTCCCCAGTCTCCAATCCCTAACATGCAAATCCGTCGCCGTTCCCCTAGTTCAACTGTTGCTGTTTCCGTCATCCGTTATGAGGTTGCAATGCCAGGTGCAGAACCAAACAACATTTTGGAGAAAATTGTTTGGCAAAAAGAAATCGAAGTTGACCAAATGCGGGAAAGAGTACCTTTGCGGGAATTGCAAAAGCAAGCACTGACTGCACCGCCAACCCTCGATTTTGTAGGCGCACTACGGCAAGGTAAGACAAAACCAGCGTTAATTGCCGAGGTCAAAAAAGCTTCACCCAGTAAAGGTGTCTTACGGGAAAATTTTGATCCAGAAGCGATCGCTCTCTCTTATCAAGAAGGTGGCGCTAGTTGTCTTTCTGTATTGACTGATGAGAAATTCTTTCAAG
This sequence comes from Calothrix membranacea FACHB-236, assembly GCF_014696315.1. Lineage (GTDB taxonomy): Bacteria > Cyanobacteriota > Cyanobacteriia > Cyanobacteriales > Nostocaceae > Aulosira > Aulosira membranacea. Next base: position 95,560 of record NZ_JACJPX010000008.1, read on the forward strand.
GCAGCTTTGACAATTTAGCCAAAGTTCGCGCTGTCGTAGATTTACCGTTGCTGTGTAAGGAATTTATCATCTATCCTTATCAAATGTACTTAGCACGTTTGCGGGGGGCAGATGCAGTTTTATTGATTGCGGCGATACTCAGCGACCAAGATTTGCAGTACTTCATCAAAATTGCCAAATCTCTCAACATGGCAGCTTTAATTGAAGTTCATAGCTTAGCAGAACTCGATCGTGTGTTAGCCTTAGATGGCGTTACTTTGATAGGAATCAACAATCGCAATCTAGAAGATTTTTCAGTTGACTTGGAAACAACTTGTCAACTACTTCAAGATAGATATCAGCAGTTGCAGGAACGGAACATCTTGGTTGTTAGTGAGTCAGGATTACATACACCAGATGACCTAAATTTAGTAGCAACAGCAGGCGCATCCGCTGTACTTATTGGTGAATCTTTAGTTAAACAACCAGATCCAGCAGTTGCGATCGCTAATCTATTACCAAGGTAGTAATCTCAAAATACCTCTCTCGTTCCTGTGGATGCGATCGACTGTACTTAGTGCGGTTGGGCAATAAATCGTGCTAAACCATCACTTGCTCTCTTAGTCAAATCTTTATAGCACAGCCAATCTAGGGTATCAGCAAATACTGGTTGCCTATGTAACAATTAAGTTAGTAGCAAAACAACCTTAGTTTATCCAAAAATCCCTTATTTGAAAAACCAAATCAACTTCATGGAGCAAATTCCTCTGCCCTCACCTATCCATTACGAACTTATACTGCAACTTTTAGAAAGACAAACAATGTCAGCAGTAAGTAAAAATCCGGATTTGCGGCACCAGGTGAATCAGCTAATTATTACTTTACGTAAAGCAGCTGTTCAACAAAAGCACCTGGAAGAAATTTGCCAGTTTTCTTCTGTAGTGGTTGACCATCGTTGGTCAATCAATCATCATACTGAAAAAGCTGTTACCCCCGAATAAAAATCTTAATATTCTGTCCCACTATATTCGGTTCTCGAAATTCGGTTCTCGAACTATAACAGGGGGATTTTAAATATCGCTGCTGAGAGTTACTATCTCTCCAAGCAGAATTATCTTCATTCGGACACTACACTCAATTTGGTACAGCCAACTTGAGCGCAGTGTCCTTTGAACATTTGTCAGAATATTGAAAATACTTAAGTATTTCTAGAGTGCGTTATAATACTGCTTTATTAAGAATTTTCAACGAGAATTGTAGTTTGGGTAAAAGGCGAAAGGGTAAGGATTAAAGGCTTTTTCTTACCCTTTTCCCCTTCCCCTTTTGCCCTTAACCAACAAGTATTGCGGTGCGTTATGATTAACAACCATTATCTCTAAGTCTTAAATTCTTAAAGTACCAATTTAATCTCAGCTATGTATATTAAATACCTTATTAAGTAAGTCGCTGGAAATAAAGCAAACTATGTTAAAAAACGTAAATAGGCTTGAAATCCTTACCAAAGACCAATGACCAATGACAGCCTCAGCCAGTTATCTTTAATTTCGTCGACCTACTTATTTGTTATTTTTCCATAACTTGGAATACAGTACTAAATCAAAAGAGCGAGTTAAAAATTTAACTCGCTCTTTCGCTGGAAAGGATAATAAATTAAGTCAGGATAAATTTTTGATTCCCAATCTATTAGCCTGGGAAACAGGCATAGTTGATTTGACATACCTCAATTCTCCTAAATGAGCTATTCATAACCTATGCCGTCTCTAACCAATCATAAATTTTCTCTAACTGATCGAGGGTAACCAAACCATACTGCCAAAGAATCATCGGTAAAGGCCCTGGATCTTGCTCGCGATGTCGCAATGCTACGGCTAAAGAGGCTGTAGAAATTGCCAAATCTTCTTGCAAAAAATGAATCAGTCGAGAATACTTTGATGGTGACATTTGTATCTCACCTCCTAGTGCAGAGTGTATTGTCATATATCAGTTCACCATTTCTCAGTAGCTAGTAGCCAGTATCTTATCTGTCACTATCGCATTAATACTTAAAAGCAAGAGCAAACTTTGTCTAAATTTACCTTAAAGAATTGCTCTGATTACGAACGGGAAAAATTTTTCACTTGAGAACTAGTTGTCTGCTTAATTCTTTAGTAGTTCTTTCCCTAAATCGTATTTGTGTCTTTTTTACTAAAGTCAGTCTTTGATTCAATTACACATCTGGTAACAAATATTCCTTAGTTTATAGTCTCTTATGAGCGGCTTTTACACGTACGTCAAAAGGAAGATCTTTTGGTAATAAAGTTTAATTTTGTGCATTCTATCCGGGGGACAGAGTACCTTTCGATGGTTTGCAATGTACTCGATAGCAGCTTTGTGAGTGAATATTATACCATTGGACGTGATATTTTTTTAACCTTACATTATTTATTAAGGTTTGGCATGAGTTGAAAAGCGTACTTACAAAATTTTTATCTCCGCAATGCTGCGGATTATAGAAACTTTATTTTTATACTATCGCCTGGCTTCAATCCTAATTCCGTAGCTCGACCGGATCGGAGTTCAATTACTGTATCAACTAGTGTATTGGGCCCGTAACTAGGACAAGGATCACTAGTGCAGGGAGGTGCAGAAGTTTTGATGTACTTGACGACCCCATTCTGCATAAAAACCATATCTAGAGGGATAAGCGTATTTTTCATCCAGAACTTAACTGGTTGCGCTGAAGGAAATTTAAACAGCATTCCTCGGTTATCTGGCAAAGATTTCCGATACATCAACCCCATTTGTTGTTGTTCCGGTGTCTGTGCTACTTCCAATTGAATCTTAGTATTATTGGGAACAGTAGCCTCAGCTGTAATGGGTAGTTGTTGACCAGCGGATACTGGTGCTTGAGTTTGAGAGCCCGATGTAGTAGCCGGAGGTTTAGCCGTCGTGGGTGGAGAACAACCCATCAACAAAACACTCAGCAATATTGACATAAAACTTAACAAATTTGGCATGATGATGAGTGATTTCGTAATTTAGATTTTGATTTTACAAAATTTAAGGAAAAAAACCCACAACTTATAGAAGTTTTTACTGGGATGAGGTAAAGGAATTGTGACATAAGATAATAGGGGGTACTGTGGGGTAATTCGTCGGGGGGTATGACCCCTCATCCATAATTTACCCAGATTTTAGCCTGTGTCAACGCACTTTAGCGATGACCTCATAATTTATTTTTATACTGACTATTTAAATGTAACTATAGATACTTAAAATCGAGATAAGTTTGTAGGCACACTCAGTAGTCACCTAGCGAATGTTTTAAAATTCAAGTGAGCATTTTATTGAAGATGAAAAGACCTCAAAGCCTAGCTCAGTCAAAATTACCAGCCTTGAACTAGGTTGGCGAAATTAAAGATAATTGGCTGAGGCTGTCATTAGTCATTAGTCATTGGTAAGGGTTTCAAGCCTATTTACGGTTTGTAACATGGTTTGGTTTATTTCCAACGACTTACTTAGAGGTGAGATGGCCTTAATTTTTAACTAATAATCCCACCTATTTAAAGGTGGGATTTGGAAAGAAGACACTGTAGTTTCTGCGGCTCGTAGCATGAGCTTCTAAGATTCCCTTAAAACGTAACCTACGCCTCTTACTGTTTGAATTAAACGCTTTTGACCTTCATCTTCGATTTTGAGGCGTAAGTAGCGAATATATACTTCAATTACATTAGACTCACCCATAAAGTCGTAACCCCAGACATTTTCCAGTATTTGTTCTCGGGTTAATACTTCACGGGGATGTTCCATTAAGAACTTTAATAGTTCAAATTCTTTCATAGTTAGGTCAATTACCCGTCCGTTATGGATAGCACGACGGGTAGCGATGTCTAAAACCAGTTCCCCAAAACGTAACTGTTCTGTGGTATCGATATCAGGTTTTAAGTAGAGACGAATCAACTTTAAAAAGTCTTCTGAACGGTAAGGCTTGAGGATGTAATCGTCAGCTCCTGCTTCTAAACAAGCTACACGGTCATCCACTGTATCCCGCGCCATCAGCACTAGCACAGGAGAACGCAAACCAGCTGTTCTAAGATTTTTGCACAATGAAAGTCCTGATTCACCTGCCAACATTCTGTCTAAAACAATTAAAGCAGGTTGGCGATCGCGACTATATTGTAAACCGCTATTGGCATCATGAGCCAAAATGGATTCATAGCCTGCCTCTTGCAAATCGAAAGAAAGCTGATTAGCTAGGCTTTCATCGGTTTCAATCACTAAAACACAAGGACTGTGAGCAGAGGTCATATTAATATTGCAATGTTAGGTATGGAATATTGGATTGTACAAAAGTACATAAGCTAGAGATATAATTTCTCAGTTTTTGATGGGGAATCCTAATTGAGTAGAAAAAGCTTATGGGCAAACTAGCGCTCAAAATCAAGACAAATTATACAAATTATATATATTGAATATAACTTGCCCTCAGATCGCGCTTGCGGATGTTTTAACACTTTCAGGTATGACTCATCAAATTTTACTAAGCAATTTTAATCACTAGTTCCAAATACCATAACTACATCAACAATTCTGGAAGGAAATTGGGGATTGGGGAATGGGTAATGGGTAATTGTTAATTGGGAAGTTAAGAGTGCAAATTTTTGACTTTTGAGTACAGACGCGATTAATCGCGTCTCTCCAAATCTTGACCTTTCTTAAGGCAACTCTACCGAAGTCGGTTTGGCAATATGGGGTAGACCCCAGCCCAATTTTTCGCGCAAAATACGGAAAAATTCTGGTGATTGTAGGCGAATGAATTTGACGCTATGTTGCGATCGCTCTAAATGTACTCTATTTTCTGGGAGAACATAACACCCACCATTACCATCTACCACCATTACCAGACGGGGAATATTCACTGGATAAATATTTACTGGTTCCGTATCTGGAAATACCAAAGCTCTAGAAGCTAGGGAGTGAGGACAAATCGGTACTAGTTGTAAAGCGGGTACGCCAGGGGTGACTACTGGGCCACCAGCACTTAAAGAATAAGCAGTGGAACCAGTTGGTGTAGACACAATCACACCATCTGCTGCTATATCAACCGGCGCATGACGACCTATGGCTATTTCAAAATGGCACATAGAGGTCAAGGGTTCCCGATGCAACACCATTTCATTTAAGCAGAGTGCTTCCCAAAGCACTGCTTCTCCCCGTAAAACTTTGACGGTGAGCATTGCTCGTTCTTCAATTTCATAGTCACCCGCCATTACCTGTTCTAGGGCTTGGGGAAGTTGATTAATATAAGCTTCCGTCAAAAATCCCATGTGACCAGTATTTACTGTTAGTAGTGGAATACCGCAGGGAGCAACCTGACGAGAAGCTGCCAAAACAGTCCCGTCTCCCCCTAATACCACTGCAAACTTCATATCTGAGTCAAATCCAGGTGGCGTTAGACCAGTTATTGGGGTGTGACATACAGGACTTTCAGGACTTGAATAGCCCAGTATGCCACCGATACTCGTTGTGATGCATACATTCCAACCGGCTGCGGTTAGTTTGTCTTTTATTTCGATAGCGATGCGAGCCGCTATCGGTTTAACGTCGTTGTAAATAATGCCTGCTTTCGGCACACTCAAATATCCAAGTTTAGGCGATGCTCTGTATTATGCTAATCGTTACACATTTTTGACAATGTAGTCATGAGTTTTAAGTCAAAAGTGTAATATCTATCTCAAAGTTGATCGTTAACTATTGACCATTAACTTTAGAAGACTGCTTAAACGGTGTCTTTTTAGATTTCTGCTTTTGACTTTGTTTCTTTTCGTAATCTAATTCTTTAAGTTTTTTCATAATACGGCTAAAGTACTCTTGCAAGTAGCTTTCCAGGGTGGTGGTTTGTTGTGGGTCAATACCAAACACTTGGTATACATCGTCCATTGGCGCATTGAGAGGTTTCCCGCTAGCTAAAACTTCTGTAAATGCCAATCTATCAGCCACATTCCATCCCCACTGGAAGAACCGCATAAAATGCCGTACTGTACGCAATAAGTTGATCGGCATTCGTGTGACTCTGGCTTCTTTTCCAGATAAGCGTTCACACACACTAATAATTTCCTGGGCGCTCCAAGCACGAGTACCCACAACTGGGAAGGTTTGTTTTTCGGTTTCTGGTACACTCAAAGCCCGAATCGCAAACTTAGCAATGTCCAAAGTATCCATATAGGCTACAGGAGAAGATTCACCTGTTACCCAAACCGGTTGGTTTTCCAAAATGGGAATTCCATATTGACCGATTAAGCCTTGCATAAATCCAGCTAAGCGTAAGATGGTATACTTTAAACCAGACTCAGCTAGGAAAAGCTCTGTACAACGCTTAATTTCCATTAAGGGTACTTCTGGGTACTTCTCAGACTCCAGAATTGAAAAGAAAATAAAGCGTTCTACACCCGCAGCTTTAGCAGCTTGTATTAATGCTACCTTGCCGTCCCAGTCAACTTGTTTAATGCTCAGTGAATCTGTCGGGCGAGATGTAGCCGCATCAATTACTGCGGTTACTCCTTCCAATGCTCTAGGAAGGGTTTCGGGATAACATAAATCTCCGCCTACGAGTTCTGCACCCCACTCTTTGAGAAAAGCAGCTTTTTTGGTACTCCGGACAAGACAGCGCACCTTATACCCCTCATCGATAGCACGACGAGCCACTTGTCTTCCTAAGGTGCCAGTGGCACCGACGATTAATATAGTCATGAGGGTTGTAACAATTTTTTAAATTTATATGAAAAGAATTTTAACAGAATCACTAAAGAAACAAAAGTTTACAATTTTTTCAGAAAGATATTATTCATAGAGACAGTCCGTCGGAAAAAGCTTTGTCCGAAAACCGGACAAGCTATTTCCCTCAAGAGACAACAGCCTCTAGCTGCTGAAAATGGGTTCCTGAGAAGAATTATTCTTCTACACCCTGAATTTTCAGTAATAAAGCACCTAAGGCCCAACCTACAAAGATTAAACCGAAGGACAACAGAGCTGCATTCAACATTTCACCGCTCATTGGTGCGATTCTCCTTAGCGAATGGTTTACTGAATATGTCTCGCCGTTAAAACCTGCTGACATGAGATTGCTAACAAGTTTAAGTCAACTAGGTCTACCAGAAGCTTGATCACAGCTACTGTTGCATGAGACCAGTGTAAATAATTTTAAACCAGTTTGGGGGTTAAACCCTACTATTGGTATGTGGGGAGAGAGTTAGGGGGACTAGATAGAAAAAGATGAAGTTGCTTTTTATGAGAAATCTATCTTGGCGAGGATTGTTATAAGCTGGGTATTTATTGAAAAAACTATAAATTAATTAAATATATGTATCAAGTTAATAAAAATAAATTTGTAAATTCATCTTTAGAGAATCGCCCTCGCTTGGCGCTAACATTGGGAGATCCAGCCGGAATAGGGACTGAGGTGATTTTAAAAGCTTTGGCTGATCCAAATATAAGCCAAAAATTTAACGTAACAGTTATAGGTAATTTAGATTTATTAGTGCAAACTCACAAGAATTTATTGAGTTTAACTAATAATCTCGTCCCTTTGGCAAATCCTGAGCAATTGTCAGTGATTGATGTGCCATTGCCAAGGGAAATCAAAGATGAAATTATGATCAGTACTGGTAATCAGGCTAGTGGTGCGGCTAGTTTTGCCTACATGGAATATGCGATCGCCCAAACATTAGCTGGTAAATTTGATGGTATCGTTACTGCCCCGATCGCTAAATCAGCTTGGAAGGCGGCGGGATATAATTATCCAGGGCAAACGGAACTTTTAGCCGAAAAGTCTGGTGTTGAGCGCTTTGGGATGTTATTTGTGGCGCGATCGCCTTATACTGGTTGGACGCTCAGAGCATTGCTTGCTACTACACATATACCTTTACGTCAAGTAGCAGATACCTTAACACCGCAGTTACTTAGCAAGAAGCTAGATTTGCTAGTGGAATGTTTAGAGAAAGATTTTGGCATAGAGAATGGGAAAATTGCGATCGCGGGTTTAAATCCCCATAGTGGCGAACAGGGACAATTGGGAACTGAAGAAATAGATTGGTTAATTCCCTGGTTAGAACAAGAACGCCACAATCGCCCAAATTTGCGCTTAGAAGGGCCAATACCACCAGATACGATGTGGGTTAAACCCGGTCAAGCTTGGTATGGCAATACTAACAGCCAAAATCCGGCTGATGGCTATTTGGCGCTTTACCACGACCAAGGCTTAATTCCCGTCAAGTTGATGGCGTTTGACCGTGCAGTTAATACCACTATAGGTCTACCTTTTGTGAGAACTTCACCGGATCATGGAACAGCATTTGATATTGCGGGTAAAGGAATTGCTGATGCTACAAGTATGAAAGCAGCCATTGTGTTAGCGGCGGAGTTAGTTAGTCAAAGACTAACCACAAAGTTGACTGTTGAATGTTAACTGTTGACTGTTGACTGTTGACTGTTGACTGTTGACTGTTGACTGTTGACTGTTGACTGTTGACTGTTGACTACCACAACGGATATTTTTCATAACTGAAATAGGATTGCTATATTTTCAATGCAAACATCAACACACCACTGCTGTGTCCCCAGCAATCATTTTCAATCTTTATTGCATTAATATTAAGTTGTGCGGTTTCCCCATAGACCGCGCAACTATCCTACCTAAATTTATGAAAATAATTTTTCAAATTGGTATTAATTACAATTACCAACTACTAATTATCCTTTTACATGATTACGACTAATAGCTAAAGCTTGATTGACTTCATTTAATAAATCTTCCATTGATATTGAGCGCGGTAAAATCTGAGCAGAAATTGTATTTCCTACAGTTTTGATAGTTTCTAATCCATTCTTTTTGGTTCTCTCGCTTCCTGCCTGGACTCTAGCCCTTGAGGAATTTAATTGCTGGTCAAGTATTAAAATGGGTGGCAGATTAATTGGTAAATCTCCTAATGCTTTTAATGCTTTCAACATTTCTTTAGGTATAGTAGATTCTCCTAAACCAATTAAGAGTAAATCAACGCTTTGATGGCGAATTTGTTGTAAGACTTCTGTCCAACAACTACCCATTGCGGCTTTTAAGCCAGCGGTTTGCAAGTATTGAATTAAGGCTTGAAACCACTCAGATCCCCTTTCAGCAGTTTCATTACTCAGTGAAGAGTTCTTTTCGGCACGATAACCCCTAACAGGCTTACGTCTTCCCTGAGGTAAATCTCGCAGCATGGTAATATCCACCACTAAAATACTTGGTGGGCAACATATCCCCGAAGCAATCTGTAGTACTGACAATAAAGCATCAGTTTTACTTGCACTACTGCTGTTGTCTTTACCCATTGGGGTTAAGCAAGGAAACACAGATAATCCAGGGATTTGGGAAGCTGCTAGGGTAGTGACGACATCGCAAGTCACCAGCGGTAACGCCGCCAATCGCGGATGTTGGCTGAGTTGTTGCAGGTAGGCTTGCGCTACAGGAGTTTCTACATCTAGTAACACGACATCAAACTGCCAAACTCTAGCTAACAGTTCTGCCTGATCTAGATCATCTACTTCGATAACTCGGTGTTCTCGCAATGAAGGGTAGGGATTAATCGCTTCCAATTCTGGATTGACTAATCGCAGAATTCGCAGCGGGGTTTTCATCAGAGATATGTCGTTGCTGTCCAACCCTGATTGCGAACTTGTTGGTTTAGCACATAGAGTTTCTAACAGTGGCACCAAGGCTTGATGCTGCACTGGTAAGCTTAAAAAACCATCGGCTCTGTTAGCGAATGCCTGTTCCTTTTCGGCTCCCGTGGCTGTCACAATTAAGGGAATGTGGCGAGTTGCGGCATCAGATTTAAGTAAGGTGAGTACATCCCAACCGGATAACAGTGGTAGCAGTGGATTTAAGAATACAGCTTTTGGTTGTAAGCGACGGGCTTTTTCTACTGCTTCTGTTCCCGATCGCGCAATGACTACGCGGTAACCTAAACCTTTAAGCTGATCTGTTAAATCTTCAATATATCGGGCTACTGCTTCAACTACTAATACCAGCCTTTTTGAAGATACTAGCTGTTTTGTCGATGGGTTAACTAGCTGACGCGTTGATGTTGTGTGGCCACGTGTTCTGGTATTGGCTGTATCACTGTACTCTAGATTTTCCTCCTCTTGTTCAGAAAAGCCTGTTTTGGGTGGGCTAGGTGGTAAAAGCAGAGTAAATTGGCTGCCTTTGCCTTCCCGCGACAGAAAGCTGACATCCCCACCATGAAGCCTTGCCAAAGCCCTAGTCAAGACTAGCCCTAAACCAGTGCCTTCAAATTGCCGAGTCAGGGGATTTTCTAGCTGTTGAAATTTTTGAAAGATTAAATGTTGCTGGTGTTCGGGAATACCAATGCCTGTATCCCAAACTGTAAAGGCAATCCACCCTTCCCAATGACTTACCCGCAAGCCAATTTCCCCAGATTCTTCCGTAAATTTAAAGGCATTGGAAAGCAGGTGTACCAACATTTGCCGCAGACGTAATTCATCTGCCACCATCTGCTCTAAACCTGGTTCAATGACGATGCTAAATTGATGTTCGCTCGCACGGTTAGCAGGAGATGGTTTGATGGTTTTAGGTTTATTGCTTTGAGTTTGAATCGCTTTTGCTTCAGATAGGGCGCGATCGCAAACTGCCTGAATATTCACTGGGGCTAGGGTCAGATCCATCTGCCCTGTCTCCATGCGGGTTAAATCTAAAATATCGTTGACCACACTCATCAAATGTCGTCCGCTTTGATGAATTAGTCCGGCATAACGGGCTTGACGTTCGTTTAATTCTCCTAATTGCTGATCTACCAACAACCGTGATAACCCTAAAACAGCAGTTAGGGGTGTCTTCAGTTCATGGCTAATACAAGCTAAAAACTCATCTTTTAAACGATTTAATTGAATCAGATCGGCATTTTTGGCCGCTAGTTCTTTACTAAGCTGTTGTTGTTCGGTGACATCAGTAGCTAACACTAGCCACAGATCATCAGTATTGATATTTAAATCTTGATTACTCAGCGTGATTTCTGTATCAGAACTTAAAACTTTTAACTCTGGACTATCTAAAGGAATTTTGGCAAACTGCCAAACTCGCTCTTGACCATTTTGCACCTCTACAATACAGGTGCAAGTCCCCATCTGGCTATCCCAGAAGCATTGATTGGATGAGTCCTCGGAAGGATTATCTGCAGGCAATGGCGTAGATTGTAAGTTGCCAGACAAGCCTTCTGTGAAAAAGTTGGGAGTAGCAGGTTCAGATCTGAGTTTCCGCTTTGGCGGGATGGGTTCACTTCTCAAGGATAAGGTACTCTCATCCAAATGCAGTTTGATGGGCGTAGCTGGCTCTTGCTGACTATAAGCATTATCTGTCACATGGGTATAATGCCTATTGACTTGTTGTGTGGCATATTCTGCCTGTTTGGCTCTGGTAGGGATGAGTATGCGCTCTACTTGTCGCCTGACTTCTTCTGGATTTTTCAATATCCCCAATTGCTGCCACCACGCTGGATTTTGTGCCACCACCTCTCCAGTACCAGTTTGCAACATCAAAGGCCAAGGCAAGCGTTCTAACAATTGCACCAGTGGCTGATAAACTGATGTTTGGCAAGGATTGGGGATCTGTACTGGGGATTGACTTGCTATGGCAACATCTTCTCTAACTTCATCTTCTACATATTGAGAAATTGCTGCTTTTTGACCTGCTAATAATGCCAACAATCGTGAGCTATCTAGCAAGCCCACAAATTTTCCATCCGGATCAATGAGCGCCCAATTAAAATTATTGTGATTGATTTGAGTTTGTTGGTAGCGCAAAAATAAGCCAAATTGCTCTACGCGCTCAATAGCTGGTATGGTTTGTATTGGTTCAATTAATGATATTGCGAAATTTGAAACTGGTTGTTGTAAGTTGAGGCGATCGCCTCCTACTGCTGCCAATAGTTTTTGAATGCATCTGGCAGAGTGCAGCAACCCAACTGGGCGTTGCTGCTGATTTACCAATACCACGCGATCGCACTGCTCTTTTTCAAAAATCTCCAGCACCATTGCCAGAGTACTTGTTTCTATGCAGATGGGTACGGTTGCTAGAAAGTCATAAAGCGGGTACTGTAGCATTGACATACGGCTTCGGTGGTTGTTCTTCCAGGAAGCCTCTGGTCTTACGATTAGCTTTGGGGCAGATAACGCTCAGACCTGAAGCAATATCCTTTCAGAAGACTCTAATAAAGAATTCTGGTGAAAATTTCAATGCCATTGAACTATGGGCTTTGCCCTGACTGACACTTGTTACGTATACTCATGTTCATGTCTGTGGCATTTCCCTTTTTTGCATTTTACTGCGGACAATTATTCTAACCAGTATTCTGACTGGTGTTAAAAATCCTCCTTGCGCGCATTAGCTAAAACAATTATGGCTCTAAAGATTCGCTTTAGAACCTTGAGGAATTATAATGATTTAGAATGCGACAATCCGTTAAGTTCGTTTAAGTATCTTATCAAGGAGCAAATAAAAAATCCTTATTTGGATAGATATACATGATGATAATCATCTACTAACAATGCTCTCTATGAGCAACGTGGCATCAACAAGTTATTAAGTCTTACGGCTTAATAACTGCATTAGTCTTTTGAGTGCCCCGCCCTTGTGCTGACACGAATTCTTCTCTTGATGGCTATTAATTTAGTTAAATTCACACCTAACTTGAGCCCATAACGGTCTCCTGGGTTGAATAATCTCACTAAAATTGCTCAAGGCGCTAGAGGATACGTATAGACCAAACACAAATGTTATTACCAATATTAATTCTCCCACCGCATATTAAAAAAACTTTATATTATTTATTAACCTTAGTTATTTGTCCAAGGCGGGCTGGGTGGATATTTAACTTGCCTAACACCATTACAAATAACAAGTTTGTTATCACATCTTTTCCGTTATTGGATACTTTTAATATAAATTTTTTCATGAAGGGCTTGCTACCCAACAATAATGAAAACTTCATTGCAAAATATTGCTATGGATTTGCATCTTATAAGGAAAAACACCAGAATTTGTTTCAACAGATGGATGCACACGACCGAGAACAGTTGTTGCGAGAAATCAAATCTGATTACCGAGAAATACTTATATACTACTTTACTACAGAACAAACTGTAAAAGAAAAGATTGATAAATTTATCAATGCAGTATTTTGTGCTAATATTCCTGTGCCCCAAATCATCGAAATGCACATGGAGTTAATTGACGAATTCTCTAAACAGTTAAGATTAGAAGGAAGGAGTGATGAAACATTACTAGATTATCGACTGGCATTAATAGATATTCTGGCTCACTTGTGTGAAACTTATAGATGTTCGATATATAAATAAAGTCAATGTATCGAAGTTAAGCTTGGCAAAAACAGCTGCTATGACTCCTGACCAATGCTTTTTCACTACCTCTATTTCTAGCCTCAAGTTTAGCCTGTATATTTATGAATAAAGCACGAAAGACCTATGTTCTCAAGCTTTATGTAGCTGGAAACACACCTAACTCAGTACGGGCATTAAAAACACTAAAGGATATTTTAGAACAAGAATTTCAAGGTGTTTATGCTTTGAAAGTCATAGATGTTTTAAAAAGCCCCCAACTGGCAGAAGAGGATAAAATATTAGCCACTCCAACATTATCTAAAATTTTGCCTCCACCTGTTCGTAAAATTATTGGTGACCTTTCAGACAGAGAAAGAGTGTTAATTGGATTAGATTTACTATATGAAGAACTGAGTGAAGAAGGCTGGGAAGAGTAAACAGAAGTATGAAGTACGAAGTATGAAATTGCCTGTTTTCTTCAATCATGAGGAATTCATGGCTAAAGAATCTGAGGAATCGGATTCTCTCGTCTACCAGTCCTGGAGTAGATAGTAATTTTTTACTTTGTGCTTGAAACTTCAGACTTCTTTATCGTTTATCCTTTACACTTTCAGCTTCTTTAGTAAAATATTTAAGCGTTAAGCGTAACAATTTGATGGAATATTCCAAAGATTAGTCATAAAACCTGGGTAGAATACCCCTTTTTTAACAAGCAATGATTGAAAAAGACCAGCCAGAGCCAAGCAAAACACCGTTAATTGGGGGTGTAGAAAAGATTAGCACAATGATAGAGGGCTTTGACGATATTAGTCACGGTGGTTTACCTATTGGGAGAACTACCTTAGTCAGTGGCACCTCTGGTACGGGTAAAACTTTATTATCTCTACAATTTCTTTATAACGGTATCACATTCTTTGATGATCCTGGGGTATTTGTTACCTTTGAAGAATCCCCTAGCGATATTATTAAAAATGCCCATATTTTTGGGTGGAATTTGCAACGCTTAATAGATGAAGGGAAATTATTTATTCTCGATGCTTCACCTGATCCTGAAGGTCAAGATATTGTAGGAAACTTTGACCTTTCAGCATTGATTGAGCGTTTGCAATATGCGATTCGCAAATACAAAGCTAAACGAGTATCCATTGACTCAATCACAGCTGTATTTCAGCAGTATGAAGCAATGGGGGTAGTGCGACGAGAGATTTTTCGTCTGGTAGCCCGTCTCAAACAGCTGAATGTTACCACCGTAATTACTACCGAACGTAGCGAAGAATACGGGCCAGTCGCTTCGTTTGGAGTGGAAGAGTTTGTTTCTGATAACGTTGTCATAGTTCGCAACGTTTTAGAAGGAGAACGCCGCCGCCGCACCATAGAAATTTTAAAATTGCGCGGTACAACTCATATGAAAGGTGAATATCCTTTTACCATTACCAATGAAGGAGTGAATATTTTCCCATTGGGAGCAATGCGCTTGACACAAAGGTCTTCTAATGTAAGGGTATCCTCTGGGGTGAAAACCTTGGATGAAATGTGTGGTGGTGGCTTCTTTAAAGATTCAATTATTTTAGCCACAGGAGCCACGGGTACTGGTAAAACATTATTAGTCAGCAAATTTATTCAAGATGGCTGCCTCAATGGCGAACAGGCGATATTATTTGCTTATGAGGAATCACGTGCCCAGCTTTCTCGCAATGCTTCCTCTTGGGGAATTGATTTTGAGGAGTTAGAAAAACAAGGTTTACTCAAAATCATTTGTACCTATCCCGAATCAACTGGCTTAGAAGATCATTTGCAAATTATTAAATCAGAAATTGCTGTTTTTAAGCCAGCGAGAATTGCCATTGACTCTCTTTCCGCATTAGCTAGAGGAGTCAGCAATAATGCCTTTAGACAGTTTGTCATTGGTGTTACCGGTTACGCGAAGCAAGAAGAAATTACAGGGTTTTTTACCAACACAACTGACCAATTTATGGGGTCGCATTCTATTACTGATTCCCATATTTCCACGATTACTGACACAATTTTGATGTTACAGTATGTAGAAATTCGTGGAGAAATGTCGCGGGCAATTAATGTATTCAAAATGCGGGGATCTTGGCATGACAAAGGTATCCGCGAGTACAATATTACCGCTGCTGGCCCAGATATTAAAGATTCTTTCAGGAATTATGAAAGAATTGTTAGTGGTGCTCCTACCCGCGTTAGTATCGATGAAAAGGCGGAACTTTCTCGCATAGTCAAAAGTTTTGAAGGTAAACAGAGTTCCGATTCCTAAATTTGGTATCGTACTATATTCTCTTCTCAATTTAGTGACGTGCTATATTCTGTGGTGAAGAAAAGGTTTCTGCCGCTAGATTGATTTCGTGTGAGGGGATGCGGTGAAAGGACAGCAATTATTCCATACTTTTTTGCCTGGTGTTACAGCAGCAGTATTAACAACCCAGCCTGCTTGGGCTGGAGCTGTAAAAGTAAATCAGGTACAGCTAACATCTTCTCCTAGTGTTTCGACTTCTACTTATAGTCGAACCTTGGTTGCAGATGTCACCAATGCAAAATTCACAGAGCCAGTAGACAGTGGGTTTACAACCTTAGTACCTACTACTAATTGGAATTTACGGGATGTCAAACGTTTAAGCGATCGCACTTTACCCGCGATCGCTATAGGAAATAATAGTGCGTTTAAAGGTCAAATACTTAGAGAAAATCACAGTCGATTCTTCAATCTGACATCTACCTCATATATTTCCCCACAACCAGATTTCAAAAAATCTCCCCCAAGCCACCAAATACAAAATAACTTAGCCACTACTGGAGCAAAATTAACCCGTAAAGTCGTTCCTAGTTCTAGAGCAAAACTTCCGGTTCAACAAAGAAATTTGCTGTTGTCTATTTCGCAACCAGTAACCACCCAGAAGAAAAATCCTCAAGCTCAATTACAGGCTGCTTTATCGCAGAAAACGACAAATCCAGGCTCGGCAAAGTTGTTGGAAATACCCAATTGCTCAGAGGAATTGGGGAACAACTCCACTACTTCAGCTTATTTACTCTTGAGATCTGGAACTTGCCCAACAGCCAGAACTGCGAAGGATCTGCTGGCTCAAACACCAGCCACAGTGAACTCCACACCTAATAGTGCTGTACAAGTTCCGACTGCACCAGCCACAGGAAATACAACACCTAATAGTGCTGTACAGATTCCCACAACACCAGCCACGGGAAATACAACACCAAGCGTTACGGTACCTGTGACAGCGCCAGCAACCGGGACTCAGACACCAAGTGTTCCAGAAAACTTAACTCCTAACCCCAACCCCCTGCAATTTCCTACCAAACCCGAAGAAGTTACCATCCAAGGAAATCAGCCGATAACTTTGGCGCAAGCATTAGAGCTAGCAAAGCGTAACAATCGGCAGTTACAGGTGTCACAGTTAGAGTTAGAGCGTAGTCGAGCCGCGCTACGGGAAGCGCAAGCTGCTCTGTTTCCCACTGTAGGTGTGAGTGCTGATGTCACTCGTCAGCGTACTGTTTCCGATACCTACGGTGTAAAGGTACAACAGCAGCAACAAGAAGGCTTACCACCTGCATTCCGGGAACAAATTGACCCTGCACCCAGCACCACCAGTTTTAATGGTCAAGCACAGCTCAGCTATGACATATATACTTCTGGTAGCCGACAAGCCAATATTCGCGCAGCTGAAGAACAGGTACGTTTTAATGAGTTGGCTGTAGAGAATCAGTCTGAAGAAATTCGCTTGACTATTTCTACTGACTATTACAATCTGCAACAACGTGATGAAGAAGTGCGTATTGCTCAGTCAGCAGTACAAAATGCCCAAGCAAGTTTGCGGGATGCAGAAGCATTAGAGCGAGCTGGGGTTGGTACGAGATTCGATGTGCTACGTTCTCAGGTCAATTTAGCGAACTCACAACAAGATTTAACTAATGCTGTTTCCTTGCAGCAAATTGCTCGTCGTCAGTTAGCAGCTCGGTTGAGTTTGCCACAGGCAGCAAATATTACAGCCGCAGACCCGGTGAGATTAGCTGGTCTTTGGAACCAGTCATTAGAGCAAAGTATTATCCTCGCTTTGCAAAACCGTCCAGATTTGCAACAACAATTGGCACAAAGAAACATCAACGAACAACAAAGAAGGCAAGCATTAGCGGCTTTAGGGCCACAGGTGAGCTTAATTGCTAGCTATCAGTTTCTCGATCAATTTAACGATAATATCAGCGTTGCCGATGGTTATTCAGTAGGGGTAAGAGCAACTCTCAACTTATTTGATGGTGGAGCAGCTAGAGCCAGAGCCGCTCAAGCCAGAGCGAATATTGCGATCGCAGAAACAAACTTTGCTGAACAGCGCAATCAAATTAGGTTTCAAGTAGAGCAGTCTTTTTCTACACAGCAATCTAGTTTAGAAAATGTTCAAACCGCCAATGCTGCTCTAGAACAAGCAAGAGAAGCTTTGCGTCTAGCACGTTTGCGTTTCCAAGCAGGTGTAGGTACTCAAACTGACGTGATTAACTCTGAAAACGATTTAACAAGAGCTGAGGGTAATCGTGTCAGGGCAATTTTGGACTACAACCGTGCTTTGGCTCAGTTACAACGCGCTGTGACTTTAAGAGCATTTCGTTAGGGGTCAAGGGTCAAGGGTCAAGGGTCAATGGTAATTTGCCTTTGTCTGCCTCATCCCCCTTGTTCTCCTTGTCCCCTCTGCTCCTTTGCTTCCTCAGATCCCCAGTCCTTCTAAGCCGGACGATGAATAATCAATCAAAATTGGAATACCATAGCTGAGTATTTAATTACTCGGCTGACAATACGCATATGACTACAGTTACATCTCAAGAAATTGCACAGTTTCGCTCTCAATTAACAGATGATCCCAGAGCAATGGAAGTACTGGACTTAATTGAGGACTGTGATGGAGATTTGGAAGATGCGGCTATGACCCTAGCTATTAAAGCAGGACAGGAACCAGAAAGAGCTAACTCTGAATGGTTAGATGCTTTGGCGAGAAAGTGGCGTGCTGTAATTTGTGAGCAAGAATATCGGGGTGAATTGTTGACTGGTTCAATTAAAGAGATGATGGCATATCTTTATACAATGCCGACATTTCCTAAAGTTTTGGCAGTACCTGTTTTAATATATGTAATCAAACAAGGTGTAAATAATTTTTGCGAGCCTCTAGACTTGCTTAAGTGATCAGTAGGGTAGCGCAATTAAACATAACTGACTAAGACTGCCATTTATCATTAGTCACTTCAAAATCCAAAATCTATCTTAGAAAGTTTGCCAGGTTGGGGGGAACCCTCATACGCAACTTTCCGCAAAATCTAAAATTGTCTGACCTGCACTGGTACGCTGTTAATTAAGGCAAATTTTCCAAAGACAACCTTTTTGAAACAATGTATTACCTTGTTGCCGTATTAGCAGACCGTATCCAAGCTGAAGCTGCTTACTTAGCTTTAGAAAAAGAAGCCATAAAAAGTACTATCCTTGGCAAAGGTTATAAGACTGCCGATGAGTTCGGCTTGATTGACCCTCAAGAACAAGCCAACAAGCAAGTACGGCTAATGGCAATCTGGCTAGTACCCTTCGGCTTTTTTGCTGGATTTACCTTCAGCTACATTACAGGTTTAGATACCTTTGCTTGGGCTGGTGAAATTGGTAATCATATCGTCGGGGGACTATTGGGTGCAGCCAGCGGCGCTATGGGTAGCGTGGTTGTTGGTGGTGGAGTCGGTTTAATTACAGGTGGCGGAGATGCTTTACCCTACCGCAATCGCTTGGATGCAGGTAAATATCTTGTCGTAGTCCAAGGTTCTGAAATGCTTACCAAGCAAGCGACCAGAATTTTACGCCAGTTTGAGCCAGAAAATATGCAGGGTTACGCAGATACAACTAACACATATTGAATGCATCAGAGATTACAGATTACCACACCGCGCCTTGAGTTACTGCCCTGTGCTTTGGAGGTAGCAGAAGGCGCGATCGCAAAAAATACATCGGTAGTTGAAAAGCTCTTACAGGTAAAGCTTCCTGGTGATTGGTATGCTTCTCATGTACTGGATTTCTTGCCTACCTATGCTCAAATGCTGAGAGATGATCCATCTGTGTTAGGTTGGGGTGTGTGGCTAATGATTCACACTAGTGACTCTACCTTGATAGGCGATTTGGGATTTACTGGTAAACCTGATGCACAAGGAACTGTGGAATTAGGTTATGAGGTGCTAGCAAAGTATCGTCGTCAGGGATATACCTTTGAAGCAGTAAAAGCATTAGTCAATTTTGCCTTTACTCAACCCGGACTGAAGCGAATTATTGCCCATGCTCCACAAGATATTGTGGCATCTTGTCGAATTTTAGAAAAGCTGGGAATGGAGCATTTGGAAACATTTGATTCGCCTGATTATCCAACTGCACCGCTCTTGAAATGGCAGATGACGTTAGAATCAAACAGTAGTCATGAGTAATTAGTCAACAGTTTTTGATTGTTGACTTGCGGCTCAAAACTCGTAATTTTTAAGAATGTTGCCCAGAGAAGAACTTTTAAAAAGCGTTGAAAATCGAGATAGTGTAGCGCGTGTAATCGATCAGGCGGAACAAGCAATTAAAACTTGGGAAGTTGTGTTGACAGATTTTCTGTCTCCTCCCGAATTAGCAGAAATTCAACGCGTATTTAGTCGGTTAACAGAGGTGCAGTTAGTAGCGTGGGGTGGATATCCCCAAGCCGAACGCCAAAGACTGGCGATCGCGCGTGCAGAATTGCCTTTAGCTCAATCCCAAGTAGCCTTAACAGCATTAGAAATTGCTGGGAATTTTTTGTTTGATACCGCCACACACCGCGACTTTTTAGGCGCAATGTTGGGGACAGGGATTGTCCGAGAAAAGACAGGGGATATTATTGTCTTGGGTGAACGAGGCGCACAGGCAATTGTCTCACCAGAGTTGGCAGAATTTTTAGAGATGAGTCTTCAACAGGTGCGATCAGTTCCTGTAAAAACCCAACGGATTGAGGTAAACGAATTAAAAGTTAGAGAACCGAAGAAAAAAGAAATGACTACTGTTGAGGCTTCTTTAAGATTAGATGCGATCGCCTCTGCTGGTTTTGGAATGTCTCGCAGCAAAATGGTTGATTTAATTGACTCTGGTGATGTGCGCGTTAACTGGAAAGAAGTTTCTCAAGCTAGTTCTCAAGTCAAAACCGGAGACTTAATCGCCATTCGTGGTAAGGGACGCTTAGAAGTTGGGGAAGTGGCTGTTACGAAAAAAGACCGTTATCGCGTACAGTTAACAAGATTTATGTAAACCATTGTCAGTAGAATCAAGGTCTGATCCCAATTTACATAATTTCAGTAAATCAATGATTACAAAGGGCACAATATTTTGTGCCCCTGTCTATATTTTGCATTCCTTTTTCCTAATCTAATTACGAATTACGAATTATTAGATTTTAAAGCTTCTTGCCAACATATTTAGCAGAATTTTTCTTGGTACTACTCTAGCTAATGTAGTTCTAATTTGAGTTTTCACATCGCCAATCACAACAGTTGGCTGCCAATTTTCCAAAGCTTTCAAAGAAGCTTGTACTACTTCTTCACTAGTAAACATTTGATTTGTATTACCTGCTAAAGCGGGAGGGAAATTAGCTTCAGCAAAAAAGTTAGTTTCTATCGGCCCTGGACAAGTAACAAGAACACGAATACCATAAGGGCGATTTTCTGCCCATAATGCTTGACTAAAACTCAAAATAAAAGCTTTGCTTGCAGCATAAACCGAAAGATAAGGCATCGGCTGAAATGCCGTAATTGAAGATACATTAATAATGCTACCTGATTGACGTTGCCGCATCAAAGGTAGAAATTTATGGGTTAAATCTACTAAAGATAGAATATTTAATTGCACTATCTTTACTTGCTTTTCACCATCAGAGCTAGCAAATTCTCCATAATCACCAAACCCAGCATTATTAATTAATAAGTCAATAGTTAATCCCTTTGCTTGGGTAGCTGCAAACACTGCTTGAGCAGCATTAGGCTCTGTTAAATCTTTAACTATAACTTCAATTTTAACTTGATAATTTTTTTGGATTTCTTGAGTAAGTTGATGCAGTTTCTCTTCTGAACGAGCTACTAAAACAAGATTTGTATTACGTGCAGCTAGTTCTTGGGCAAAGGCTCTACCAATACCACTAGAGGCACCTGTAATTAAAGCAGTTGACATTCTAGATATTTTGCCAAAAATTCTATCAACTAATAGATATTAACAATACTTATTGCCCTTTTTAACCATCTAGAGTGATATACGAAAATGCCAAAAGTCGTAATTTTGAATTTATCTGTTATTCCAATGCAAATAATGGTGAAGACAAATAAATTTTATGTAGGGGCATGGCACCAGTAAGATTATTGAATGTACCAAAATATTGTAGATGCCATGTCCCTACCTGTGTAATTCATTAACCTGAAATCAGCGGTATTAACTTGGGCGAGGTTGAGTAATTACTTGCTGATCATTTGCATGATTACTCAAGCTATCTAAAATTTCCAAAACTTGTTGTTCAAAAGCAACTTGGGCGCGATTAGTTTTACCACCAACAAAAAGGCGATCGCCTTTTTGTAATGCCCAAATTTGGGAGTGAGAAAAGTAACTCATCACTACACCCAACATCAGTAAGGCAAAGCCGGTGTAAACAATGGGAATCCCTGGATCGGCTTTAATTTGTAAGCCAGTGCTACCGATGACTTCTAAAATTTTCAGGGTTACGCCATTCACTTGGGTAGACATTCCCGCACGGACAGTATCAATTAATTTACCAGTAGCATCGTAAATTAACACCATCCCTTGTAAGTCTTTAGCAATTAAAGAAACACCTGCGCTTAAATCTGGTTTTGTGGGAATCCAAGTACCCCAAATTCGCCCTGCACCATTAGTATCTAGTTGTGCCATTGGTAGTTGAAAAATGGGGCTGTTATTAAATTGAATGCGAACCCCCGCTAGTCCCCAATCTGTTTGATAAAAAGTGACACCGTGATATCGCAAAGGTTCGTTGACAAAAATCTTTTTGTGGTCAACTTCTTGCCCTTGCTGATTTAACACAGACATATCTGAGTAAAACTGGTCAATTCCACCTGTAGGGGTGTAGTCAATCCAAAACCGATTAACTCTAACAGACCAATCTTTAGGAACTTGAGATGATGCCAAAGGCCCAGCATCTACAATATTTTTTACCTGAAATGTATCGCCGCTAGCAACCATTTCTTGGGCCATAAACCCAGTCATTGCTCCCCAAATTCCCCCCAATAAAATAGTGACGATGCCGATATGAACGATAATCGGCCCAATGCGTCCCACTATTCCTTTACGGGCGTAAAGAATATCGTCTTTTTCTTGAAAAATTTTATAACGCTGTTTTTGTAATATGGGGATGAGGCTATCTAAGGAACCTGTATCTAGTTCCGCACTCAAAGCTAATTTTTGAAATTGTCGCGGTTCTTCATAATATTTCCACCTTTGAGCAGCTTTTAAGGCGGGAATTTGGCGCGTAAAAGTACAAGCAGTCAAACTAGTACCAAATAAAACTAGTAAGCTGAGAAACCACCAAGTACGATATACATGGTCTAACCCCACTACTTGAATTACCTTCCAACTGAGGAAACCAAATAAAGCAGGGTGTTCTGGGTAGTTAGCTTGGTAGAATGCTGGTGACTGACCTTGTTCGATGACAGTACCGCTAATGCTAAATAGTGCGATCAGCAGTAAAAGCGCGATCGCTAACCGTAAATCTGTTAGTACAGGTAAAAACTCTCGCCGCAAAAAGCGCCCAGGTATTGACCACCAACTTAATTCTGTGGTCGTGGAATTGTCTGTTGTCATTGCTTAAAAACTTCCAAACGGAATCCGCGAAATTAAGGAAAATACACCAAACCCAACTAACAGCACACCGCTAACTGGGTTAATCCAACCAGACCAGCGACGTAATTCCAGTAGCCTTTTAATTGCTGCTGTAAATGTACCTGCCAAAATTAATGGTGCTACATAACCTGCTGTGTAAGCAATGAGCAACACCGCACCTAAAATTAAGTCTTGAGTATTAGCCACCCAACCCAGCAAGCTTGCCAAAACTGGGGTACTACAAGGTGACGCAACTAAACCAAAAGTTAAACCTATCAAGTAGGAACGCACTCCTGGGGGTAAATCTTGGGAAATCCAATTTGTTTCACCTAAAGAGGGAAACTGCAGAGGTAGTGCTTCCAACAAGTTCAGCCCCATGAGAATGGCGATAATACTGACAATTATCGGCAAACCCATTCCCACTTGACCGTAAACTTTGCCCACAAAAGCCGCTACTATCCCTAGCCCTGCTAATGTGGTGGCTAATCCTAGCGCAAACCAAGTTGATTGAGCGGCTGCTTGCAGACGACTTTTAGCTTCATAACCGCCGATATAACCAATGGTAATTGGCAGCATAGAAAGCATACAGGGCGTGAGACTGGTGAGTAAACCAGCCACGAAAATAATGCCAATACTTACCACACTAAGGTGTCCCAGCTGATTAGAGACTAGGGCATTGGCAAATTGTTCTAGTTTGTAAAGTTGGATTTGCAAAGTCTCAAGCATGGGGCATTATGACCGGGAAATGCTTACTATGCTTGAATTTTAGCTTAGTTTGGGACTTTGGGTGGCAGTAATTAAGGGCAGCGATCGCGCTTTGGGTCGGCTCAAATCTCAAAAATTGCCCATTTCCTCATTTATCGGCTTTATTTCCCATAGCGATCGCAATGAGGATTTCTTGATGACAGCATTCATGAGCTGAGAGCTTTTTTTCTCAGCTTCATATTTTTACTATTTACGTAAAATTAAAGTTTAAGATTTCAGATACTTTTAGCAAAAATTCTGTTTTTAAATTAACCAGGAAAATCTTTTTAAGAAATAAAAAATAAATGAGAGAAAGTATGAAAAATTATGAAATAAGCAGCAAAAAAATACTATTTTTTATAAAATTTATTGCATAGACTTAAACCTTATTTTTATTTAAAATGCACACTCAAAATGCTACAGATTTATTTAATGAAGTTTTAGATACAATTTACCAACAATATCTCCCATCCAAACATCCTTTTTTTTCTCGTTTGGCTATATTGCCACCAGAGAAGCTGTGTTCTCCAGATTTATTAGGACAAATATATTTAAGGTACCAAGCAGCTTGCCATGCAACTCGTGTCATGGTGTATTTTGTACCTCACCTAGATAGCCCGGCATTACGGGTACGAAAGCTGAGAATTATTAGTGATGATGATAGCTTACAAGGTGGCGATACTCATCACTATCAATTGAGTCGAGCATTTGCCAATATGGGAGCAAAATTTATCATCTCTGACGAAAATTTTGGCAGTCTAGATGAATTACAAAAAATACTCGACCCAACTACTGCTAATTTTGTTTCTTTAGTTCAGAGAATTTACCCTCAATCTTTAGGCCCTTGGTGCGTCATTGAAATGTTTGCCCATGATTGGATGGAAGCATTGATGAATTCTCTATCTCATTGTTTTCCATTTATTCAACAAGAGCAGTATTTTGCTGAATGTTTTGAACAAGGTGTAGAAGAAAGGCACGCTCAAGAAGCAAAGGAATTAACCACTATTATTCTTGATAATTCACCAAAATTATTAGAACCAACAATTGCAGGGGCAAAAATGATGGCTACGGGGTTAGATAAATTTTGGTCTGGGTTAGAAGATTTATTATAAGAGAGAGGGAACAGGGAACAGAAAATAAACCTCCTTGATGTGTGCCTAATTTCTCCAAAATCAAATTTATTATTTAATCAATTCAGCATTTAATGATAATTCAAGCTATTAATAAACGTTGTTTAGTATAAGTTGCTTGAATAAAAGCTTGAAAAATTCTTTGGTGATTTGGATCGTTGACTGAAAGCTCCGGATGCCATTGCACGCCAATAGCCCAAGGATGATCTTCATGTTCTACGGCTTCAATGACTTCATCTTCTAAAGCATGAGCAACAACACGCCATCCTGGGGGTACTTGGTGTACAGCTTGGTGGTGCCAAGACACTACAGATATGTGAGTATTTTGTACACAGTCAGCTAAACGGCTTTCGGCACTAATTTTGACCATGTGTTCTGTTGATAAACGCCTTCCAGGTTCAGGATCTAAGCGATGCAAAACTGAAGTACCATATACCTCTGGTAAATGGGGAATGAGAGTACCGCCAGAAGCGACAATGAGAATTTGCAAACCCCGACAGATACCAAATACAGGCAAATGATGCTCAAGGGCAAACTTAGCTAGTTGCAGTTCAAAGACATCGCGATCGCCGTCCACAGAATAAATGCTAGGGTGGTCAGAGCCGTTGTACGACACAGGGTTAATATCTCCACCACCAGAGATAATCAATCCATCTAGTGGTTCTAACAACCTGGCTGGCTCAGTTTCTCCTGGTGGTAACAATATGGGAGTCCCACCAGCGGCACGAACAGCATCTATGTAAGCACTGGGTAAAGAAAATGGTAATGCGTCTTTGCGCCCATAAGTTGTAATCCCAATCAAGGCATTTTTTAATTTTCTACTCATCGTTTTTCTTAGCTCCTAAACTTTTTAAAGTTTTTATTTGTGCGGCGGTGAGATTAACCACATCTGTTATATCCATACCTTCGTAAAGTCGGGGAGATTTCAGTGATTTCCTCAGTTCTCCTGTTTCTGTATGCCAAAGCATAATCGTGCCATCTTCACTACTACTGGCCAGAGTTTGACCATCAGCACTAAAGACCACAGACCAGATTCTTTCTTGATGTCCGCTCAAAGTTAGGTAGAGTTGAGCGGTTTTGATATCCCAAATTTCCACAATGGGGTTTCCCCCGGCGCTGGCGACAAAACGACCTTGGGGGCTAAAAGCTACAGTCCGCACCCATCCAGTTTTTCCTTCTAAGGTTTGGATACATTTACCTGTAGCTACATCCCAGAGCTTAACAGTGTTGTCTTCGCTACCACTCACCAGGGTATTACCATCGGGGCTAAAACGTACAGACCGCACCCATCCACGGTGACCATAAAGAGTTTGCAGGCATTTACCTGTCTCTACATCCCAAAATTTGATTGTGCAGTCTTCACTACCACTAGCCAAAATGCTGCTATCTGGACTAAAAGTTACAGACCAGAGCCAGTTTTTATGATTATCTTGGGTTTGGCGATATTCACCTGTATGGATATTCCATATTCTTAATATTTTGTCATCGCCACCACTGGCTAAATAACGATTATTGGGACTAAAAGCAACAGTTAGAACCCGGTCAAAATGATCTACAAAAGTTTTGCGATGTTGACCAGTTTCAACATCCCATAATCTAATAGTTCGGTCGTCGCTACCACTGGCAATTAAACTACTATCAGGACTTAAAGCAACGGCACGAATTCTATTAGTATGTCCTGCTAAAGATTTAGCTTCCTCAGTATCTAAATTCCAAAGTTTAATGGTTTTATCATCGTTCCCACTAATTAAGATGTTACTACTGAGATGAAAAACTAAAGACCAAGCCCAATCTGTGTAACCTTGAAGAGTTTTTAGGCATTCACCTGTATGAGCATCCCAAAGTTTAACAGTTTTATCATCGCTACTGCTAATTAAGGTTTTCCCTTCAGGATCTGTAAAAGTTACAGACCAAACTTTCTCTGTATGTTCTGATAAAATTCGGTGGCGTTTGTTGGCATCAATATCCCACAAAATTACTTTATGGTCTTCACTGGCGCTAGCCAAAATGCGAGAATTTGCTGCTGGGCTAAAAGCTAGCGATCGCACTCTTTCGGTATGTCCTGATAACGTTTTCAGATAGTTACCGCTATCAACATCCCAAAGTCTAATTGTGTGGTCATCACTACCACTAGCTAAAATCTTACCATCAGCACTAAAGGCAACTGTACGTACCCGTGCTGTATGGTGTCCTTCCAGAGTTCTGATGTAATTACCTGTCTGTGCATCCCACAAAATTACTGTCCTGTCACTACTACCACTGGCTAAAATTTTGCCATCAGAACTAAAAGCCACTCCCCTTACCCAATGAGTATGTTTTTCTAGAATTTTCCAGCATTCACCAGTATGGATATCCCAGAGTCTGACAGTTTTATCTTCGCTACTACTAGCTACAGTTTTACCATCTGGGCTAAATGCTACAGACCAGACTCTTTGATCATGTCCTTCTAATTTTTTCAAAAATTGTCCAGTTTGGGTATTCCATAATTTGACAGTTTTATCATCACTAGCACTCGCTAAAATTTCTCCATCAGGACTAAAAGCTACTGATCTAATCCAATTTGTATGACCTTCTAAAGTTAGCAATTGATGACCATTAGCATCTCTAAGACGAATTTTACTTTTAGTATCACCCAAAGCAATAATTGCTTTTTTGGGGTTATAGGCTACTGCCAAAACAATGCCAAAAGCTTCAGTAAATCGAGATTTATTTAAATCTGCACCAATAAATTTCACATTCCGTAAATCTGCACCCCGGAGATATGCTTGCCATACAGTTAAATGTGATAGATCTAGTCCAGATAAGTTGTAGTTGTAATAAATTAATAAATTCAAGATATTACCCACAGCATATCCTTTGGGTAAATCTCTAATTGTTTTATTGTCTTTATTGATTAATTTAACTAATTGCTGCTTAATATTATTAATATTTTTGGCAATGGGTTTGAGAATTAATTGGGTTTGGCAATTTCTGACATAATCTTTAGCAGTAGCCTTAATTAAAGCATACTGATTAAAAATGTGAAATTTGCCTGAGTTTAGCTCAGCACTCACATAGCGGATGAGAATCCCAGTCATAAATTCCATCACGACATTTTGCAACGTGAATTTGCCATCAATCGCTTCGATGAGTGATGAGCGTTTCAGTTTTTCTAAGGCATTAATTACATCAATATATATTGGTTTCTCAGCAAGATCGTCAAATAACTCATTCACTGACACTGGTTCACGATTAATTGCCAACCAGTACATAATTTCTTGTTCTAATGCCGATAAGTGATTAAATTGCTTATCTAATAAGCTTTCTATACCTACAAAAGGAGTCAGGGCAATTTCTTGGGATAAAAATTCCGAAATATTTCCGCTAAATAAATCTTGAATAAACGTAGAGACTATTTTTAAGGCTAAAGGATTACCACTGTATAGTCCGATTAATTGCTGCATTTCTTCATCTGAACCGAAAAGTCTTTTATCTGCCAGGACTTTGATAGCTTCTTGATTTTCCAAGCCATGCAGCAATAAAGAACGAATTGGTAAATGCTCACCTTCTTGCACCGCAATTTCTTGAGGTTTAATACGACTTGTGATCAATAAACAACTTTGATGCTGTAATTCACCAATACGCTGAATTAAAATACTATATTCTTGATATTCATCACGATACTGTTCTTGCATACCATCAGCAAGAATTGATTCAAAATTATCTAATATTAATAAACAACGGCAAGAGCGAAAACGTTCAATCAGACAGGCGATTTTTTCATGAACATCGCCTGTATTATTAATTTCTTCTTGATTTGATAAGAATTTAATGATGCTATCAAGTAATGTACTCAGCTGGGGTGTCTCTCGCAGACTACGCCAGATAATATAATCAAACTCTGGCTTGAGTGTTTGGGCTAATCTCACAGATAAAGCAGTTTTTCCCAGTCCACCCATTCCCAGCAATGCAATCATACGACAATGCTCGTTCACGATCCATTGCGTCAGAGTATCTAATTCCTGAGTGCGTCCGTAAAATGTGACAGTATCCGGTGCTTCTCCTAAATCCTGTTTACTTTCGGCGTTCGTTGTTTGGGCCGCTGGTATGATCTTGCTGGAAGATTCACTGATAAATTCTGGTTTGTATTTAGCAAACAAAGTGACTAACTCAGATTTTTTACTGACATCAAACGCTCGGTAGAGCCTTTCTAAGTATTTTCTGACGGTTGCTGGTTTAATGTTGAGTACTTGGGCGATCGCATCGTCGTCTAACTCCCCAGCCAAAACTAAACGCAATACCTCTTGGCGGCGTGGTGTTAGTTTCAAGAAGGTTTCGTTCAACTGTTGTTGATTCATCTGGTTTGTGGCTATCCACCCAACATAGGATTTAGTGACTGAGAATAGCTTACCGCTTAAAACAACTTGTGACACCTGTCACTTGTACGAGAATCTTGATTTTTCTTTTTTGATACTAAATTACTTAAGCATAAATCAGGAGATTTTCAGTAAAATTTCCATGAAGATCCTACTTGACAGCATTCAAAGACACATGAGATGATTGTCACACAATACGACACTTAGTCGTCAGGAAAAGATAATTAAGTTTTTTCCGCACAGTTACGTAAAGCAAATACCCCGGCAGATTCTCACTCACAAAAGTGACAGCCTTCTTTAATTGAACGCTTGACACATTTTTAATTTCTGATTGAGGGTCTAGCACTGGTTTACCATTAAGGTTCCATACTATGCCCGGAGAAACTAGCCAAGCGAACGAAGTTGACAAAATGGTGACTCGACTGCTGGTAATTCTTCTAAGTTGTTGGCATGAAACTGGCTTTGGTCACATAGAAATCAAAAGTGAACGAATTAAGCGTGACCTCATAGCCGTGACGATCATGGGTTCTACTCATTATCGGTATGTCATCAGTAAGGAAGATTTACAAAGTTGGTGGGTTGAGGAGGAAGAAGCGAGTCACAGCACAACTGAATACGAAATATCTAAACAATTGAATAACTACTCCAAAACTGAATAAGTATATATCTTTCCTCAAAAATAGGCATAGTTGTGATGACTAGCCAAGGGAAAGATGAAACAACTCAGAATTTTTCAATCCTTAGCCCTGATAAATTGTGATTTTTTACAAGGCAGGAAAAGTTAGTTAATTAGCTTTTTCTGTCTAATTTTTTAGGGCTAAATTCTCTATTAAATCAGTAATTATTTGGAACAAAAACCATGAAAACTCAACAGGAAAACAATTTCTTATTTCGGTTAGCATCAAGAATTTTGAAATACCTCCTCCTGTTTACATCAGGCTTGGCTATAGCCTGTGTAATGTCGATGAGTTTAGGAGCGTCACATATTACTATCATGTTGCTACCCCTGATTGGGCAATGGTTAGGCAGATTAGCACTCCTGTTACTCTGCTTGTTCGCCGCAGCAATGATCCTAGAGTCTGTAGTGCAAAAATAAGCTAACGGATATCTAGATTTGACTGTCATTTTTAGTGCGGAAATAAATATGCTTTCCTCCCCAAGAAATTTATTTAATACCAAGGAGGAAAGCATTATTACTCCAGCTTGTTACCAGCAGCAACAATATTTTTCTGACGCTACCCGCTTGGTTCTCTCACCTCCCAAACAGGTAGCGATCGCAGTTACACAACTCTTAGCAAGTCGTATACCACTCTTACTTTTAGTCTATGACAAACATTAACCCAAAAATCAATTCTCGCAAAAATAATTCTCGCTCCAATGCTCAAAAAGCCAATTGCTACGAAGAGATGGAATGGAAAACCTATGATGAGCATTGTTACCAAGCTCGTTTAAGCTACACTTTAGCTTGTATTGCGATCGCAGCTTCCATTGCGATGAGTTTATTAGCTGGCTTCCTGATACTATTTAACAACGCAACTCAGGCAAATGTGACAGCTGTCACAGGATTAATTTCTACTGGACTGTACATTCCCTTATCTAGGGATGCAAACAAAAAAATTGAGCGACTGACAAAACTTACTAAAGACTACAGGTTACTACACGCCTCAGATGAAATATAGCTTAGAACTTGGCGTTACTGAAGATGAGGCTGATCGGTTAATACGCCTAAAAGTTGCAGTAATTTTCATCAATGCAGTCGCAGCTAAAAAGTCCAGAGTCAAAAGTTACGATTGACTTTGGACTTTTGCTTTTAAATAATACTTACAAGTAATTAAACATTCAATCGACAAATATGAGATTGCTATAAAATGTACAAAAAATTTTTATTTTTTTAGGTAAGACAGCAAAAATTTTTAGATATTTAATTCTCGAACCTCTACCCCCAAAACATTCATCTTTCGCCTGAAATGCATAGCCTAGAGGTTAAGTTTATATTGAGTACAAAATTAATATATATAAATATATATAGAAACCTTATGAGATAATCATAGGAAATTAGAGATAAATATAGAGCTAAAATCTGCCCACAAATTGTAATTTTAACTTGAGCAGAAGACAGTTCTTTAAAAGAGAATATTGAGAAATACTATTGCCTGGGATTGGCTCACTCTAATTTATCTATTCATACATTCCCTAATTTTTAGTAGCAGGCAGTTATAAATAAAACCTAGTTGGCAATGACTGGAAAAAAGAGTCCAAATTATGGACTCTTGACGTTTATTTATGCCCCTCTACTGAGCAATGTGGCTATTTTCGCATCTGGCTGACAAGGCAGGAGTAAATGATGAACAAAACCTTTGCTACTATTGACGGGAATGAAGCTGTCTCCCGTATTGCTTACAAATTAAATGAAGTAATTGCCATTTATCCCATCACCCCCTCCTCAACAATGGGTGAATGGGCGGATGCTTGGGCGGCTGAAAATCGCCCTAACCTCTGGGGTACTGTTCCCAGTGTGGTGCAGATGCAAAGTGAAGGTGGCGCGGCTGGTGCGGTACATGGGGCGTTGCAAACAGGTTCCCTGAGTACTACTTTCACCGCATCTCAGGGATTATTGTTGATGATTCCCAATCTCTACAAAATTGCTGGGGAATTAACAAGTACAACAATTCACGTTGCAGCACGTTCTTTAGCGACTCATGCTTTATCTATTTTCGGCGATCATAGTGATGTGATGGCAGCTCGCGCAACTGGCTTTGCGCTGCTATGTTCGGCTTCGGTGCAGGAAAATCTGGATTTTGCCCTCATCGCCTATGCGGCGACTTTAGAGGCGCGAGTTCCGTTTATGCACTTCTTCGATGGCTTCCGCACCTCCCATGAAGTGCAGAAAGTGAAACTGCTTGCGGATGATGATTTGCGATCGCTCATCGATGACAATCTCATATTAGCCCATCGCAGCCGCGCTCTCACCCCCGACCGTCCAGTATTGCGGGGTACAGCCCAAAACCCCGATATCTATTTCCAAGCCCGTGAAGGTGCTAACCCTTACTACAGCGCCACCCCCGCCATTGTCCAGCGCTTGATGGATGAATTTGGCGATCGCACTGGCAGGTATTATCAAATCTATGAATATCATGGCGCACCGGATGCCGAACGGGTAATTGTAATTATGGGTTCCGGCTGTGAAACCGTCCATGAAACCGTAGATTACCTCAACAACCAGGGCGAAAAAGTTGGTGTCGTCAAAGTTAGACTATTCCGCCCCTTTGATGTCGAAAGATTTATCGCAGCATTACCTAATAGTGTAAAAGCGATCGCCGTCCTCGACCGCACCAAAGAACCAGGTAGCGCCGGCGAACCACTTTATTTAGATATAGTCACCGCCATTCATGAAGGATGGGAAACAGGAAAAGCCTCATCTCCCTCATCCCCCTCATCCCCCTCATCCCCCTCATCTCCTAAAATCATCGGTGGTCGCTACGGTTTATCCTCGAAAGAATTTACCCCGGCGATGGTGAAGGGCGTTTTTGATAACCTGGCTTTACCTACGCCGAAAAATCACTTTACTATTGGGATTAATGATGATGTTAGCCATACATCCCTAAGCTTTGACCCGAATTTCTCCACGGAAGCTGATAATGTTGTCCGGGCAATGTTTTACGGCTTAGGTTCTGATGGTACAGTGGGGGCAAACAAAAACTCAATTAAGATTATTGGGGAAGAAACCGACAACTACGCCCAAGGCTACTTTGTCTACGACTCCAAGAAATCCGGTTCGATGACGGTTTCTCACCTACGCTTCGGCCCGCAACCTATTCGGTCAACATACCTCATTGACAAAGCCAACTTTATTGGTTGTCACCATTGGGGATTTTTAGAAAACATTGACATTCTCAAAGCAGCGATTCCTGGGGCGACTATTTTAGTAAATAGTCCATACGATGCGGATACTATTTGGCAACATTTACCTGTAAAGGTGCAGCAGCAAATTATCGACAAGCACCTGAAGTTATATGTAATTAATGCTAACCAAGTAGCCCGGAATAGCGGAATGGGTGGGAGAATTAACACCATTATGCAGGTGTGCTTCTTTGCCTTAGCTAACGTTTTACCACAGGAAGAAGCAATTACCAAAATTAAGCAAGCGATTGAGAAAACCTACGGTAAAAAAGGCGTAGAAGTTGTGCGGATGAATCTGCAAGCCGTAGATAATACCCTGGCTAACTTGCATAAGGTAGACATCCCCCAAACAATTCACTATCCCCAATTTCAAAGCGAAAATTCCCCATTACTCGACCAAGCCCCAGAATTTGTCCGGGAAGTTCTGGGTAAAATTATGGTTTGGGAAGGTGATGATTTACCTGTCAGCACCTTACCTCCTGATGGTACCTTCCCCACAGGTACAACCAAGTGGGAAAAGCGCAATGTTGCTCAAGAAATTCCGGTTTGGGATGAGGATGTCTGCGTTCAATGTAGTAAATGTGTGATGGTTTGTCCTCACAGCGCCATCCGTGCGAAAGCTTATCAACCAAGTGAATTGCTGAATGCACCCCCCAGCTTTAAGTCAGTTGATGCGAAAGATAGAGACTTTGCTAATCAGAAATTTACCATTCAGGTAGCTCCAGAAGATTGTACAGGCTGCGCGATTTGTGTAAATGTCTGCCCAGCCAAAAATAAAACTGAGCCATTGAAAAAAGCCATTAACATGGCAAAGCAGCTACCTTTGCGGGAACAAGAACGCAAAAACTGGGATTTCTTCTTAAGTTTGCCCAATCCCGACCGCAGACAACTCAAACTCAACCAAATTCGCCAACAACAACTGCAAGAACCATTATTTGAATTTTCTGGTGCTTGTGCTGGTTGTGGCGAGACACCCTACTTAAAATTATTAACCCAATTGTTTGGCGATCGCTCAGTCATTGCCAATGCAACTGGTTGTTCTTCTATCTACGGCGGAAATTTACCCACAACCCCTTGGACAACTAACGCTGAAGGTAGAGGCCCAGCTTGGTCGAATAGCTTATTTGAAGATAACGCTGAGTTTGGTTATGGTTTCCGCCTTTCTTTAGATAAGCAAGCGGAATTTGCTGCGGAATTACTGCAAAAATTCAGCGGTGAAATCGACGATAATCTGATTAACGCCATCCTCAAAGCCACACAAACCACCGAAGCTGACATTTGGGAACAACGAGAACGAGTAGAGTTGTTGAAGAAACGACTAGATGAAATCATCAATTCCTCATCAGACTTCAATCTAAAATCTAAAATCCAAAATCTAAAATCGATTGCAGATTACCTAGTGAGGAAAAGCGTTTGGATTGTCGGCGGTGATGGCTGGGCGTATGATATTGACTTTGGCGGTATCGACCATGTTTTAGCTAGTGGTCGCAATGTGAATATCCTGGTAATGGATACAGAAGTATATTCCAACACGGGTGGACAATCATCAAAAGCCACCCCAAAAGCCGCCGTCGCCAAATTTGCTGCCAGTGGTAAGCCTGCGCCGAAAAAAGACTTAGGCTTAATCGCCATGACCTACGGGAATGTCTACGTAGCGAGTGTAGCTTTAGGCGCTAGAGATGAACATACCCTAAGAGCATTTTTAGAAGCCGAAGCCTTTAACGGCCCATCGTTGATTATTGCTTACAGCCATTGCATCGCTCACGGCATCAACATGACCACAGGCATGAATCACCAAAAATCTTTGATAGAATCTGGAAGGTGGTTGCTGTATAGGTATAATCCTGAATTGCAGAAACAGGGTAAGAATCCCTTGCAATTGGATATGAAAGCACCAAAGCAATCGGTAGAGCAATCAATGTATCAAGAAAATCGCTTCAAAATGCTCACCAAGAGTAAGCCAGAAGTTGCCAAACAATTGCTAGAACAAGCGCAAGCGGAAGTAGATGCGCGTTGGCAGATGTATCAATATTTGGCAAATAGGTAATGGGTAATTGGTAATCGGTAATTGGAATCTTATTACCATATATCCTGTGCGTTAGGCGTAAGCCTAACGCACAGGATATATCCCTCAATTATTGAAAGCGAGGGGAAACTTTATTTCCTTATGGATGAACAGGCAATACGGTTCTGTTAATTTTTCGTCGTGATTTTGGGGTTGTGGAGACGCGATTCATCGCGTCTCTACAGGATTTAAACGTCAATCGATTTGTCTTATCCGAACCGTATTCGATGAACAGGGATACTCACCCCATCGCTTCAGGTTTATGGCGGGACACAGTAACTTTTTCCTATGCCCTATGCCCACTTGTGGGTAGAATTTTTCATTTATTAACTTCTAACAAGCGAGAAGTTTTGAAACGTTCCATCCACTTTTCTAAATAAACTTGATTAGCTTGTTGTTCTGATGGATCTTCGCTATCTAAAGGATAAGGCATTAATCCCAAAATTGTGGCTGTAGTTACACAGAACATTGACTTTTGGAAAGTAATACAAATTTGCACTAGCAAATCATCTTCACCGCGACGACTGCGGCGATACACTTCATGTAGATACTCTGGTAAATAATGCCGCATATCCTGCATTAATAAAGTGGGAGGAATACCCGCGCTACCAATAGGTAAAGGATCTGCATATAATGCACCATATTGAAAGCGCGCTTGATCGGGGGGAATTTGATATGCTTGGGCATTATATGTAACTGTGCCAGAGAAAGGTGTGCCCCGGAAGAAAACGGCTTCTACATAAGGTATTGCTGTGTCTGCTAAGAAGGTTAAACCAAGTTTCTTAGGTAGGAGTTCATAAACTTTGTTATCAATTTTGACTGCATAAGTAATTGGCTTACTAGCATCAGCAACTAAACCTGCTTTAATATGTTCTACAACTTCGGGAATTGTTTTGATTTTTCCTTGGTCATATAGGTCTGATAAACTCAAGAAGATATCAGCCATTACCCGCCAAAATTGTCCCAAACCGCTGTAATATGCAGAGACACGCAACTGTTCAATTAAGAAGTCAGGAAACAGTTGGTGCATTCCTTGGACAAAAGGATTGTTTTTAAATTTAGCAGCAATTACCGCTTGGGCTGCTACTTGAAATTCTTTTGTATCTAAATATGTGTCTAGTCCACCGCCGCCATGCCACATCATGGACTTCATACAATATTCGGCATATTCAAAATTAATTCGGTCATGCCACCAATGACGAAATAATTTTTGCCAACTAAATTCCCCATTAAAGTATTTAAAAAAGGGAAAAAATACTAAAAATTGATGTTCGGCAATGTAGATGAGATTATTGGAGTAAGCATCTAAAACTACGCCATAGCTTTTAAGAATGCCAACCACTTCTAAAACGTTCTGTGGGCTATCAGCAAGTAGTGCTTCTCCTGTTTGCAAACGCTTGATAAACTCACCTAAAGGGTTGTTATATGGTTTCTTTTTGATTGTGACCATTGGCAGTTTCTCCTAGTAATTTAAAATATGATTTTTTCAAGGTGTATTTTTTATTAAAATGGGGAAATTAAGTAGTTTTTATCTATCTTTATCAATTATTAATTAGTCATCACCTACCAAATATATGATTGAGTTTGTCGTCAGGATGATGCAAGACTACAAACCCAATCTGTTATTTTAATTTTTGCTTTGATGATCCAATGCCACAGTGACTAAGGTGTTTTGTGTATTCACCATTGCTGTGATTGTTGGTTCAGTCCAGCGCGCTAACCAAGAGGGTTGGATACCAAAAATTACAATCACTACAGCTAATACTATCGATGGTAGGCGATCGCTCCAATATACCCTTGGTAGATTGACAACTTGCTCAGATAAGCGTCCAAAAAAGGCTTTATTCACCAGGATTAAGAAGTACACGGCAGTTAAACCTGTACCAATCATACATAACAAGGTCTGCACTGGAAAAGCTGGGAAACTACCACGGAAGATGACAAATTCGGAAATAAACCCGATCATTCCTGGTATCCCCGCACTGGCCATAACTCCTAAAACCATTAAGCTGCCAATTACGGGCATACCCCGTTCTGGATTGAGCAGTCCGCGGATGACATCGAGGTTGCGGCTACCAGCTTTTTTATACACAATTCCTACCAGCAAAAACAGCAGTGCAGAAATCAAGCCGTGGCTAATCATCTGCATTACAGTGCCTAAGATGCTTAACTGCGTAGCTGCTGCCGCCCCTAAAAGGATATAGCCCATGTGTCCAATGGAACTATATGCCACCATTTTTTTCATATCTTTTTGGGCGATCGCACAAGATGCACCATAAAGTACACTGACTACAGCCCAACTCGCTAACCAAGGAGCTAAATAAGCCCAAGCTTCTGGCAATAAGTTCATACCAAAGCGCAGTAAGCCATAAGTCCCTAATTTCAAAAGTACCCCAGCCAATAGCACAGAAATTGGTGTAGAAGCTTCCACGTGAGCATCGGGCAACCATGTATGGAAGGGAACTAGCGGAATCTTAATGCCAAAACCAACTAAAACTCCAGCTAGTAACAAAAGTTGCGTTGCTAATGGTAGAGTCGTGGCATTCAAAGAGCCGAGAGCAAAGGTAGGCGCACCACTCAGCCATACCATGCCTAAGAAGCTGGCTAAAATCAAAATCCCAGAAAGAGCAGTATAAATTAGGAATTTGGTAGCTGCATAACCCCGTTTTTCACCACCCCAAATTGCAATCAAAAGATATAGGGGTATGAGTTCAACTTCATAAAACAGGAAAAATAGCAGTAAATCCTGGGCGATAAAAGCGCCAGTTACCCCAGCACTTAGCAGCAGTATTAAAGAGTAGTACAATCTCGGACGTTGCAGAGATTCATCGCTGCTGTAAATGGCAATGCAAGTCAATAAGCCATTCAAAACTAGCAAAGGCAGGGATAAGCCATCTACCCCTAAATCATAATTTAAACCTAAAGCATCTACCCAAGGTAAGAATTCTACAAACTGTTGGCTAATTTCTCCAGGATTAAATTGAATTGCTAAAATTATCGACCACACAAAGGCGATACTGGCAACTACCAAAGCTATGCCACGGGAGTTTTTACCATTAATCCCCGGGGGCCATAAGCTAATTACAACAGCACCAATTAGTGGCACTAAAATCAACGCACTCAGCATACACAGAACTAGTTAAGGATATGAGGAAAGAGGGCAGAGAGGAAGCAGAGGCGATAAATGATTATTGCCTATTGACAAATGACCAATGACAAATGACTAAAAAGGCAACTTATCCAGTAGCCCTAATGACCAGCTAATGAAAAAGCCCAGGACGCTGACAACGAAGAGGATAGTCAGCATATAACCTTGGGATTGTCCAGAAATGCTGTATTTTAAACCTTGCCCGCTGAGAATGGCGGCAAACCCAACCAAGTTAACTAAGCCATCAATCACATAGCGATCGCTCCATGCAGAAATTTTCGATAGTATCGCTACGGCACTGACTACAGTCACTTTATACACTTGGTCAATGTAGAAGTCATAACCCAACAAGTCTTGGAGAAATCTCCATGCCAGGATTCTTGACCTCGACCATGCTTTGTCTAGATAAATCACCGAGCCGATTGCTACCCCTACCAAGGTTGAGGAAACTAATATCCCTACTACATACCAATTAATACTTTCCCAACTAGGAAGTAAGTACCATTGCTGTAGGATTACGGGTAATAACAGCGTAAAGATAGTCAAGGTCACCATCGGGAATGCCATCTGCCAACCAACTTCTGGCGCACGGCGGGTTTTTTGTTGTGGTGTACCCCAGAAAATATACCTAAATACCCGAGTTAAATTGAGTGCTGTTAAGCCATTAACTATCACCAATACACCAATCACCCAAGGGCTAATATTCACAAAGCCATCAGCCCAAGCCAGCATTGCCCAAAAGCTGCCTAGTGGTAGTAGTGTGACCATCCCCGCTGAACCTACAACAAAGGCAGTGGTTGTAGCTGGCATGCGCGACCACAAACCACCCATTTCTGTGAGGTTTTGGGTGTGGGTAGTAGAGATAATAGAACCCGAACTCATGAATAATAGGGCTTTAGCGATCGCATGAGTTAACAGCAACATCAAGGCTACACCCCCTTGCTGTAAACCCATTGCCAAAAATACCAAGCCCATGTATGCACTAGTGGAATGAGATAGTGCCCGCTTAATATCAATTTGCGCTAAGGACACTAATGTTGCACCAATTGCGGTCACCGTACCCATAATTACCAAGGCATTCAAAGCCACTGGAGACAGGGCCAACAAAGGCTGCATTTTAAATAATACATAAGCACCACCAGCTACTACCAATGAGTTCCGCAAAATTGAGGCTGGGTTCGGCCCTTCCATTGCTTCGTCTAACCACAGATGGAGGGGGAATTGAGCGCATTTACCAGCAGGCCCAGCAATTAAAGCTAATCCTAGTAACGCAGAAGTGGCTGTATCTAAGCTAGCTGTTTGTGCCCATTCAGATAAATCAGAAAAGTTCAAACTACCTGCTAGGTAAGAAAGGGTCACTACCCCCATCAGCAGTAACAAGTCTCCGACCCGTTTTGTCCAAAATGCATCCCGCGCTGCTGTTACAACTAAGGGTTGTGCATACCAAAATCCCACCAATAAATAGGTGGAAAGCGTTAGTACTTCCAACAGGGCATAGCTGAGAAATAGAGAATCGCTAATAGCTAAACCACTCAGCGCCGCCTCAAAAAATCCGATCAGTCCAAAAAACCGTGCCAATGCCCAGTCTTTTTCCATGTAGCCTAGGGCGTAAGTTTGTGCTAGAAAACTTAACCCAGTAATTAAAACCGTTGCCCCAACACTGACGGGTGAAATATCTAAGGCAAAGGATAAATCCAAATCTGCGACTTTAAACCAGTTAATCAGTACAGTTTCTGGCTCTTTATCCCAGATGTTTTGAAATATCAACAGGCTATGGATGAATGCCGCAATGGTCGTCAACAAGTTGAAGTATGCTGCTGGTCTTGGCCCTGTTCGGCGAATAATTCCCATGCACCAAGGCAAAGCCAAAATAGCACCTATTAAACCATAAAAAGGCACAAACCAACTTGTGATGTAGAGAAAATGATCCATTTAAATTTCCTTTGACGACTCAGTATGGAATGCCTTGTTTTAAAACGACTTTTATTAAATATATTTTCTCTAATTAGCTTGACATTAGATCGAGAGGAAAAGTGAATATAACAGATAAAAAATATTTAATTCCTAAACTACAGTTGAATTGTAGTATGGGAATTTTTACTTTTACATTTTCAATTTATATGTATTATTAGTAAAACTTATCTTATTTTTATACTCTAGTTGGAAACACTAGATAAATCCATGAAAGCTAGCTCAGGTACAGGATCTAGGCTTCTGTCAACTCTCTTGAGAATAAATTACAAACTTTATTAATAGAAGTTTGACAAATGTAATTAAAAAATTATAAAGCTTAATTGACCGCTCTAGCAATCCGTGAAATTTCATTAACCAAATGACAGCATTAATTTTTGTTAAGTTTTCTTAAACTATTTTATTATAAACTATTATAGTGATTTATATTGCCAGGAACGCCAAGCTTTCCTATGCTTATTTTGGAAGTGTTTTCTTAGCTCAAGATGAGCTTCCCCGTCAAAAATTTCAAAGTTCAGTACTGATTGGATTAATTTTGTAGGAGTTCTGCGATGCCAATTGCAGTTGGAATGATTGAGACCAAAGGCTTCCCCGCAGTAGTAGAAGCTGCTGATGCGATGGTGAAGGCCGCCCGTGTAACATTAGTAGGATATGAAAAAATT
This sequence comes from Calothrix membranacea FACHB-236, assembly GCF_014696315.1. Lineage (GTDB taxonomy): Bacteria > Cyanobacteriota > Cyanobacteriia > Cyanobacteriales > Nostocaceae > Aulosira > Aulosira membranacea. The sequence goes on from NZ_JACJPX010000008.1 coordinate 136,777, forward strand.
GGTAGCGCACGAGTCACTGTAATTGTGCGGGGAGACGTATCGGAAGTGCAAGCCTCGGTTGCCGCTGGGGTAGAAGCAGCCAGAAGAGTGAATGGTGGGGAAGTAGTATCAACTCACATCATTGCCCGTCCTCATGAAAACCTCGAATATGTATTACCGATTCGGTATACCGAAGCCGTAGAACAGTTCCGCACTTAAAAACCCATTAAAAAATCATCATTAACGGGGTTGCCTTCTTGAGTGCTTTTGTTGTCCAGAGTTAAAAACTTTCATTAAGGATTAAAACTAATGTCAATTGCAGTAGGAATGGTAGAAACGCTAGGCTTTCCCGCAGTAGTAGAAGCTGCAGATGCGATGGTGAAAGCAGCTCGCGTTACCTTAGTAGGCTACGAAAAAATTGGTAGTGGTCGCGTTACAGTTATTGTGCGGGGAGATGTATCGGAAGTTCAAGCCTCAGTAGCTGCTGGGGTAGAATCTGTGAAGCGAGTTAACGGCGGACAAGTGCTGTCTACCCATATCATTGCTCGTCCTCACGAAAACTTGGAGTATGTCCTGCCAATTCGTTATACAGAAGATGTAGAGCAGTTCCGGGAAAATGTCAACGCCATTCGTCCTTTCGGCAGAAGACCATAATTTGTAATGCAAATTGCTAAAGTTCGTGGCACAGTAGTTAGCACGCAAAAAGAACCAAGTCTTAGAGGTGTGAAACTACTGTTGTTGCAATTAGTAGATGAAGAAGGAAACCTCCTGCAAAAATACGAGGTAGCAGCGGATATTGTTGGCGCAGGAGTAGACGAATGGGTACTTTTCAGTCGTGGTAGTGCAGCTCGTCAAGTTCCTGGCAACGAAAATCGTCCGTTAGATGCGGCAGTGGTGGCGATAATTGATACTATTCATGTTGAAGATCGTCTCATTTACAGCAAAAAAGACCAATACCGTTAGTCATTAGTCATTGGTCATTAGTTATTGGTCATTAGTCATTAGTTACTGTTCATTAGTCCCAAAAATTATGGCAAAGGACAAATGACAAAGGACAAATAACAAAGGACAACTGACAACTGACAATTGACAATTTTAGGAGGAATCTCGCAATGGCAGTCAGCAGCACGGTGGCACCCCCAACCCCGTGGTCGAGGAACTTAGCTGAGCCAACAATCCATGAAAGCACATTTGTACATTCTTTCTCCAAGGTGATTGGAGACGTGCGAATAGGTGCAAATGTAATCGTTGCTCCGGGGACTTCGATTAGAGCGGATGAAGGTACACCTTTTTTCATTGGTGAAAATACTAATATTCAAGATGGTGTAGTAATTCATGGGTTGGAGCAAGGCCGAGTAATTGGTGATGACCAAGAAGAATACTCGGTGTGGATTGGTAAAAATGCTTCCATTACCCATATGGCCCTAATTCACGGGCCTGCTTATGTTGGGGATAATTCTTTTATAGGCTTTCGCTCTACGGTATTTAATGCCAGGGTGGGTGCAGGTTGCATCGTGATGATGCACGCTTTGATTCAAGATGTAGAAATTCCCCCTGGTAAATATGTGCCTTCGGGAGCGATCATTACTAATCAGCAGCAAGCTGACCGTTTACCAGATGTCCAATCGCAGGATCAGGAATTTACCCATCATGTAGTGGGAATTAATCAGGCACTGCGAGCTGGATATTTGTGCGTTGCGGATAGTAAATGTATTACACCCATTCGGGATGAAATAAAAAAATCTTCTACAAGTAATGGCATTACTGTTTTAGAGCTAGAAAGGAGTAGTGAAGTGGCAAGCGGTAGTTTGAGTGCAGAAACAATAGAGCAAGTACGCTATTTGTTACAGCAAGGTTACAAAATCGGCACGGAACATGTAGACCAAAGACGTTTCCGCACTGGTTCTTGGACAAGTTGTCAGCCAATCAATGCCAGATCCATCGGTGAAGCAATCTCAGCATTAGAAGGTTGTCTGGCAGATCACTCTGGGGAATATGTGCGATTGTTTGGCATCGATAATAGCAGAAGACGTGTTCTCGAAACCATTATTCAACGTCCAGATGGCACGGTTTCAGCACCTTCTACCTTTAAAGCTACCAATACCTCTTCTAATGGCAGCTATAAAGCCAATAGTAACGGTAACGGTTACGGTAACGGTTATGGTGGCGGACTGAGCACAGAAACAGTAGAACAAATCCGTCAGCTATTAGCAGGTGGGTACAAAATTGGTACAGAACACGTAGATGAGCGTCGGTTCCGCACAGGTTCTTGGCAAAGCTGTCAGCCAATTAGCTCTACTTCCACCAATGAAGTGATTGCAGCTCTAGAAGATTGTATCAGCAACCATCAAGGTGAGTATGTACGTTTAATCGGTATTGACCCCAAAGCCAAGCGTCGGGTATTGGAAAGCATTATCCAACGTCCCAACGGTCAGGTTAATCCCTCTAGCAGCCAAAAATCCTTTACCAGCAGTGCTTATACAGCCACAGCTACAGCAACTAGCACTCGTTTAAGTGGGGAAGTAGTAGACCAGTTACGGCAGTTACTAGGTGCTGGTTATAAGATTAGTATCGAGCACGTAGACCAAAGACGTTTCCGCACTGGTTCTTGGACAAGCACAGGCCCCATTCAAGCCAATTCTGAAAGAGAAGCGATCGCAGCTATAGAAGCATCCCTCGCTGAATATGCAGGAGAATATGTGCGCCTGATTGGCATTGACCCCAAAGCTAAGCGTCGGGTACTGGAGACCATTATCCAACGCCCATAGAGAGGAAGGATGAAGTATAAAGGATGAAGCATGAATTAAAATTTTTCATCCTAATCCTTTACACTTAGACCTTTCTCATATTTCTAATTTTCCGGCTTCCGAGGTTACAATTTCCATGTCTGTGCCGCCACTGCGCCTCAGCAACAACTTTGACTCTTACATTAGTGGCGAGGTGACTATTCATCCAAGTGCAGTACTTGCACCAGGGGTGATACTCCAAGCGGCTGTCAACGGCAAAATCATTATTGGCCCAGGAGTCTGTATTGGCATGGGGTCGATTCTGCAAATTGATGAAGGAACCCTAGAAGTAGAAGCAGGAGCAAACTTGGGAGCCGGTTTTCTCATGGTTGGTCAAGGCAAAATTGGAATAAATGCTTGTATTGGTTCAGCAACCACAGTGTTTAACTGTTCAGTTGCACCAGGACAAGTGATTCCGCCTGGTTCAATTTTGGGAGACAGTAGTCGGCGCATTGGTGGTATCACACCAGAACCATCAGCAAGTAATGCTTCTACAAATACGCAAGGGTTGAGAGAACAGAAAACTTTGATTGGGAGGCGAAGAAACAAGGAACAAGGTAGCAAAGGGGAAACTACTACTACCTCAACTACTCTCTCTGGTGGATTTTACCTGGAGTTACAACACCAATCTATTTCTGAAACTCAGCCTGCTACTAATTTGTCAAATGAGTCTCCGGCTTTAGAAGAAAACCCTCCATTGGGTAGTGCTGAACTAGAAGCAGCCGCAGAAGCCTCACAAGAAATCAGCCAAGAGTCGCAATCGAGTCCACCTACTACCGAATCACCCAATACTTTTGGAACTCAGATTTATGGTTCAGGGAGTATTCAAAGGCTCTTAGTTACATTATTTCCCCATCGGCAATCTCTAAATGAACCCATCTCAGACGAGCAGTCTCAATAAGTGTTAATTGTAAGATGTCATCTGAAGTATGAAGGATGAAATTCCTGCTAATTCAGGAGTTAAATATTTATATATTTTCATCCTTTAGCCTTTAGCCTTTATCCTTTTTGTGAGTATCCGGAGACTTCACATGGAAACATCTAATCAAAAAGCTCTTAGCACTATTAAAGACACCAGTCGTCGAGATAGCCTCAAGGATACTGCTTTGGGTATGGTATCTACGCTGAGTTTTCCTGCGATCGTGGGAACAGCGGATATGATGCTGAAATCAGCAGGGGTTCATTTAGTTGGTTACGAAAAAATTGGTGGTGGTCATTGTACGGCAATTGTCCGAGGCGGGATTGCTGATGTACGTTTGGCGGTAGAAGCTGGTATCCAAACCGCGGAACAGTTTGGTCAATTGGTTTCCAGCTTGGTGATTCCCCGTCCTTACCCTAATTTAGAAATAGTACTGCCCATTACCTCCAAGCTCAGTAAAATCATGGAGGATGGAAATTACAGTCGTTTGAGTAACCAAGCCGTTGGTTTAGTCGAAACGCGCGGATTTCCAGCGATGGTAGGAGCCTGCGATGCCATGCTGAAATCAGCTGATGTACATTTGGCAGCCTATGAAAAAATTGGTGCAGGTTTGTGTACAGCTATTATTCGTGGTTCCGTCGCCAATGTTGCAGTAGCAGTAGAAGCAGGAATGTATGAGGCAGAACGCATCGGGGAATTGAATGCAGTTATGGTGATTCCTCGTCCGTTAGATGAATTAGAGCAGACATTACCATTAGCAAGTTGTTGGATAGAACAACGTCAACCAATTAATTTGCCAATTAATATTAAAGAGCAGGTTGCCGAAATTGAACGCCTTCAATTGCCAGATTTAGCTCAGTTACCCGTCAAAGTTTTAGAAGAATGATGAATGGTGAATGATGAATTAGGAATTATGGATTGTAGGCGATCCACATTCAGGATTCAGATTCAGCATTCATCTTGAGCTGGAAGGCATCTTACGCTTTGCTTTGTTGTTTTGATAATAACTGTTCCACTCCAATAGGAAAAGATCTATCTCGTAATAGAATTCATAGAGCAATCTCTATACTTATGAATCATAATTTTTGTATGATCAATGCTATCGCTAATGCAAGTGTTCAGTGATACTAGATTAATATCTATGTATCGCTATTAGAGGAGAATCACCCTTGAACCAAGCGACGCTACACCAGTTGAAGGTGTTCGAGGCGGCAGCACGACACGGTAGTTTTACTCGTGCTGCTGAGGAATTGTTCCTCACCCAGCCTACCGTTTCCATGCAGATCAAACAATTAACAAAATCGGTCGGATTGCCTTTATTTGAGCAGGTTGGTAAGCGCCTATATTTGACCGAAGCAGGACGAGAATTGTTTGCTACTTGTCGGCAGATTTTTGAAACTATAGCCCAATTTGAAATGAAAGTAGCAGACTTAAAAGGGCTAAAACAGGGTCAATTAAAATTAGCAGTAATTACAACTGCAAAATATTTTATTCCCCGTTTATTGGGGCCTTTTTGTCAACTTTATCCTGGCATAGATATCTCGCTGCAAGTAACAAACCACGAGCGGATTTTGGAGCGAATGATTAATAATCTGGATGACTTGTATATTATGAGCCAAGTCCCAGAAAATATTGATGTGAATTGCCAACCATTTTTAGATAATCCTTTGGTTGTCTTTGCTCCAGTTAATCATCCATTAGCAAAAGAGAAAAATATTCCCATCGAACGCCTAGCGCAAGAAGCTTTCATTATGCGAGAACCGGGTTCAGGAACTCGTCGTGCTGTGCAGAGCCTATTTGATCAGCATGAATTAACAGTGAAAGTTAAATTAGAATTGGGTAGCAATGAGGCGATTAAACAAGCGATCGCAGGCGGTCTAGGAATTTCTGTATTATCTCGTCATACCTTAACTTCTGATTGTTCGGAGTTGAGCATTTTGGATGTACAGCACTTTCCGATTAAACGCACTTGGTACATGGTTTACCCTTCTGGTAAACAGCTATCGATTGTGGCTCGTACCTATTATGATTACCTCATCAATGCCGCCAAGAATTTTATCGAGCAAAATACGTCTTTTTCTTGGGGTACCTTTGAGCAAATCAAGGATGGGGAAGAGGTGAAGAATTAGGTAATGGGGATTGGGTAATTGGCAATTGGTAATTGGTAATTGGTAATTGGGATAAATACCAAACATGGAAAACCAAACACCAAACACCAAATTTGTTAATGGCTTGACGGTAGAACCTTGAACCATTAACAATTAAGCAGCAGAATCATTCAAAATGGGGGAAAACTGGCAGTGGTTAACCCAGAAATGCCTTCTTTACGCAAGATAGTAGCAAGCCAGATTGTAGCTGTGACAGTCTACAGCGATCAAGCCCTAGTTACAAGACGGGGTATGGTTTCCCTAACAGGAGAAGAACAGGAATTAGTCGTTACCTCACTGCCGGTAACGCTAGAAACTGATTCTGTGAGGGTTGGTGGTAAAGGTACGGTAGGGGTGCGCTTGTTAGGAGTGAGTTGCGATCGCATCTACACTACAGAACCAATTACCGAACGCGTGGCTCAATTAACAAGACAGATTGAGCAGTTAGAGGCAGAAAAACGCCACCTGCAAGCTCAAATCGATGCTTTAGCCTTGCAATCTAGTTTTATTGCTGGCTTACGGGAAAAGACAGAAGAACCCTTTTCACAGAGTTTGTCACGGAAAAACCTGAGCCTCAGCGAAACTCTAGATTTTCTCAACTTTATTGGCAGCCAGTATAGCGAATATGCGATCGCCTCTGGGGAGTGCAAAACCCAACAGGAAGAACTCGACAAGCAGTTACAAGTACTCCGCGCCTCATTACAAAAAATCCAAACGCCACACCCCAAAGAAAGCTTGAGCATAATTGTGCCAGTGGAAGTTGCTGGTGCAGGTGACTTTGAGTTAGAGATGTCTTACGTAGTTAATCGCGCTAGTTGGACTCCACTGTATGATTTGCGTTTTAGCAGTACCAGCAATGTTGTTCATCTAACTTACTTAGCTGAAGTTACCCAAAGTACAGGGGAAGAGTGGCTAGGTGTGGCTCTAACCCTTTCTACTGCTAAACCAGGCTTAGGTACAATTCCTCCTAAACTGCAACCTTGGTATATAAGTACTCCCAGCTATACAACAGACTTTATGCGGCGCAAAGTCACCCAAATGCCAATGATGGCGGCTCAATCAGAGTCAGCTAGTATGGCACGGGAAATGGATGAAGAAGCGGACGAGGTTATACAAGAAAAATCTATAGAAGCTGAAACTGTTGATGCGGAAGTCTCGAAAACAGGAAGTGTAGTCACCTTTAAACTCAGTGCTGGCGGTAATATTCCTAATGATGGCTCACCCCATAAAACTACAATTTTTCACGATGATTATCTGAGTAGTTGCCATTATGTTGCTATGCCGCGGTTAGTTAGCTTTGCTTATCTCCAAGCCATAGTCAAAAATAGTGCTAACAACGCAACTTTATTACCAGGCAAAGCTAATATTTTCCGCGACAATATGTTTGTGGGCACAACCAAATTAGATAATATTGCGCCAGGACAAGAATTCAAAATTAATTTAGGCATTGATGAAGGCTTAAAAATTGAGCGTGACTTATTTGAGCGGATAGTTGACAAAAAACTGATGAGTAACCAGCGCCGGATTACTTATGGTTATCGGCTGATAGTTACTAACTTGCTCGAAGAAGAAACTCATCTAATACTTACTGAACAAATACCAGTTAGCCGCAACGAAAAAATTAAAGTCCGCCTCACCCATAGCCATCCCCAAATTCAACTGGGAGAGATGGGGACTTTAGAATGGGATTTAACTCTGCTACCCCAAGAAAGACGAGAGGTAACTTATCAATTTACAGTTGAGTATCCACCAGAATTAACAGTAGTTGGTTTAGATATTTAAAATTTGATATTTGCCCTGCTACGCTAAACTTATAGCACTGAGACAGTGATTGCCATGTCTGTTGCCCAAGATTTAGCTACCCCAGATAATGTAATATTTCCTCCAGGAGATTTATACAGTAACGAACCGCCTTTGGAAACTGACTTACATCGTCTACAAATGACATTGCTGATCCAATGTCTAGAGTTATTGTGGCGCGATCGCAATGACTTCTATGTATCAGGCAATATTACAATTTACTACAGTCCACGTCAGCGCAAGTCAGAAGATTTTCGCGGCCCAGATTTTTTTGTGGTGCGAGGAACTGAACGCAAACCCCGTAAAAGTTGGGTGCTTTGGCAAGAAGATGGCAAGTATCCCAATGTAATTATCGAACTGTTATCAGATTCTACAGCTTTAACTGACAAAGGCTTGAAGAAACAGATTTATCAAGATACTTTTCGCACACCCGAATATTTCTGGTTTGATCCGCAGAATTTAGAATTTGCTGGGTTTGTCTTAGTAGCTGGTAAATATCAAGCAATAGAAGCTAATGCTCAAGGGTGGCTGTGGAGTCAGCAGCTAGAGCTATATTTAGGAGTTGAACAAGAAAAGTTACGCTTTTTTACTGCTGATGGACAACTAGTTGCAACACCAGAGGAACTTGCAGAAAAAGAACAGGAACGAGCTGAACAAGAAAAACAAAGAGCTGAACAAGAAAAACAAAGAAGCGATCGCTTAGCCGCAAAACTGCGAGAATTAGGTATCGATCCAGATAATATTGAGTAATATTCAATTGTTTGTTAGTGTAAAACTAAGTCAGTAATTAATGGTGCGTGGTCAGAATTAGCATTTGCTCCGATCTTAATTCTGGTTACACTAAAATGCTGACTAACTAAGCAGTGGTCAATAGGAATATTCATTAGCGGAATGAGCCAGTTTGGTAGATGGACGTGAGTTGCTGGTCTTGGCCAACTGGGTAAAATGCCAAAACCTAAGCGAGTATTATGCAAATTGGTTTTATTAATGAATCTGCGATAATAAGGAGACCAAGGTGTTAGGTTAAAATCTCCCATGATAATTAACGGTTGATTAATTTTTTGAATGTAATCAGCCAGTGCTGCTAGTTGAAGATTACGTCTATGAAAAGTATTAGGTTTGATGGGTACTAAGGGATGAGTGCCAATTAAAGTAATTGGTTTTTTATCTACTACTAAATTTGCAATAATATTATGACCGCCTTTACCATTGAAATTATCTGCCTTAATATCTTGAACTGGTAAGCGGCTGAAGAGAGCCAATCCACCACCAGGACTTCTAAAAGCATAAGGCAAAGTAGTTTTGAAGCCTTGCTGTAAAGTTTCAAATCCATTGCGGTCAATTTCAATCAATAACGCCGCATCAGGTTGATTATCCTTAACTACATTAATAACTTCGTTAAAATTCTGATTATCAATATTCAGATTAAAAGACATCAGCCGAATTTGTTTATCTGTATTACCAGCTAACTTTTGTGCATGAGGTAAATACCAAGGAAGAACCTCAATTATATTCAAACCTACTAGTAATAATGATACGAAAATTATGGCTTTACTTTTGAGATGTCGGGTTCTCCAAAGAATGCCTAAAATAAGAGTAACTATGAATGATAGAATTAAATAATGAACCCGAAAGTGGGAAAATAATTCTAGCGGCCAAAACCAAGCAAAATAACTGCCTAAAGATAATAATCCTAAAATCAATAGGATGGCAGTGCTGATAATTACAACTAGGCGGTGATTCATGGGTTAATAGGCTGCTTCAAATATCGTCTTATCAATTAACATCAAATCCTCTGCAAGATTTTTCGGATAATTATGTTAACTGGACAACCAAGACGTGAGATTGAGTTAATTCCTCTGCAAATAGGAATTAATTATTAACCCAACAACCTAAAATAGCGTTGCTAAACTATCTGTCTCAGCGAAAGTTTTTGAATGTTGCGCTTTTACCTGCGGAATAATTAAATTTTTGATGTTTCTGAAGCCTGATCGCTTATTAGCAAAAATGTGAGAGGTTAAGAATCTCCCCCCTGTCATTCTGTTATCTGCTCACACAAATGCTATTCTTCGTCGGGAAGAACCCATTTTGGCGGTTCCATGAATTTTCGCCGCAGTCGTTCTTCCGCAAGCGCTAGCATTTGATCTAAAGAAGTCTCTTCAATAAATTGTGCAGCAGCTTCTCTAAATTCAATATTGGGACATTTATCCCCTAAAACACAACCGTTAACGCAGGCTTCCGCGCAGTTAATCTTTTGCTCCACAGTGAATCCCTCTCTAGTAAGAGCTTTTTTCTACTCTTCAGATAAATCTTACCTTGCTTGTTGCTCCCTGATTGGTTTAAATACTTACCATTCTTTAGTATATAATTCCTTGATCCCTAAGCTTCTGTCCGTAGTAAGAGACGAGATATACCTGAAAACAAACTGTAAATTCTACCCTTTGACCTTTTCCCCTTTTACCTTTCCCCATCTTATACAAATGTACCTGCTAGTCTCATAATATATATTTGTGAAAAAGGGCGCTCATGTCGGAAGTATTTGCCACTACTGGAACCATTGCCGCGATCGCAACTGCTGTTGTCCCGCAGCAGGGTAGCGTTGGCATTGTGCGGGTGTCTGGTTCCCAAGCGATCGCGATCGCCCAAATTCTCTTTCATGCTCCTGGTCGTCAAGTTTGGGAAAGTCACCGCATTCTTTATGGTTATATTCGCCATCCCCAGAGCAAAAAACTGGTGGATGAAGCTTTGTTGTTGATTATGCAAGCACCCCGTTCTTACACCCGGGAAGATGTGGTGGAATTTCATTGCCACGGGGGAATTATGGCGGTGCAACAAGTATTGCAACTGTGTTTGGAAAATGGTGCAAGGCTAGCACAGCCGGGAGAATTTACCCTACGCGCTTTTTTGAATGGGCGATTGGATTTAACCCAAGCTGAAGGTATTGCCGATTTGGTGGGAGCGCGATCGCCCCAAGCTGCTCAAACTGCTTTAGCTGGTTTACAAGGTAAATTAGCTCATCCTATCCGCCAGTTACGCGCTAACTGTTTGGATATTTTGGCAGAAATCGAAGCGCGGATTGATTTTGAGGAAGACTTACCTCCGCTGGATGATAAAGCGATCATATCAGCAATTGATGGCATCGCCGCCGAAATTTCTCAATTATTAGCAACGAAAGATAAAGGCGAACTACTCCGCACAGGTTTAAAAGTAGCAATTGTGGGGCGGCCGAATGTCGGTAAATCCAGCTTGCTTAATGCTTGGAGCCGGAGCGATCGCGCCATTGTCACCGACTTACCTGGAACTACCCGCGATGTTGTGGAATCTCAGTTAGTTGTGGGTGGAATCCCCGTACAAGTGCTAGATACAGCAGGCATTCGGGAAACAGAAGACCAAGTAGAAAAAATTGGCGTAGAGCGATCGCGCCGTGCTGCTAGTGCCGCGGATTTAGTGCTATTAACCATCGATGCATCTGCGGGTTGGACAGCAGGTGATCAAGAAATTTACGAACAGGTGCAACATCGTCCCTTAATTCTGGTGATTAACAAAATCGATTTAGTAGCGGCAGATGTAAAAAATAATCTCAAATCCAAAATCCAAAATCCAAAATCTAAAATTGTGACAGCCGCAGCACAAAATCAAGGCATTGAAGATTTAGAAACGGCGATTTTAGAAATAGTTAAAACTGGAAAAGTCCAAGCTGCTGATATAGATTTAGCTATTAACCAACGACAAGCAGCAGCGTTAACAAAAGCGAAAATTTCTCTCGAGCAAGTGCAAGTTACAATTGCTCAACAACTACCCCTGGACTTTTGGACAATTGATTTACGCGATGCTATTCATGCATTAGGAGAAATTACTGGCGAGGAAGTTACAGAATCAGTTCTAGATAAGATTTTTAGTAAATTTTGTATTGGCAAATAAGTATATTTAAATTTAGCTTATGTCCTTTATTGATGAAATTAATCAAGTAAATGCCTTGATTGTGGGAGCTAATCAAGGCATTGGTTTTGGTTTTGTGAAAAATTTACTACAAGATACAAGAATTACCAAAATTTATGCAACCTATCGCCAATTAGAGTCAGCCTCAGAGTTAATTAATTTAGCCGCAGAACATTCTGAGGAATTAATTTGTTTACCTTTAGATATTACTGAAGAATCGCAAATTGCAGAAGCAGTGCAAACAATCCGTAACCAAGTTAACAAGCTACACTTGGTAGTTAATTGTGTGGGATTACTCCATGAAGGTACTTTGCAACCCGAGAAAAGTTTAAGACAAATTAACGCAGAGAATTTACTACGTTACTTCCAAATTAACAGTATTGGCTCTGTATTGTTAGCCAAACATTTATTGCCATTGTTTAAACATAAAGAACGCAACGTATTTGCTAGTATTTCTGCCAAGATTGGTAGTATTGGCGATAATCAATTAGGTGGGTGGTATGGTTATCGCGCCTCTAAAGCTGCACTGAATATGTTTATGCGTACAGTAGCAATTGAATATGGCAGAAGTAGTCCGCAAACTTTAGTAGTGACATTACATCCTGGCACAACAAATACACGCCTTTCTCGTCCTTTTCAAGGTAATGTACCGCCAGAAAAGCTATTTTCCGTAGAACGTACTGTTAGCCAATTGATGAATGTTATCGAACATCTTCAGGAAGGCGATAGCGGGCAATTTTTCTCTTGGGATGGTAGCAGATTGCCTTGGTAGAATACAGTGTAGTATTTTGGTACTTTACAAAATCTGCTGACTTTGGCAAAGCTTTTATAGTTGCTGCCAAAAATTTAAAATATTGTTGGCAATATGCTGTAATTTCAAAGGGCATAGCATTGCCTACCCCTACAATACGTTTAAATTTTGTAGAGACGCGATTTATCGCGTGTCCTGATCGCGTGTCCTGATCGCGTTCCACCACTCGATAAAATCTTTTATTGGGTACAAAAGTAGAACTATTTCAGTTACCATTTTGGCTGTGTAGAGATGTTGCAATGCAACATCTCTTTATGATGTATGGCTCAAGCAATGATTGAGGATTGCTAAATGACAGAATTTAGAAATATTCCAGAGTGGGAAAAAGCCCATGAACTGACAGTTGCAGTTTATCAAGTGACTGGGAATTTCCCAGATGATGAATTATTGGGCTTAACGCAACAAATACGTTTAGCTTCGGCGGCTATTCCGATTAAAATTGCTCAAGGATGCGATCGCGATGATCGAGAAGCACAACTGGATTTTTTGGAATTGGCGAAAGATGCAGCAATTGAGGTGGAATATTACCTGTTGCTTTGCTATGAGTTGGAACTGCTGCAAAGTTCTAGTTACGATCGCTTGGTGAGTGGTGTTGTGGAAGTGAAAGAATTACTGACAAATAAGATTGACAAACTGAGTCGGAATTTTTAATGGTTCTCCAACTCCTCCCCGAACATTTACAAATTATCCGCACCCATGCCCAAAGCGCTTACCCAGATGAATGCTGCGGTATAATTCTGGGTCACATCACCCTTGAGGGGAAAACTGTAGTCGAAATTATGCCTACAGAAAATGCTTGGAATACAGAAGCAAGTAATTTTTCTGGCGATCTCACTCACGAAACTGAAAGGCGACGATATGCGATCGCACCCCAAGTCATGTTACAAGCACAAAGGGAAGCACGCGATCGCTCTCTCAATATTATCGGTATTTACCATTCCCACCCCGACGCACAGGCGATTCCTTCAGAGTGCGATCGCCTCTATGCTTGGCCTGAATACTCGTATATAATAGTTTCCGTTCAAAAAGGTAAAGCTGAAACACTCCAAAGCTGGAGTCTAGATGAAAGTCATCAATTCCAACCCGAAGCGATTAACAACATAATTTAAACAACCGATCAATACGGATATCATTTTTCGCTACGATAAATAATCCGCCCTCCACTTGAAATTGCTATGCTCAATCCCAATCTGGATGAAATCCAGTTGACTAAAGACGACTACGAACGCTACTCCCGCCACCTGATTTTGCCGGAGGTGGGACTAGAGGGACAAAAACGCCTGAAAGCCGCCAGTGTACTGTGTATTGGTACGGGTGGACTGGGTGCGCCACTGCTGTTATATTTGGCAGCTGCGGGTGTGGGACGCATCGGTATTGTTGATTTCGATGTTGTCGATACTTCTAACCTGCAACGCCAAGTAATTCACGGGACATCCTGGGTAGGTAAACCCAAGATTCAATCCGCTAAGGATAGAATTCTGGAGATTAACCCCTTCTGTCAGGTTGATTTGCATGAAGTGCGCCTCAGTTCCGAAAATGCGCTGAGTATTTTGGAACCCTATGATATTGTCGTCGATGGTACTGATAACTTCCCGACAAGGTATCTTGTGAACGACGCTTGTGTGTTGCTCAACAAGCCTAACGTTTACGGTTCGATTTTCCGCTTTGAAGGACAAGCCACTGTATTTAACTACGAAGGCGGGCCGAACTATCGTGACTTGTATCCCGAACCACCACCACCAGGAATGGTTCCCTCCTGTGCAGAAGGTGGGGTGTTAGGAATATTGCCCGGAATTATCGGTGTGATCCAAGCCACGGAAACTGTGAAAATTATTCTGGGACAAGGTAACACTTTAAGCGGAAGGCTGCTGCTGTACAACGCCTTGGAAATGAAATTCCGCGAGTTAAAGCTGCGTCCAAACCCCATTCGCCCAGTTATTGAAAAACTGATAGACTACGAAGAATTCTGCGGTATTCCCCAAGCTAAAGCTGAAGAAGCGAAACAGCAGCAGGAAATTCAAGAAATGACTGTTGTGGAATTGAAACAGTTATTAGATAGCGGTGCGAAAGACTTTGTACTGTTAGATGTGCGTAACCCCCATGAATATGAAATTGCCAAAATTCCTGGTTCTGTCTTAGTACCATTACCAGATATTGAAAATGGCAATGGCGTGAAACAAGTCAAAGAAATTCTCAACGGTCACCGCTTAATTGCTCATTGTAAAATGGGCGGGCGATCGGCAAAAGCCCTGAGCATTCTTAAAGAATCTGGGATTGTTGGTACAAACGTCAAAGGTGGAATCACCGCTTGGAGTCGAGAAGTAGATTCTTCCGTTCCTGAGTATTAAATTCTGGTTGACTGTTGACTGTTGACTGTTGACTGTTGACTGTTGACTGGGAAGAGAAAATTTTATCCCTGAGTTTGGGGATTTTTCCTTGATTGACTGATTTGGATAAAATATCAGCGATTCGTAGGGGTACAGCAATGCTGTACCCTTATTTCGTCTTAACGTGAAACCCTCTTGGTTGCAAGGTTTTTGCCCTCACCCCCAACCCCTCTCCCAGCAGGAGAGGGGAGCAAGAGATTTAATTCCCCTTCTCCTGCGGGAGAAGGGGTTAGGGGATGAGGGCGAGGGTTTTTGTACAACACTATTAATGTTTGATGGTGCGTGCTGTCCAGATCCCCGACTTTTTGAAAAAGTCGGGGATCTAAATCTCGTTAAAGCAAGTGACATCCCACCATACATCTATTAATGAGGCTTTTTTCTTCATTAATGAGGTTCTGAGGTTCATTCACAAGGCTTTTTTGCTCGTGAATGAGGCTTTTTTGCTCGTGAATGAGGCTTTTTTGCTCGTGAATGAGGCTTTTTTGCTCGTGAATGAGGCTTTTTTGCTCGTGAGCGAGGCTTTTTTGCTCGTGAATGAGGTTTTTTTGCTCGTGGACGAGGTTTTTTTGCTCGTGAGCGAGGCTTTTTTGCTCGTGGACGAGGTTCCGAGGTTCATTAACGAGTATTAGGGGCTATTACTGACAGTATAATGGGCAAAATTGCCATATTTAATACTTATGCCTAATAAGCCTGACTTACTTACTGAACTCTACAACGCCTTTAACCCCTTTGAACCCTTACCCGCCGATGATATTAGGTATGTAGATTGTCAGGATGTGCGAGGAGATGCGGATATTTTGCAAGAGTTGGGAAATCGGATGCGACTGGCAAACACTAATACCTGCCAATTATATTCTGGACATCGGGGGGCGGGGAAATCTACAGAATTACTCAAGCTAAAGAAGTATTTAGAAAATCGGCAATTCTATGTTGTGTACTTTGCAGCTGATGAAGAGGATATTGATTCTGAAGATGCTCAATATACGGATATCCTTCTTGCCTGTACACGCCGCTTGCTTAAAGATTTACAAGGAATTGCTAATCCTCTTCCTATACTTGATTGGCTACAAGACCGTTGGGAAGATTTAAAAGATTTAGTCCAAACTCCCAAACAGTTTGAGAGTATGTCACTAGAATTAAAAATGGCTCAGTTTGCCAAGCTGACAGCAAATGTAAGAGCTGTTCCTCAGTTACGTCAACAGATTCGCCAAAAGATTAATCCTCACACTGTCACTTTAATTCAGGTGTTGAATCAATTTCTCACCGATGCTAAACAAAATCTCCCTAATGGTAAAACTAAACTAGCAGTAATTGTTGATAACTTAGACCGGATGGTATTAGTTAAAGACGGAGACCGTACCAACTATGAAGAAGTATTTTTAGATCGCAGCGAACAACTACAAGCTTTGGAGTGCCATTTAATTTACACTCTGCCGATTTCAATGGTGTATTCGACAAGAGCAACCGACCTCCGAGATATCTACGGTGAATGCTTACTTTTACCGATGATTATGGTGAAAACTCTCAATGGGGAAGTTTACCAACCAGGACTCAAGAAGGTTACAGAAGTCATTAGCAAACGAGTCCGGCAAATTGCACCAGAATTATCACTAGAAAAGGAGATTTTTGACAATCCCCAAACCCTCGAACGACTTTGTTTAATGAGTGGAGGTCACGTCAGGAATTTGTTATTGTTAACTCAAGATGCTATTGGACGTATTGAAGATTTACCGATTACAGAAACAGCAGTGCGACGAGCAATTACTCAAGCTAGAGATACCTATCGCCGCGCAGTAGAAAATCATCAATGGAATCTATTGGCAGAAGTCTCTCGTTCTAAACGTATTATTAATGATGATCAGTATCGAAGTTTGATGTATAACCGCTGCCTTTTAGAATACCGCTTTATGGATGATGACGGTGAGATGCAGCGTTGGTATGATATTCATCCATTAATTCAAGGAATCCCAGAATTTAAAGAAGCTGTAGCGAAACTTCCATGAATCCAAATATAGATGATTGGGATGAAGATTTACCCCCAGAACCAGAAGAAGTATATCAAGATTTAGTTCGCGCACTGAAGCGGAAATCTGGATTTGGCTTGTTTTTTGTGCAATGTACACCTGTGGAAGCAGAGAATTTAATTGTTAAACTTCCACAGGATATTCCCCAGAAGCATATAGAAGTTTTGCGCTTGGTTGAAGCTATTGATAATTTATATGAGCGAGTGACTGAGTTTGTTAAACACAAGCAAATTGATATTTTATTAATTAAAGGTCTGGAATATTCTTTATATAAGTATGAAAAAAGAACTTTTGGCGAAATCACCGAAAGTAGATTTAGCGATTTAGTTAGTGTACCGCATATTTTAAATCACCTAAATCAACAGCGAGAAAGGTTTAGAGATGATTTTCCTTTTTGCTTTGTTTTTCTTCTGCGTTCATTTTCGATCAATTATTTAATCC
This sequence comes from Calothrix membranacea FACHB-236, assembly GCF_014696315.1. Lineage (GTDB taxonomy): Bacteria > Cyanobacteriota > Cyanobacteriia > Cyanobacteriales > Nostocaceae > Aulosira > Aulosira membranacea. Next base: position 154,010 of record NZ_JACJPX010000008.1, read on the forward strand.
ACCGTGCCCCAGATTTTTTTGATTGGCGTTCGGGAGTATTTGAATTACCAACTACACCAGAATTGGTAGATGAAGAATCAACTCGTTTATTAGATGAAGCAGATTATGATGAATATTTAAAACTTAGCTCAGAACAAAAAATAGAGAAAATTCTAGAAATTCAAGATTTGCTTTCAGAAAAGCATCAAACAGACAGTCGAAAAGCTAGCTTGTTCCGCGAGTTAGGAAGGTTGTTAGTTACTGCTGAGGAGTATGAAGCATCTCTTACATCCTACGACAAAGCCTTAGAGATTAAACCTGATTACCACCAAGCTTGGAACGGTCGGGGAAATACGCTACGGAATTTAGGACGCTATGAAGAAGCGATCGCATCCTACGACAAAGCCTTAGAGATTAAACCTGATTACCACCAAGCTTGGAACGGTCGGGGGATTGCGCTGGATGATTTAGGCCGCTATGAAGAAGTGATCGCATCCTACGACAAAGCCTTAGAGATTCAACCTGATTACCACTACGCTTGGAACGGTCGGGGGATTGCGCTAGGGAATTTAGGACGTTATGAAGAAGCGATCGCCGACTATGACAAAGCTTTAGAGATTCAACCTGATTACCACTACGCTTGGTACAACCGGGGGAATGCGCTAGTTAATTTAGGACGCGATGAAGAAGCGATCGCCGACTATGACAAAGCCTTAGAGATTAAACCTGATTATCACTACGCTTGGAACGGTCGAGGGAATGCGCTCAAGAATTTAGGACGAAATGAAGAAGCGATCGCCGACTATGACAAAGCCTTAGAGATTAAACCTGATTTCCACTACGCTTGGAACGGTCGAGGGAATGCGCTAGTTAATTTAGGACGAAATGAAGAAGCGATCGCCGACTATGACAAAGCCTTAGAGATTAAACCTGATTACCACTACGCTTGGAACAGTCGAGGGAATGCGCTCAAGAATTTAGGACGAAATGAAGAAGCGATCGCCGACTATGACAAAGCCTTAGAGATTAAACCTGATTTCCACTACGCTTGGAACGGTCGAGGGAATGCGCTAGTTAATTTAGGACGAAATGAAGAAGCAGTTCTATCCTATGACAAAGCACTCAAAATTAAACCTGATTACCACTATGCTTGGCACAATCGGGGGGGAGCGCTAGGGAATTTAGGACGCAACGAAGAAGCAGTTCTATCCTATGACAAAGCACTCGAAATTAAACCTGATTACCACTATGCTTGGCACAACCGGGGGGGAGCGCTAGGGAATTTAGGACGCAACGAAGAAGCAGTTCTATCCTATGACAAAGCGCTCGAGATTAAACCTGATTACTATGATGCTTTGCAAAATCAGGTATACGCTTTTTATAATTTAGGTTGTTATGAAAAAGCTATCATTAACTTTGATAAATTATTAAATCTCAACCCTGATAATTCTGAAATATTTAATAACTTAGGATACCTGCTATTAAAGAAATATTCTTCAGAAGGTCTTACTGTTGTTTATGAAAAAGCTTTAGAGATAGGGGGTCAGTTTCGTAATACTTGGAAGCAACAAAATCATACTTTAAATGAATTAAATGTCTATGAAGAAGCTCTCAGTAATTTCGACAAAGCTCTAGAACTTGAAAATGATTTCAGGTTAGCATGGGCAAGCAGAGGCTTTGCTTTATATTACCTATGCCAATATCACGAAGCACTAATCAGTTGCAATAAAGCTCTTGAATTAATGCCTAATGATTATGTGAGTTGGTCTAATAAAGGCTTTATATTAATCGAATTAAAGCACTATCAAGAAGCTGTTAATTGCTTTAACAAAGTGCTAGAATTTGAACCTAATAAACACAGCATTTACTATATTAAAGCTTGCTGCTATGCACTTGAAGGTGATGTTGATCAGGCATTAGAAAATTTACAACAAGCGATTAATCTAAATCCTGAAGAGTACAAGGGATTGGCAAGAACTGAGTCTGATTTTGACAGCATTCTGAATGATGAGCGCTTTCAAGCATTGATTCAAACATAGCGCACCCTAATTTTGAAAAGAATTGCTGATTCAGAAATTACAGCTTACTTAAACTCCGATATTCCCAAGGATTAACAAACTTCGCATCACTCCAAATCCCACGCTTTTGTTGCTGCGCTTCCGCTTCTGCTTGTTGCACTAAATCTTTACTCGGACATTTATTTAAATAAGGACGATACACCTTCGCCAGTCCTTCCCGCAGTAAAACTTGCTGCACAAACGTACCATCTTTTAAGCGAACTTCCGCTACCTTTCTGCCATAGCGATCGCTATCAGTAATATTCAAAGTTACGCGATCGCCTCCTTGCTTAACCAACTGCTGTAAGCGTTCCTGCGCTTTCGCACCCCAGGTAAATTGATTGCGATCGCTGGCGCGTTTACTTTGCTTTTCCTTATTGGTATGTGGTACTTCTGGCGCATCCATACAAGCAAAGCGGACGCTGAATTTGTTACCATTAGGGTCTTTCACGGTTAGGGTATCACCATCGCTGACACGCTCAACAGCATCCCCAGAGGGAGGGAAAAGGCGATCGCATCCCATCAAACCCAAAATAATAATTCCTGCACACAGCCAAATTAGTGCTTGTTTATTTAACTTCCGCATTGTCATGCACCAATATTACCTTTGGAGGATGATACTAGCACCGCAAGGCGGAAGTCAAAAGTCAAAAGTCAACAGTCAACAGTTACCAGTCAACAGTCAACAGTCACCAGTCAACAGTCAAAATTTTCACCCTCACCTTTCCCCATTAACCAACGTATTGCGTTCCGAAATTATCTGATAATGAACTTTGTCAACCTTGTTTGCAGGGAATCAGGAAATCTACAGTGAGTCAATATGCACATTAACCAGGAATTATCACTCCCAACAATGGGTTGTGGAACTTGGGCATGGGGAAATCAGCTGCTTTGGGGATACGATCAAAGCATGGATAAGCAGTTGCAAGCCGTTTTTAACCTTTGTGTCAGCAACGGTGTAACCTTATTTGATACAGGGGATTCTTACGGAACTGGTAAACTCAAAGGACGCAGTGAAATACTGCTAGGCAAATTTGCTCGAGAATATCAGGGTATTAACGCCGAAAAGATTTGCATTGCTACCAAGCTAGCTGCTTACCCCTGGAGATGGACGCGTCAGTCAATGGTACAAGCTGGCAAAGCTTCGGCTCAAAGGCTAGGAAGAAATGTAGACTTAGTTCAGATGCATTGGTCTACCGCCAACTATGCACCTTGGCAAGAAGAAAGGCTTTTAGATGGACTAGCTGACCTTTATGAGCAAGGATTAGTCAAAGCTGTAGGATTATCTAATTACGGGCCTAACCGTCTGCAACGCGTCCATAAAAAATTTACCGAACGAGGAGTTGCGATCGCAACTCTGCAAGTTCAATACTCGCTACTCTCTACATATCCCGTAACGCAATTACAACTGAAGCAAGTTTGCGACGATTTAGGTATTAAATTAATTGCCTATAGCCCTTTAGGATTGGGTTTATTAACAGGAAAATATTCAAAAACAGGCCCTTTTCCTAAAGGTATCCGTGGTTTATTATTCAAACAATTATTACCAGGAATAGACCCGCTTTTAACTTGTTTAAAAGAAGTAGCAGAGTCAAGAAACAAAACTATGTCACAAATAGCAATTAACTGGTGCATTAGCAAAGGAACTATCCCCATTCCTGGCGCAAAGAATCTCCAACAAGCGCAAGAGAATATTGGTGCTTTAGGTTGGCTGTTAGACTCTGGCGAGATAGCTGCACTCGATCAAGCGGCTGCTAAATCAGATAAAAAAATGGTGCAGAATATTTTTCAGACGACGTAATAGGGATTGGGGATTAGGGACTGGGTAATGGGTAATGAGTAATGAGTAATGGGAAGAGGAAATAATCTGTAGGCTTGGATTTTTGACTTTTGACTCTTGACTCTTGACTTTTGACTTTTGACTTTTGACTCTTAATTTAATTACGAATTCCCTTAAACCTTTCTTGTGCTGCTTTGAAAGCTTCTTGCATTACAGATTGAATCTTTTTTGGATCGGGTTTTTTGCCACCCATTAAGTCACCAAAGTATACACAAGCTGTTTCGCCAAGTGACCAAGTGTATGCAGCAGCCCAGGATGCAGCAATCACGCTACCGAAACCGGGGATAAATTTGATCAGTTCTCTTGCTATAGCTTGGGCGAGAAAACCACCTGCGATCGCACTGACAACTCCCCCTGCTTGAGATGGGGTTAAAGTCTGTCCGTATAAGTTACCTATGGCAGTTACCATAGATACTTGCAAAGCTGTCAGGACAGGCATAGTTGCAAACGGCAATGGTACGGCTGCGAGTGTTGCTGCCATAATTGCAAAAGGTAAAATGTAACGCCGTCCTGTATCGCGGTAGAGATTGCCTAATTGCTTACCAGCCTCTTCCCGATCCAATAATTGATAAATTGCTTTGGCTTCAGCTTCAGGAAGTAGTTCGGCTAAGTTATCTCGCAATGCTTCTAAGCCATAGAATACAGGGTTGTAACCGTCTTCTTCTAAAGTAAAGTCGATAAGGATAGAGCGATCGCAAACCTTGGCAAAATCCTCTTGAATTGCTTCAAAGGCGCGATGAATTTCCTCATAATTTGGCGGGTAATCTGGATGATCGGCGATTTCCGGCGGATAAACCTCATGCAAGCAAGTCACCACCAACAAACAAGGAATATCTGGATACTGCTGACGTAAATCTTGGGCAATTTGACGTAATGTATCCGTTGCGAAATCGTTAATTTTCACCGTCAGAATCAAAACTCTGGCACTGCGGCTGGATTGTTCTAAATCGCCAATTAATTCGCGAATAATTGCTTGCGTATCTTGTTTAACATCTCCCAACCCTACCGTATCCGTGAAAATTAGCAATGGTAAATCATCGGAAGGATAGGCGTAACGCTCCGTATGTTGAGTGTGGGGGCGAAATCCTTGCCCAACAATTTCCGCAGAAACTCCTGTCAATCCCCGCACAATCGAACTTTTCCCCGCTTGGGGTTTACCAATTAACAAAGCTTCTGTAGTTGGTAGTTCGGCTCGAACTGTCTCCAAAATTTCAGCAATCTGGGTTTCGCTGACACTAAACCATTGCAAAACCTTCTGTGCTAAATCATCCACAGGCAGTAGTTTGTCTAGCCGTGGTGTCGCTTTGCGCCAAACATCAGCAATCCGGTTTTTCCAAGAATCATCAGCAGGTAGCGCCGCGGGTTGATTTTGCGACTCTGTGCGATCGCTTTCACTTAACTGCTGAGAATCTGCTGACAATGAATCAGCATCACGTTGCTCAGTCATTGGTATAAAAACGGCAGATAGATGCCAAACTAAATCCTGTCTATTATTTTAGGATGCGCTGTAGTCGGTTGCTATTGTCAATGGTCATATTTGCCATATAACCATTGGTATGCAGGAGGTTTTGATTTTGGGTTAAAATTCTTCGTCTAATTCGCTAAGTACATCTGCTAAATCTCTTGCTCCATGAAATATCCGCAGGATCTCAACAGTTTTATCTTGAATACGATAGAAAATTAGATAATCATTAAAATCTTTGATGCGCCATTGTCTGATTTCACCCAATCTTGACACCACCAACTGTGTTAATTTTCCCATACCAGGAGTTTTTGCCAACTGTTCAAAAGTTACTTCCGCAGCATTTAAAAATTTAACAGCTACATCAGCATTACCATTGACCAATATATAATTTGCCAACTGTCGCAAATCTTGCGTTGCCCGATCTTTGACAATTAACCGATAGTTCATGCGTCGTTCGGATTATCTATACTGTTCTCACCTAAAACAGTAGAACGCAAATTTTGCCAATATTCCGGCGTTACTTCCTGTCCTTGAGAATCAATACCTTCAAGTAAAAGATCTGCCAATTTTGCTTGTGCCTTGCGTTTTTGGTCTTGCTGCACTAAATCTAGAAAATATTCGCCAATGCTGTTGTAAGCACCTGTCATTACTTGTGCCTCAAGATAAACGCGCACCTCATCAGGTATATCAATGTTGATATTCATTGGGCTTCAAGCATAACTAATTGCTACTATTTTAACTTACAGGTTTAAGAATTAAGTTCCAGGTTATTACCTCTAGCTTGAAAATTGGTAATGAGTAATGAGTAATGAGTAATGAGTAATGAGTAATAGTAATTGCTCCTTGTCTCCTTGTCCCCCTGCTCCCCCTGCTCCCCCTGCTTCCTTATCCCCCTCATCCCCCCTTGCTCCCTGCTCCCTGCCCCCTTGCCTCATCCCTAAAGCCAGTTCCCAACTAAAATATACGGTGCCCAGTAAACTGGATGCTCGTATAGCGGATCTTTTAAAAGGGCTAGTTGAGAACGACGTAACGCTTCGGCTTTGCTTTCTTGGCTGTTGCTCAGATGCTTGTAGAAATAACGCATTAAATTTGCTGTGGCTTCATCGTTAACAGCCCATAATGTTGCTAAAGTGCTGTTAGCTCCGGCTCTAACGGCTATTCCTGCTAAACCTAAAGCTGCACGCTTATCGCCTGTTGCGGTTTCACAAGCACTGAGAACCAATAGTTCTAAAGATTCTCGCTTTTTCTGTTCGGGTAGTTGGAGTAAATTATCTAATTCATTAATTCTGATTTGTTCATCCCAAGCCAAAATAAAGGTTTCAATTGCCTTTGAGCTAAATTTACCGTGGGTGGCAATATGAACAATGGGAAAGAAAGAAGATTTTAAGTATGTTTTGAGATTTTTGCTAGTAAAGTCCTCATTTAACAGCACTGTGCTGGGTACTTCCGATTTGATTTTCTTTAATTCTTCTTCCACATACTCTAAGGGAGAAAAGCCTTGCCTAGCTTCAGTTAGCCCAGCACCGAGTACTTTAAAGTTGCGCCGTAGCAACCGCTTAGGCGGTAGTAATTGTAAGCTGGGTGTCAAAGCAATACTATATTTTTCAATGACAAATTGATTCCCGTCGTGCAAAGCAGCTAAGGGAATATTTCGGAAAACACCATCTGGAACAAAGACTAAAGTTTTGACACCGCTTTTGACTAGTTCGGTTTCGACTGGACGTATCAACCAATCATAAATTTGTTGCGATAGTGGTAGAAAGTCTTGTTTGGAACGAATAACTAATTTTTTCCGCAGTTTTTCTACAATAGTTTCCAGCTGCTCCTCAGGCAAAACAGTGGAATAGTGTTGTAGGGGTTGTTTTGGCAAGCTGAGAATTACTTCTAATCTATCTGCCAAAATAATCGGATAGATAATTGCAGCTTGGGGATCTAACTGATCGATTTGAGCGTATTTTTTATCCAAACAAGCTTCGCGGAGAAAGTCATCGAGTTCTGCTAACTGTAACGACTCAATAACTTGACGCGCTTCAATGATCGCTTTTTGACTAGGTTGGGAGTTTCCTGGTTTGAGAAGTAAGCTGACTAGTTGTCGGTAGACTGGCTCTACACTTTCTCGAAAACTAAACTGCACGTCTGGATCAATTGCTACTAAATCACTTCGCAAAGATTGAAGAGTATTTACAGCTTGAGTATAGGCTGCGATCGCTCCGAGTTCATCTCCCTGTTGTTTCAAAAGTCGCCCTAATTGCCATTGCCAACGGTAGGCAATTTCTGGTGTATTAATAGCTTGGGCGAGTACAAGCGCTTGCTGGGTAAGTTCTTGAGCAATTTGCCATTGCTGAGTATGTTCGTAAAGCCTACCCAGTTTACCTAATGCGTAAGCTTCTGCTTGTTTATCTCCCAAAGTTTTTGCTTGCTGCAGATTATTCGCTAGCAATTTACCAATGCTTTCCATTGTGGGAGCATCTGGGACATTTGCCTGATTGAGGCGAATTAAACTTTGAACTAAGTTCAGTTGAGCGTAAATCGACGCACGACTAGGAGGCAAATTAGCTAGTTGTGGTTGAATTTGACTCCAGAGAGTTTGAGCCAAAGTCCATTTTTTCTGCTCAATTAAAATGCTCAGTTGGTTCAATTGCGATCGCATTTTGAGGATTGGCGAGGGTGCGATCGCAGTCGCTTGTTGATAGAAAGCCAAAGCTGAGTCTGCATCTTGGTTTGCCCTTGCGACATTGCCTAAATCGATTAACGCCGCACTAATATCTAAAGGAGACTGTAATTTTTGTGCGATCGCTAGGCTTTGTTGTAAAACCTGCTGTGCTTTTGTCAAATTCCCAACTAAACGTAGACTAGAACCCAAGCTGCGTAATCCAGCAGTTTTGATTGCAGAATCAGGTTGTTTCTGGAGGATGTCATTTACCTGAGTCAGGGTTGATAAGGCGCGACGATATAAACCTAAAGTTTTCAAAGCCTGAGATTGGTTAATTAAACTTTTAATTACACCAATCTCATTATCTGCCTTTGTATAGGTAGCAGTTGCTTGTTGCCAAATTGCTAACGCCGTTTCCGACTTCCCAGTTGCTAACTCTAAACTTCCTTGAGTATTTAAAGCTTGAGCTTGGACATTTAGCTTTTCTTTAGTGCGATCGCCTTTTGTATCTAACAGTTTCAAACTACTAGAAATTGCTTGTTTAGCTTTCAACCACTGACCTAATTGTTGATAACTCAATGACAGGTTATTAAGAACTCTAGCTTGGTTTAGCTCATCTTTTTGAGACTGATAAATCTGTAAAACATGCTGCCAAATTTTGATAGCTTCCCCAAACTGCCCAGCTTCGTAATATTGCCTACCTTGTTGTTCTTGTTGTGCTGAATTTGATAATTGTTCAACCGTCAATGGCTGTGAATAATTATGAGCAGCAACAGGCAATAGAGTTAAAACTAGCCCTAACAATATACCGAGTATGATGATAAATACACGATTGTGTATTTTTTTCCAATATTTACTACAAAACAATAAATATATATTAATGTGCATAAATTTGCCCTGATGACTTTAGCCTTCCATAAGCACATTCTTTGCTTACTAAGCTAAACTACGTCTATTTTGCATATAGCATTTCTCAGTCTGGTGAAGTACGAAATTACCCCTCCCCAACCCTCCCCTTACCAAGGGGAGGGTGCGCGATAGCGCGGGTGGGGTGTATTTCATTTGCTTGGGAATTGCTATATTTAAGATGTCTATTAAGTTTGTGATATTAGACATATAGCCAGCCAAAATTATGCAATTTAAATGTAGAAAAGCTTAATCAATTATCAAAATCCTTGCAATCAAAATTCCACATAATACTGACATTTAGGGGCGCAATGTTTTGCGCCCCTAATCATTTATCTACCGCATCCTTTGATTTTTATTAAGTAAATCGGTGGAAATAAACCAAACATATGTTAGGAAAATTAAATAGGCTTGAAATCCTTACCAATGACCAATGACCAATGACAGCCTCAGCCAGTTATCTTTAATTTCGCCGACCTACTTACCCTCTTTGATTATGCGGATGTTTTTCCCAATCAAAGATTTCATTATCTAAACCAGCTGGTTTACGCCAGGTAATCTTGCCTCGTAGTGTATTCATTAATGTCTTTTCAACTACATCAGCTAAGTTATCCCAAGATAAATCTGGCTCTTGAAGCAAGACTTTTAGTTCTTGTAAAGTAGCCTGTGCTGGATTTTCTTCTTGAAAATCTAGAAAATCATCTGCACGTAGAGGATCTTGTTGTACAGCGATAATTCCCTGACGTACAGCCGTGGAAATCTTCTGATGAAATTCTGTTTTGCCGCGATGTAATTGCCTTTGCCAACCTCTTTTGCTAGTGGCATAAAATGCAGGCAAACGATTTAATGCGTAAGCTGTCACCTCGGATGGGTTGATATATCTAGCAGTTTTAGCAGGTAAAGCTTGAATTTGAGTCTCAACCTCTGCTACCACTAGCACTTCCATCACATTGCGTGAGTTTTTGATAAAAATATGTTGTTTAGATGGCTGAATTGACGGATCAATTGCAGAATCATCAAAGAAACTCCTCATAGAGCAATACAAGTCAAATTACTGGTTATGGGTTTATATTGCCCTTTACTAGCATTTACCTAACAGGTAAGAGACTTCCACATAAAAAAATAATAAATCGCTTTGGCAAGCAGAGGAAGCAGGGGAAAAATTACCAATCCCCAATGCCCTATGCCCCATATAAATAAAACCCCGGCTGCACTTGCCGAGGTTGATGAAGAAAAACCTAAAATTACCCAAATGTCAGATTTTCTTCCTAGTTGTCGTTGTTCAAATATTTAGATTTCTTAGCTTTGTAAGCTTATATTAATATATTTAACATATTCTTCATATAACGTCAATTAATTGAAGTTTTTGTAAAGCAAAGCCCCGCTTATAGGTATTGGGGCTTGTGTGTTTTAACATTCTGGCAAGCCACCTTAATTCTTATAAAGGCAGATTGCGGCTAGCGTAGGAATCCATTGCATAGGCTGGAGTGCGTTCACTATAGTCTATTTCTTTACCAGTAATCGACTTCGCTAATCTTTCAAAGGCATCAGAACGCCAGTTACGCTCGTGGATAGGCTTGCTTTGTTCTCCCAAGAAATAAGCCAGAGTGCCTACAACTGAAGCTGCTACCCAACCCACAACTAATAATGCAATTAATATTGTCATCTCAAACCTCTGTTTGCAGAAAAGTAACTTTCTGTAAAGAAATATAACTTTTCTGTTACAAAACTTGCAATATTAAAGCTTGGTGTGCATACCGATAGTTGCAGTAGGGTAATCCACACTCTACTGTATTGCGATCGCTCACGCTGAAATTCTGGCGACTTACAGCAGTGTTTCAATGGCATCACACGCTACAGTAACCCCATTTTCTGATTGGATAATGCGTTTAATCTGTGCTGCTTTAGCTGTATAGTTGGGATTCTCTAATAATTCACTTAACTTTTTAGCGGCTCGTACTGCTGAATAATGCTTAGGGCTAATAGTACATGAAGTTCCCAAGCGTTCAACTCGTGCCGCATTATCTGGTTGATCGTGACTGTAGGGCATGACCAGCGTTGGAATACCAGCTCGTAATGCCTGAGCCGTTGTACCGATACCACCTTGATGCACAACTGCACAAGCGCGAGGAAAAATTTGCGAGTATGGCGCATAATTCACAGCAATGATGCTTTCTGAAAGATTTTTGGGAACTGTATTTTTGCCAATTAGCAAAACTGCACGGCGGTTTAACAGCTTTGCAGCTTGAATGCTTTCTTCGTAAAAGCTACCTGGAGACATGACGACTGCTGAACCAAGAGTGAAAACAATGGGTGGTTCACCTGCATCTAAAAATTGCTGGAGTTCTGGCGTGAGTTCTGCTCCATCTTCAGAGCCATCATAAAATGTAAAGCCTGTAATAACTGTATTTGCTGGCCAATCAGGTTGAGGTTTGGCAAATGTTGAGGAGAACATTGCCAGCACAAGGTAGGGTGAATATTTATCATCAATAAAGGGATTGCCAACGAGTGCCGATAAACCTAGTTCGCGCCGCAGTTGATGAATTGGTTCTGCCCAAGATTGAGCAACTACTTTTGATAATTGAATAATGCCGCGGTTGAGGATAGCGCCGAACCCGCGCAGTTTGGCGAGAAATGGAAATATAGGAATAACTGATGGGTCATAAATAGAGAGAAATGAAGCAGGTTGCAGAACAGCAAACGCCCACGGAATTTCTAATTTTTCTGCAACTAATCGAGCTGCTACAACACCTTCACTTGTCACGATCAAGTCAGCATCTTTGGCAATTTCCATTAAATCGGTGTAGGTTTCACGTAAATTCGCAAGCACCCAATTTTTGATCACATATTCTGTACCCGTTTTTAAATCCATCATCCGCGCCATTTCTTGAGGATCACTCAGAGCAGTATTATCAGGACGGATGCGATGGAACTGAAACCCCAAGGCAGCTATTTTACCTTGATATTCTTTATGGGTTGCAAATATGACATCATGACCCCGCTTTCGTAATTCAAGTGCGATCGCAATTTTGGGATGTAAATCACCAAAAGAACCAATAGTGGTGAAAATAATACGGCTCACGGCTTTGCCTCTTGGTTAGCTCATTATTAATATAATTGCTTGAGGCTAAAGCTTTGCTGAATTAATACTTTTAGGTTCACTTGTCAAAAAACATCTTGAATTATTTATGCAGAGTCTAATTTTCAGCAATCCTACAAATCACCATAATATGTGAAAAATATTTGTTACAGCTAGAGTGAACTAGTTGTAATCCTGCTTGTTCTAGTTCTTTAAGAAGTTCAGGCATTTCATATTTGTGATGTCGCCAAATTGTAATTTCTTCATCTTTTACAACTTCAAACTTTTTATTTATTCCCAATTCGTTAAAATTTACAGTGTAATTGCGATGAAATTTTATATTGGCAGTTATACTATCTGTTTTTAAATCATATTTTCTGATAAGTTCGCAATCTTCTGCGCTAATTCCCACCTTATTTTTAATCCAGGTATATAGCTCTTCTACATGATATTTGCAACCACCTCGGGCTTTACCATCCCATTGCGAGTTAGCGCCAATTTCGTTAGTGAACACAAGCAAATCATTTTTACTCATGCTCTTTCTAAAGTTTTGTAGTGAACTAATCCTATCTTGATGATTGCCAATGGTCACGCCTAGATGTAGAAATATATTAGCTATATCGTCCTGAGAATTTGAGGCTTGCCAAAGCTTAGAGGGAATAGGGCTAGTTTCTATATCAACCGTGGCACTATTAAACTTAATGGATGGAAACCATTTAATAAAGTTTGCTTTTGATACCTCTAGGAGTTCACTACTAATATCCAAAGCAATATATTGATTAATCTTATTTAATTTAGTAAGACGAGAAATTAATTTTTTGGCAGGGTAAGAATTACCTGCACCGACATCTATAATATTAACTTGGTTACAATTTTGATAACTACCATTAAGATACTCAAAGTTATTATTTAACAAATCAATTTCTACATTGGATGTTCGATACCATTGAGGAGTAATATATTTTTGATAATAATTATTCCAGATTTTTGCACCTCTACCTTTATAGGAATACTTTAAAGGGATTTCTCTTCTAATCTCTAATGCCTGAATTAACTCTAAAACTTCTTTTTTAGAGAAGATAGAGTAAAATTTAGAATTTGGTTCTACGATACAGCTATTCAGACTAGATTTATCAGTAAAAAATTGTGAATTACTAGAAAAATTTTTAACCATTCTTGCTTGGGTTTGTTAGATGTCAAAGTTGATTAGCATTTCAGCAGCGTCGCTTCTAACTCACCCAAGCAGCCAGAGTCATACCCAACTTTTATGTTTTGGATATGGCTCTGACTGGTAATACCAATTGAAAAAATCTTGCTACATATCAATCATGTGTATGGGTGCAAAGCTTTGCGTCCATAGCTCATGTATTTGTCGCATTGTTTTTTCAGACTGGTATAAGTACTTGGACAGAATTAATTACAGTATTTCATTAGCAACGAAGTGTACTTTTTCCCTAAGGAACGCTACGGGTAGCTTGCTTCTCCACAGGAGTACGGATAACCCGCAGGGGTACGCTTCATTCGCAAGAACTGTAAATATTTTCCAGCTACTGAATTGCTTTATTTAGTTGTAATCGTGTTGATTGATTAATTCTTTCACAAAAATTAGGCACAAACAAGAAAACTGTGTAAATATAAAGAAAAGCTTAAGAGGTTAGAGACTCATGATCACTGCCAAAATGATGCGACAACTTTGGGCTGTAATTGAGTCTACTAACGTCAACACGTTACTGCAGTTTGATGATGTGGCTCTAGTACAATTGCTGCTTCAACAATTAAAAGCCAAACAGGAAGTTGATGAACAGGCAGATAATAGCCTGGATAATTACATAAAATCTAAACTGCCTTTAATTCGAGACACTGCTGAAGGCAGGTTATCTTTAGGACAAGACAATCAATAATACAAAAAGTTCACCCAGACAATATGATAAATCACTGGCTAAGTATTGCCCTTGTAGCTTATCTAATGGGAGCGGTAATTGAAGGGGTAAGTACTGCTGGCGAGCTATCTAATTCTTTGGCGGAACTAACCAAAGATAGACAACAGCAACTATCAGAGTCTACTAATCCCCCTCAGGAGAAATGGCGTATCTTTGCTGCCATTACCTCAATCAGTCTTTGTGGAGCCTGCATTTGGCCTTGTCGTCTGCTTCATCGTTTAATTAAAGGTAACGTTTCAACTAAGGACTAGTACCGCAAGGCGGAATTCAAAATTCAAAATTCAGACAGAGTAAGCATTTCGTTGATTTTAGATAGTCTGTTTATTTACGCCGTGCTGGACTAGTGTCAGTGAATGACAGGCATTAATTCAATACTACTCAGTTAAGCGTTTTGAACTCAAAATTGGTTTTGGGGAAAAGGTTAAAGGTTAAAGGTTTTTGATTTCCCTTTTTCCCCTTAACCGACAAGTATTGAGCATCAATTGTTCTCTGTTAGCCGTTGCAAAGCATCGTCAATACCTGCGATCGCAGATAATTCTAAAAGAAATATATCCTCAAGAACAGTACGCAAGTCTTTCACAGTGGTTAGTATACGCTCTTCTTTGCCACTATGTAAATAATGTGTTGTTAGGTGGTTGTTTCGCAGTGCATAACGACAATCTACATCTGGCCTAGCTGCAATCAGCGTAGTGACAAATAATGAATCTGGATGTGTGGAAACATACCAATTACTCACCTGATAGTCAGGTAGCTGTTGCTCTTGCAAATCGAAACGGTAAAGAGATTTCCACTCCTGACGGATGTATGCTTGCATAATGTAAGTTTGGTCAACCGAGCGCAAGCGAAACGGTTCATGAGATGTACTCTGTTCAATGTTAGGTGTAAAAGACAACGGTACAGTGAGCGTTACTCCGCCAAATCCCACATCTACAATGTATTGCTCAGTATCAATATTTACTAAAAGCAACATATGACTGCGAGGTGTGATAGTCCCTTCTGGAAGGTTCCACAGCACTCTTGCTGATAAATTCTTTACCTGAAAGCCGAGAGATATTAAAACTGAGCGCAGTAAGGAGTTTTGCTCAAAGCAATAGCCACCGCGATTTTCGTAGATTAGCTTTTGCTGTAAGGATGCTATATCCAGAAGCACAGGCTGTTTGAGAAATGAATTGAGGTTCTCAAAGGCGATCGCTTTTGTATGATGTAAGTGAATTGCCTGTAAAGTATTCAGTGTGGGAGTGCGATCGCCGTTATAGCCAATTCGCTGAAAATAAGCATCAAGGTTGATTTCAGTGAGTATTTCTGCCAATTTGATTGCCCCATGATTTACAAAAGTGTTGTGGGCGTTTAAAAGCTATTTGTTTACCCCTCTGGTTTTTCCATATTTCCTATTTTCCTTGCAAGGGATGCAAATGTACCCAACCCCAACAATGTTTCATGTCATAGCCTTGTTCTTGGCATTCTTCACCGCCACTCACAATCTTTGTTCCCTGGCTATTGATATCAATACTATTAATCGCATTGGGGCTGGCGAAAATTTCTTTACCTGGAAGCGTGGTGTCCTCTCTTTTTCCTGATGGGGTAAGTTGCCAAACTCTGACTCGTTCATTATCGCTAACTACCAGTTTGCGTTTGCCCACCGACTCGGCAAGAGTACTGCCTTCATGAAATAATATACTATGTATCGGTCTTTTTGGCGTTGCTGCCCATTGATCGACTACACACTCTTGATTAATTAACTGTTCTGATTTATTTGCAGCAGTCTGACTTTGACATTGATAATCTAATATTGTCACAAAGCCATCAGAATCAGCCGTTGCTAAAAGTGGCAGAGAACCTGGCAAAAAACTCAGGCTCAAAATTCGGTCATTATTTCTTAATACGCTGTTGGTCGGTTGAATGGAAAATTGAGATTTAATAATATTCAATTGAGTTAAATATTCTTTAGTTAAAGACGTGCGATTTTGCGGCTGACGATTAATTTTACTGAGATCCAATAAAGTCACAAATTTTTTATTTCCCGTAACAGCCAGAGTCTTTTCATCTGGACTTAAAGCCATAGACCAAGCTTCGTAATTGCTACCTAAATTAATAACTCTTTCTGGCTGTAGCTGCCATGTTTCTGTTGCAGAGTTTTTGATCCAGATGACTATATTACCACTACCATGCCCAGCAATTAAATAATGATTGTTTCTCGAAAATATTACAGCAAAAGCCTTATCTTTGTTATCAATCATTTCCTGAATTGATAATTCAGCTATTTTTGTACGCTGTTTAAAATTCCATAGTTGAATGACTCCATTACTCAACCCAGCAGCAACTAGCTGAGTTTTTGGGGAAGCGAATTGCAATGTTAATACAGGTTCAGTATTATCATCTTGTGGCTCACTTAGTTGATGTAAAGTCTCACCATCAACCCGCCAAAATCTAATTGTGCCATCGTCAGCACCGCTAACTACTAAGTCAGCATTATTGTTGAAACGAACTGCATTCACTAATTCCGTATGTGCAGGTGTTTCTTTCTTAAATATTAATGTTAAAAATGTAGATAATAATCCTCCGATTACAGCTAATAAAATCAGTTGCAACCATACAGGGATTATTGGGAAAATCAGCAATTCTAATTCTTCATTAGCGGGTTCTATATCCTGCAAGCGTTGATTTGATAATCTACCTCTAACTGTAAATTTTAATTTTTTTGACCATCCCATCCAAGGACGTTTCGTTTTAATTTCTAATAGCGCTTTGGTGGTTTGTTGGATGGTTAAATTTAAATTTTCTGGCAATAGCTGAAAGCTAAATTTGCGAGTGTCTTTGCCTTGAACTTGAATATATACTGATTGTTCTAAATTACTGAGATTATTAAATAATAGTTCAAAAGTGCCAGTATGAGATTTCCAATTAGGTAACCAATTCCCTCTATGAGGAATTTGTAATTTTTGTGGCGTAACAGTAAATTTGACAAAACCTACTGGCAAAACTTCCAAAGAACCTTGAGTACTAATAGAGTAGCCCTCTGGACTAATAGCTTCTATAGTAAAAGGATATTCCTGACTGGGTGCGTCTTTAACGGGTGGGGGTTTACATTGAAAGATTGTTTCTGCTTGCGTGCTAGCAGGTATTATCAGCTTTCTTTCTCTACTTCCTTTCAACCAAGACGCATCTAGCCCCACAAACTGCAGTATTACCTCAACAGGCTGTGGCTTGCTATTTCGTACCCCAACTTTGATATCAAAAGAGTTGTTCGGTAGAACTTGGTATTCTCGTCCAGAAAGCAAATTGATGCTTAAAGTTTTTGCTCTTTTCTCAGCTTCTCTTTGCAGATTTAGCCAATTATCTTCCATTTTTTCATGTATGATTTCTCATTATTAATGCTGAATTAGGTTGACTCTCCTGCAGAAAAAATTAGAGGTAAAATCAATGCTGCTAAAATTCCCACTAGGACAATTATCTCAATAATTGCTAGAGGTAAATTATGCTGTATTAAATTATTAATTCCTCCCCCATTATTAGATAAATTACTAAACCAATTACGCAACCTTGTAGACCATTGTTTCGGATTATCTTCTGGGCGTATCTGAGCCGAAAATATGGAAAGTAATAACGGCGCACCACCAACTTTAGCAGACATTAAAAGGTGAATTGCCAAACAACAAACTATAATTACCCAAGCAATTAGATGTAAGTAGTACCAACTATGATTTAACTGTCCTGTTGGTAACCATTCTTCTTGCATCATTCTGCCAGACAAAACAGCTAAACCCGCAGCAATAAGCATGAGCGTATTAGCAATTCTTTGCAAACTTATCCACCAAATTGGTTTACCAACCTGAGCTATATTTGTCAATGAATCTTTTTGTAATAGCCGTTTGTTACCAGCATGAAAACTATAGAGGGCAAACACCGGGAAAGTAACGAAGAAAAAGACTGCAAACGTTCCGTGAATATCGATAATTCCCTCAATTCGCGGGATGAGTATTTTTCCAAATCTGCCATCGAAGCTATTGTAAACTAAAAAGCCTGTAATCATGGCGGCGATCGCTAAAATTCCACTGACACCATGAAGTAGCTTTAATAACAAAGGCTGATAAGGGGCAGAACGAGACATGAGCGATTACCATTTTAGATTTTGGATTCTACAATAACCAAAAAATCATTCCAACAATCTCAAATAATACTACGTCTCCTGATAGGATTTTTTATCCTACTGAAGTGCAAAGTTTAGTAGCGGTAGGGTGGATTATGCCAGATAACGTACCTGGAATGCTTGAACTTGGAGGTGCGTTGTGCTGCGCGACAACGCACTCAGTATATTTGCAAAACCAAACAGAAACCCTAATATCTAACTTAACTGTGCCACCAGTTGATTTTCTAATACCGTGTCATTAGTTAATAAATCCTCAACTGTGATCCGTAAAAAGCGCTGATCGTCAACTTGAAATTGAATCTTGATGCGATCGCTTCCGGGAAATCCTGGGGGTGTTAGTTGGGCGATGCTTCTGGCCCCTTCTTTATCGTTAAGGGGTTTGACGGTGGTTGCGCCACTATCTAAACGACGGGTAATTAAGCGATCTCCATCGAAATAAACTTCGGTTCCGCCTGACTCTGCGCCCAATTCGCCCATAATTAACTCAATACTGGGCTGATTTTCTAAGGATGCGCCTAAGACTAATTCTACTGGCTGATTCATGGGGTAAGCTTGCCCAGCCCTAATAATCGGATGCCAACTGTGGCGTTGGTTACGCCGATCCCAATAGCGCACACCGTAACTATGATAGAGAAAGTCTTTAATTTCTATCCCTTGAGTAATTTGCAGCGCACCTTGGGCGATCGCTTCAAAGGGACGTTCGCAACGAATTTTTTCTGAGTCAAAATATTGTTTTACCCATGTCTGCACGGCTGGTAGTTGTACTGTACCACCAACTAACAACACAGCATTAATATCTGTAAGTTCTATCCCCTGTCGTCGCGCTTGCTGTAACAAACTCGTCATGGAATCATCCAGACGCTCAAAAAATGCGTGTTCTTTGAGGATATTCTCTAAAGTGTCGCGGTTAAGTTCAAGTTCGTAGCTTTCAAATGATTCATCGTCAAAATAAACTTCGCTGGCTTGGTTCTGCGTAGAAAGTTGAATTTTGACTCGTTCTGCGAGGCGTGTTGTCAGGGGACTTACCGCCAATCCTTGAGTTTTGGCAAAGTAATCGACTATCCAAGTATCGATATCAGTACCGCCTAAATTTTGCCCAGCTTTCGCCAACACGCGCGCGGTTTTAACTTTCTGCTTGGAGTCTTCTGCTAAGGATTTATTCCCCCACTTCAGCAGAAAACCCACAGGTTTAGTATTTACTTGTACTCTTTGATCCAAGCGCACCAGGGATAAATCCAAAGTTCCGCCGCCAAAGTCAATCACCAACAGAATTTCTTGATTCGCCAAGCCATAACCCAAAGCTGCGGCTGTCGGTTCATCCAACATCCGCACTTGTTCCACAGGAAGCGCTTGACAAACTTGTCCTAACCAGTGGCGGTAAGTTTCAAAACTGTCTACAGGTACAGTTAACACCAGAGAATCTAAGCCACCTTCTAGGTTTGCTAATTGTGCAATCACTTGGCTTAGGAACCAGTTACCTACTTTCTCAAAGGTGACAATTTGTCCATCTAGTTCGGGTAAGTAACCTTGAATATCGGCACCAATTCCCCGCTTGAAGCTGCGGAAAAATCGCGCCTCGCCCTTGAGATCGAAACCGCGATCGCGCACTTGTTGCCCTACTAAAACTTTACCTTGTGTTGCGTCTTCAACATAAACCAAACTGGGAATCAGTGGCGGATTCAGACTTTGTTGAATTGATAAACCAGGGAGATTGAGGGTTTCTGGCTGTTGGGTAACAGGGTTCCAACGAGCAATGACTGTGTTACTAGTACCAAAATCGATTGCGATCGCCATATCTTAATTTATTATCTCGCGCCAAAGACAGGGCATTTACTGGCAAGGCTTTCCCACCTTGAGAAAATGCCCATCACAACAAACTACTTATTTGTGATTATTCTCCATTAACCACCACGAGCGCAAATGTGCGATCGCTTCTTCTTTGCGTTTGGCTTCGACTTCAATCCAAGGTGCTTGATAATAAACGCTCGGCATGGCGGTAATCATATCACTGTGTTTTCTGTCCTTAAAAGCAGTCTCACCATTAGAAATATGCACTAATTGCCAATCGGGATGTTCCCAAGTTTTCCTAGCAGCGTAAAACATCTCAGCTACACTCGCATCGTCGTAGCTGTCTAAATTTTCATGGCAAATATGGTGATGGGCATCAAACACCATCGGCACACCAGCTTGCTGACAGACTGCTAAAATTTCACTGGCACTATAAGCATATTCGTCATTTTCAAAAGTCAAGCGGCTTTTAATCGCTTCCGGTAAATCCGCAATTACTTTTACTAGTTGAGCAGTCCGTTGAGATTTACCGCCATGAATATTCATTAAAGACCAAGGCGATCGCGGTAGACCTAACAAGTCAAAAGTGCGAGCCTGTCTTTCTAAAATTTTGATGCTGGTTTGTAATACTTCAGGAGAATCAGAACTCAGCACCACAAATTGATCAGGATGCAGCACGATTCTGATACCCAAGGCTTGCGATTTCTCACCAATTTTCGCTAAATCAGCACTCATTTCTTCTAGAATATTTGCCCCTATCTCATCTTCCATATCACTCATGGGAAACAAACCTGAGGGCATTCGATACAGCCGAATCTGGTTCTGCTGACAAAAAGATAGCGCATCATTTAAGCGTTGCAAGTTATGCAAATACAATTCTCGCAAAACGCTGGCTTTCTGTTCTAAATCAAGCTTTAAATAGCGAGTGCGCGTTATTGTCCGAAAGCGCACTTGCTGACCAACAGTAATGCAAACTAGTCCCAACTCTGGCTGAGAAGTTTTGTGTAAATCCTCTAGATTAGTTAAATTTTGGTACTCGATTGTAGTCATTAACTCTATTGCTCAAGTCTTGGCGCTTCTTAAATTTAACTAACTTTCGCAGCCAATGAGTCAGTATCTAAAGGATGATAATGGGCATGGGGCATTGGGCATTGGGCATTGGGCATGGGGCATTGGGCATTGGTGTTTCTTCCCCCTCATCTCCCAGTCCCCATTACCCAGTCCCCATTACCCAATCCCCAGTCCCCAGTCCCCAGTCCCCAATCCCCAGTCCCCAGTCCCCAATCCCCAGTCCCCAGTCCCCAATCCCCAGTCCCCAATCCCCAATCCCTAATCCCTCCCAGCCCCTTCCAACCAGACTTCCACATCATCCGCGAGTAACTTCTGTGCAGCTTCTACCATTGAAGCTGCTATATCTTTGAGGTCTTCGCGATTACTCAAGTAAGTTTTTAATGCTTCCATTGGATCGATGCTACTACTGGCAGTCAGTTCGGGGATGCGGGGTCTAGCTAACTGACTGAGTAATTCTGGATGAATTGTGTAGGTGTGAGCAGAACTTAACGCATCATGGAGCGAGGAGTTATCAATTAGATCTAGCTGTTCGGAACGCAGTTTATAGATTAAACGGATGACAGCATCTTGAATATCATGTTTTGCGATCGCTTTTAGGATGGCTGCTTGCGGATCGTCTGCTTTCGATATATCCACTTCAATTGTGCGGAAAGTTCTTACAGGTAAGGGGCAAAATTCCCAATTTGCCTGACCTTTCTCCAGTTCTATGAGAACATAACCTTTATCTTCTTTTTCTTCACTAAAATCTACCCGCTCAATGCTTCCTGGATAGATCACTGGCGGGTCATTAGATTTATTTAAATTTTGGTGACGGTGGACATGTCCCAAAGCTACATAATCAAAACAGGGACGTGTCAATAAAGATAGCGGTAAAGTAAAGCCTTTACCTACTGCTAAAAAGCGTTCGGCTCCCAAAGAAGCATTATCAGCCATTAAATGTGCTAAAAGCACAGTGGGCACTTCAGGCTCAAGGCGGCGAATTTCTGATTCTAAAACTAGTTGCAGACGTTCAGTTAACAGCTGATTCACTTCTGCAAGTGATAGATTTTCAGTCTCTTGGCGAGTCATCAACGTCGAACGAGTCAGCCAAGGAAGGGTAATAACTTGGACTTTACCACTGCGAGTTTCGATGCGATGAGTTGTGACCGTATCTCCCACCAAAAACCCCCGCACGCCCAAAGTGCGGTAAATACACAAACTCGCTCCGCCAAGCCCTTGGGAATGTTGGTCATGGTTTCCCACCAACAGCACTGTCGGAATATTACCATCCACCAAACGGCGGAATTGGCTAGCAAAAGCTTCTTGCACATAAGGCGGTGGCGTAGCATCAGGAAAAGCATCACCGCCAAAAATCACTAAATCTACATTATCCGTTAATGCACGGTCAATACAGATAGATAATGTATTGACAAAATCCTCCAGCCGCGTATTTAATCCTGTCGCTGGATTAATGCGTCCGTGGGAGAAACCACTCCCCATGTGGATATCGGAAAGATGAAGGATTTTGATCATTATTTGTCAGTTGTCCTTAGTCATTTGTCCTTTGTTTATAGTAATGACAAATGGCTAAGAGCTAATGCCACCCTGCATAATTTTTAGTGGAGAAAAAGAGGCAGAGGGCAAGGGTTAGGAGCAAGAGAGAAAAGCTTATATAATAAATGGCTGCTTATTGCAGCCATCTGAGTATTTCAAGGAAAGGACGCATTAATTCTCTTGCTTTACATCTTGAAATCAATATTATGTATTGGATTGAAAGCATAAATGCAGCCAGGATAATTCTAAAATCTTTCCCCCTGCTCCCTGCCCCCTGCTCCCTTACCTCTTTACGCTTCTTGTTTCCAGCAACAATTTAATAGCGCACCGCCTGCGATTAACTTCACTAATTCCAAAACCCAATAACTGCCGTGGAGCAAATTCATTGATGTGGGAATAGTAGTCTCAGCATCAAACGCATTGAGATGAATTGCGATCGCACTCATCTGTGGAGTTAAAAAATAGGTATTTAGCAAAGCTATAGCTAGCAAGATCACAGACAAAACAAGACCATTACGCCGCCAGTTAACTTGGGTTTTGCTCAAAGCGAGTACGCCAGTTAATACTACAGCAGCAGACAATAATTCCACGCGATTAAAATTCCAAAAAATCGCATAGCCAACTGTAGAAAAACTTGCCTGGGTCATCATGCCAGAAATATAAAGGCTAGGCATAATTACCCAATCTAAAAGCAAGCTAGCACTCAGCCAAAAGCCGAGAGTCAATAAGACAGCAGGCCGCCAAAAGGACTGCTTGAAGTGAGAGTTAGAAAGAGTATGCATAAGAATAATTGCTGTGTTGTATTCTTAGTTTCCCTCTCTAGGCATAACTTTGACAACAGTTATCAACTATCCTTTACAAACTAATAGCGACTTGTGACAAAAAAGATAACAGTTGTTGAGTTTTATTGCTGATCCCTCTTTTGTTACCTTCGGGAAAGAAAAATAGAGATGAAGACTATTACTTTTACTGATTTGGTAATATCTCAAGCGACGGCGTTGACCAAAAATGATTTCTCGGAGATAACGAGTTTCTGTTTGACGGTGTGAAAGCTTTTACTCATAAGCTTTCCAGGAGTTATAACGTTTCCGACTTCCGGGCGGCATCAATACACCATGATTTGAGCGAATTGCCACAACAAATTCTAAATTTAACTTTTCTAATACCCTAATAACATCTCCACTCTCTCCATAAAGACTATCTGCCAATACCAATTTGATTTTCAAACCCATCTCTTTTATTTCTTGAATTATTTCCACCGCTATTTGTGGTTTAGTTTTATATTTATCTCCTGCTTGAAGTCTATTTTTAGGTTTAAATATTTGAAATATCAATGGATAAGTGATCCCATCTACTACTCCATAGGCATTTACTGATACTA
>NZ_JACJPX010000080.1 GCF_014696315.1 Calothrix membranacea FACHB-236
GCCTATTTTATTAGCGCAAATTTTTGCCAAGCTTACTTCCCTGGGACGTATTCATACCGTTTCCACAGGCATTTAACCCTCGTAAATTGGCTAAGGTATTGAATTAAAAAAGGCTTTATTGCATGAAAGAAACAAAAGACATACCAATCCGGCGTGAGAGCAGAAGTTAGTTTTCCACTTTGCACTTTGTAACTGTCCGGCTTGCCCAACTGGATCATGCGATTAAGGGCAGCACATTGTCAGAATAACAAGGGCAGCCTGATTATCAAAAAAGCGTCGTCTTTAAAGGAAAAGTTGCCCAAAAAGTTTTGGGCAATAACCAATGGTAGTAATATTTACTCAGTTTATTCTATAAGTCTGACTTCCCTTCAGTCTCCTCATCGTCTAAGTTTCTAAAAAGCTTGAATTATAAGGCACAAAGAGGGGTGCAACCGTGCAAATATCTTGAGAGGTAACGGCTTTTGCCACTGGTGTAACCTAGCTAGAACCATCCCAATTCAGCAGGCTAAAACTGAATGAACTGTAACCGCAAGGGGTTCGGCTCACTCGCAAAAGATTTTATTTCGTATATTTCTTGTTTTTCGAGGATTGTTTTTTAGATAAAATTCCCAATCCTAAAGCCAGCCCGGTTCCAAGAATAGTGGTGGGTTCGGGTACAGGTTGGGCAGTTGGGCTACTTTCTAAAGTGACATTGCTAACAGAAAGAGCAGAAGAAATTGTAAAATCATCTATATCTACTAATCCCAGGGCTATTGTCTGTTTTCCGGCAGTATTAAAAGTATATTCATAAGGTAAAACTCCTGTCTCTGCGTAAAAAGAGCTAGTTGTGAACGGAGAATTAACATTATAAATATCTGCTAGCTTGATGATGTTGTTATTAACAAATAGAAAAGCATAGTCAATTAATGAAGAGCTTGCTAAAGGAGATGTTTCGTTAGTGAGAAAATTGAAATTAAATTTGAGTTTATCTCCTACTTTGACATCATCAATAGTTTGCTTAATGGCAGAACCTTCATAAGCAACACCATCTATGTCTAATAATCCAGGAGATATTCCTAAAAAATTGGCTAGGTCATCGCTAACAAAACCTACCAGACCAGCTGGATTACCAGAGAAATTAAATTTGTCATCTGTTCCTAAGGCAAAGTCATCATCCAGTAAAGCGTTTGTAGATAAATTAGCTTGGCTGGGATTAACAATCTGGACATCTCCAAATCTATCCCAATTACCCAAATCAAGGCTAAATGCTTGTGCTGGGGCAGTGAATATCAAACTTCCCCAAGCTATTACATTGAGAGTTTTTAGGTGAATTTTTATGTTGGCAATTGACATATTTTTAGATGGTTCCTATAAGTAATTGTGTTGCTTCAGTTGGTGCTGTCCTGATATAGCTGTCTTGATTTAAAAACTTAGTATTAATCAGCTCTTTATAAGTTTCCAAGTCAGCTTGCCAGTTATTAATTACTTTTTTAATTGCGGTCAAAAGCTGACTTTGGTCTTTTTGGGCGAACCCGTGGTTAAAGCTAGCAGAAAATAATACTGCTGGGACTTTTTTATCTGGATATTGTAGTTCTGCTTCATTAATATCCAGGTATAGCTGAGTTTCCTCTAAAATATAGGTAAATCTTATGGAAGCTTTGACACCGGCAGTACCAAACTCCTGAAATTTTCCAGGTTGAAGTAAGTTTTCTAATATGTAGTTGCGAGTTGTATTGTTTTCCTGCTCATCAAAGACTAAGCCTCTAAAGTTAATGCCCACGCCTTGATAGTTCACTTGTGTCAACGTTTCGGCATACTTGCGGGCGATCGCTGGAATTTGCACTTCTTGCGGTTCTATATTAGCTATATCCTGGGAGAAAATTACCCGATTGGGTTCTGCAACTATATTGATACCATTTTGGAAGGCAACCTGAGCCGCAGAATTTGTCAGAACTGGTGGACGAGCCAGTTCCCAATCGCTGGGGACAATGCCAGTGTATTTGAGAAAGTCTGCGGTCAAAATTGTGGGATTTTGTTGTTTAACTGCGATGACGATGATTAGTTCTTGAACTTGTAGGCTTTGGCTCATGTGTTATTTCTTGTGCTGTAAGTGTAATGTTCTTGGGGGAATTTGTTTAATTTTTAAGTAACTCGATAAAAAAAGCCACAAAAATCTTGAGTATCTTATCCCTGTTTTGTCACTCCGGGAAAAGAAAAATCAAAGCCAAATTTTGAACTGTAGATATAACGGGCATTTGAGCCTTTATTTTCTAACATAATGGCTGAGATTATGCTTTTTTGGTAAAAGTCTTATGCTGTAAGGCTTCCAGATTATTCTCCGCCGAAAGTGATAAAAGAGGGTTATGCAAAGGTTATATGTAAACTTTATTCCTCATACTTGCGAGGGCTATAAAAGATTTTTGTTTTCGCCATAATTAGCTGATTACAACTACAACACCTGACAAGAATCTGTACAAGATAACTGGCATTAATTACATAAACTATGTAATTAGAACAAGCTCAGTATGCCATGTTACTAGTAATTTATATAACACTAAATTTTTCCAAAATGCTTAAATACTAATCCATGAGGATATGTGATTTATATTTAAATGTGTTTGCTTGTACTTATAATACACTTAGGTAACTTAAGTAATACTGCGCTTTATGAGAAATTTACAGTTTATTATTTGTAATTAATATAACTTTTATATAAGTGTATCGAATGAAATTAAAAGATTAGTAAAATTTGTATAAATAGACTGTTAAGCTACAGGAATTTCTAAGTATGTTACAGTAATAAATTTTCTTTGACTGAAGAATATAAAACTTAATTGCTAAAGCGATCGCCTTCAGGTTGAACTTTGCGATCGCAATTCAAATTTTCTCTATTTCAAGTAGCGATCGCCTATATTCCCCGTAAGTACAAAACGCGATCGCCTCCCATTTTTATTAAAGTGAGTTCGACAGTGATCGCATTCTAGACTTACCAAGTTTGAATCATGCGATCGCAATACTGGAAAAATGAGCGATCGCACTCTCCTTTAAAAAAGCAACACATTACATTAATTCAAAATCAGGCAGCGATTATCCGTTACCCAGAAATACGAGATCAACCCAATTAACAGGGTAATTTCGGTTTTTTAGGGCTTTGAGGTCGTCTAAGATTACGTTTCTCTCCACCAATAACGCTATCAACAACATCATAGAGATACTGTTCTACTTGCCCCAGTTTAAATCTGTCTTCGGCAGGAAATGGTATTTTCTGAATAGTCTCACTAATGAATTTCTTTGCTTTATGCTCGTTTAAGCGTCTGTCGAAATCATTTGTTTGCCCAACATACCAACGACCGTCTTCTAGTAAAAACAGATATACACCAGATTCCAATATATTTTGTACGTTACCAGCAGAAATACTTGTAAGACATTTCCTGACTGCTGTTACGACTGTACTAACTAATTTGTTATACTCGCTTAAGCTTACAAGTCCTGTTGGATCGATTCCATTAAGAGGACTATTATTCACGTATCGATAAAGGTTAGTATCCCCTGCTTCAAATCCTATTGGATCTTGACTGATAAATCTCCCTAAACTTGGATCGTAATAACGTGCCCTGTAGTAATATAGTCCAGTCTCTTCATCGTACTCACGACCTGTAAATCCAAATCTATCGCTTGCAACAGGATTACTTTCAGTAATTATTTGCCCAAAACTAGAGTAGTCTAATTGGTTAATTGGCTGACCTGTGTTATCGATAATATCACGCACAGTTCCCAATCTGTCCTTTAAATACCAGCTAATACCGTCATTAGGGCGATACCGAGCAATTAATCCGTCAATGTCTGATTCATTAAAATAACGAGCTATTACTTCTGCTGTAGCATCAAATTCTGCCCAAATATTATCTCGATCATGGATAAAGTAAGTGGGATTTCCATCAACTATTTTTGCTATGCGGCGGTCAAACACATCGTAAATAAATTCAACCTTCTGACGAACTCTATCGCTCACATCTTTAGAAGTAACAGCAACTAATTGGTTACGATGGTTATAAGTATATTCTATAACTTCATTGTTTGTAATACGAGTCTTAGTAAGTACATTTCCCTCTGCATCATAAGTATAATTAAAACTTCCATCTGACAGTATTTGATTGTTTGTCCCAATTACATATCCTTGACTAATAGGATTACCATTTGCATCATAGATGTAATTCTCATCTGGAAGAGTTGAACGATTAGCAGTAATTAACTGACCATTAGTGTCATAGCTAAATTCATTGATTTGACCTTTGTATGACTCACTAATAATTTGACCAACAGAGTCATATTTGTTATTGTGGCTGGCAATTTCTACACCATTTGCATTCGTATGTTCTATATCAGTTATTCGCTTCCGAGTATTATTTCCAGGTTGTAGAACATCTTTAGCTGTATATCCTTTATTTGAAAGTAAATTACTTCCTATGTTTAAAAACTGTTCTAACTGGGCAGAATCACCTCTGGAATTATATGTTCTTGCTTTCAAAGCTGTATTATCTGCTATTGGCTCATACTCAAAAGTCGTACTACTGACAAGTTGAGTACCTGCAATATCAGAAAATCTTCTTAATTGAGTACGATCGCCTGTTGCATTATAGCTGATATCAAATCTTGCTGTAGACCCATCTGTAATCTGCAAAGTTTGGCTAGAAACTTGATTTAAGGAGTTATACGTTGATTGAGTGATTGTACCAAGATTATCTGCTACGGATATAATTTTGCCTGCTTGATTATATTTATATTCTAAGACGATTGGTTCAGAATCGGGAATAACAGCAGCATTAACAGTAGTGACTCTGTCTCGCTTATCGTAACTAAAAGCATAGCGATTTGTTTGATTTTGGGCTGATAAAATATTACCTGCTGGATCATATGTAAAATTAATTTGATTCAACAAGCTATTATTATTCCACCAAGTTTCCTGAACTAATTGATTAAGCTGGTCATAGTTAAAGCGACGTACTCGACCGTTACGGTCTGTTGTTTCAATCAAGTTATCGACTGTATCATAGACAAAGGTCTCTATATTACCCAGAGGATCAATTCGTTTTATTAGTCTTCCTAGTGCATCATAAATAAAGCTAGTTCTTTGCCCTAATGGGTCAATAACCGCTGTCCGATTACCTGAAAGATCGTATTCAAAAGAAGTTACATTTCCAGATGGATCGGTAATGGAAGAAACTGAACCGCAAGCACAATAACTTATGGTAGTTGTACGTCCTAATTGATCCGTCTCTATGATTAATCTTCCTAAAGCATCATAACTAAATTGTGTGATACCTCCCTGTGGATCGATGCGACGGATAAGTTGACTAGCATCATCGTATTCAAATTTTGTTACGTTCCCTAAAGGATCGGTTGCACTGATTAAATTTTGAGCTTCATATTGGTAAGTTATCTCGTTACCTAAATGATCTCGCTGCTTTAATAGACGACCAATAGAGTCGGTAACAAATGTTGTAGTATAACCATTTTCGTCAATAGTACGACTGATCTGACCAAATTCGTTATACTCAAATTTCCTAGTACTACCATCTGGGAAAATGACCTGAGTTGGTTTATTGCTGACTTGAGAGGGAGATAAATTACTAGAAAAGATAAAATTAGTTGTATTGCCATTAGGATCGGAGAAGCTCGTCACTCTCCCTAGTTTGTCTGATGTAAATTGTCCTCTTCCACCTGCTGGATCGGTAATCTGTAGCAGGTTCCCTTCATTATCATAGGCATAGCTGAGTGTTCTTCCTAATGAATCAGTCGCTGTTTTAATGTTATTGAATTTATCGTAGCTAAAGGAATTATTAACACCTAAAGGTTCTGTAATACTAGTGATATTTCCTTGTGCATCATAAGCACGATTTATCGTAAATCCTCTAGGATCTGTCTCACTGATTTGGTTGTTATTTACGTCGTAGGTGTATCTTCTAATAGCACCGATTGGGCTAATAGTAGAAACAATATTACCGCTATTGTCACGTACTGTTGTAGTGATGCGACCCAAGGGGTCAATTTGTGTTGTACTAGAACCACCTGTAGCAACATTATAATTGTTAGAGATGTTGTTACCTAAAGCATCTTTCGTTGCTTTCACCCGACCTTT
Organism: Calothrix membranacea FACHB-236; assembly: GCF_014696315.1. Classification (GTDB taxonomy): domain Bacteria; phylum Cyanobacteriota; class Cyanobacteriia; order Cyanobacteriales; family Nostocaceae; genus Aulosira; species Aulosira membranacea. The sequence continues at coordinate 6,119 of NZ_JACJPX010000080.1, forward strand.
TGCATCATATTCGGTGCGGATAACAGCTTTACCCCGTGGGTCAATAATTTGCTCTAGGTAATTGGGATTTGCTAGGTAAGTGTGACGAGAAACCAGTCCTGCTTGGTCAGTAACACTTACTAAATTCCCCCTCGCATCGTACCCGTAAAGAATTGCTTTACCTGTAGGGTCTTTAATTTGGGTAATCCGTCCTTGGGTATCCCGCAGAAATTCGACAGAAGCGCCTGTAGAACTGAAAATACCATTATCCCGGAAGGTCAAAGTATTGTTGTTACGGTCTTTAACTTCTTGCAGACCTTTAAATTGGTCATACTCGTAAGTTGTACCGTCTTTGGTAGTGAGTTTATATTCTGAGGGGTTGTAAGCGAAGGGAATAAAGAACAAACTAAAACTACCATCTGACCTTTGTTGGAGGTTAATGTCATCTACTTCTAACTTGTCGTAAACTCCAGCATCAGCAACAAATCGGGGTTTCCAAAATGCACCCAACAAGCTACCACCAGCAATATAGGGGTCAAAGGTGAAACCAACACGACGACCTTCGGGGTTGGTTAAATAGACTTTTGTGCCAGCAGTGAAGGGATTTGCGGCAAATAGTGATGGTACACCTTGTTTTTCGGCATCCGTTAACGGTACAGATTCTTGAATTTTGGCATCTTTAACTCCCAAACTCCAACCAAAGCCAAAATCATTGGAGAAACTACTTTGGAGTGTGTCGTAAACTCGATTAATTTGAATGGGAATTCCTGCTAATGGAATCGATAAATCGGTTAACTCTAGTCGGAAATTACCGACTTTATTGTCACCGGAAACACCCAGGAACACTCCTCGCGAGCTAATATTACCGCTAAAATCTTGGGCTGTGACTCTTAGTACGTAATTACCATTGAATAATACAGTCGGATCAAATTGACCGATTATCGTCTTATTAACATTAGTTTTACCTTCAGAGATAGTCACAAAATCAGGGTCAACAGCAGCCAGATTATTAATATCAACCAGGTCTAAAGGTGCGTAATCTACACGGTAAAATTCCAGATTATTATCGTTGATACTACCAACAATATCTGTGAGGTTGGTAATAGTTTTATTAGTTTGGGGACTGATAATTTCAACTGTCGGTGCAGTGGTATCGCTGGGGTCAAGTACGCGCAGAGATAAATCTTTTTTAACTACATTTCCTGCGGTATCGGTTGCAGTTGCGACAACTTGGAATACACCAGCTTTGTTTAACTGAACTGTCGCAGAACCTGCATTGAGAGTGACGGGATTTCCATCGATCGTTAGGGCAATATTGGCAATACCATTATTATCTGTACCAGATACGTTGAAGGTGACGCTTTCGCCGATGTTAACAATATTGCTGCTAAAACCAAATTGAACTGTAGGTAATTCCCTATCTACCCCATCACCAACATTAATTTGGAAGGTTTGGGTAGCTGAACCTCCGCGTCCGTCTTGTACCCGCAAAACAACATTCTGAATTCCTATTTGATCTGCTGTAGGTCTCCAAACTACCACACCTTTTGATGCATCTACAGCCATACCATCGGGTTTTTCCAACAAATCAAAGCTTAGAACATCTCCGTCTCTATCTCTAGCGAAAGCATTATAGCGAAATAAGCCATTAGAGATAACATTTGTAGGAGCGGTACTAGTAAAAAATGGATTGGAGTTAGTTGCGGGATCGGGTGTTTGATAATTACCGAAATTAATATTAGTAACCGAATCGCCGGGTGCAACAGTCAATTCGTAAATTTTGTCTTGAGGTACTGTTTGTTTCCAACCAGGTTTTTGTTCCTCGCGAATTCTGTAAGTACCTGGAGCTAATCCAGTTAATGTGTAGCTACCATTCGCATCAGTAGTTGCAAAGCGCTCATCACCATCACGCTTACCATTATTATTATCATCAGTGTAAATTACCCATCCTTCAAGACCAGGTTCAGGAGGTTGTGGATCTGTATCATAATTAATGACTAAACTGGCACTTGAACCAGTCAGTTCAAATGCAAATGCATTCCCGATATCACCAGTCTTAACGAAGTTGGAACCGTTGGCAGAAAGAACAGATAAATTCCCTTGTTCTAGTGCTTGTCCAAAACCTGTCCACGTTCCAGAACCAAATGAAATTAATTTAGAACCAGGTCCAGTCTCGGTTGTCATCCGAACCGAAAGACCACCTGCGGCGGTGTCATACATAAACAGGGCTAAATCATTGCCAGCAATTGACCCTGTAAAAGCAGCTGTATCGTCTGAAAAGCTAAAAATATCATTCTCGGCATAAAAAATGAATGTTGTACCATCAAGCTGATTTCCACTAAATGTAAAAGTTGTCCTTGCATTTGTACCAATCAGTGTTGTGTCTGCTTGAACTACAATTCCATTAGTTGTGGTTGTACTCCTGACAACCCCATCACCAATCAAATTTGGAGAGCCAAATCCACCTCTTGAACTGTTACTTAGAACTGTTGTGATACCATCAGAAAAACGAAGTACAGGGTCTGTTGACCAAGTAACCTCTTCATTACTCGCTGTATCTGTGTATCTAAAATAACCATCAACAGGAACTAAGCCATTGTTTGCTAATCCTCCTTTGACTTCAAGTCTTGTTGTATTGTTTTCTAGTAGAACAGAATTACCTGTGAGGGTGGCATTTGCAGGAGAACCAGTAGTGGGTGTAAAACCAATATCCCAAATACCATTCGCATTCAAATCGTTAAATTTAAAGCCTTGAATCGTTCCAGGTTCCGAATTTGTTAAGTTTACACTAAAAGTTTGGTTATCAATTCCCTCGCGATTATCCTTAACCTGAACAGTTACGTTGTAGGTTCCTAATGTTTGACTTGAAGTATTCCATGTAATTACTCCAGATGTTGGGTCTATGACCATATTCTGTGGAGCATTTACTAGTGAATAACTTAGTGTATCTCCATCTGCATCAACCGCATCAACATCATAGATATACTGTTGCGAAACTATAGCATCTCCTACAAAATTACTCGTAATTACAGGTGCATAATTTCCCGATGGTTGAGGATTTGCAGGTGAACCTTGGGTCACAATCGTAAATACCTGTTCAACCTCACCACCCCGGTCATCTTTAACTAATAATTTTACTTGTTGAGCGCCGATTTGGTTCCCTTGCGGTGTCCACTGAATTAAACCATCAGGGGAAATTGTCATTCCCTGGGGTGCTTGATTTAACTGGAAGTTTAAACCATCTAAATCAGGATTATCGGCGACAATTTGGTAAGTATAATTTTGTCCTACGGTTGCATTCCCACCAGGGTTAGAAGAGATACTGGGTAAGCGATTTGGGTCGAGAACATTTAATTTATACTCTTGAATATCTTCCCCACCTTTCCCATCAGCAACTTTGATTTTAAAAGCATATTCCCCAGTTGCAGGTGGAGTCCAAATTAATTTACCTGTTTGACTATCAATCGTTGCTCCTTGGGGTGCAGAAACTAAACTGTAGGTAAGAGTGTCACTATCTGCGTCAATTCCTCGCACTTCGTAAACATAATTTTGACCATTGCCAAAATTAATACCCTCTCTTCTCTCACGACCATTTAAAGTCAAATTATATGTAGAAGAGGCTGGTAAAGTTAAACTCCAAGCATCTGAGGAGACTTGTCTAACTTGGTAACTTCCCCCTTGGAGATTGGTAAATTTGTATAATCCTTGTTCTGCAAAGGGGTCAATTTTACCATCCCCATTCACATCGAAACTGCGAGTAATTTGGGTTCCTACAACTTCCCCTGTAGCTGAATTAACTAATTCCACTACAAATCCATCTAAACCAGCTTCCCGCGATCTCACACCATTTCTATCAAAATCCAAGAATGCTTGACCTTGAATTTCTGCTAAACCAGCTTGGGTGGTTCCCAGTGCAATTCCCTGAATTTGTTTATTGGTGTTACGCAGAATAATGTAGTCGGTTTCTGGTTGGCTGATAATTTCGGGGGCGTTATTTCCCACCCCATTAGGAACAATTACATTAAATTGCCTGGTGGTAGTATTACCAGCAATATCTGTAGTTGTAATTGTGAGGGAAGGATTTGGACTTCGCAGGAGTGCTTCGATATCCTCGTTGCTAACCCCACTAAAGTCAAGTGCTTGGTCAAATTCTCCCGCAGCATTAAACACCAAGGGTTTCTCTGGCAAATTTCCGAACCGATAATTGAGGGAGGCAATACCAGAACCAGTTCCATCAACTTTACCCGTTAGTCTGGCTTCGTTTTGTAAAGGAACAGTGTTAATCAAATTGGTAAGATTAATTACTGGGCTAACAGTATCGATAACAACATTTAACGGTAGGGAGGGAGAACTGACATTACCAGCAACATCAGTAGCGATCGCAGTGAAATTTTGCGTCCCATCATTTAACTCACCTGTGGTGATTTGCCAAATACCTGTGGTGTTTGCTGTCGTTTCTCCTAATAGCGTTGAACCATTATAAAGTTTTACGACTGCACCACTTTTGGTATTACCTGTAATTGTCGGAGTGCGATCGCGGGTAATACTGTCAATGTTGCTGACACCACTATCGCTTTCAGCAGTTAATTTAATACTTGGCGGTTGAATCGTTTGCCGAGGAAGGAAGTGACCGGTAAAACTACTGAGTTGATTTGGCGTAACATTTTCGACCTGGAGATAAGGTCTAGCAGTTAAACTACCATTGCCATCACTATCTAGGAGAATTGTTGTTCCTCCAGAATAGGAGCTAAATTTGAGATAACCATCACTGATGGGATTTACCCCGTTGTATCCAAAACTGTTTAAAACCCCCGTGAGGTCGATGACATCTGTGCGGAGTTCAAAGTCTTTAATGATATCTCCAGCATCACGGATATTGTTGTAAACAAATGTATCGCTACCCAAACCACCGAAGATTGTGTCAGCAGCAAATCCACCAGTAATGCGATCGCTAAATTGTGTACCAATTAAAACATCCCGCCCGCTTGTGCCAATAATTTCGTTGACTGATTGTTCTATGAGCAGGGTTTGACCGTTAATTGTGACGATTCTGTGATCATCTTCTGCTTTGATAGCTTGTAGTTGGGCTGGTGTTAATTCAATGTCATTGACTAGGGCGACAAATAACTGTCCTTCGTCTCCAGGGCTATCTACTACATTTAAGCTTGCATCTATATAATGCCCTAGTTCTTCGGTGATAACTCTGGCAATGACATCTGTTGGGTTCTGTGCGATAAATTCTTCGGCTAGATAAATTGTGTTTGTCTGCTGACTGAAGCCTCCTTGAGCTTGCAGTTTTTCTGCTTTGACAATTTCTATTGTTGGTAAATTTTCACCTTCAGCTAAATCATTGAGCAAAGTTGTAGCTATTTCTGGTTCCCATTCTGAACCAAAAGCTACTTGCAAGTGGTCAAGGTAATTTGGCTGTTGGATAAAATGCTTTAACGAGTCACTTACTTGAAACAGTGAGATGTTGACAGCCTCGCCATTGACTATTTCTGATGTTTCTACAAAAGGGTCTACGAGTGGATGTAACCCCGAAAAATTAGCGTTAACAATGAAAGTTGATGATAGATTGCTAGGTGTAAATATCGGAATATCGAATTTTTCACTGCCTCCTAGACTAGATGACAATCCTCCTAATCGCTCTGGCGGTGTAAATAAAGATTGATCCAAAAGTGAATGCTGGTCAAAGAAGCAGGAGTTACCTTGGCCAAAAATGTTAAATTCGATATCCATTGGGATTCTCACCCTAGTATCTGGTTACACAAGTGTGAGGCAGCATTTACACTTTTTCTCAGGTACTGTTTGATTGATGCTGTCAATGCCCTCAATCATTGCTATTTGTCAATAATGGATTGGAATCTAAAAAAGTTTTCCGTTTAATCTCAACATGACAAAGAGCCACATAAATGCGAAAAGTTAACATCATCAGCTTTCCGTATTTATCTGCGTACAAATAAAAATTAAGTCTAATTTTGCACTCAACAATAAATGATTATACTGAATCAACCATGAAGCTTATGCTAGTCTTTCGTAAAGAATACATAAATTATTCGACAAGTTAAGTATTATTAGCTACTCCTAATTTAATCTAGTTCAGATAAGGGGCTAGGGAAATGCTTGACAAGTTAAGGATTTTTGAGGTTTATTAAGAGTCAAAAAATAAGAGTAGGCGTAAAGCTGCAAACCATACAATCGACAAACTTCAAATACGTGCCAGTTTAGTAATCGCCTTTGGCGCACCCATACGAGATTGCGTACGAAGGTAATATGCACCCAAAGCAGAATGACTACGAGATCGAGTTTGTGCCGCCATATGAATGCTTTATGATTTTTAGCATAGTGTCAACTTTAAATGGATTCTATAGATTTATATTGGCTTGCCAGTTCTGTTTGGGGATGTTGCAGATGAAAAGGAATTCATAACGATTTTTCGGTTTATGCTCTTTAATTGTAAATGAATCAGCAGAAGAACCGTATTTTAAATCGCAATGACACTTTCATAATTAGTATCGGCTAGGTTAACAATCGCGTAACCACTGATAAAATTTAATGGAAAGGTGCTTTACGGTGAATTGGTAATTTTGGGTTTTGTCAGAGATTACAGCGCTTCCCGCTATTATGCAATACAGTTTTTATCCTTGCCCCCTCCAAACATAGCTTTCAGTTTTGAGGATGTACTTCATAGCTGCCGGAAGTGCTGTATCGCCACCTAACGCATCCTACAAGATCAAGCGCTCGCACTAAATTTTCGTTTAAGCGTGTGACAAAGCTTTTATGCACTATTGTATTGCAATAGTTTTAGTTGTAAAAATCAGAAATTATATACCACTTATCCTTTAAGCCAGCCTATCAAGAAGCACATTTTGGTTGTTGTTAGGGAACCCAACTAGTGAAATAGATAGGAAAATTGGGTTTGTTTTCTCAACATAGGCTGAATTTGATATCAAAACCCCGCAGATATGAATTCTAAGAAATCGCAGTTTTCCAACACAAATATCTTTCCACCAAGACTTAATACTCCAATTGTTGGAACCTTAAATAGCACCTGTGTTTTCATAAATTGGGATACTAAAAATGAGTCTATGATCGAATTACCTGTGTATAACAATTTGAGAGTTGAATAAGCAATAGTACCACCAATTGTTGCTCCCAGTGCTGCACCAGCAACCGACTTTCTAATCTCACGTGAAATCGTTACTTCACCTAATTCATCAACGCTAGCTTTACAAACAATATCAAATGTAGGCGCTAAAATTGCACCAGTTATTGTACCTATAGTCACTGCTCTGTTTATGAGAACACTTTGCCCAGTTGGATCAGTGAATAAAACAGGATTTACATTTGCATACAGGTAGTCATGTAAGGTAACAGGTTGATCTTTAAACCCTTCAAAGGAATCTCTCGATACAAAACGCCCTATCACTGGATCATAATATCGCGCCCTTAAATAATATCCATCAGTAGCATCATCGATATGTTCCCCTGTAAACAGATAGTTATTGCTTTCATCACCAATTTCCCAAGTTAAGTTGCCATAAGCATCATAATTATACTCTTGGACAATTACCCCCTTATTATTAGTTAACAGGCGCGTACTGTCTAGCCCATCAACTTGATAATAAATCCGTCCATCTGCATTCTCTTGAGAAATCAAATCCCATCCATGCACATAAGACGCATCAACTGTGCTATTAGTTTGATATTCTTCAATTACCTGGGCATATTCCTGTTGATTACTATCAATTAAAAAGCGGGTTTCTTCACCATCAATTTTAATTGCTACTCGAATCCCTTCATGGTCATATTCAAATTCAACTCTTCCAGTTTCGCCATTTTCTGTAGTTTCAACAGCAACTAACTCACCCTTAGCATTCCATTCATACTGTGTTTGAGTTTGACCATTCTCAATTGTGGCAGTGAGATTACCATTGTTATCATACTCGTACTGAGTCACTTTACCGCCTAAAACTTCCTCAAGCAGTCGGTCATTAGCATCATAACTGTAGGCAGTAGTCCCTTCAACTGAATCAACTCTTTCTAAACGGTTGCCAACAGGGTCAAATTTGTATGTAACTATTTTGTTACCCGCAACTGCATCGGTGATTTTCTCTTGAGTTAAACGATAAAGTTGGTCATAACTGTATTCCACAACTCGCCCGTTATTTTCTTCTACTTTCATCCGGTTGCCCACCGCATCTAAAGTGTAAGAATAGCTGGAAATAATGCCTGTTTGATTGCGGTTTTCTAAGTAGGTGAGGCGATTAAGGGCATTATAGGTTTGGGTTTCGCTGACTCCGTTGGGGAATTCGGTCTTAATTAGGTTACCTACCACATCGTAACTATAACGACTTACACCACTATCTGGGTCAGTAACTGTGGCTAGACGGTTTAAGGGGTCATAGGTATAGCTGGTTGTACCAGAAGGTACAATTAAAGAAGTAATGTTACCTGCTAAATCGTAGGTATAAGCAATTTGACGAGTATCTGCTTCAGTGCGAGAGAGGAGGCGATCGCGTTGATCATACACATAATTTGTCACTCCTCGGTTATCGGTGACAGTGGCTAATTCACCAGTAAGGGTGTAGCTAAAGGTTTCTGTGGGTGTACCGTCGGAGAACGATTTCTGGATCAGGCGATCGCGGGCATCATATTCATAAGTGGTAGTTACGCCGTTAAAATCAGTGGTGCGGATTAAATTGCCAATCTTGTTGTGAATTGTCTCATTTCGCTGTCCATCAGGCAGAATCATCGCCTGACGACGGCGTAAGCTATCATATTCAAATTTTGTCACATGACCGTTGGCATCTTTCTGTTCAATCATGTTACCAACAGCATCATATTTATATTCGGTGAGTTGGTTGAGAGAATCTACTACCGCAGTTAACCGTCCTAAGCCATCATATTCAAAGCGGGTAGTATTATTAGCTTGATCTGCTTGGGCAATGATTCTGCCTAATGCATCATAAGTTGTGCTTTGCTTGGTTCCATCGACATATTCGGTTACTAGCAGACGACCAAGGGCATCATAAACATAGTCTGTATCACGCCCCAAGGCATCAATCGTGGAAATCTGCCGTCCGGCTGCATCATAGATATACTGGGTTTCCTGACCCAAGGCATTGCGAACAATGATTTGGCGACCTGCCTGATCATAAACAAATTCGGTACGGTTGCCTAATTCATCAATTTCAGCAATTACACGTCCTGCTTTGTCGTATTCGGTCTGAGTTCTGGGGTTATCGCTTAAATCGTTGGGTGTCGCATCAGGATAAATGACTTCTATCCGCCGCCCAAGTTTGTCGTAGAAATAGTGTGTTTTGCGCCCAGCTTCATCAATGCTGGCAATTAAACGATCTACTTTGTCATACTCATTCTTAATTCTGGGGTTATCGCTTAAATCATTGGGTGTCTCGTCAGGCAGGATAGTTTCTATCAGTAATCCCCGGTCATTGTAACGGTATTCGGTACGCCGTCCTAAAGCATCAATTTCGGCAATTTTCTCACCCGCAGCATTGTATTCTGTCTTGGTTATACCCCTTGCACAGCCACAGCTACTGCCTTCGGGGTCGGCTTTTTCAATTAAGCGTCCTTGAGCATCGTAGATATAATTGGTAATTGCGCCTAATGCATCTGTGGTGGTAGCAACTCTACCGTTTTTGTCATAGGTAAAGCTGGTTTTAGCTCCAGTGGGGTCAATCAACTGAGTAAGATTACCGTATAAGTCGTAAACAAAGGTACTTTCTTTACCTGTTGGGTAAATTACAGCAATCAGATTACCTCTGGCATCATACTTGTAACTCGTGACATTGCCTAAACTATCCTTACGACTGAAGAGATTATCTTTCGCATCATAGGCATAGGTAGTGGTATTGCCTAACCCATCGGTTTCCGTGAGCAGTTTATTATTCGCATTGTAGGTATAGCGAGTAACATTGCCTTCGCCATCGGTTTCTGTTAATTTATTGCCGCGACTGTCATAAGTGTAAGTTTTGGTATTACCTTCAGGGTCAGTTTCACTCAGGAGGTTGTTATTGTTATCAAAGGTGCGTTGAGTAATCCCGCCTAGTGCGTCAACTTCTTGAACAACATTACCCTGGACATCAAAAACGCGAGTTATGGTATTGCCTAAGGGGTCTTTCACAGTTTGGGAAGATGCACCGCTACTGTAACTGAGATCCAAGGCGTTACCTTCAGCATCAATCAGGCGAATCAATCGTCCTTGGTCATCATACTCAGTGCGAATTCCCTTGCGTCCTAATGGGTCTGTAATTTCTCGGAGATAATGGGTTTGAGTGGTATCGTAAGTAAATTGAGTTTTGTTATTTGTAGAATCTGTAAACGCAATTAGGTCGCCTTTGGCATCATAGTTGTATTTCAGCGATTTACCAGACGGATCGATAATCTCGGTAATGCGTCCTTGGGCATCTCGCTGGAAGGTGATAGATTGACCAGTGGAACTGACAATTCCGGCATTAGTGTAGGTGAGTTTGTTACCATTCTTGTCAGTGATATCTAAAAGTCCCTTGTGCTGGTCGTAGCGGTAGGTAATTCCATCCTTGGTAATGAGACGATACTGTGAGGGATTGTAAGTGAAACCAAACAAGAACAGCCCAACAGAGCCGTCGCTACGAAGGGTCAAAGGTGTATAATCTACTTCTAATCGGTCATAAACACCTGCATCTGGTGTAAAGGTGGGTTTGTAGCGTGTACCCAAGAAGGAAGCGGCATCAGGGGTGGGGTTGAAGGTAAAACCTACTCGACGACCATCTGGTGTGGTTAAGGTGACACGAGTACCAACAGTGAAGGAGTTACCACCAAAGAAATCATCGAAGCTTAAATCTACACCAGTCGGCGAAGCTTCCTGAATTTGGGCATCTTGGAAACCTAAATTCCAGCCATAACCAAAATCCCCAGAGAATTTTGCATCTAAGCTATCGTAACGGCGTTGAATTTCTATCGGAATACCCGTTAACGGAATAGATAAGTCGGTAAATTCTAAAGCAAAACTTCCAGGTTTATTCTGAGTGTTAATGCCTAACACTAGTCCTTCAACGTTGATATTACCGCTATAGTCTTGAGTATAAACTCTGACGTAGTACGTATCATTACGATAAAGTAAGGGATCGATTTTAGCTAATATGCCATTATCAACATTCCCCTTTCCTTCAGCAATGGTGATGTAATCTGAATCTTTTGCTGCGGGATTACTCAGGTCAACCAAATCTACTGGCGCAAGTTCAACCCGATAAAATTCTAATTCTGGATCATTAATGGTTCCGATAATATTGGTGGGTTCACTAATTATGGGATTGAAGGGGTCAAATGCACTTAAGTCAAGTGCTACTATTGGTGCTGTTTTATCATTGGGGTTAATTACCCGTACTGAAATTACCTCTGTATCAATATTGCCTGCCAAATCTGTAGCCTTTGCTACTACTTGAAATACTCCTACTTTGTTGAGAGTTACCGAAGCAGTATTAATTAAGCCATTGGTAGTAATATCTGGGCTAAGAGCTAGGGAATTATTGTTAAAGGAAAGGTCTAAATCCGCCAAGCCAACATTATCAAAACCCTGGATTTGTAAGTTTAGTGTTTCGCCTAGTTTCAATACTATACTGTTAAAGCCGAGATTGACTTGGGGAGCTTCTGTGTCTTCAGTAACACCAATTACATTAATTTCATAGGATTGAGTTGTTACTCCTCCTTGACCATCACTTACTTTTACCTCAACAGCAAAAGTTCCTTCTTGGTGCGAATTCCAAACTATTAAGCCATTTTCATCTACTGTCATGTCTATAGGAGCAGTAGTTAAAGCATAACTGAGATCATCACCATCACCATCAAATACTTCAACTTGATAACTATATTCATTATTTACCAGTACATCTCTGTCAGGTATTGAAGTGATAATTGGTGCTTGATTTTCATTGGTCACTTCTACCACAAAACTTTGGGTATCAATACCACCATTGCCATCTTCTACTTGAACAGTAAAATCATATAAACCTTCTGTCGTGGGCTTCCAAGATATTTCTCCTGTATATGAATCAATAGTTGCATCATTAGGAGATTCTAATAAACTATAAGTTAAAACATCTCCATCCGCATCTATAGCTTCTACATCATAGAAATAGTCTCCTAAAAATATATTCGCCTTTGTAAATCCTTGATAACTTACATTTGATTGGGAATAGTTATAAAATCCAAATTTGCCATTCGTATAAGTGTCATCTTCGATAGTAAATGACTCTAAAACAGTTTTACCTTCACTGACTGTAATTGTAAATTTTCTTGGAGTGAAGTCCAATGCAAACTGATAATCTGTAAATTCTGACCAAGGAATTGTATTATGGAATAATGTCTTTACACGTTCTCCATTACCAATCGTTGCCCACAAATCTTTTCCAGTAAGAGGAGAATTTGCATTCACCACCTTTAAACTCATTCCTTGTTCTGCAAATCCCAGAGGATCGTTTTGACTGGCTTGCTTCCAATCAAAGAGATAAAAATGTTCAGAGTCCTGATATCCAAAAACGAAGCCCATTAAATCATCATCGCTGAAGCTGTTTACATTCCAAGTTCCTTCAATACGATCAGCACTAAGATCGAAATCCCCTAACAAGATTGATGCATCAGAATTGATTATTTGTTCAACCTCAGTATTTCCAGGTTGAATTACCCATTGGGCATCTGGTTGACTAAAAAGCTCATAGTTTACTATTGACCATGTAGAGAGATCTATTAATTCTGGCTCACCTTGGCTTAAGTTCTTTGTTATCTGTGTTATTGGCTTACTAACGATTGTCGGGTTTTGATTGATAACAACTTTAGCATTACCAAAATTAATATTTTCAACAACTTCTCCCACTTCTAATTCAACAGTATAGAAATCAGGACTGGTAACACTCCCCGGTAGTCCTTGCACGTTAATAACATCAAATCCAGAACTACCCCCTCCATTATCTAATCCAACAATTTTTATCGCACGAACTGGCTCAGTAAAACCAATCGAAGCTAGGTCAAAAATAGAGGTTGTTCCTCCATTACCAATCCCCAAGAAAGTAAAATCTTCAAAATTGGCACTGACAAAAACTTCAGCTTTCTCACCATATGCACCTACTTCTGGGATGAAAATATCATTTCCAGGATTATCAATTATGATTTCATCAGTAAAACCAACCGTAACATATGAACCTTTCGGAAGAGAAAGAGACCCTTGAGTATCACTGCCTAGAATAATATCGATGGGGACTAATACAGGAAAACGCCCAGCATTATCTGAACCATAGGCTTCATTGAATGTCCCTGTAGCACTGTTAAAATAGTCAAGTACGATATCAGCAAAGCCATCTCCTACACCTGTCTCTGTGCTAGTTGGAAAAGTTTGCTTAAAATCAGGTGGAACTATTTCACGAACAATGTACGTACCAGGTGAAAGATTATTAAATTCATACTCTCCTGTTTCATCAATATTAGGGGTGTTGGGGTTGTCTTTGGCTGTGACTTGGATAGGTTCTCCAGGATCGAGTTTCCCATTATTATTAGCATCTAAATAAATACTAACCCCTGCTAAACCTGGTTCAGTCCTCGAATTGACTCGATTAGCTGTTACATTATAAGCACCGTCATTATCATCGTAATATCCTGGAACCCCATCAAAACTCCAGCCATCAGCAATACCTAAAAATAATCTAGTTGTACCTTCTGGAGCAACAAATTTATGTTGTTCGTTTGTACTGGTCAATCCATTACCAATAAAGAATACCTGTCCTATTTTTGGTGAAAGAATCTCAAACTCTTGGCCTAGAGCATTTGTTTTGAAATCTAAAGTTAAGGGTGTTGGGTTGTTTAAAGGATTATCATCATTTAAAAATACTCCAACTAATGCACCTTCAGCACCTTCGTAGCCACTAATACCTTTTATACCTAATAGGCTGCTCCCATTTGCATTTCCTCCGTCTGGTGTAGCAAAAGGACGACTTGAACCATTGGAAAAGTCAATAGAGCCGGTTGCACTAAACGTGAATATATCTCCTGATGCTGCTTCTAATTGTTGTGGAAAAGTTTCTTGTAAGAAATCACTTCTGATAAAACTATGTCGTAAAATGGGAAATGTAGAATTGCTCGTACCTAAAGGTGGGATAGTAACATCATCTCTTCCTGCTAAAAAGATAACATCGGTTCCTTGAACAGTTAAAGAAGTTGTCGTTGAATCATCAGTATTATCTCTAACTCCATTTTTGTTTAAATCATTCCATTTGATACCCTTAATTGTTCCGAGATTAGCTAAAGCTGGAACTTCTACCTTAAAGGTTTGAACATCTGTACCACCACGACCATCATTGACTTCCACGCTAAAGTCATAAAATGGCTTTAAATCTGTTAATGGGGTAAAGCTTAAAACTCCATTCTCATCAATTTCTGCTCCCAAAGGTACGTTAATCAGCGTATAGGTAAGGTTATCTCCATCAGGATCAGTAGCTTCAACTTGGTAAGTATATTTCTGTTGAGTTTCTGTATCAAAAACCAATTCAGGAGTGCTGCTAATCTCTGGTGCGCCGTTAATCCCTTCCCTAGTCAAGAATTTTTGCGCCCGTCCCTGATTACCTGCTGCATCCACCGCAACCATCGTAAACGGTGCTTTACCCGCTACTGGCATAGAAACATTAGTGAAGGTAAAATTACCCTGATCATCAGCTGTAACTCTTTGCTGGGTTTCTACCAATACCACTTCTAATCCTGGATCGGTTTGCCCGATCAGGGTGACAGTTCGCTCGGACGTAATCCCATCCCCTAATACTCCCGTATCACTTTCGGGGGCTAATTCAAAACTTAGAGGTGGAGCGTTCCGGTCTAGAGTAAAACTTACCGTAACTATCTCAGATTCTAGACTAGAGCTATTAACCGCCTTGAATTGTAAGGTATTCGCCCCAGAGGGCAAAGAGCCATTAGCTAACAAATCATACTGCTCTAAGGAGATACTAAAACTGCCATCTGGGTTTAGCGCATCACTAACATCAACAAAGCCATTACCATTAAGATTTACTAGCACAGATGTAGCATCAGTTGTCTGTCCGCTAATAGTGGGGTCTAAGGTGAGGCGATCGCTAGCAGAAGCACCTGTATCATTGACTAAGTCAGCTTGGATTTGTGGTGGCTTTCCAGGGTTAGGGAGGAAATGATTGGGGTAGCTGCTGAGATCAGTTGGCGTTACCTTTTCTACATATATATATGGTCTGGCTGACAGCGACCCTTGACCATCACTGTCTAGCAAAATAACTGTTCCAGCTGTGTAAGTACTGAACTTGATATAACCATCAGCAATGGGATTCAAACCCCCATATCCAAAACTTGTCAAAACTACACTCAGGTCAATAACATCTTGGCGCAGTTCAAAGTCTTTGATAATATCGCCAGCATCTCTAATGCTTTGGTAAACAAATGTATCACTACCCAAACCGCCTGTGACTGTGTCTGCGCCTGCTTTACCAATAATGCGATCGCTCAACAGTGTACCTGTTAAAACATCACGTCCATCAGTACCGATAATTTCGTTTACTGATTGTTCTACTAGTAGGGTTTGACCGTTAATTGTGACTATTTTGTGGTCATCTTCGGTTTTTAAATTTTGCAGTTTCCCTGGTGTTAAATCAGTGCCCTGAACTAGAGCAGCAAATATTTGACCTTCATCCCCAGGAGAATCGAGTGTATTTAATTGTGTATCTAAATAATGCCCTAGTTCTTCCTTAACAACTGTGGCGATCGCATCAATATTATTTGTTTCTAAAAATGCTTGTGAAAGATAAATAGTATTTGTCTGCTGACTAAAAGCTCCTGCTGATTGGATTTGTTCACTGTTAACAACTTCTATTGAGGGAAAATAATTCCCATTTGCAAGGGAGGCAATTAAATTTGTAGCGGTTTGGAATTGCCATTCATACCCAAAAGCTAGTTGCAAGCTAGAAAGAAAATCTGACCGAGTTAAAAACTCCTTTAAGGAGTCTCTTACCTTCACAATTGCTGATGATAGCGAACTACCCCAGTCAGCAGGTAACGGCGGAAAGGAGAAGTTAGCTGCTTCTGCATTTACTATTGAGGAAATTCCCAACAGAGTATCTGCTGTTTGTGAAGGAAAACTTGGTTGAGCGAGGACGCTGATAGACGCTGGCGGTAACGACGCTGGAGTAAAGACCGGGATAGAGTTTATCTTGTCAAAAGCAAGCAGGCTAGAAGGTAATCCCCTAAAGCTCTCTAATTCTGGAAACGATGGCTGATGGTCAAGAGGAAATTCAGTACTAAGACCCAGATTGCCTTGGTTGAAAAGATTAAATTCTAAATTTTCCATTGGGGATTTCTACTCTAGCTTATGCAACGCCGTCTAATGCAGTTATTAATCAATTGATACTTGTAGCTTGACTACTTCGCACCAAAAACTCACTCAACTACTAGTCAAAAAAACAGAAGAAAATTTGGGACTAAGTTTGGGTTGTACTTATAAATTGATGGAGATGATGTCAATAGCATCATCTACCTGCTATTTTTATATAGTGATAGCAATGACTATCACTTAGCAGAGTTACAGTTTTTTGGCTCACTCAATTAAGATTTATTCCCTCAACTCAGCAAGAAAAGTTTATGAAAATATTCCCATAAAAGCTCTATCTCTGGTATTTGCACAGAAGATAACAACCCCTAAATGGGGTACATAAATTTTCATTTCTTATAATGGAAATTACCTGAGATTTGTTGATGAAGATAGAACTTTTAAAATAATAATATCGGCAAAATTATAGATTTTTAATGAAAATTCTGCCTTTTTATATAAAGTTCCAGTAAATATACTGAAAATCAGGCTAATAAGCTGATAGATATTTATTGACAACATTACCCAAATATGAAACATAATAAAATAACACTTTTCTGCGAAGCACTTGGGGAATATAGCAATCCGATTTGATTTTGAGAAATCACTTGTAGATGCAGGGAAAAGGCAGGATCAGCAAATCAGAAAACTTGAAGTATAGGGAATTTGTTCAAAAATAAAATAATAATTATAAATGTGAACTCACTAGACATTTGCTCATAGCTCAATCCTGAAAAATAGAGGCGCTGACCACTTTGAGATTTAGCCAAAAGGCAAATTTTTAATTTATAAATTCGCTTGACTCTTCCCCATGAACAATTATGAGCTTGGTCATTATGGTAATTTTTCTTCCCATTAGAAACAAATGCATTTGAATGCTTAAACTACTCGTTCACAAAAATGATTAAAAAGTCCAAAAATAGTTAAAACTTTTATTACTCTCTAGGGCATTTTCCCAAATTAACATAATCTCGGAAACTTTTATTGAATAGATGAGACTTTGATTGCCACCATCTGTATATTCCGGGTGCTTCTAATTGAGAGTGCATATACCGACACCAGCCCATCCATAATTCTTCATCAAGGATATGATTTTTATACTGATAATATAAACTCTCATACAAGTTAAAGTAACTAGCAATAATTTTATTAAACCTATTTAATTGATTTTTATTAAGCTGCTCGATATTATTTAAACCATTTTGATAAATATTTGCCAATTCTTCTTCTTGAGTAATAAGTGCCTCAAGAGTGGCAAAAGCATTAATTATTGAATGATAAGTTGCACTTTTTGTAGCCCTAGTATTGTCCCTTACTTGGCGAGCCAGATATAACAGAGAGATAATTACTGCTATAGCTTGAATAATATTAGTGATTGTTTGAATAATTGCAGAATAATCCGTTATGGAGAGAGAAGTCTGAGCCAATATCATTTTCCGTTCCTTCTATGAGTAGAACTTACATAACTAGAGGTCTGACTCGTTATGAAATGGGAGTTTTCTAGAGTCCACCATCCGCTAAAAGCAAGCTCTGCTTTTTATCCTCAATTTAGAGCGAACTTGTGAGGAATTTGTGAGTATATACGTAAATTTACTTAAAGTTACAAAGTAACAATGAAATTAGCTAAGAAGTCGTCATTTTCTAGAAACTAGTGCATAGCGGCAAAAGTTTCTAACCAGTCGTGATGGTAGTGCTGAGTCCTAAGTTATGAGTTGAATTTTTTACTGATTAGTTATTTCTGCCAGTCTGCACTAGTATATGTTAAACATCGCCCCGCCCCCATAGCCAATACTTCGCAAAAGTGTTGCGCGACATTACCTACTCTAAACCCTTGATGTGAGCAGATCATCGATTTCATAGAGTCAGTGTTTCTTAGTTTTTTCTTTCTCCAAAACTGGGTGAAGAAAACAGCAGTGTATCTGGGGGTTCGCACCCCCAGATACCACACTTGGTTACAAATCAAAATCAAGAGTAAAAGTTTCGCCATCTGAAGTTTCTTGAATTTCTTGTGTAGATGGCGTTGAAGTAGACTGTTCTTCTAGGTTTTGCTTTGTAGCATTAGGAGTAACAACAGGTGTATATGTGACTGCTGGATATATCGGGAATGCACCTTTTTTAAACGCAAAATAGCAATCAATGATAAAGTAAAGCGTCTCTAGGTAACTTTTATCTAATTGTTGTGATTCTGCAAATATGCGTTCGCGGTAGCTGTCTTTAATACGAATTTTTTCTGGGGTTGAGTCTTGTTTGTCTGCCATTGTTATCTTCGACAAAGTATGCTTAGGTATTCTTTTTGACAATTGCTTTAGCCATCTCTAGGAGCCCAAAGGCATTAGCTTCTACTGGATTATCCAGAATTCTGAACCCATTCTTCTCTAAAAGCTTCTTAAATCCAGGTAACAGACAACCGCCACCAATAGCCCAAATTTCGTCTCCAGCGTGTTTGGCATCAAGTGTGAGATTCACAACTTTCTTCAAGTATTTTTCGTACCAGTCCTTTAAACAAGCACTGTAGACATCTTTGATATCAATGTCACGGCTATACCTGGTATGTCCCATTTCTAGACAAAATCGAATTTTTGATGGGTCACCGATTTTACCGCCATTGAGATGTTTCATCTTTTGAGAGATATCCTCTATGAGAACTTCTACACCTGTGGGATAAGGAGTGTGAACTTCACGCTTACCTTGGCTGTACCGAGAATACAGTGTTGTACCATTGCCAAAGTCTAAAACGGTTAATTTTGAGGGAAGTTGTTGGCCAAACAATGCACCCATTCCCTCTGGGACGACTTTGAGTACTTCAATCTTGACCTCTGAAACTTTGCCAGCAAGTATTGGTTGGTATTCACCGTTGAGTACTTGTTTTAAGTCTCCTGCCAAACCAACATCATGTAGGCTGACGACTAACTTTAAATGCCAAGCCTTACGGTGTGGTAGATGTGCCAATGCACCCAATAATGTAATCAGTGCATTATTGACTTTATTTTCATTACTGTCAGTGTTGCGTTCAAAATGATAACCTGTGCGAAAAGCAGATTCGCCGACGGTGTAGGCAGTACCATTAAAAACTACTCTTCCGGGAACATCTTCCATGTCAACAGAAGAAATGTAACTGGGAACGCGAACAACATCAAAACCATCGACTAAAAGTTTGATGCTACCGTAACCGTTATCAAAGCCGGAGGGAAAAATTTTTTGTAAGGTGTGAATGTTGGTCATGGGGGTCAAGTGGGGCATAAAGTATGAATGAGCAAAAAATACCCTAAGCATCACCTATATATACCCTATATAGGAGGTAAAATGAGCATAAAAATTTTCAAGTATTTATAGGGTATATATAGCACCTACTTATACCCCATAAATTTTTGTAGACTGCTAACAATGTCAAATTTTGTACGCTGCTTTCACAAAAGCAGTAGAACTCATCCAACTGACTGTTTGATTGAGCAAGGAGCGCATAAATAGCTCATTGAGAGAATGTATTTCAAGAGATGTCAGATTCTGAGCTAGTCGCTCACCGTAACTGGGTCGATTTGCATTAGCTCTAAACAAGCGCTCAATAAAGCCTGAGGTAATGTGTATTGGTGTTGTGTTCTGCTCAACTGATACTTCTACTGCTAACCCTGCATCTTCAAAAGCGTGCTGCAAATCAAAAGCATCCCAGTTCAACATCGGGTCTGATTGATTTGAGTAGATAGCTTCTTCAGCCATAACTAAACGCTGATACAATTTTTTATCCAACTTTTCTGGCTCAATTAATCGATAAAGCCTTTGTGTGTGGCGTGGTATCGACTCTGCCAGCAGTATTTTTCCCGACGAAGGCAGTAATTTAGCTATGATTTGGGCTGCCATCGCTTTATCCGTTTGGGCAAACAATACATTGCGACCAATAATATAGTCAAAGATTACTCCTGGCTTTTGTGAAGCTAACACAGCAGGTAACTCAATGATTTGAGCATTTAATATTACTGGACGCATCAGTTCTGGAAGTGCTGCTGCTTGTTCCATGAGAGCAAGAGCATCATTTTGGGTATGAACACAAGCATAAACTCCACCTTCTGGTACGCGGCGGATTGCTTCCCAGGTGAGTAGGCCACTACCTGCATTTAAATCTAGTACCAGATGATGACGCTGTAATTGAGCTAAGTTGAAAATGCGATCGCGTACTGTTGCTAATTGCCTGCCTACTTGCGAAAGAGTACGTTGTATCCATGATTCAGTAGTTTGATCAACACTGCCATAAGTTAGTATTTCTAGCGGAGCAACACCAATTCCCTCTAGTAAAGCAGCTAATTGAGCTTCACGGCGGCTGGCAACTTGAGTATTAATTTTTTCCTCAAATCCCTGCATTGATGGCTGATAAAATACTTGTCCTTGCAAGTTAGCAGGCAAGTATTGCTGCGCTACCCAATGGTCTCGGTAAGCGTGAGGGTATAGATAGCCTGCTCCATGCCCAAATCCTTTTTTATCTCGATTAGCATCTTTGAGATGATTGGGGATATCTGCTGACATTTCGCTCTCAACAGCTGCCAAAGCATCGAAAAAGCCCATAATGCTGTTGGACTTGGGTGCAGTTGCCAAATAAAGTGTTGCTTGCGCTAGGTGATATCGTCCTTCAGGCATACCGACGCGATCAAATGCTTCAGCGCAAGCATTGACTACAACAACAGCATTGGGTTCAGCTAGTCCCACATCCTCACTAGCCAGAATCAACATTCTGCGGAAGATAAAGCGTGGGTCTTCACCTGCGTACACCATTTTCGCCAGCCAGTACAGTGCTGCATCAGGATCTGAGCCGCGTAAGCTTTTGATAAAGGCACTAATGGTATCAAAATGAGCATCGCCTTCTTTATCGTATAAAACAGCTCGCTGCTGAATCGATTCTTCGGCGACGGCTAGGGTGATATGAATGACATCATTGGAATTAGCTGATGTCGTCTCTACAGCTAATTCCAAAGCATTCAATAGTGAACGAGCGTCGCCATTGGCAACATTAACTAGGTGAGCTAACGCATCATCATCAATCTGCACTTTCAGCTTGCCATAACCACGTTGAGAATCATTTAGTGTTTGCTCAACAATCCGGTACAAGTCTTCATCCTTTAATGGTTGAAGCTGAAAAATCCGGGAACGACTGACTAGCGCTTTATTAACTTCAAAATAAGGATTTTCCGTGGTTGCACCAATTAAAATGACTGTGCCATTTTCTACCCACGGCAGCAGTGCATCTTGTTGCGACTTATTGAACCGATGGACTTCATCCACAAACAGGATAGTCCTGCGGTTGTGGAATTTGCGTTGCTCTTGTGCGGTTTCAATGGCGGCGCGAATTTCTTTAACTCCAGAGAGTACGGCATTGATAGCAATAAAATGCGCGCGAGTTGTATTAGCTATCACACGCGCCAAAGTTGTTTTACCAGTGCCTGGTGGCCCGTAGAAAATTAGTGAGGATAGTTGGTCTAAACTAATGGCACGTCGCAGAAGCCTTCCTTGCCCAAGGATATGGTCTTGACCAACAAATTCATCAAGAATCAAAGGTCGCATTCGGGCTGCGAGTGGAGCTTCCACTGCTGTGACTTGGGCTAAATGCTGATCGAATAAGTCCATAAATTAACAAATTTTGTAGAACCAAATTTAGAAAATCTGAGTCATCAAAAAAGCCCGGTTTGTGCAAGATTATAAAAAATCTTTGCAACTAGACCGCGCTTTTTGACAATATCAACTGTAAATTGAGTTACTCTAGCTCAACACCTGTAAGGATTACTCATTGCCTATATATTGTTTTCCACTGTGAATAGAGAGCGGAATGATTAGAAAAATAATGTGCTGGCATTACATCTGCTCATTATATTGACACTCCCCCGTTTATAAAACCTACTGTGTATAAATAAGTCGGTTAGAAACCGGGAGCTTTGCACATCACACCTGTAACTGAAATTTTCAGGCTATGTTACTTCCATTGTTTATGTCTGCTTGAAGTTAATTAGCAACATTCCGTTGGCTTTCAAAGTAGCAAAATTAAATTTAAGCATTGAGCACTTTAGAAAGCGCTACTAACTTTTGTTCTAGTAGTGTTCGTAACTGTTGAAGCTGTTCAGGGCTAGCTTCCTGTAGCGAATCTTCAGATAGTTCCTTTATTTTTTGAATTACAACTTTCACTTCTTTTGATTCAGATTTTTTGTGCTTTAAATATTTATCCTTAATTGCTTTAATCAGTTCACGGGTTTCTGGGACTGTCAAGTTTTCGTTTAATACTTTATTTGTGGCGGCAATTCGCTCAGAGATTGCGTGTTCTTCTTTTATGTCAAGTCCTTTTGCTGAAAGTGTTGCCAATGCTAAAGCATGAGCGCCCTTTAAGCCCCTTTGCCTAATTGCATCTTTCAAATCTTGAGGTAAGAATAGCATTGGCATAAGATTAGTTTTTACAGAACTAGGATTTAAGCCTAGTTCTAAGAGTACTAAAAGTAGACTTTGCTCTGTATCTATAACTCCTAACTGTTCTAAACCTTGTTGCTGCTTTTCAGTACTAACATTGATGAGATGTGTTAGTTCTTTACTGTTACCATCTCTTTCTATTCGTTTAAGTACTGTTCCTAAGAGCGTAAATATTTCATCTATTGTTAAATCTGTAGACTTAGTTACTTCTTTAAATACCGCCTCTGCCTTATCTAAAGGGTTTAAATCCTCAAAACCAAGAAAAGTAATAAGTGCAGATTGGGTTAAGTCTTTAGGCATTGGAACCACTACAGCGCGAATGGTTTTCCATCCTAGAACCTTTGCACCCTCAGTACGCAGTTGACCATCAAGCAGCATATAGCGTCCGTTTTCCTGAAGTACTAGAATAACTGAGGAAATTTGCCCATGCTTTTTGAGTAAACGTGCTTTCGCTTGAATTGATTCTGATGTAATTGTTTGCCGAGGTTGGTTGGGGTTGGGATCAATTAGGTCTAAGTCAATTTCGACTTCTCCTGATTGATTTTGTAACTGTTCTCGAAGTTTTTGCAGTTCTATTTCTAAATCTGGGGATTGGGTAGCTCTTAAGCGCTCTACTTCTGCCTGAAGTTCGGCAATTTTTTGTTCTTGATCTGTCTTTTGAATTGCACCACTGAATTTATCAGCAATTCTTGGTAAGGCCACGGTTATTTTTTCTCCTTTTTATCTTTGATTAAAGCTGCTAAATCGTCTGCTATTGGTTTGAAATCTTTACAAGCAGGGTGCTTGGGACGGTAGACTTGTAAAGGCAAGCCGTGAGCGCTAGCATTTTTGAATTCATTCGAGTTACGAACTTTGGGGTAAAGCTTCAAGTGTAACTGATTGGCAATTTCTGGCAATTGCTCCAAATATTGTCGATGCATTGCTACGGATTCATCATACATACTGGGTACAAAACCTAGAATTGGTGGTCTAGGGTCAAGATGTAATTCTTCTGCTGTGGAAATACACCATTCTACTAATTCAGCTGAACCTGAAATAGCTTTCATTTCTAATTGCACTGGTACCAAAATATGTGTTGACGCTGCCAAAGCATTGACATTGAGCATCCCCAAGGTGGCTGGACAATCCAAAATTATTAAGTTATGGGGTAATGGAAAACTCTTGAGGCGATCGCTTAGTGCGTACTCTCCTCGTTTCCTAATTACCAATTCGTTTGCTATCTCAGCTAATAGTGGATGTCCTTGACAAACTTCTACATTGACATTGAAATCTTTCCAGACTGGAGCAAGAGACCAATTTCCTTTGAAATCCTTCGATAAAACTTCTACTAAAGTCTTGGATGGTTCTGCTGGAGCTAGACCACAAAATACATCTAAAGAACGCTGTGGATCTAGATCTATCATTGCTACTGAAAAGCCACGTCGGCTTATTTCATAAGCAAGATGTACACTAAGCGTAGTTTTCCCTACACCACCTGCATTTGCCAAAAGTGAGATAACTATCTGCTTCATAAGATTACTTTTTGTCGAATTTTAAAATTCGACATCACTCTATTAAATATTTACTTTTAAAGATGTTTCTGGTGAAAACGCCCTTAATTGAGACAATTGTTTTTAGAACTAAGATAGGCAGTTGTGTCTGCTACCATATCATGTCTTACTAGAAGTGCATAGCTACTATTTTGACCTCTAAGAATTGTCAAAGTAATCCCAACATATTAAAAAGCTACAACATTTGATTAGAATAAATGCTGGCAAAATCAATATTATAACTACCACTGAAACTTTTTCTGATGTCGTATTTTAAAATACGACATCTCAGAAATCTTAAATATACTCATCTTATTAGAATTGCTCTTGGGATTGCTTGTTAGCGTTCTACGCTACTTGGCTGATTGCATCCAACAAAAACAAACCCAAGTCTTTATGCAGTGCTTCATTATGCTGCGGACAACCAGTTGAATGTAAACACCTTGGACAACCCGCTTCACAATCACATTCAGCAGAAGAGCGCATATGCTTTAGCAGCGAAATTGGTCAAGTCAGAAAATATAGCTTCTGCTGCTCCATTACCACCTTCACAAGTGTCAAAAAAGTAGCCAATTGTTCTAGTTTCTTTTTGCGTAACTATTCCATCCACATCTAGGCTAGAGGACAAAACTACCAGGGGTACAGCTTTTACTATCTGGTGTTGGATGCTATGGACTGCTGTAAAATCAGCACTACTAGTCCATAGTGTTTGATATTGTTCAGGAACTTCACCTCCTGTGGATGTTATGATCTCTTGTTTGTATTTGTTGACTTGTACTTGTATCACTTTTTGTAGGGGTTCATTTATTTCTACCAGTACGCAGGGCGCTTGGTATTTTGTAACATATGGCTCCTCAAATGCTACTTCTGACTGAAGTTTTGTTACTTCAGCTGCTCCTAGAGGATGCCTACACAAGGAACAAGTTTTCCCTTCAAGCGGTTTTTTGTAGTTACCACAACGCTGATTTTTACAAGTCATCCCGTAAGTGCGTTTCATCAACCGATAACCTGTAACAGAATTAGTAATTTCTCCCCAAACAAGGGTTAAACGCAACCGAGCATCTTTGATTTTAGTGGGGATAATTTTGGATTCTGCCAATGTAGAAAGTGGTTGAATATCTAATTCTGATTCGGCTTCAGTAAATAAATCTGTATCTTTACCTAGATAAGCTAGTAATGCTTCTCCTTTCTCTTCATTTAGACTTTCGCTGCGGTAGGCTATTAACTCGCCGCTGTCATCTTGTACCATATATACAGCTTGCGGAAATACCTCCCGATGGGCAAGCGAAAGTGACATAATTTCTAAAATTTCGCCTGTGTGCTTCTCAATTAAAGAAATCGAGGTTTGAGGGCTGCTTCTGAGGTTGATGACTTTGTGCGGATAACCTCTTCCCCAAAGTTTTCCATTATTACTCAGAAAAATTTTGTTTTGTTGTAAAAGAGAACCTGCAACTGCGTCGGCGGCTTTTCCGAAACGGCTATTGAGTTCCTTTAAAGCCAGACTACTTTCGATGCAGCCGCATTCTAAATGTTTGCCTAGAATTGTGGGATAGTCTGGGTTAAAAGCAGCAGATTCAACTTCTCCCGATAATAACTGTTCGCTATGCCGAGTGTAGAATACATCAATAGGATTTTGTCCCAAGGGTAGATAAATTACAAGTCCATGCTGCTTGCGTCCGGCTCTTCCTACTCGTTGCCAAAATGACATTAAACTACCCGGAAACCCACGCAGTAAACAGCAGTCTAGCTCAGGTAGATCAATTCCCGCTTCCAAGCTAGAGGTTGAGATAATTACTTTAATTTGTTCAGCTTGCAGTTTTTGAATAATCTCCCGGCGGCGTAGACGCGAAGCGGCTTGTCGTCAGACATCGCCTGTCAAGGAACTGTAGAACACCGCAACCTTGCTTGTTAAATAACCTAACCCAAGGCGTTGTGTTTCTCTTTGAATTAATCCTAATAAACCTTTGACGGCAGCACGAGAGTTACAGAAGACAATGCCACTGAGATTATGCTGCAACCAGGAAATCACAATTTTGGCAGCTTCAACATTAGCTGCACTATTGGGAGCAAGGCATAACAGGGTACGTCCAGCATTGGCCGCACCACTACGTTCAATTAAGTGTAGTCTTTGAGGTTGCTGGATTCTGCCACTAAAGCGCAATGCCATCTCTTGGGGATTACCAATTGTGGCACTAGAGCAGATAAATTGTAGCCTCTGGGAATTACCGCCAACAGCATCAACTGCTAACCTTAGCCGCCGCATTAAATTAGCAAAGTGCGCGCCAAAAGCACCAATATAGGTGTGGCTTTCGTCAATTACACAGTAACGCAACTGTCTTAAAAACTGCCGCCATCCTTCTCCCTCATCTCGCCGCCGCACATTGTAAAGATAGTGATGCAATAAGTCGGGACTGACTGCCAAGATGTTTGGTGGATTAGGAATAAACAAGCGCTGCCGTTCGGATGTGGGTGTATCGCCCGTCATTAATGCGAGTTTGATACGGTTGTTGGGCATTGCCTTAACGAGCGATTGTAACTTTCGCATTTGGTCGAGGGCTAATGCCTTGAGTGGGAAAATATATAATGCCGTTGTTTGCGGTTGCTTAATACAGGATTCGAGGATGGCGAGATTGTAGCACAGCGTCTTTCCGCTGGCTGTGGGCGTGGTAATACTTAGGTCAAACCCAGCACGTAATTTTGTCAGAGCTTCTAGTTGATGAGAATAAATGTTGGTGATACCGTTATTTTGCAACGCCAAACGTAAAGCAGGCGGTAAATCGCTGGGTACGGGGTGAACTATCCCTTGGTGAGGATTTTTAATATCCACCGCTGTAATGTTTGTAATTAGCTCTTGAGCAACAGACTGAAACGCTAGGTGAGGGATTTTTTGAATGTGTTCAGAAATTGTTGTGATTGCAGCGTTGTCTTCTTCAAGAAAAGTTTTAGAAGAAACCAAGTTGGCATTACTTGATTTAATGGCTCCAATCGAAATTGCGTGTTCCCAATCCTCAAATTGAGTTGGTTTCACCTCTTCTACAAACTTAACAATCAACCGTCTGCCTAATACTGCCATTACCTCCCCAACTCCATACTCTGGCGAGTAAATGTGTTTGCCAGGATTTAACCATTCGGGTGATTCTGGAATAGTTTGGTTAGCGGCGCGGATGATAGCGGCGTAATCAGTAGGTTTAGATTCAGTCACAAAACTAGATTTTTGCTACTGGTGCTACTCGTCAGTATATCTCTAGTGACAACTCTCCCGCTAACCACAAGCGATGTAACAGGAGCATTTATTAGCAGCAACACAAAGCTTACTTGTGTAAGTTTGCTGGTTAAAAATTATGATTGAGAGAGGCTTGCTAGTAAAATTGCTTGGAGATTCAAAAGCAATTCTGAAAAAATGCTCCTATCAGCATAGTGCAAAAAATTATGGGTAAAACTAAAAAATCAGAAAATGTTGCTAAAAAAGTAGTTAACTCTTCTGCAGATGGGTTATATGTGCTGGATGTATTTTTAATTGATGGCCCCATTACCGAGGAGTTTATTGCTGATAATCCAGTAGTGTCTCGAACTATTGAGATTAAAGGCAGTAATACTTTGGAGGAGCTTCATAAAATCATCTTCAAGGCATTCGACCGCGAAGAAGAGCATATGTATGAATTTCAAATTGGTGGAAATGGCCCGCAAGATCCAAATGCCAGAAGGTACGGTTTGAAACAAGCATTTTCCAGTTCTGGTTTGACACCAACGCCTACAGGCGATGTTTCTAGTACTTCAATTGCTGATCTAAGCTTATCAATTGATGAGGCTTTTGGTTACTGGTTCGATTTTGGGGATGATTGGTGGCACCAGATTAACGTCACAAACATCTTAGACAAGGCCCCTGCGGGCAAATATCCCAGAATTAGCAAGCGCATTGGAGTTAGCCCTCCTCAATACGCGGATTTTGATTAGTATGTCTCTTCAAATGTACGGAGTTGTTTTAGAAATCAACACTAGTCCTATATTGCAACTATACAAAAGTACAATAGTTGTTGCAACTAACCATAGAGAAAATATCAATCACAAAAATTATCAATACGTAAATCTCGCCAGATGTCAGAAACCTGCCAACCAGTGTTACCTACAGACTGGAGAACTGGAGCGTCTTGCACTGGAGCGTAGACGTGAAGATATTCTCTTGATTGGCTTTCTACCTCCAAGTCTGGCTGCGGCTCAATGATAGGTTCATCAGCAGAGACTGTCTCTGTGGGAGCAACTTCCTCAACTGCTGGCTGTGAAGTAACAGACTTTTTGACAATCAGTAGTTCCGGTTTTTTGATAGGTTTCATGTTGATCTCGGTGCCAAAAGCTTGATAGCAGAAAAACAGATGTAGCTAAAAATTGTGTTAATGCCTCATTTATAGTGAGTGATTGAATAGTCTTTAACAAGTAGTGAAAACAAGGTAATCTGTTCTGTCTCAATTGAGTATTAACAGACAACAATTAAAGTGCAATTCGCTCCTAGAGTACTGCTACCGATTGTAACTGTACTCTTGCAAGTAGTACGTCATCTGTAAAATCTGCAGTTGAACACTCACGTTTTTGTGACTTGAATGAAAAAATGGGCTTTTAGCTCACTTTATGCTTCACAAAGCCAATATCCATTTTATGCTTCACAAAAATACTGAAAGTAGAAAACTTCTT
>NZ_JACJPX010000081.1 GCF_014696315.1 Calothrix membranacea FACHB-236
AATTGGGGGATTCTCCCCCAAACCCCCGATTGGGTGACGGTTGCGTCCCCCAAACCCCCTCCAAAATTATTGTTCTGTTTTTTTGTTGAGTAACTAGTACAACACGGCGTAAATAAATAGACAACTCAAAATCAACAAAATGCTTACTCTGTCTTAATTTTGAATTTTGAATTTTGAATTTTGAATTCCGCTTTGCGGTACTAGTTTTTTAGTTTTGTTATCAATTAATTTTTTAACTGAACTGTATTTAGGTATAATCAAAAAAAATTCATTATAATGCTCAAACACTCGCTAAAGCTAAGCCCCAGCGAGTTGATCTGAGCTGATCAAATCGCCAAATTAGCTGTCAATTAACTTGAAGCCCCAGGGTTTGAGGGCTGCTTTGGCTATTTCTTTGTCTATACCTTCATAAGCCTCCCATTCCAGAGGGTGATCTTTAGGATGTCCTTCGCCCACATTACCCGCGACTTTAATTATGGGACAGTTAGCCAAGCGATCGCGCTCTAACCCTTTTGGTAGTGCTAATTGGACTTTGCGACCAATAAATTTCGATACACTTTCTTTAGCTACTGATTCACGGATTAAACAGATATCACCAGCTGTGCCCCAAGTAGTTTGGTAGATATAAAGGAAGGATATGTAGGTTTGCGGTTTTAGGGATCTTTTGATAACTTGCATTACTTGTAATCCTTACACGAGACAGAAAAATTCGTTAAAAAACGATAATCATCCACATACTAGCAGCCAGCCCAATCGCTGCTAAGTGTTGCCAAAGCAGGGCTTTCAGAGGTTGACGAGCAATTTTTTGCGTTAATACTACGGTTAACAACACGGATAATATCAGGGTGCTACCTTGCAAAAAGTCGATTACGGCGGGGTGTGCTATCAAGACTGGTAACTGTTCTCCATTGAAGCCAAAGGTAGCAAAAGTTATGGGAAGAATCCGCCCACCTTCTCCTAAGCCTAGATGCAGATAATGGGCAAAGTTACCTCCTAATACTAATGGTAGGTAACCATAAGCAAGCTCAATAAATTTTTTAGGTTTCCGCCCTGAATTAAACAGTTGCGTTAAGCCGTAAGCTACTAAGCAAATTGCTGCTGGAACTATCAAGACTAGCAGAGATAATCCTAAATGCTGCCAAAAAATTGTTAAATCTATGTTTAAACCTAACCACGCTTGTAATTCTGGCAGTCGATGCAGATATACACCACCCAAGAGCAAAAATAATAGTGCTACTTCATAGTTGTGGGCTATGTGAGTTGTCCATAGTTCAATCCCTGGAGGACGTAGGTTAAACTCCACGGAACGATGGGGACAGGCTTTTAGACAAGTCATGCACAACACGCAATCTCTGTTATCTTCTAATTGTGCAGGATGAGAGTACAAAGGACAGCCGTTTGTTTCCATCCCCTCACCTTTTTGCGGCCCGCCTTTATAGCATTGATAAGTCGTGCAACTGGCGGAACAGATACCTTGCTGGGCGCGGAGTTCTGTCATGGATAGTTTAGCAAATAAACCATTCATACCGCCGATGGGACAAAGATAGCGGCACCAAAACCTGCGCTCAAAAATGGCGGAAAATATCATTGCCCCAGCGGTAATTAATAGCAGCAAGCAAGCTGAGAGGTAAGCTGTATCTTCTAACTTCCAGAGTTCTTCCCATAGGAAAATTAGGGTAAATAGGCCAAATAAAAACCAGCCGCCCCATTTCTCTGCTTTTTCTCTGGGCCAACGCTGAAGTTTTCTGGGAAACAACCACAGCGATAATTTTTGCGTAATTTCGCCATAAATCATAAACGGGCAGATAGAACACCAAATACGCCCTAGAAAAGGGAACAGAAACAGAAAGAACGGCCACCACCAAGCCCAAAAGAGATTTAAAGCAAAATTGCGATCGCGTGTTTGGGGGCCAATAAATAATACACCTACCAAAAAAGCAAAGGCTGCAAAGGTAAAGCCATAATTAATGCGATCGGGCCACCAGTCACTACGCAAAAACCTCCGCAAACCAGGATAAGCATTTAATAAATTAACGCGAAATTGCTTTTTCTGGGGTTCGGCTGACCAAAATATCTCTTCTGTAAGTTCTTTTCCTTCTCCTGCCTGGACTATTGCTCTTTCTACTAAATTCTTCAATTCTTTGAGATTACCGGGAAAATCGTAAGCTTGCAAGCGGCGTAAGGCTTCGGGGGTAATACGCTGTTTTTCCAAACCTCTAGCGCGGCTGTAGAGACTGGAGTAATATTCTACCTGTGCTTTAATATCAGCTTTGCGTACCCGTAGCGGTGGTACTTTAATCACATGACCAATACATCGTTCAATCTGAGAGTCAGCTTTTTCGGAAACAATGAAAATTCTGGCTTGAGTGCTAAGAGGTTCAGCTTTTGGTTCTCCAGGGCGACTAATGGGAGTATATGTATTTGTTTGGAGTAACTGGGTGACTTCTGGTAATAATTCTTGGGGTAATTCTTGGATATTATTGAGAATTAAACTACCTTCCCCCAACCACTCCAACAGTCCTGGTTTACCCCCAGCGCGACCGAATAACTCTGCGCCACTGGTTTGCAGAATGCCACAATTAATCTTAATAATTGGTTCTCGCCGCTTTGGAGAGCTAAAGTGAATTAAAGTAGCGATATTATCTTTTTCTAACCCTGGTTCGCCAAAGATTTCTACAGATTTGAAATCGCTGCTAGCTTCTCGAATTTGTTCTCGTAGACGTACTGCATACCGACTTGTACCAACAATTCCCCGTTGCGCCTTGGTGACTAAATATGGACGTAAAGCTACAGCCCGTTCTTGTTCGTAGGTTAAAGCCGATGTCACCTGTGCTAATTCTTGCGCTAATAGCCGGAAAAAAGCCTGATTAATTTCTGGGTATTGAGTTACTAACTCGCGGAATTTAGCCGCAGGTACAACCAATAGTTGACATTCTGAGAGGGTGGTAATTGCGAATGGCGTTAATTCATCTAACAGTAATTCTTTGAGGTGAATTACTTCTCCTGGGAGAAATCCTCGAGGTAAAGCTAAGTTAGTTTGACTGGTTTCACTTTCTAATTGACCATTTTGGACAATATAAAGTGCTTGCGGAGGAGTACCTTCGCTTACTAGAGTAGTGTTAGCTGGCACAACTTGTAACTCCATCACCTGAGCGATCGCTTCTAAAACCGTAGGTGAGAGAATTTCTAAAGCTGTGCGTTCTTGTAGCCAAATCACTGTATCTGGAGATGTCATCATCTGGTTCTCCATGCAGGCTGCTTGCGGTATAAAAGGAATTATCCCTGATAATGGAATGGCTGCGTGATGGGTTGGTCAGATCTGCCGAATCTCTGGGTTCCCTTAGCAATGTTAGGTTTAATTGTGATAGCGGCGGTGTTTTTCAGTCGTAGCGATTAATTTTGCAACGACAGACGCGATTCATCGCGTCTCTACAAAAGGCAAACAATATTATTTACTTATCCCGCAAGAGAACTTGGCTTGGGGAAACTAGATTGCAACTGTAGCGTCAAAGGAAATATCTGAATACTCATTCGCCACCAGGATACACTTAATATTTAGTAACCTCAGCGTCACTGCTACTAGCAAAGTAGTACGCAAATTTAAATAAATCCAGAAAATTATAACTATTAAGTGCTGACTCCGGAGAATTGGAATGGGTAGCTAGTTTAACTATGCAATTCTCAAGGTAATAAAAGCATGACAAATATTCCTAAACAATCCCATGTGAGCAACGGTGCAAGTCATATACCTCAAGGCGTGATTTTAACCCTAGCGCTAACCAGTCTTCTATCCTACGGAATTGGACTTACCAGTAACAATGCTGCTACTGCGGCTCCGCGTGCAGCGCAAGTACAATTATCCCAAAATGTCCAAAATAGTGGCAAAAAGCTGCCTAAAGCTGTTACTCAAGCTGTACTTAATGATGCATCCAAGCGTTCGGGAGTAGCGATCGCTAATTTGAAAATAACGCAATTCAGTGCGAAAACCTTTGGTAATCCTTGTATTTTCCAGTTTGGCGAAGTTTGTACAAGGGAATACAGGCCAATTCGCGGTTGGGAGGTAATTGTTCAGGTTAATGAACAATCTTGGACTTATCACGCCAATAAAAATGGTTCGCAAATTCTCTTAGATCCCAAAATTAATGCCTCGGGAAATGTTAATTTACCAAGAGCGATCGCCAATCAAGTTTTGGCAGATGCGGCTAAACGTTCTGGGGTAGGAGTTGCGAATTTACAAATCACTCAAGCTACAGCCAAAACCTTTGGTAACGAATGTCATTTTAATTTTGGTGAAGTCTGTGCAGAGATTTACAAACCCGTTGAAGGATGGGAAGTAATCGTTAAGGTGAAAGAGCAATCTTGGACTTACCATGTAAATAAATCTGGTTCACAAATTGTTTTAGACCCAAAAATTAAAGTATCGCCAAATGCTACTTTACCAAGAGCGATCGCAAATAGAGTTTTAGCAGATGCGGCTAAACGTTCTGGAGTAGCAGTTGCGAATTTACAAATTACCCAAGCTACAGCTAAAAACTTTGGTAATCCTTGCGAATTTAACTTTGGTGACATCTGTACTAAGGAATTTAATCCTGTTGAAGGATGGGAAGTCAGCGTCAAAGTAAAAGAGCAATCTTGGACTTACCATGTGAATAAATCTGGTTCGCAAATTGTTTTAGATCCAAAAATTAAGGTATAGGCAAATGTTGCTTTACCTAAAACGATATAGGTAAACATTAGAGCCTAACATTTTAAACTCAAAATTTTGGTCGGGGAAAAGGCTTCACTGTGCAAGGTTATGCTTAACTTGCTTCCTAAAAGGATAACTTTGTGAGTTGCAAAAGTCCGCTTATTATGAAGCCCAAACTGTAGAGTAAAAGTTTCCGCAGCTTACAATTTCTGGTTTTCCTTTTTCTTTTTCCCCTTTATATATCTCCTGCTTGATACTGAATTTGCGGGCAAATACTGGATATTTTTTTAAGGTTTTTGTGAACTTGGATATGTATCCCAATAAATACTGTAGTAATATTACTGAGATATTTAATTAAATTAATTGAGGATATAATTCATTTCACCAAACCATCTTTATCTATATTTTTTAGGTTTTCTATAAACTCGAAAACATTAGATATCAAGCACTTTAGGCATATATTACGTTTTTCAGTACTTAGGCTTATCCGAAAAATAAATGAAAGCTATAGTAGTATTACTTGTGATTTATGAAAATTTTATAATGTAAATAAAATTTTTTATAAAATTATCATCTCTATTCTAAGTAATATTATTGCCTAGTTTAATAAATATTAGTAAAATTGCAATCTTTACATTCCGTCTATTTGAGTAGAGAATGTATTCAAGGTTGATTGATGTTGATTAACATGAAAAACGTAGTAGAAAATATCAGAGAAATAGACTCTTTAATTGCAGAATTAAGTGATGAAGAACTTGCAAGTTGCGTAGGTGGTTGCGGCTGGTATAACCCAGCAGGAAATGAATGTGAAATTGAAACACAAGAGGATGGAACATTTAAAATCACAGAATATTTTCTAGTTGGAGAAGAATGGAATTCAGCTTCATATACAACTAATTCTGTCGCTGATTATTGGTACGATCCTAACGGTTCAAACCGCTACAAATTTAGATAGAGAAAATTAGGGAATGAAGTATACATAAAAGATAGAAGTTCCCAAACAAGAGTCATTCTACAAAGAATAGCGTTTTAAACTGTTGATTTGGTTTTAAGCAAAGATGAACTGAATCAGGTTTAAAGTTTTTATTTGTCCTTTTGTTGGGAATCAAAAAGTATTACCATCTTAAGAACTATCGCAGGTTTTACCTGTATAAACTAAATAGATCTGCCATTGGCAGATCTATTTGCATGATTGATATATTTTTTGGTCATACAATCTGATGGGCTTAGTATATAATGATAGATTGTGTCGATCAAAGCCAAACCATGCCTAAACTCAAGACTCGTAAAGCAGCGGCAAAGCGATTCCGTGCCACCGGTACAGGTAAAATCGTTCGTCGCAAAGCTTATAAAAACCACCTTCTAGAGCATAAAACTTCAGATAAGAAGCGTAGTATGTCCAAGTCTGGACTTGTACATGAACGCGACGAAGATAATGTACGTTTGATGCTCCCCTATTTGTAAGTCCTTCAGGAAAATTAAGTTATGACACGGGTAAAACGCGGTAACGTAGCTCGTAAACGCCGCAATAAAATTCTCAAAATAGCTAAAGGTTTTCGCGGTTCCCACTCAACTCTGTTTAGAACCGCTAATCAACAGGTAATGAAAGCACTGCGGAGTGCTTATCGCGATCGCAAAAAGAAAAAGCGCGATTTCCGTCGCCTTTGGATCGCCCGCATTAACGCTGCTGCAAGGATACATGGTTTAAGCTACAGCAAACTCATCGGTAATCTCAAAAAAGCCGATATCCAACTCAATCGCAAAATGTTGGCACAATTAGCAGTTGTCGATCCAGCTAGCTTTGGCAAAATTGCTGAATTAGCTGCTAGCCAAGCTAAAGCATAAAGGATTAAGGATGAAGTATAAAGTATGAAGGCTGAAGTATACCCCAATAAATTGGGGGGCTGGAAGAAAGACACCGTACTACACAGAATGCGTGTCTTGCAGCAATTCTTGTTTTCATCCTTTATCCTTTACCCTTTATCCTTATTATTAGTTGTTTGCTTGTGTTTTTTGGGGACAGTACCAATTGCATCTGCCACCCAAATGCCAGAAATTCAGCGGCGAGGCTATTTTACTATTGCTGTTAAAGATAACTTGCGTCCCTTGGGATTTAGAGATACCAAGGGTAATTTGCAAGGATTGGAAATTGACTTAGCACAGCGTTTGGCAAGTGACTTGCTAGGTAAAGCAAACGCTGTGAAGTTTAAACCAGTAGCCAATCGCGATCGCTTATCTGTAGTATTCAACAATCAAGTTGACTTTGCCATTGCGCGGGTAACAGCAACAGAGTCACGTTCTCGCTTAGTAAGTTTCAGTGTTCCTTACTACTTTGATGGTAGTTATATAGTAGTAAAAGATACTGGAATACAGCAAATCAATGATTTAGCAAAACGCAAAGTCGCTGTACTGAATAACTCCACGACAATTGCCGATGTTAGGTACTATGTGCCGAATGCTGAGTTAGTAGGAGTAAAGTCCTATGCAGAAGCGAGAGAAAAAATAGAAAGCAATGCTGTAACCGCCTTTGCCGCCGATGCTAGCGTTTTGAGTGGTTGGGTGCAACAATATCCCCAGTATCGATTACTGCCAACCAAACTATCTACAGCACCTTTATCTGTAGCCATGCCCAAAGGCTTGCAATACGATGATTTAAGACTACAGGTAAATGGCGCGATCGCACGTTACATAGACGAAGGTTGGCTCAAGCAACGCGCTCAATATTGGGGGTTACCATAATTTTGTCATTGGGTAATTGGTAATTGGTGTTGGGTGTTTGGGGTTTGCTATTAATGATTTCTCCCCTGCTCCCTGCTCCCTGCCCCCTTGCCTCATCCCCAGTCCCCTTGCAACGGATAATAGATAAGAAGACTCTTTATAATCTCGTATTTCAAGACAATGGATAACAGTCTAGCGGTTGTTTATCTCGCGATTTTCGTAGTTATACTCACATTTGCCGTCGTGAGTGTTTTCCAGCAAATTTTCAAAACTCGTAAGATTGAAAGTTCCTTGTCTCGCTTAAAAAACAAGTTGAGTAAAGATAAAGGTACTACTCAAGAATATTACGAGTTAGGGAGTATTTATTCTCAAAAGAAAGTTTACTCCCAAGCGATCGCTCTTTTCCAAAAAGCCCTCAAAGCGGCGGAAGAAGAGGGAGAAGAAGCTACTGCTCCTATCTACAATGGGTTAGGGTATGCTTACTTTGCTCAAGAGCAGTATGATTTAGCAATTCGTCAATACAAAGAAGCCCTGAAGTTGAAACCTGATTATGTTACAGCGCTCAATAATCTCGGCCATGCTTATGAGCAGAAAAAATTAACTACACAAGCACTACAAACTTACGAAGAAGCCCTGAAATTTGCGCCTAATAATTCTACTGCCAAACGCCGTGCCGAATCTTTGCGCCGTTTGGTTTCTGCATAAGTAGTTGGTGTTGGGTGTTGGGTGTTTGGTGTTTATTCTCCCAATTACCCATTACCCATTACCAATTACCCCATCCCCAATGCTATACTACATTGTATTACACAAGTAGTAGCGCAAGCACTTGCGACTCAGCACTACTGAACTTTCCCAGGAGTGAGGGGGAGAAAATGCAGATTCCACAGCAGGAATGGCAAATCTGTCTTCAGGTTTTGCAGCAGATATCAGAAGATTCAGCACTCATCAATTCTGATGAACGCTTCCACAGCCTGATTGCTAAAATCTACAAAAACAGCAGAAAAGAAGTACGTCGTGCAATTCGACAAAGTCAAGAGGCTGAAGATAAACAGCTAAAGGCGATGACTGTGATGGTGAAAAATCAAATCCAGCATCAGCCAGCAGGGGCTTTGTCAAATGCTGCTGTTTCGGCGAGACTCAAAAAATCAGCAACTTGTTATGTGTGCAAGAAAGCTTATTTTGATGTTCACTTTTTTTACCATATGCTATGTCCAAGTTGCGCTGGATTGAATTATGACAAGCGCAACCAACGCACCGATTTAACTGGACGGGTAGCATTAATTACAGGCGGGCGGATCAAAATTGGCTATCAGCTAGCATTACGAATGCTGCGTGATGGTGCGAGAGTAATTGTGACAACAAGATTTCCCCATGATAGTGTACGACGCTTTAGTGCGGAACCTGACTTTAGCCAATGGCGATCGCGCTTGGAAATACATGGCTTAGATTTACGCTACATTCCGGCGGTGGAAGCGTTTGCGCGTCATCTTCTAGATAAGGAATCTGCACTCGATATTATTATTAATAACGCGGCACAAACCATTAAACGTCCCCTAGCTTTCTATCAGCATCTCTTGGCGGAAGAAGAAAAATCAAAAGAAATTCTGACAGAGCAAGCACAGGGTTTAATTAAATATAGTGCTGTCGGTTTGCCATTATTAGAAACTCAACCATACTACAAAGATTATTTAGCTAACAGCAGCGAATATTTCCCAGCCAATACATTTGACGCAGATGGAGAACAAGTAGATTTGCGTCCGCTTAATAGTTGGGTATTGAAGCTGAATGAAATCAGTATAGTAGAAATGTTAGAGGTGCAATTAGTCAATGCGATCGCACCCTTTATTTTAAACAGTCAACTCAAACCTTTGCTGATGCGATCGTCTTTTGAGCGACGATTCATTATTAATGTATCAGCGATGGAAGGACAATTTAATCGCAAAGATAAAACGGTATACCATCCCCATACCAATATGGCAAAAGCTGCATTGAATATGATGACGCGCACATCAGCAGCAGATTATGCGCGCGATCGCATTTTTATGAATAGTGTAGATACAGGTTGGATTACTAACGAAAATCCTTATCCTAAGAAAACCCATTTGCAAGAAACTAGAGGCTTTCATACACCGCTAGATGTTATTGATGGGATGGCACGAATTTACGATCCAATTGTGCAAGGTATAGAAAATTCTGCTGAACCTTTATATGGTCATTTTCTCAAAGATTATGCGCCATACCCTTGGTAATTGGTAATGCGTAATTCGTAATTCAGAGGTAGGGTGTGTTACGCCGTAGGCTAACGCACCTTGAATTTTTGATTACATTTTGCAAATTCAAATAAATCTATTCGGTTTATCAATACAACCTAGGAATATAGATAGCTATACATTCGTGCAAATATCTAAAGAATGATTAAGAAGTTACGGTTCTTTAGTTTAGCTATTGCCATTATTATTTTCATGGTTGGTGCTTTAGGTTCTAGGGAAATGTTATTTGCACAACAACCTGCGATTTCCCATCCTTTAACAGCGTTAACATCAGCAGAAATTAATACAGCGGTTTCGGTGGTGAAGAAAGATAAAAATCTGACTGACAAAGCTGTATTTCCCTTAATAACTTTGCAAGAACCAGATAAAAAAGCAGTTATTAATTTTACACCAGGTAAATCTTTTCAACGCCAAGCTTTCTTAGTAGTGTATGAACGAGAAAAAAATCAAACCTATGAAGCTATAGTTGATATAAGAACTCAAAAATTGAGTTCTTGGAAAGCAATACCTAACGCCCAACCTGCATTAATTAATCCCGAATATGATTTAGCACGGGAAATTGTACAATCTGACCCCCAATGGCAAGCAGCAATGCAAAAACGGGGAATTACAGATTTTGACAAAGTTAAAATTAATTGCTGGGCACCTGGGATTTTAACTGATAGCGAAACGGCTAAAGGTAAGCGTATTTGTCGCGCATTATCTTACTACAAAGGTAAACATTGGAACTATTTTGCTAGCCCGATTGAAGGTGTACTAGCTACTGTTGATTTAAACGCAAGTAAAATCGATAGTTTTATAGATAACGGGGTAGTACCTTTCTCTCAACAAAATTGGAATTACGATATCCAATCTTTAGGTAAATTACTGTCACCACCAAAATTATTAAAAATTCTCCAACCTCAAGGTACTAGTTTCCGAATACGAGGTAATACAATTAGCTGGCAAGGTTGGAATTTTCGCTATTTGATGCATCCCCGCAGTGGCTTAGTTCTTTACCAAGTAACTTATGATGACGGGGAAAAAATTCGCCCAGTTTTATATCGTGCTAGCCTATCAGAAATGGTAGTGCCTTATGGTCATCCTAATTTTACCTGGGCTTTTAGAAATGCTTTTGATGTGGGCGAATATAACTTTGGTTCTCTCGCAACTTCAATGGAGTTGGGTAAGGATATTCCCGAAAATGGCTTATTGCTGAATGCGGTGATGGCTAACGAACAGGGAGAAGCTTACGAAATCCCAAAGGTAATTGGCATTTACGAACGAGATAATGGGATGTTGTGGAAACATTATGAATACAACACCCAGAAAAATTATGTCCGTCGTAATCGCGAACTAGTGCTGACCATGACGGCGGCGGTAGATAATTATGATTACAGCTTAAATTGGATTTTTCACCAAGATGGCAGTTTAGAAATTGAGAATGATTTAACGGGAATTGTTTTAGTACAAGGAACAGCAGCAGAAAAACAGTCTGAAGATAATTCCTATGGTAGGCTGTTAGCCAAGAATATCTTTGGGGTGAATCATCAACACTTTTTCAACTACCGCCTAGATATGGATGTAGACGGACAGGCTAATTCTGTGATGGAAATGAATGTGCAAGCCTTACCGTTGGATAATCATAACTCTCTGGGAAATGCGATCGCAGTTACAGATACTCCCTTAACTACAGAAAAAGCTGCTGTGCGTGATTTGGATATGAAACACAGCCGGGAATGGATGATTGCTAACGCTAATCGCCAAAATACTTTAGGAACTCCCCCAGCATATATGCTCATGCCAGGCGGTAATACAGTATTCTTCCCTGTAGAAGGTTCAAAAATTCGAGAAAAAGCTGGCTTTGCGACACATCATGTTTGGGTAACAAAATATCAGCCAGATGAACTCTACGCTGGTGGTGATTATCCTAACCAAACTCAACCAGGAAAAGGCTTACCTCAATATATTGCCAACGATGAACCTTTAACTGGTGAAGATATCGTACTTTGGTACACAATGGGCGTTACCCATATTCCTCGCCCCGAAGATTGGCCTGTGATGCCAACGCACCGAGTTAGCTTTAAACTTGCCCCTAGAGGATTCTTTAGCCGTAATCCTGCGATTAATTTACCAGAGTAAATACTACCCAATACTTGTCGGTTAAGGGCAAAAGGGGAAGGGAAAAAGGGGCAAGAAAAAACCTTTAACCCTTACCCTTTCACCTTTACCCCAAACCAAATTCCGAGTTGAAAATCCTTAACCGAGCAGTATTGAAATACTACCGAGACTCATCCTGCGATATCCTATATTCCAAGCCAATCCTCAGGGAAAATGCATGACAGAAGGAAATCAACCAAACGACTTTGAAAGCTCGGATAATGAAAACTGGGATTGGCGAACCGAAACAAGAGAGTGGTCAGCAGCTGCAACAGAACTTGCTTGCTTTGCCCTTGCAAGAATGAAAAACAAAGATTTAGTGGAAATAATTGATACCAAACGCGGAACACTCAGATTTGTTTGTATTTTTAGGGATAAACAGCAATGACAGAAGCACAATTAACGGCGACTCAAATACCTGTTAATGACCTGATAGGTATGCTGACTGCTATAGGTAAGCAAGATTATCAAAAGTTTCAAGAACTTGAAACGGCTTTTGTCTCTCAACATGGTGAGGAAGTTTGGCAAGAGGTTTTTAATTTTCGGATTCTCCCTGTTTTAGATAAACCAACTAGCCAATGGTTATTAAATCAATGGTTAAGTGCAGGTATCAATAGTATCAAAAAAATTGAGTAATATTGCTTGATTAGTAATTAGTTAAAATTACTCACTAGGTAGATTATCAGGATCAACGCCAATTGAGCGTAGGTACTGGGCTAATTGTTCAGCGCGTTGTCGTTCTTGCTGTGCTTGTTCTTCTGGAGTTAAATAGCGATCGCCTTTTTCGTCATACCATGACAATAACTCTTGCGGAATACCAGCAATTACACCCTGATATCTGCCAATTCCTAAACCGATTTCGCTCATCCAATAGGGTTCACCTATCTGCAATTGATACTTACCGTCTACCAACTTGTACACTTCAAAAGGTTGATGTTGGTCGCGTCGCCAAAATTCTGGATTGTAAATCACGTAGTACAATACGCCCAGTTTGGTGTAGATCTCCATCTTTTCGTCATATTCACCGCCTGGCGTATGGGATACCATTTCTAAGGTGAGGATGGGAACTACATCGTTTTCTTCCCAAACTGCGTAACTTTTGCGTGATTTCCCGCCTTTTTTCCGTTCTACTCCCACACTCAAAAATGCATCTGGCACTACTGGCACTCTAGGATTAATACCTGTAGTGTGATAGAGTCCCATATCTACCCCAAAGTACCAATCCATCCTGGTTGCCCATATCGAGTTGAGTAAGAACAGGAGAATATTAGGCAACAAATTTTGCTCTTCGTTATCCACGGGCGTATCGTCGCTACAAGGCAATTCATCTGTGCTTGGTAACGCATTTTTGAGATTGTGGGACAGCATAGTCGTTATCTCACGGGCGTTCAGTTTTTTAATTATAGGCTTTAGGTGATTTAGTAATTGATTTAAGGGATTTTCAAGTAAAAAAATATTGCATTTTTATTGTTGCTTATTGACAGTTAACAGTTAACAGTCATCAGTTAACAATTAATGTTTAATGAAAGGTTGCAGAAAATAAAGATTTATGTCACTTAAACAACATCAATATTGTTTAAATTAGGCTCTAAACCCCAGATGGTACAGGAGTTTGGGCGATCGCAGTTGTCGTGAAACTTAATAATTTCCCCATTTTATAAGGGCTACAAGTTTTGAGACAATCAGACAACGATGAGAAAACCAGCAATCATAAGTCCATCTGTTAACGGACTCTGTGTTATTTCAGTTTAAAAGGGAGAAAACCTGATGAAATTGGCTTACTGGATGTATGCAGGGCCAGCGCACATTGGTACGCTGCGAATTGCCAGTTCTTTTAAGAATGTCCATGCCATCATGCACGCCCCACTAGGCGATGACTATTTTAATGTCATGCGCTCCATGCTATCGCGGGAAAGGAACTTTACTCCGGTAACAGCCAGTGTTGTAGATCGCAACGTTTTAGCACGTGGTTCTCAAGAAAAGGTAGTAGAAAATATTACCCGCAAAGATGCCGAGGAACACCCAGATTTAATTGTTTTAACTCCCACCTGCACTTCTAGTATTTTGCAAGAAGACTTGCACAACTTTGTGGAACGGGCACAAATAGAATCGAAAGGCGATGTCATGTTAGCGGATGTGAACCACTACCGCTACAACGAACTGCAAGCAGCCGATCGCACTTTGCAACAAATAGTGAAATTCTACATTGAGAAAGCCCGCAAAAAAGGGGAACTACCAGAAGGCAAAACTGCAAACCCCTCAGTCAATATCATCGGGATTTCTACCCTGGGTTTCCACAACCAGCATGATTGCACCGAACTCAAAAGGCTGATGGCTGATTTGGGAATTGAGGTGAACACTGTGATTCCTGAAGGCGCTTCTGTCAACGAATTGAAGAAGATGCCCCAAGCTTGGTTTAACCTAGTACCATACCGCGAACTCGGTTTAACAACAGCGCGTTACCTAGAAGAACAATTCGGCACTCCCTACGTAGATATTACCCCAATGGGTGTTGTGGAAACTGCCCGTTGTATCCGCAAAATTCAGCAGGTAATTAACGCCCAAGGTGCTGAAGTAGAGTACGAAGAGTTCATCAACGAACAAACTTTGTATGTATCGCAAGCTGCTTGGTTCTCCCGTTCCATTGACTGTCAAAACTTAACTGGTAAAAAAGCTGTTGTGTTTGGTGACAACACCCACGCCGCCGCCATGACTAAGATTTTGTCACGGGAAATGGGGATTCACGTTGTTTGGGCGGGAACATACTGCAAATATGATGCAGACTGGTTCCGCGAACAAGTCAGCGAATATTGTGATGAAGTATTAATTACTGACGATCACGGGGAAATTGGGGATGCGATCGCCCGCGTCGAACCCTCCGCCATCTTCGGTACCCAAATGGAACGCCACGTTGGTAAACGCTTAAATATTCCCTGCGGCGTAATTGCTGCACCCATCCACGTGCAAAACTTCCCCATTGGTTACAAACCATTCTTGGGTTATGAAGGTACAAATCAGGTCACAGATTTAATCTACAATTCCTTTACTTTAGGAATGGAAGATCATCTATTAGAAATATTTGGTGGACATGACACCAAAGAAGTGATAACCAAAGGAATTTCTGCCGAATCTGATTTGAATTGGACAAAAGATGGTTTAGCAGAACTCAACAAAATCCCCGGATTTGTGCGCGGGAAAGTGAAGCGCAACACCGAGAAATTTGCACGCGATCGCGGCATTAAAGATATCAATTCTGAAGTGCTTTATGCTGCAAAAGAAGCTGTTGGTGCATAGTTTTGGAACTATAGCATATTGAGTACAAAGGTAGGGGCACGGCATTGCCGTGCCCTTACAATTATCTGTACTGAACACGATCTTAGAGGGATCTAATACCAAATCAAATAATGTTTGCGATACATGAATAATCTTCTAGAGGGCAAGGCACTGCCTTGCCCCTACTATCTGTCGCATTCTTTTTTCAAATTGCTACAAGGAACTTCCAATAAAAACAATATTTCATTGCTATTGTTCATTGTTGACCGTTGGCTGTGAACCGTGAACCGTCAACAGTCAACGACTTGAAGGGAATAATTTATTTTTTGGAGTTTCCTAAAACATTTTGCTACCAACGAGAGGGCTTTTAAAACATCTTCTAATTACGAATTATTTCCTTTTCTCCCTTCGCCATCTTCCCCGCACTAAGCGAATTTCATCATAAGTATAATTCTCACCCAGTTGTTCGCGAATGGGTGTGAGAGAAATATCACCTAGCACTTCTAAGACTTGCCAAATCTTTTTTTGCTTTTCTAAAGGAACCAAAACATTTAAATCTACAGGCTGATTATTTTCAATTAAATCTACTAGGTGTCCGACAACTGTACTAGAACGAATATTTCTTTGCTCGGCAATTTTGGCAACACTTAAACCGCGTTGATGCAATTGTAATGTCAATAATTCTGTAGTCGAAGGTAAGCGAAAACCAAAAGCTGGTTTTTCATTCACTACTACATCGATGACACCTTGTTCTTGACGATAGGCGCGAATTTCTGCCAGGAATTTAT
This sequence comes from Calothrix membranacea FACHB-236, assembly GCF_014696315.1. GTDB lineage: Bacteria > Cyanobacteriota > Cyanobacteriia > Cyanobacteriales > Nostocaceae > Aulosira > Aulosira membranacea. Next base: position 15,876 of record NZ_JACJPX010000081.1, read on the forward strand.
CACCATATTGGGCAAGTTTGTGACTACCTACGCCGGAAAGTTTGGCAAATTCGGTGAGGGTTGTAGGTTGCACCTGTGCCATTAATTTCAAGGTAGAATCTTGAAAAACAACGTAGGGTGGTACAGATTGTTCATCAGCTAGTTGTTTCCGCAGCGATCGCAATCTCTGCATGAGTAATTCTACTTCAACTGCTTTCTCGCTAGTTTCTTCCCAAGTAACTTTTTGTACTGCTGATACAGCTAAATTAACGGTGCGTTGTCGCCGCATGACTTCCCAACTCAAGGCGTTCAGCTTCAAAACCGAGTAACCATCAGCGGTTTGTTCGAGTAAACCTTGGTGTAAAAGCGATCGCCCCAGCATCCGCCATTCATCCACAGTTCTATCTTTACCGATACCGTAGGTAGATAGCTTGTCATGTTCGTTTTGGGTAATTTTCTGGTTTTTTGAGCCTCGCAGCACATCAATAATATGCAGCATCCCAAATCTTTCTTTACAACGCGCCACGCAAGATAAGAACTTCATCGCTTCAATCGTCCAATCTTGCATCGGTTTGGGATAACGGCAATTATCACAGTTACCGCAATTACCTGCAAAGCGTTCACCAAAATAACCTAGTTGAATTGTGCGTCTACAATCTGTACCTTCGGCATAGTCTATCATTTGCCGCAATTGCTGTTTCGCAATCAATTGTTCTTGCTGATCGGTTTTTTGGTTAATACTCCATTCAATAGTTTTAATATCACCATAATTAAAGAACAGCGTACAGCGTGAAGGTTCACCATCCCTACCCGCCCTACCTGATTCTTGATAATAACTTTCAATGTTGCGTGGTAAATCAAAGTGAACCACCAAGCGCACATCCGGCTTATTAATTCCCATCCCAAACGCAATGGTGGCAACAATTACCCGCACATCATCGCGAATAAACCGCGTTTGATTTTTGGTGCGTTCGTCGTCAGTTAAACCCGCATGATAAGGTATGGCAGAAATTTTATCGTTTTGCAATTTAAAAGTTAATTCATCAACTTTTTTACGAGTCAAACAATAAATAATTGCCGAACCTTGGGTTTCCCGAATTAATTCTAATAATTCTGCGTAAGCATATTTAGATTTAGAACGGATTTCATAATAAAGATTTTGACGGTTAAAGCTGGCGATGTGAATACTCGGTTGCTTTAACCCAAGCTGTTGGATAATATCACTGCGGACGCGATCTGTAGCTGTAGCAGTCAGGGCGACAGCAGGAATGTTGGGGTAACGTTTGCGTAGCGATCGCAATTGCCGATATTCTGGACGGAAATCATGTCCCCATTCCGAGACACAGTGCGCCTCATCAATTGCAAAGGTTGAAATCCCCACTTGGTGATTAACTAAATCTAGAAAAGGCAGAAATCTTTCACTTAAAAGCCGTTCCGGTGCAACATAAAGTAATTTCACCTTACCACTGAGGATAGCTTCCTCCCGCGATCGCACCTTATAGGCATTCAAACTACTATTCAGGAACGTCGCACTAATATTATTATTCCGTAACGCTTCCACCTGGTCTTGCATCAAAGCAATCAAAGGAGACACCACCACCGTCAAACCCTTCTTTAACAGCGCTGGTAACTGAAAGCACAAAGACTTTCCCCCACCCGTAGGCATCACCACCATCAAATCCCGATTTTGCAGCGCATCCTCGATAATTTGCCGTTGTCCCGGACGAAACCGGTCATAACCGAAGTGATATTTTAGCGCTTGTTCGAGATTCGGATACTGAAGCATAGCGATCGCTTTTTTGGGTGCGTTCTGCGTGAGTAGTTATGAGGATAACAGGATTTTAGCAATCTCTTGGGATTGTGGGGATTGGGGACTGGGAAAAAGCAGGGGGGTAGGGAGCAGGGAGCAGGGGGGAAAAATAACAAACACCAATTACCAATTACCAATTACCAATTACCAAACCCCAAACACCAAACCAAAAGCCATATTGCACTTATATAAAAACAGCTATAAACTTTGTAATCTGATTACTCAACCGTAGAGATAATCCAAAGTTCAATATCTCCAATTGCCCATGATTGACATTGACGGTTCCTACGGAGAAGGAGGCGGACAAGTTCTTCGCACTTCCTTGAGTTTAGCGGCTATTACTGGTGAATCTATCCGCATTGCAGGTATTCGTGCTAAACGTAGAAAACCAGGATTAGCAGCACAACATTTAACAGCAGTTCGTGCTGCGGCGAGAATTTGTGATGCCAAAATGCAGGGTGATACTTTGGGTTCCATGATGCTGGAATTTATTCCTGGTAGTGCAGTGAAACCGGGACAATATACTTTTGATGTCACCGAAGCACAGCAACGCGGATCGGCTGGGGCGATGACTTTGGTATTACAGACTGTTCTTTTACCCTTAGCTTTAGCTTCTGCGGAATCGCAAGTGATTTTAAAAGGTGGTACTCATGTCCCCTTTAGCCCCACCATGACCTATATTGAACAAGTATATTTGCCAATGCTGCGCCGCATGGGAGTGAAGGCGACAGCTAAGTTACGCGCTTGGGGATGGTATCCCCAAGGTGGCGGCGAAATGCAAATTAGGGTAAATGGTAGTGGCAAAATTAACGGTATTACTTTGCTGGAAAGAGGTAACTTACACCAAGTCAGAGGATTAGCAGTAGTCACAGAATTAGCCTCGCATATTTCTCAACGCATGGCGAATCGCGCCCAGAATTTATTACGTCAAGCTGGGTTAAATGCAGCTATTCAAGCCTTAAGAGAAAAAGGAATTGCACCGGGGGCTGGTGTTTTTTTAACTGCTGAATATAAAAATAGCTTGACTGGATTTGGTGGCTTTGGGCGTTTGCGCTTACCAGCCGAGAAAGTTGCAGATATTGCTTGTCGCCAATTATTAGAGTTTCACCACACAGGCGCACCAGTCGATGAACATTTAGCCGATCAATTATTGTTACCAGCTACCTTAGCCTTAGAAGAAAGCCAATATGGGGTATCTAAGATTAGTACGCATTTAACCACAAATGCGGCAATTATTGAAAAATTTGGACTAGCTCGGATTACAGTAGATGAAGCCAAAAAGATAGTCGCGATCGCACCACATACAAAACATTGAATTTTGAATACACGTAGGGTGTGTTAGCGTAGCGTAACGCACCGCCTCCGCGGGCAATACAGATTAATTAGCGATCGCACCACATACAAAACATTGAATTTTGAATACACGTAGGGTGTGTTAGCGTAGCGTAACGCACCGCCTCCGTGGGATAGCACCAGATGATTTAAGGGATGCGTTATTAACGCATCCTACAATTTCATCCTGTTGACAACGCCAGCAGTAAACAGATGCATAATAGACCTAATATCAACAGTAAGCCCTGATTACGTTTAATCCAGCTTTTGACAACCACACCAAAACTCTGTTTAGCAAGCTGCTGTTGTGACTCTAACTTAGCTTCCTCCAGATTTTGGTAGAGGGTACAGTCTTTTGCGTAGGGACGTTTGGGGAAATTGCAAGTATCATCCGCATGATAGGTGCAAGTATCGCACAGATACCCATCTCCATTTACACGATGTAACGGAATACCCGGATGTCCGTAAGCTTTGAGAGTCGTCTGACAATAAGGACAAGAAATAGCCTGATGATCAACGAGTTGATGGCAGCGAGGACAAGTTACAGTAGCCACAACCTAACTAAGCGTAAATTATTATGTAAACATTTCGATTTTAGCGATTTCCCACGCCAAAAAGTAAAAAGCAAAATAAAACACTTTAACTTTTACCCTTTAATCTTTACCCCAAAACAAATTTTTATTTCTAAATTATATAGCAATCATATTTGATTTAAATCCACGTAGGATGCTTTAGCGATAGCGTAACTCATAAGCATTAGCTGCGTTAAACACAACCTAAAATTACCTAATTCATACCTCATCCTTTATCCTTCATCCTGCAGAAATTTCTCCGGATTAACTAGTCAAAAGTTGAATAATAATTTATATTGAGTCTGGCTATTCAAAACTATGGAAATGCCCCAACGCGTATCAATTCGCTACAAAGATGCGTCGTATAACACTAACGAAATTAGGTTAAAAACCTTCAGGTTAGCTTTTCAATTATGGGAAGAAGAAAGCAAACCCAAAAAAACAGAACTTTATGAATTTATCGCATCTTGCTTAAAACAAATTGACCGCCAAGACCGTTTTATGATTTCCTTTTTATTCCTCGAATTAGCAGACATGATCCGTGATTCTGCTTTAAATAGAGAAATGAAAGAAGTGCTAATTAAAACAGCCTTCAGAGAGTTTTCCTGTGCTGTCTCTGATTTTGAATCTAGCTCTAAATAAGAGATTATTTATCAATTAAAAATAAATCTTGTTGTAGGGTGTGTTAGGCGCATATAGCAATTCCCAAGCAAATGAAATACACCCCACTCGCGCTATCGCGCACCCTCCCCTTACCAAGGGGAGGGTTGGGGAGGGGTAATTTCGTACTTTCCCAGACTGAGAAACGCTATATGATAAATATTATTTGCCACAAAATAACTAATCTAGCGCCTAACGCACCGCCGCCGAATATGGTACGTTACTTAATAAAATATAGAAAATCCGATTTGATTTCCGAAAAAATCTTAGCGGATGCGTTACGCTATCGCTAACGCATCCTACATGAACTTTGGCAAGCAGGGTAAGCAAGCGTAGCATCAATATTGAGTCATTTATTCCTTTATTCTTGACTGAATCAACTTCAGGGTTTCCGGAATTAACATCAGGGTTGACGTTTCCGTGTTTCGCGCAGTCGGAATCAACTTCAGGGTTCCCGGAATTAACATCAGGGTTGACGTTTCCGTGTTTCGCGTAGTCGGAATCAACTTCAGGGTTCCCGGAATTAACATCAGGGTTGACGTTTCCGTGTTTCGCGCAGTCGGAATCAACTTCAGGGTTTCCGGAATTAACATCAGGGTTGACGTTTCCGTGTTTCGCGTAGTCGGAATTAACTGCAGGGTTCCCGGAATTAACATCAGGGTTAACGTTTCCGTGTTTCGCGTAGTCGGAATCAACTTCAGGGTTGACGTTTCCGTGTTTCGCGTAGTCTGTAGGAACTTTCACCTTGAGGTTAACAAAAACATACTGGCATTCTAAAATTTACCAACAGTTTTAAACCCTAGAAATGACATATTTTGAGACTTTCTTAATGATAAATTGCGCTAAATTACGGAAATTTTGAGTTTTTTCAGAAAAATCGACAATTCTACGTATGACAAATTTTTCCCTAATTGTCCACTATAGATTTAGGAAAAATTTGCTAATAGGGTGCAAATAATGACAAGAATGAAACGTAGTTCACGTGTTCTTAGCAAAGCTGAGAAACGTCTAGCTAGTATTGAATCTATCAATTCCAATCTCGATGTAGGAGAAGGATTAACAGTCCAAGGATATATTGAAAAAATCCAAAAACTGCGCCAATCTATAAAAGAATATAATCGTACTCTCTCTACTATAGATAATTTATTAACTCAAATTGTAGAGAATGAAAAAGATTTAGCAGACTATTCTGAGAACATTTTGCGTGGTATTGCGTATAAATTTGGCAGCAATAGCCATGAATATCAGATGGCTGGGGGTACTCGAAAAAGCGATCGCAAACGTGTTGTGCGTCAAAATGCATCTGTGCCTACTGCGTAATTCATAATTACGTAAGCCTCGATATAAATAGGTGAAAAGCTATAAATTGGTAGGGGCATGGCATTGCCATGCCCTCACTCACGACTGTCATTTGTCATTTGTCATTTAGTAATTGGTAATTGGTAATTGGAATTAACAATTTCCCCCTGCTCTCTGCCCCTTGCCTCTCTGCCTTGCCAAGTCCCCAAGCTCAAGATACTGAATGACCTAAATCTTTGAATTTCCATTTCATATATGCCTCAACAGAAGGGAAGTGTTGCATGATGCCGTCTAATCCTTCAGGTCTTCCTTTGAGGTAAGCTTCCAAATATGCGGAATCTTGCATTTTGGGTAATAACCCAGCATCGCGATCGCGACATCCTTGTTGATAACGAATTTCCCGTAAGTTATTAAACATACTAATACACCCATCTATTCATATATATTCAGCTACTACTTATACTCTATGCATTCCGCAAGCTAGGAGCAAATACTATTGTTTTTCAAACTCATAAATACAAGTTATTGTTAATACGGAATACTTCAAGATTTAATTGCTACTTTCTCTCTTAAGCTTCCCTTTTCTCAGGCTTTGCGTGAGTTACGGCTACGCCTAACGCACCCTAAAAAATACTGTGATAGTTTCACAAATCAAATCGGATTCCTAGAAGTAGCAATTATCGTCAGTAATCATTGCTGAGTGTTCATATCCGCTTACAAGCTAAGTTTTCCTAGCAAATATAAAATTGTTACAACATATAAATACGTAGTATCCTAAATGATTGGTGTTTCAATAAGTCCAAAGTCATGAGCAAAAACTTCTTAGGATTACTACTAGGCGGAGTGGCTGTTAGCTTGGGACTTTCCTCTGGGTTAGTTCAAGCACAACAGCAGGTTGCGGATGCTCAGGTTACAGCAATGGTAGAAGCGCTACGAAAAGCAGCACCGCAAACTGGCAAGCAAAACGATGGACTATATAGTCAATGGCAAGTAAAACCAGAAACCCTCAAAGGTTGGGCAAGAACTTGTCTCAAAAAAGAGCTAACACCGACACAATTTGAGAACAGCCCACAGACAGCACGCGAAGTTGTCTCCTGTATCACGCGCCGAGAGTTAAATAACCAATTTCGCGCTACTAACAATAATGAAACTGCGGCGGTGAATGGTGTGGCTTGTTGGTGGATGACGGGGAATTATACAGGCTGTAATAGTGGCTTTACTGCTGCTTATGTTAAAAAAGTGTCTCAATTTTATCAGCAAGAACGTGCCAAACCAGCACCAAATCCAGCAGCGCAACCTTCAAAGCCTTCTAATTAGGGGCTTGTGTGTTTAAAGGGAAGGGTGAAAAGTATATCTTTTCACCCTTCCCTTTTTTCCCTTAACTAACAAGTATGGGAACTTACTTTAGTTAATTTGCGATCGCAAACCAACTTAACTTGATGCCCGATTACTTCCTAGCGATTACCCAAATTGCATGGACAATTCCAGGGATATAACCGAAAAAGGTCAAAAGAATATTAATCCAAAAATCTTTACCTATCCCTACTTGCAAAAACACGCCTAAAGGGGGTAGCAAAATCGCGGCGATAATCCGAACTAAATCCATGTAAGCCTCCTGTGAATGTTAATAGTGAGCAGACATTTAAGTAACAAATTCGCTACTGCTCAGATATCTATTAATATTTCAACGATAACATTAGCCCATTTGTTGCTTAATTCTCGTAATTTGACAACAATCTCTACACTAGCCACCACTAATTTTGGCTTTATAACCCAGATTGGTTAAAATCTCGACAATTTTTTGTTTGTGATCGCCTTGAATTTCAATTTCCATTTCTTTAACGGTTCCACCTGTACCGCATTGAGTTTTTAATTGTTTTACTAAATCATTGAGGGTTTCTGGTTTAGACTGAAAACCACTAATGACTGTAACGGTTTTACCTTTACGCCCTTTGCGGCTAGCTTGCACTTTCAGATTTTGCTGTTGCGGTGGTAGTTCGGCAATTGGTCTTTCTAAAGCAGGTGAGTTATCGTTGCCAAATTCACGATAGACGAAGCGTTTGTCTGAAGAATTGGAAGGAGACATAAAAAGGATGAAGGATGAAGGATGAAATATGTACATCTACGGGGAAGCAAGCTACGCGTCGCGTCTCCGACAGGAGAAAGATGAAAATAGGTGAGATTCTAGTCTAAATGCCTTGTAAGGCTTGGTAGACATACAGTTAGATTCAAAATATAAGAAAATTTGCGGTCATCAGTTTTGAGAATTTTGACTTTTAAATACCGCCGAGCGATCGCACTTCTTATTCTATGCGGCTCAGACTTTATCTATAATAAAGTTCGTTCCATCGTAGAGATCAGTCCGTGACTACCACACCCATATCTCCAAGTTCCCCATCTACTGCTTCTGTTCCCGATACACAAGGACGCTTTGGACGCTTTGGCGGTAAGTACGTCCCGGAAACATTGATGCCTGCGCTGGTTGAACTAGAAGCAGCTTATCAGCAATACCGCAATGACCCTGAGTTTCTCGCTGAACTGCAACAACTGCTGAAAGACTATGTAGGGCGCGCTACACCGTTGTATTTTGCTGAACGTTTAACTGCTCATTATGCTCGCCCAGATGGTACTGGGCCACAAATTTATTTAAAGCGGGAAGACTTAAACCACACTGGCGCACACAAAATTAATAATGCCCTGGGTCAAGTACTGTTGGCAAAGCGCATGGGCAAACGCCGAATTATTGCCGAAACTGGCGCTGGACAACATGGAGTAGCTACGGCGACGGTTTGCGCTCGTTTTGGGCTGGAATGCATTATTTATATGGGTGTTCACGATATGGAACGCCAAGCTTTGAATGTATTCCGCATGAAATTAATGGGCGCAGAAGTTCGACCTGTAGCTGCGGGAACTGGAACCCTCAAGGATGCAACTTCTGAGGCGATTCGGGATTGGGTGACAAATGTGGAAACCACTCACTACATTCTCGGTTCAGTAGCAGGCCCCCATCCTTACCCGATGATGGTACGTGATTTTCATGCCGTCATTGGTCAAGAAACCCGCGCCCAAGCTCAAGAAAAGTGGGGCGGTTTGCCAGATATTCTCATGGCTTGTGTCGGTGGTGGTTCCAATGCGATGGGACTATTTTATGAATTTATTAATGAACCTTCCGTGCGCCTAATTGGGGTAGAAGCAGCCGGAGAAGGCGTGAATACCAATAAACACGCTGCCACCTTAACCAAAGGGCAAGTAGGTGTACTACACGGCGCAATGAGCTATTTGCTGCAAGATGAAGATGGGCAAATAATTGAAGCTCATTCAATTAGTGCTGGGTTAGATTATCCCGGAGTCGGGCCAGAACACAGCTATTTAAAAGATACATCTCGCGCCGAATATTACAGCATCACCGATGCCGAAGCATTAGAAGCATTCCAAAGATTATCCCGCCTAGAAGGAATTATCCCAGCATTAGAAACATCTCATGCGATCGCCTACCTAGAAACCCTCTGTCCGCAACTCACTGGTAGCCCCCGCATTGTAATTAACTGCTCCGGACGCGGTGATAAGGATGTACAAACTGTAGCGAAGTTGTTGAATCCGGCGTAAATGGGGAATGGGGAATGGGGAATGGGGAATGGGGCCCCTCATCCCCCTCATCTCCCTTATCCCCCTCATCCCCAATCCCTACCCACTCACCAAACTCATCAGCTGTTTATCTAACTCGATGAGATAATCTCTACCATAGGTACCATTCTCTAAACCCATCAAGAGATGATTGGGGATGTCTTGTGTGATTTCTTGACTACATGAACCAGCAGCAAGGGCTATGGTGGCGACTGTATCCACATCACCTGTGAAAGCTATACAATCCTTTAACAGTTCGCTCATGCTGTGATTTCGCATTACTGCTGTAATTGCGGCTCTAACGCTCATCCATCCTTTAGACTTAACTTTACCTTCCCAGGGCTTAGACCATTCTCCAGAAACATAGCCTTCGAGAAACTGCCCTAATTTGCGCTTTGTCCCTAGTTGGTAAATAAAATAATGGGTCATTAACGCGGCGGCAACGGCGGCGTTAATGCCATCTGGTGTATTGTGGGTAAGAGCTGCTTGAATAGTTGCGGCTTGTATGACTTTATCTGGTGTAGCAAAAACTCCAATCGGCCCTGCGCGCATTGCCGCACCACTTTTATCGCTATCAGGGCGAATTTTCGCTAGGAACTCGGTTCCATCTTGGATACTTACTAAAAAATCGTAGAAGCCACCAGCATAACCTTCTCTGCGATCGCGTTTAAAGCAAGTCACAAAACTCTCAGCTAAAACTTGCGGTGTCCAAGGTGCTCCGGAGACAATTACTTCTGCGATCGCAATGCTCATTTGCGTGTCGTCTGTGTATTTACCAGCGATGAGTCGATGACGAGTATTGGTAACGTATCGACTCAAATCGTTATAGACGCTCATATCGTCAGCGTATTCAAAGCCTGCACCGTAGGCATCACCAATTGCTAATTCTATGAGCATCTGGGGTCTACGTTAAGAAAGGACGAGCTAATAAAAAGCTAGATATCGTTTTCGCATCTACTGGTTCACCATCTAGGAAGGCTTTCTCCAGTTCTTCGGGGGTGTAGTAGAGGATTTCAATATCTTCATCATCTTCTTTCGCTGGCGGTGTCTCTAATTTTTCCAAATCTCGCGCCAGAAAAGCATAGAGAATTTCATCAGAATAACCAGGAGCAAGAAAAAACTCTCCTAGTTTGTCCCATTTGTTAGCACGATAACCAGTTTCTTCTTGAATTTCCCGCTGTACTGTTTCTAAGGGATCTTCATTGAGTTCTAGAGTACCAGCCGGAAACTCGATAATTCTGCCTTGAATAGCAAAACGATACTGGCGTAACAGAATTAGCTTACCTTCTGGCGTAACTGGCACAGCTAGAGCGCCACCTGGGTGACGAATACACTCCCATTCTCCCTCCGCTTTGTTGGGTAACCGCAAGCGATTAACTTCAAAATTAAACTTGCGCCCTTTATAAAATAAGCGTTGTCTCAGCAGCTGCGGTAATTCTCTACCTAATGGCATAGTTTAGTTGTTGTCTTTCGATACAAAGGCAAATATTCAGACTGGTTGTACAATCCAGAAGTTCTCTGTGTTTATGGGTGGTAATTTTAATTGCCCATGAATAAATGTACATCAGAACAGTCTACATCTTTAACCAGTTCTTTAATCACACATCCGGAAACTGGCTCTACCCAATTTGGTGCTATTTCTGCTAAGGGTACTAGTACAAAAGCCCGTTCGCGCATTCGCGGATGGGGAATTTGTAAATTTGGTGTGTGTAAAATTAAGTCATCATACAACAGTAAATCTAAATCTAGGGTGCGGGGGCCCCACCTCTGTTGACGAATACGTCCAAATTTCTGTTCAATTGCTAATAATGTTTCTAATAATAGGTGCGGTAGCATGAATATTCGCAATATTGCACAGCCGTTTAAATAATCAGGTTGTGGCGGGCCTACGGCTTTAGTTATATACCAATGAGATTGAGCTTCTAGTAAAATCCCTGGTGTTTTGGCTAAGGTGGCGATCGCTGCATCTAAAATCAACCGTGAATCCCCGATATTACTACCTAGAGCAATAGCCGCACCTACACCTGTAGCAATCTCAGCAGTTTCATCCATACTAGTTATCTGGTCTTTATACCTATACCATTCGGTATATTTTTCCGCTGAGTCCACGGTCTGCTGAGTCCGAATAATTAATGAGAATTCTGTACTAATCTTTACGGGATCGTATTTAAAGAATTCTAAAAAGTCATCATATTTGACTTAATTTAGTTCTTTATTTATGGGATATTATACTAACACGAAAGTGGTACGCTAACCCCGTAATTTTTGGCTGGTGGTTAGGTGACAACTACATTTGAGCTGAGGAACTAACGTGGGGAAACTGACCTCCTGGTTCAAGCAAAGATCACCCGATTTCAGTGCATCTGACAAGGAGAAGCCGCGATTGTCGCCTGGTAATCATCTCGAGAACGAAGAATCTGTAAATGAGAACTTACCATCAACCAAGCTGGACAAGTTAAAGCCGGTACTGAGCCAGATGCAAAACATCTCATCTGGGATCATTGCCAAACTCTCCAGCCGCGATAAACCTTTTTATCGTCGCTTATGGTTCTGGGCTAGTTTAAGTGTAGGTGGTAGCGTTATTGCCATTAACTACGGCATCGGGTCAATTGATCGCACCTTGCCAGATAAATCTGAGTTGAACGCTGTGATCCGCGAGCAGACATTAACCATTAAAGCTGCCGACGGTACAATTTTACAACAGCAAGGTGAAGCAGCAAGAGAGCAGCTAAGACTGGAACAAATACCAGATAAGTTCAAACAAGCTTTTATCGCTTCCGAAGACAGACGATTTAGGCAACACAATGGCGTTGATCCCCAAGGGATAGTGAGAGCAGTTTTAAATAATTTGCGATCGCAAAATGTTGTGGAAGGTGGTAGCACGATCACCCAGCAGCTAGCGCGCATTCTCTTCCTCAAACAAGAAAAAACTATTTGGCGTAAGCTCAAAGAAGTCCGTCTGGCACAGAAGATGGAAAATGAATTGAGCAAAGACCAGATTCTTGAGCGTTACTTAAATTTAGTGTATTTGGGATCTGGTGCTTATGGTGTAGCCGATGCGGCATGGGTCTACTTTAGTAAAACTGTAGACCAATTAACCCTACCAGAAATGGCCACCATTGCTGGATTAGCACCAGCACCCAGCCTTTACGCCCCAGATAAAAATCCCGAAGCAGCAAAAGCCAGGCGGAATTTGGTGTTGCAGCGGATGCAAGAAGATGGCATCATTACTGCTGCTGACAGAGAAGCCGCAGCCAAAGAACCGCTAGTTGTTAACAGTAGTTTCCCCAAGCGACTGCAAGTAGAATTTCCCTACTTCACTACCTATATCCAAAAAGAATTACCCAAGTACGTTTCCCCCGATGTTTTAGCAGGTGGGGGGTTAGTGATTGAAACCACCTTAAACCCAACTTGGCAGAAATTTGCCGAAGAAGCAGTGGCGAAAACCCTGAGAAATCAAGGGCGTTGGGAAAACTTTAAACAAGCAGCAATGGTAGCCATTGACCCCCGCAACGGCGAAATTCAAGCAATGGTGGGGGGTAAAGATTTTGAAAAAAACCAATTTAATCGTGCTACTCAGGCTCAGCGCCAACCAGGCTCAACATTTAAAGGCTTTGTTTATGCGACTGCGATCGCTAGTGGTAAGAGTCCCTACGATAGCTATCTAGATGCACCCTTTGTTGTAGATGGCTATGAACCGAAAAACTACAGCGAAAACTTCCGTGGCTGGATGAATATGCGCGATGCCCTCACCAGTTCCATTAATATTATTGCGGTGAAGGTGTTGATTGATGTGGGATTTGAGCCAACTATTAAGCTAGCTCAAGAAATGGGCATTAAATCGGAACTCAAGCCCACTTATTCTTTAGCACTTGGCTCAAATGAAGTAAATCTGCTGGAATTGACTAGCGCTTACGGTAGTTTTGCTACTCAAGGCTTGCACACAGAAGCGCATGGTATTCGCCGTATCCTCAACCGCCAAGGCCAGGTAATTTGGTCATCTGATTTTTCCTCCAAGCGGGTGCTTGATGCTGATAGCTCGGCGATTATGACTTGGATGTTACGTAATGTTGTCCAAGCTGGTACAGGTGCAGCAGCCCAATTAGATAATCGGCCTGTAGCCGGCAAAACTGGTACATCTGACGAAGCCCGAGATTTGTGGTTTATTGGCTACATTCCCCAACTCGTAACCGGAGTTTGGCTAGGTAACGATGATAACCGCCCAACGTGGGGTAGTAGTGGTAGCGCTGCTTATACCTGGCATGAATTTATGGAACAAGCCGTCAAAGAAATGCCAGTAGAAAAGTTTCCTCCACGTCCCAAATTAGATGGGCGTAAGGGTACAATTAAAGCCCAACGCCTCAAGCCCAAAAGCATTGTTAATAAAGCTGTTCCTTCTACAGATCAAGATGAGGACAACTCTAATAATGAGGAACGCCCATCGAGAAGGCGCAGATATTCTCAACAAGAACAACAAGAAGAAACCCCAAGACGGCGGCGCAGACGTTATTCTCAAGAACAAACTAATGAAACACCTTCATATAGCAGGAGGCGGCGCTATCGTAGCACAGAAGCAAGTAGCAGCAATGATTCTTCTGCAGAATCTCGTCCCCGTAGGCGCAGGCGTGTAGAATCTCAACCTTCCACACCTCGGAGATCTCGCAGTTCTGCTTCATCCTCGGGTAGTGGCTCATCTGGTTCCTCCAATTCCTCCCCTACCTGGCGGGAGAGACTGAGACCATCTTCTTCGCAATAAAGCGGGTCATTTGTTGTTCATTAACTGTTGACTGTTGGCTGTTAACCGTCAACAGTCAACTTCGCTATAAACCCTATTGACCCTTAAATTTAAAATCTAAAATTCCTAGGTTCAAACTACAGGGGGATGTTAGGTGATACGCTCGTTTTATAGTGTGTTAAGCAGTGTTACCTACATTAGGAGAATATACTCATGCTTATATTCATGCAAACAGCCGCACCAATAGCAGATGGGCCTCATTTTCCTTTTGCTTTTACATTTGTATATGTATTTGGTTTTATTGCTGCTGTTACCATTGGTTCCATTGCCTGGTATAACTCTAAGCGCCCACCTGGTTGGGAAAGCAAAGAACGTCCTGACTTTGTACCCAAGGTAGAAAAAGAAGAAACTCCGGGACTGGGTGAACCGAAGTCATAAGTACTGATGAGTGCTGAGTTAAATTACGAAATTTAAAAAACATGGTCAGGCGCGAGATATCGCGTCTGCTTAAACCAACAATCATAAATCTCTCTTAATTTTGCACATCAACCCAACGCCTATAGAGCTTTTGAATTTGTTTGAGTAAAGCATTGTAGGCTGATGGATGTGACTCACTGGCTTTGCCTAACTCCTGTAATTTGGTCAGGAGTCTTGCTTCTTCAATTGCCACATCCCCGTCACTATAAATTAGGCCACTGATAGCTTCAATCAAACTTTCGTAATCTTCTAAGCTAGGATGATCGCCTAAATATTCTTTTACCCAGCTATAGCACTCATTTGGTTGTACCGGAACTAATTCGTACAACCAAGGCTTAATCTCTGGATCGGTGGCTACACCTTTAGCTTGGGCGATTTCGCGCAAGTATTGGCGTTCTTCCGGTTGGATCTTACCATCTATCCAAGCTGCCCCGATCAGGATTTTTACTAAGTTTTTCACATTGGAATCAGTAACCATGCTGCATCCTCTGGGAGATTTCAACCTCGCTTAAATAGTACAATCACAAACAGTGTTCACTCGGAATTATTAGTTTTTCTTAAGCGCACCATAAAAAAGCCATCCATATCTTGGTGATGGGGCCAAACTTTACACCAACCTTCAGGGGTGGAATAGGCGAAAGCAGGTGAATCTTTCTGAGGCGGTTCGATTTTCCAATCAGGAGAATTAGCCAAAAATTGGCTAATTACAGCCTCATTTTCTAAAGGATGCAGGGTACAGGTAGCGTAGACAAGCACACCGCCTGGTTTGACAAAAGTAGCAGTATGCAATAAAAGTTCTGTTTGCAGTTGGGAAAGTTCTTGCACAGTTTCAGGCGTTTGTCGCCAACGTGCATCAGCATGACGGTGGAGAGTTCCCAAACCAGAACATGGTGCGTCTAATAATACGCGATCGCTTATATTTTTAAACTGTAAAAATTCACGGCTGTCACCAGTACAAATCTCAATAGATTGCAAATTCAAGCGTTTGGTATTTTCTTGCAATTTTTTGAGCCGGGAAGGAGTGCGATCGCAAGCCCAAATTTTCCCTTTATCTCCCATCAACTCAGCAATGTGGGTAGTTTTCCCGCCTGGCGCAGCACAAGCATCAATCACCACTTCCCCTGGTTGCGGATCAAGCAAATGACTCACCAATTGCGCGCTACTATCTTGGACAACCCACCAACCTTCACGGAAACCAGGTAAATTTTGAATCGGCCCACTATTACTAATCAATCTTAAAGCTTGGGGTAGGTGGGGTATCCGCCTGACTAAAATATCAGCCGATTGCAACGCCGCTTCCACCTCCTCAATAGAACTGCGAAGCGGGTTAATTCGCAAATCAATTGTGGGTGATTGGTTCATCCATTCACACAACTGTTCTGTCTCCGCAAAACTCAGTTGTTCTAACCACACTTTTATAATCCAGTCAGGAAAGCTGTGTAAAATCCCCAACCGTTCCACAGGATTGTCTGAGAGTTGCAGGGGGAGATGGGATGAGGTAGGTTTTTCGCCCTCATCTCCCTCATCTCCCTTATCTCCCTCAGCTTGTCTAATATATTGCCGCAATAGACCATTCACAAACCCAGTCAGTCCTGAAAAGCCGTTGTCTTTAGCCAGTTGTACAGTAGTATTCACAGCCGCAGAAGCTGGAATTCTTTCTTGATAGCACAGTTGATATAAGCCAAGATGCAGAATAGTGCGGAGTTCTTTGGGTTGTTGGAGAGATTTCTTTTTAGCGAATTGGTCAATTAATGCATCCAGGGTGCGTTGTCGCCTGACGCTGCCATAAACTAATTCTGTAACTAGACGGCGTTCGCGTAGCGTCTCCGCAGGAGAATCTGTATCTTGTAATTTAAATTTTTGCAGTGCTTTATCTAAAGCAAAATCAGCATAAGCCCCTTTGTGAATATCTCGCAGGGCAAGAAAAGCTATTTGACGAGCATTTGTCATGGAAATCTTTAAAATTTTAGAGTCTATACAAGGACTTACGCAGACAAAATTTGTCATTGCGACCGGAACGTAGTGTAGGGAAGCAATCCCATAATTTTAGGCGATTACGTCGCTACGCTCGTAATGACGTAATTCCGTGAATTTTGCGTAAGTCCTATATAATTTAGAGAATTTTAATTATACTCAGGCTATAAATTTAAAAAAAATAGCATTATTCAATCAATTATATGTACGACGTGATGCAAGTGAAGAAGCAAATTATCAGCTTGTATGCATCAAGGTGAGTAATTTCAACTTACAAATCACAAACTTGGGAAGCATCACTTAAATCTAATTCACCTAAACTAATCAAAGCTAAATGTTCAGGGTTGCGGCTCAATTCTTTGGCTAACAAAAATCCGGTAATTGTCCAAGTTTGATATCTTCTCGCTTCTTTGCCAATTAATAACCCCCTAGTCCCATCATAATATTCTGGCCATTCATCTTCACTCAAGCGTGTTTGAGCTAGTGCGATCGCTTTTTGAGCCAGACTTGTTCTACCTGTTTTTTGAGCAGCAGCAGTTAACAGCCACAATAAAACAGGCCAGCTGCCACCATTATGATACGACCAAGGTATATTTTTAGGGTCACATCCAGTAAAAATCCTGTATTCCTCTTTTTGTACAGCCGGGAAGCAGATTTTCATCGGCATTTCTCCCACGAGGTCTTGCCATTGTTCTTCAATCAGGTTCATAATGGCTTGCGATTGGCGATCGCTTGCTAAAGAAGAAATAATTGCCATCAAATTTCCTAGTGCAAAGAAGCGTGTATCTAGCTGTGACGGCCCAACATTTCCTGCTAAATAACCACCAATTTTTGGTAACCAAAGAGCCAAATTAATATAAGAAATTGAATCTGCATAAATATTAAATTGATTAACTGCTGTCAGACCATATTCCTCACCTTTAAAGCGATAAATGATATTCAGACGAGGTATATCTATCCAATAATGATTGCGAATATGCTCTCTTAATAAAGGTAAGCGGTTATTAATACCCATCACAATTTCTTCATTACCAGCACAAATTAATAGCTTGCGCGCTGCTCGTAAGGCTGCATAAAATAAAGCTTGAATTTCTAAAGGATATCCGTAAATACCCAAACGCCGATGAATCATACAAGAACCATCTGGAACTAATAGCGTTGGGTACATATCAAATCGAGTCGCCAAGCAAAGTTCCATAATTAACATGATTCCTTGCTGAAATTGCGGCTGCAAGGCAAATTTTATATCTTTTGTAGCTTTGACATAGGCATATAAAATAATAATCCACCATAGACAAGAATCCACTGGTGTAACTCGTGCGATCGCCTGTTCGCCAAAATCTGCTTCTAAAGTTTCTTTACCATCTTTGAATACAACTTTAAAGCTGGCTGGTATCAAACCTTTACCAGGAGTATAAGCATTTAATTGATTTTGCGTTGGTTGTAATTTTAAAGTCTCTTCCAAAAAATTTCGGACGATATCATATCTACCGTTAATGAGAAAAAGTAAGGCTGAAGAGACAAAATCTCTCACAAAGCAATGGTCATAATTTATTGCTGTTAATGAAGGGTCGCTGGCAGCTATTGTACCAACAGGACGACCTTGATAATAAAGAATTGAATTTTCTAGTAGTTCCCAGGCCTGTTTTTCTATATCATCAAATGTATATAATTTCTCTTTTTCCATAGCGAGAAACACTCCATTTTCCTTGGATGTTGGCAGTAGATAATACTTTTATTGAGTGCTGAGGCTTTAATACTTTTACTGAGGTAATAGTTACAGATATATAGTTGCAGAGTATTTACCACACTTTCTCTGCACTATATTTCTTCACATATTCTTTCAGGATAACCTAAGTTTTTCAATTAATTCATTTGGTTTTATAACATATTATTGAATTTGTCACAGAGAACAAATGAGAAAAATCTAAAAGCACTTTTAACTACAAAATAGTGGGAGCATCCAGTTTTGGAAGATTTACCATTTCTGAGAAAATGTAGAAGGAAATAACCTTGTGCGATCGCAGACTATGAGCCAAGAGAAACAAGAACGGAT
>NZ_JACJPX010000082.1 GCF_014696315.1 Calothrix membranacea FACHB-236
GGGTTTCCTGTTCGCGCTCTTGCTTTTCTACTCATGATGTATCACTTAGAACATCAGAATTGATATTCTAAGATTACATCTTATGCTTCCTTTTAGCTTAAGTTGACACCAATGGGAATTGCCTTGCCCTCTAGAATATATTGATATGTCGCAAACATTATTTGAATTGGTATTAGTTCATCTTGACAATCAATTACCAAGGATTACCGACCATTGTAAATGCTGACCAATAATAAGGATGGGATAGAGATTTATTTGGTTCATCAATACTCTCAGCAGGTAAAGATAAATTTCCCACTGGTTCTAAACCTTGAATTTGACCATTCTTAAGAAAAACCTTTCCTGTAGCCATCGCTACTTGTGCTTGTCTTAAAGCTTCAGCACGAATAGGTGCGGTTTTCAAGCTTTCATAAAATTTCGTCATTAAGGCGGCTGTACCTAAATCGCTGACATACCATAAGCTAGCAACACTAGTTTTTACACCAGCCAATACAGCTAAACCGGCAAAGCCAATCTCTGCTTCTTCGTTTCCTACCGCAGTGCGACAAGCACTTAATACCATCATCTCAACTTGAGGGTCGTTTAAACGTAATTGCCGGATTTGGTCTAAACGTAGTTTATCCTCCCACAATTGAATATAGGATTTATTCAAAGCACCTGGCTCAAAATCTGCATGGGTAGCCATGTGAATAATCCCAAAAGGTTCTTGACGGCGAATAGCTTTAAGATTATCTAAGGTGGCTTGTTTATTTAACAATAATTTGCCCTGCCATAGTCTCATGACTAATGTTGATATCTCAATGGGAACAGCTGGCAAAGGTTCTTGCCCTTGGGTACTTTGGGAGACACCCAAGGCTAAAACTTGAGATTTTTTGATGTCTGTATACAGGGTGTTAGTTAAGCTGAGACTGGGCATTAAGCCGATGCTATATTTTTCTACTAAAAAGCTTTTACCATCATGAAGTGCTGCCATTGGTGTAGAACGTAAGCCGATGTCTGGGAGAAAGACTAAATTGTTAATTCCTTGTGTTTGTAATTCTGCATTAATTGGGGCAATTATCCAATTATAAAGTTGCTGAGATGGTCGCAAATAAAGATTATTGCCTGGATTAATAATCTCTTGGCGGAATTGGTTAGCGGCTTTCAAAACTTTGGTTTTTGTAGCTTCTGAAATACGTTTACGTATGGGGTTACCTTTCCCTGTAATTACTACTAATTCCAGTTGTTCATTGTCTTTTTCGGCTGTAGTATTTAACTGTTTATTAGCTGAATCTGGCGCAATTTCTACAGGTACAAAACTGAGGTAAATAAATGCTGGTTTTACACCAGTAGCTTTTTCAATTTGGATGGCTATTTCTTTAGCATCATCAGGTGATTTGAGTGTATTACGGCTGACACCTAAACGTTTCTCATATTCCCCAGTGAATTTATCTTCAGGGAGTTCCTCGCCAACTTTTTCTTCACCGCCACCACCACCACCACCACCGCCGCCACCGCCACCGCCGTCACAAGTAGCCAACAAATCACATGGGGGAATCTCTGGTTGGTTATTTTGGGTGACGTTGATACCTATCTGTACAGGCGTGGAAGTAGAAACACCATCATTGGCGCTAATGGTGAAGGCATTTAGTGAACCATTAGTATCTGCTGGGGGTGTGTAAACTAAGTTAGAACCGCTTGATACTGTAGTCACACCAGGAACAACAGCCGCACCATTGACAGTTAAAGTACCAGAATTAACTGCATCCACGCGAATAGTGGTGTTGTCGTTGTTAGCATCTGTAACTACTGCCCCTAAACTACCAAAGTTTACTGCTACCGATTGATTTGTTTGGGTATTAGGTAATGTGGTGTTGGCTGTTAATGTTGGGGCACTGTTAATAGAATTAATTGTAATCCCGGTGGGAGTGCCACTAGCAGCGCCGCCGTTGGGTAATACAGGTGCGCTCAAGCTACCTGCATTAATGATGGAAGTTCCCCCAGCGTTGAGTGCGCCTGCTGTACCGTTAACGCTAGCATTCCCTACGGTAAACGGCACATTATCAGGGCCGCCATCATGTTGAATTGTGATGTTACCGCCAATAGGTGGTGCAGAGCTACTAGTACCGCCTTCTCCAGCATCAATAATGCCACCAGTGGCGATGGTATTTCCTAGTAGAGTACCTGTTCCTCGCACCAGTCCATTTGTTAGGACTTGGACATCACCGCCAGTTACAGTACCTCCTGGTTCGGTTGTGGCTTGGCTGTTGATTGTAGTAAAGGTAATTGTGCTACCAAAAGGATTAGTCGTTCTGAGAGTGACGTTTCCACCTGTAGCCGTTGCATCACCATCAACATTAAGTGCGGTAGCTGAGGAGTTGATTGCACTAGTTGTAATATTAGCAGCAGCAGTTAAGTTCACTGCACCAGATGTCGCCGTATAATCGCCACTCGGCCCAGTTTTGGTTACAGATGAGTTAATTGCGCCTGTCGTGATACTACCTGCGCTACTACTTGCTTGAACGGTTCCACCTGTACCTGACTGGAAACCTCCAGTTGCGGAGGTATTAATATTACCTGTATTGATATTACCAACAGCAGTTAAATTTACAGTCCCCGCCTGACCCCCAGTCACGGCACTGATATTGGTGCTAAGATTTCCCAGGGTAATCGCACCCCCGCTACTAGTAGCAGTAATATTACCTCCGTTATAGCCACCACCGTAGCCTTCACCCCCAAACACAAAGCCACTGGTGTTAATATTGCCCGCAGTAATGTTACCAGTTGCAGATAAATTAACATCACCGCTAGGAGCAAAGCTACCTGTGGTGTTGAGATTCCCTAGTGATAAACTCGCGCCAGAGATGAAGATATCGCCTCCGGTGGTATTGATGGTGTTGCTGGTATTAGCAAAGGTGACAGCACCGTTTTGTGAAGTTAGCCGGAAACTACCTGTACTACCTAAATTTAGCGTCGCCACACCAGCAGCGGTAGTTACCCCAGGTGTATTACCTGTAATGGGGTCAATAGTAATATTTCCTGTAGCTTGTAAATCTATATTGGCACCAGCACCACTTAACGCACCCCAAGAAATAGTATTCGCACCATTATCAGCAGCTCCAAAGGGAATATTATTTGGTGTAGCATCAAAAGTACCACCTGTTGCAGCATCAATAATTGTCAAGGTACTGGGGTCGAGTAACAAAGTTCCCAATGTACCTTTAGCAGCAGAAGTATCTACCTGACCATTGAAGGTAAGGAAATTTTTACCCGATACTTCCACAAAACCACCATTACCACTATTCGCTCCGCCACGAGCAGTAATTTTGCCGAGAAATTGGGTTGTGTCATTAGCCCAAACAATTACCCTTCCCCCATCACCATTGAGGTTACTATCGGCAGCAATTACCGATTTACCATCAACATAAGTGTTAGTAGCATTGGGTACAGTACCCTGACCTTTGTAATCGCCACCAATCAAGACTGTACCGCCACCATTATTCCCAGAGGCGTTAATATTGGCATCAACTAAACCGACTTGTTGACCTAAAATATTCACCTTCCCGCCTGTTGCACCGGATGCATCAACTTTCCCAGACACAATGGTTGTACCGGGAGTTGTGGGAATAGTTGTGTTAGTACTGGAAAGTTTCACCGTGCCATCAGGGTTAGCCGTTAAACCTGTGTTCCCGACGGTGAGTAATTCTGGTAGAGATGGTATTGGGATTGTCCAGTTATTTGGTTGATTGCTATTAGCCGCTGCAGGTTGAATTTCTAGACTCAGCAAATTACCAGGCTGGCTAAGGCGTACCCAATTTTCCCCTGGTACAGATGTGACTAAAATTTGCCCAGCTGGTGCTGTAAGAGTTCCGGTATTTACCACCGTTCCACCTAACAGGCTCAAACTTTGCCCATCAGCCACAGCCAAATTACCAGCATTTAATATAGCTCCTGGCTGGCTCATGGTAAAGGCGAATCCGGTGGGATTGCCAACTAAAACGGAGTAGTTATTCGCACCAGTAGCATTAAACCAACTGTTACCAAAAGCAATGCCATTGGCTGTGGTGGCGGTGAACGCACCAGGAATATTTAAGCTAGCATTCGGCCCAAACACAAATCCGGCGGGATTCATCAGGTAGAGGTTAGCAGTACCACCAGTTACCTGAATTAAGCCGTTGATAATGGAAGCATTACCACCTGTCACCCGACCTAGAATATTTTGCAGATTGGGATTAGCTTGGAAGTTAGCAATTTGTTCTGGTGTTAAACCAAACTGTTGAAAGCTGTGGAACAGGTTAACACCATTACTCGAAGTCTGACCACCAGTGATATCTAGCCTGTTGCCATTGGGGTTAACTATAGTATTTGTACCATCATTTGCAGGTATAATTTGTTGAGC
Organism: Calothrix membranacea FACHB-236; assembly: GCF_014696315.1. GTDB lineage: Bacteria > Cyanobacteriota > Cyanobacteriia > Cyanobacteriales > Nostocaceae > Aulosira > Aulosira membranacea. The sequence continues at coordinate 4,379 of NZ_JACJPX010000082.1, forward strand.
TTGGGCTGTAATAGCAGAGAGAGTTGCAACTAACGGAAGAATCCCGGCGCAAAGTGGCTGGGCTTTGAGTAAATGTTTGCGGATTCGGGAGTAATTATGTTCTCTTACCTCTTGCCTCCTGCCTCCTGCCTCCTGCCTTCTGACTCCTGCCTTCTGACTCCTGCCTCCTGCCCCCTGCCTCTTTTCCTCTACTTGCTTGTGACGCAAGAAAAAGTGCCCAGTGGCGAGTTCAACATCGATTTGATATTTTTCAGCTAGTCCTCGCCGTTGTAGTGCTTGGACAATAACTTGTTGAGAACATAACAGCAGTTCTAGCTGGGCTTGTTTGGTGATATTCCCTGCATGGTGGCGGTAATAGTAAAGTGGCTGCTGAATATGTGCAACTTGGGTGATTTCCGAAAGCCGCAAACATAAATCGTAGTCTTCTGCGTAATTCGGGGAACCATTGAAACCATCTACTAAGTCATAAATAGAACGACGAATGAGGCGGAATTGGAAAGTCATAAAATCGACTAGCAGCCGTTCTTGGGAGTAGGGAATCAGACTGCGCCGACCATATCTAATAACTTTACTCTTGTCGTCAACATCTAGATAATCGGTGTACACAAAGCCGATTTCTGGCTGACGATTGAGGATAGTAACGGTTTTTTCCAAGGCGGTTGGCGCTAAGTAGTCGTCGCTATCTACCCAACCGATGTATGTTCCTGTAGTTTGGGCGATCGCATCTCGTCGTGCCGCAGTTACTCCCTGATGGGGTGCTGCTACTACCCGCACACGGCTATCTTGCCCCGCATATTTTTGCGCGATCGCAAGGGAATTATCTGTAGAGCCATCATCCCACACCAGTAACTCAAAATCTTGCCATGTCTGCCCCAGAACGCTAGCGATCGCCTCTCCTAGAAAAAGCTCCCGATTGTAATTCGTAATGACAATGGAAATCGGCAGTGACATGGAAGTTCTCCAACGCAATTTCTAATCTCTTACCAGCCTCTTTATCCTATCGGATATCACTGAGAATTTATCACTGTTAAATGTAATTAAATATATTAATTTTTTTGAATAAGGACGGCAAAAATATGATATTTAAATATTACTGTGGCTAAAATAATTCTCCGGAATCTCAAGTAGCCAGGTGTTTAACTAAGTAAACAGTAATTAAGCGTATAGTGCTTTGTTGCAAAGCTCTAGCGCCTTCTGCAAATTGTTTGAGAAGGCGTTATGTTGGCAATGAAACTGATAACTTATACCTGATCACTGAGAACTTTATACATCATACATTTCAGTATAGTGAAATGAAAAAAGGTATAAAAAATAGTCTTAATTCTAAACTTTTAATTCCGCAAAGTACGAAAATATATCAAAAAATTGATGCTTTGGGAAGTCCCAGTAAGAAATCAATAAAATGTCGATATCAACGCCAGTTTTTAGCTACCGTCCATCAAGCTTTTAACTATATTTTTAATAGGAAATTTTTTATATCTTTCTTGTATCAAAGTTTCAGTTTCAAAAGCAGTTTGCTGATTCTGCATTTAATGGGAATCTTCGCCATCACTGGCTTGAAAGCCACAGCAAACCAAAACAGTACTGAGTCTCAAAGCAGTACTGAGTCTCAAAATAGTGCTGAGTTAACAGTCCTCAGTCCTGAGTCACAACCCAATTACCAATTACCAATTACCAATTACCAATTACCAATTACCCAATCCCCAACCCCCAGCCCCCAACCGCCAGAAACCACCCCACCAGAATTTACCCCCACAACCCCTGAGAGATTTTTCGTCCGCAAAATTAATGTTGTAGATAGCACCGTATTTACGGAACAACAACTAAATCAGGTGGTTCAGCCATTTGAAGGGCGGGAATTAACAGTAGAGGATTTGCGGAAAGCTGCTGATGCTGTGACTCAGCTTTACCTGAATAATAACTATATAAATTCGCGGGCGATTCCCGTAACGCAACAGGCTGGAAATACAAATGGTGTGGCGGTAATTCGCATTATTGAAGGGCGAGTGTCAGAAATTGAGGTACAAGGAACCAAGCGCTTAAATCCTGGGTATGTGCGCGATCGCATTCGGTTAGGCGCAGGGATTCCCTTAAATACAATTAAGCTGGAAGAACAACTGAAAGTACTGCGACTCGATCCGCTATTTAATAATGTAGAAGCTAGCCTGCGCCCTACGGGACAAATTGGTCAAAGTATTCTTATAGTCAGGGTTGATGAAGCCAATCCTTTTGTCAGCAGCTTGAGTATAGATAACTATTCACCGCCTAGTATTGGTTCCGAAAGGTTAGGGATTCAACTACTCCACCGCAACCTAACTGGAATAGGAGATGAAATCGCAGGTGCTTATTATCGCACCTTCACAGGTGGTTCCGATCGCTTTGATTTTAGCTATCAAATTCCCCTAAATGCGATGGATGGGAAGTTACGCCTACGAGTTGCACCCAATCGCAACGAAATCACCCAGCCACCTTTTGACCAGTTTGGTATCAAAGCCGACCAAGATGTCTATGAAATTAGTTATCGCCAGCCGTTAATGCGATCGCCTAGAGAAGAATTTGCCTTGTCTTTCGGCTTTACTTATGAAGATGGGCAAACTTTTCTCTTCGATCAACTTCCCACCCCCTTTGGTATCGGCCCTGATGCGAATGGCGTTAGCCGTACCAGTGTATTTAAGTTTAGCCAAGACTACGTCCGACGCGACCCCCAAGGGGCTTGGCTGTTACAATCACAATTTAGTTTAGGCACTGGTTTATTTGATGCCACGATTAATAGTGACCCCATTCCCGATAGTCGCTTTTTCAGTTGGCTAGGTCAAATCCAGCGCGTACAGCAGCTAAATAACAATCACCTGTTAATTATCCAAGCAGACTTACAACTTACACCAGACAGTTTGTTACCTTCCCAGCAATTCGTCATTGGCGGCGGACAATCTGTGCGTGGATATCGGCAAAATGTCCGTTCTGGCGATAATGGATTCCGTTTTGCAATTGAAGACAGAATTACAGTGCAACGCAATAAAGCGGGATTATCCACCCTACAGGTGATACCGTTTGTTGATTTAGGCGCTGTTTGGAATCAATCAGACAATCCCAATAAACTACCCAATCAAACATTTTTAGCCAGTGCAGGTTTAGGGCTATTGTGGAATCAAGCCTTGGGCATTGATAAATTAACAATGCGCCTAGATTACGGCATCCCATTTGTAGATTTAAGCGATCGCGGTAATAATGCTCAAGATGATGGCTTTTACTTTAGTATCCGCTATCAACCTTAGCAATTTCTAGCTATTGTCTGAGATATCATCTTGCTCGGTAAGCGTCCTTTGCTCATAGTCTTTTATGATGCTCTGAATGTCATCTGCGGCAATATCGACTTGTTCAGATTTTGTGTAAATGGTCAGTAGAATGATTCCTGTTGCTGTTTTGACGTAGTAAATTAAACGATAGCCACCACTTTTACCTTTTTGAGTGTCGCTATTTCGCACTCTCAACTTAAAGACTGTATAACCAACACCAGGTATTTGATCTCCTGGTAACTCTCCCTGCTGAAGTTGTTCGATAACAGGTTGTATATCATTCCTAATACTGCGATATTTCTTGGCAAGAGCGCGTAGATTTCGGTTGAATGTTAGCGAAGCTTCAACTTGAATCAACGGCGGATCAACCATCTTCAAGCCCTTCCCACATTTGAGCCACCGGGATAGTTTGCCCAGTCATAGCCTCTTGCCAAGCTTGCCGGAAATCTGCTAAGACTTCTGCCTGAGCGGTCTGATCTGGGGTTTCCTCATCTGGGATTAAAACAATGACTTCTACACGACTATTTTTATCTGTTGTGAGAGGATGATCTAAAGTTAATTGTCCTTCCTCATTGATCGTTGCCATAACTTTAAGTGCTTTCATTGCTACTTAGAGATGTTAAGTGGTCGTGGTTTGGTTGTTTCAAGTCGCTTGTTGATGAGCCTTGTCTAACTGATAAGCTGTTATGCATTTAAATTGTATATTTCGCACTCAGGTTGTCAAAAGTCAAGAGTCCAAAGTCCAAGCTAGCCTTTGACCCTGGACTATTGACCCTTGACAGTCCCAACGCCAGAATATTTGATTTAGGTGCGTATCAGCTTACTATTCATTTCCGCCGTTCTTGCAACTTCCGATAAACGGCTTTGACATCAACTTTATGATGTGCTAGAGCGACCAAAGTATGATATAGCAAATCTGCAACTTCACCTGCGATCGCATCGGCATCATCATCTTTAAATGCCATTACTACTTCCGCGGTTTCTTCACCTATTTTTTTCAAAATCTTGTTATCACCGCCGGCGAATAACTTGCAGGTGTAGGAACTCTCAGTAGGATTGTCACGGCGATCGCAGATTACTTGAAATAATTGTGACAATGTATCCCCTGGTGGGGCTACTATTTGTCCATCTATTTGATGGAAGCAACTACGCTCTCCTGTATGACAAGCAATATCGCCTATCTGTTCTATACCAATAAGGAGCGCATCGCTATCGCAGTCATAACGGATACTTTGCACTTTTTGCAAATGGCCAGAAGTTGCGCCTTTATGCCATAATTCTTGACGCGAACGACTCCAAAACCAAGTTTCCCTAGTTTCTAAAGTTTTTTGTAAAGACTCCCGATTCATCCACGCCATCATCAAGACAGTACCATCAAGATAATCTTGAACTATTGCTGGTACTAGACCTTGTTCGTCATAACGGATTTTTTCAACAGGGATAGCGTTGTGTAATGAATGCGGTTCTTTAGAGAACATACCAGCTAATTTTTTGCGTGAGAACGATTCCTTGATTCACGATACCATTCTCAATAGGTTAAGTCGCACGATTTTTTTAATAGTCAGCCAATAGTCAGCCAGTTATATAATCTTAAACTAGAGCATTTTTATCCATAGCCGATTGCATCTTTACCGCACTCAATGCTACCTTATGCGCTTTTGCGGCTTCACCATACCAGTGAACTGCCGAGTTAAAAGCCGCCCGATAAAGATCCTGGTATGCCTCAGACAATCGCGAGCGAATTTCTAAAGGCAAATCTTGATTCGACTTGTATAACATATTGTTATTTTTTTGGTTCTGGTAATTTTATACGATAGAAGTTCTAACCAGTTTTTAACCCTATCCTAAGATAGAGCTTTTAATTTGCCCCTCACGTAGGAGAGAACCTTGGTAAATACGACGATTAAAACCACAAAATCACAAGAGATTTTCGCCGCTGCCCAAAATCTCATGCCCGGAGGCGTTAGTTCTCCAGTTCGTGCCTTCAAATCTGTCGGTGGACAGCCAATTGTGTTTGATCGCGTCAAAGGCGCATACATTTGGGACGTTGATGGTAATCAATACATCGACTATGTAGGTACTTGGGGCCCTGCTATTTGTGGTCATGCTCATCCAGAAGTAATTGCTGCACTACATGAAGCCTTGGAAAAAGGCACGAGTTTTGGTGCGCCTTCTGCACTAGAAAATGTTTTAGCAGAAATGGTCATTGATGCCGTTCCCAGCATCGAAATGGTCAGATTTGTCAATTCTGGTACTGAAGCTTGTATGGCTGTGTTGCGGCTGATGCGGGCGTTTACCAATCGGGAAAAAATCATCAAGTTTGAAGGCTGCTACCACGGACACGCTGATATGTTCCTGGTAAAAGCTGGCTCTGGTGTAGCGACACTCGGCTTACCCGACTCCCCAGGAGTGCCAAAATCGGCAACTGCTAGTACTCTCACGGCTCCTTTTAATGATTTAGAAGCAGTTAAGGCTTTGTTTGAAGAAAACCGTGATCAAATTGCTGGCGTAATTTTAGAGCCAGTAGTAGGTAATGCTGGGTTTATTACTCCCGATGCAGGATTCTTGGAAGGGTTACGGGAACTTACCCATGAACATGGTGCATTATTAGTCTTTGACGAAGTCATGACAGGCTTCCGCATCGCTTATGGTGGCGCGCAACAAAAATTTGGTGTTACCCCCGATTTGACTACCTTGGGTAAAGTCATTGGTGGTGGTTTACCTGTGGGAGCTTATGGCGGTCGTCGCGATATTATGTCAATGATTGCCCCTGCTGGCCCTGTATATCAAGCTGGGACACTTTCTGGTAATCCTTTGGCAATGACGGCGGGAATTAAGACTCTAGAATTGTTGCAAAAACCCGGTACTTATGAGTACCTAGAGCAAATTACCAAAAAGCTAGCAGATGGCTTACTGCAAATTGCTCAAGAAACAGGTCATGCAGCTTGTGGTGGTCATATCAGTGCTATGTTTGGCTTATTTTTCACTGCTGGCCCAGTGCATAACTACGAAGATGCAAAAAGTGCGGATACAGCCAAATTTGGACGTTTCCATCGCGGTATGTTAGAGCGTGGTATTTACCTAGCACCATCTCAATTTGAGGCTGGGTTTACTTCCTTTGCTCACACCGATGAAGATATTGACCAAACTTTAGCGGTAGCAAGAGAAGTACTTTCTAGTTTGTAAACAGTGCTGAGTTAGTTAAATACAGCAGATTGCAAGTTGGTGATGTAGAGATAATTCTACGGGCAAGGCACGGCACTGCCCCTACCCTTGTAACTAATTTAACTGAGGCTGTATCTCTAGTTTTGTTGCGAATAATCACCAACCTCATCTATTTTTTAGTGGGGGCTGGTGATTTTTTAATTGGTATAAAATATAGTATGGCCAAAATGTTTATAGTTGCGCTTGAGCGCTGTTTTCACCTGCAATATAACGCACTGTTCTAGATCTAAAAATGGTGCTTTGTGCTACAGAACAACACACCCTACGCAGGAATGGCGTTCTTTAGTCATAGCTCATACCATAGCTTACTCAGAGGGAGAGAGCTATATAAATTTATACCTTTATATCAATAATTGAGCGGTTGTCTTGAGCTTGGGGAGAAGTCAAGCTAATATGATTTTCCCTATGTTCTATAAATGCTCATTGATAAACAATCTTAACCCCTTGGTCACGAATGAGTTAAGGTTCTCTATGGATGAGGTAGCGTTGATAAACAACCCTAACTCTTTGGTCACGAATGGGTTAAGGTTCTCTATGGATGAGGTAGCGTTGATAAACAACCCTAACTCCTTGGTCACCAATGAGTTAAGGTTCTCTATGGATGAGGTAGCGTTGATAAACAACCTTACCTCCTTGGTCACCAATGGGTTAAGGTTCAGTTAAAAATTCTTCGTCATGATTTTGGGGTTGTAGAGACGCGATTCATCGCGTCTGTTATTCCCCCAATCCCTAATCCCCAATCCCCGCCAAGGAAGCAACAATCAACACCAACTGCCTTGGTTCAACGGGTTTGGCGATGTGCATTTGAAAACCGGCGGCTTGGGCTTCTGTGCGTTCTGCATCTCCAGCGTACGCAGTGAGGGCGGCGGCGGGAATTTGTCCACCAGCTTCAGCACTTAAGGCTCTTACCATACGAATTAAATCGTAACCGTCTTGTTCTGGTAAACCAATGTCAGATAATAAAACATCGTAGCTGTTGGGGTTAGCTATTAAGGTAGATAAGGCTTCATTGGCGGATGCAACGGTTGTTACTTCTACTCCGTACTGCTGTAAGGTAATGGTAAATAACTGGCGAATATCTGCTTCGTCATCGACAACCAAAACCCGCACACCCGCCAAGGATGTAATATTCTCAAGAGGAATTTCTGACTCGTTTGATAAAGGGGCTAACTGTGTAGCCACTGGCTGAGAAATTTCTGGGGACTGAGTTTGCAAAGGTAGCCTGACTGTAAAAGTTGCTCCTTGATTTTCACCAGGGCTTTCTGCCTCAACAGTACCACCGTGGAGTTCTACTAAGTGCCGTACTATGGAAAGCCCCAACCCTAAACCAGGGTTTGAGCGATTTTTGCTACTATCAGCTTGACGAAAGCGCTCAAAAATATATGGGAGAAAATCGGCTTGAATACCTCTACCTGTATCGCTAATTTGAATTTCAGCGTGGGAATCTGTGTAATTTAGGGTGATATCTATTCTGCCTCCATCTGGGGTAAATTTAATTGCGTTAGAAAGCAAGTTCCACATTACCTGCTGTAAGCGATGGGGATCACCGTTGATGATTCTAGCTGTAGAATCGAGCTGCAATTCAATTTGGATATTTTTGGCTTCGGCTGAGAGGCTAACTACTTCAATAGCGGCTGTAATTATGGGTAAAAGCTGCATTGGCTCAGGATCAAGGCGCAGCCTCCCGGCGCTGATGCGTGATATGTCTAACAAATCTCCAATTAGCTGGGCTTGAGCAGTGGCGCTACGCTCAATTGCTTCTATCCCTTGATTAATCACGCCTTGCTCGAGATTCGGCCGTTGGAGTAGCTGTGCCCATCCTAATAAGGAATTGAGGGGATTACGTAGTTCGTGGGAAAGAATCGATAAAAACTCATCTTTGGCACGGTTGGCTGTTTCCGCCGTCGCTCGGGCTGATTGTTCTTGAGTGAGTAGCTGAGTGCGTTCTGCTTCTAGTTGCTTTTGTTGGGTAATATCTTCAATTACCAACAAAATCAATTGCATATTCTCGATTTCCGGCATTCTGCGAGCATTCAACCGCATAATTTTATGCCCAATCGACTCAAACTCATGCTCAACTTCCAAATCTTGAAATATGGCATTGCTGGGAATCACATCTTCTAAGAGCGATCGCAATCGCGGTATATTCCACTGTCCATTCCCGAGTTCAAAAATTAAGCACTGCTCTGTTTCTGCGGGTAACACTTGGAAAGTTTCGTAGAAAAAGCGATTGGCTCTCATCACTCGTAAGTCTAAATCCAGCACCAAAATCGATTCCCGCACGGTATCTACAATTGCTTCAGCGTAATCTCTGGATGCTCTTAGCTGTTCAGTGCTGCGTTTGAGTTCGTCAATGTCAACTAATACAACCACCGCCCCGTCAATTTTATGATCTATTGTGCGATAAGGCCTGATTCGCAAATCATACCAGTGTCCTTCGGAGTCTTGAACTTCCTGGCTTTTAAAGTTGAGAGTACCAATTACTGCTAAAATTTGTTGTTCTAAATCAGAAATATTTAAATTGTGATTAATATCACTAATTGGTCGTCCGACATCCGTAGAAATCAGGTTGAAAATTGTGCCAGCCACGGGAGTAAACCGCCGAATTCGCAAATCACCGCCCAACATAAGAATGGGAATATTAATATTGCTGAGTAAATTCTGCAAATCGTTGGTGACTTGAGTTGATTCCAAATTCCGCCGTTGCAGTTCGTCGTTAATGGTGTTTAATTCTTCGTTAGTTGCTTGAATTTCTTCTTTAGCGGTTTCTAATTCCTCATTAGTACTTTGCAACTCTTCGTTGCTAGAGAGAATTTCTTCGTTAGCTGCTCTCAGATTTTGATTAGTAGCTTGCTGTTCCTCAATAATTGATTGCAGATATTCTTTAGTAGTGGCTAATTCCTGCTTTAGTGAGTTAATCTCTTCTTGATCTGCAGCTTGTTTGCCCCGCCGAGATTTACTGCGATCGCTTGCTGATTCAGAGATAGTAGTTGCTGGCAATGGCAGATCTGCAAACAATACTAAATAGTATTTTTCTTCCTTATGGGGAGATTTAAACGGTATGATATCAACCCTTACCAGCCTAACTTGGCCGTTCTCAACAATTTGGATGCCTTCTTTTCGCTCTCGGGTTTGTCGCTGTTTTGCTTGGTGAATGACAGTGCGTAACTCTAGCTGCAGTTCTTCTTTCGCCATCTTCAACAAATTAAAGCTGGGCCTGCCTGATGGCGGTTGCAAATAAGAACTAGTCTGTCCACGAAATTGCAAAATCTCTAAATCATTGTTAATCACTACACCCACCGGAGCATAGTGATTGAGCACAATTCGGTCAGCTGCTGTCTGCATTTCCAGCTCATTCAACACATTCTCGCTCACTGGTGGCTGCCGGGTATTTAATTCTTTGGGAGAGCTGCTGGCAATTAGATCCATACCCAACAGCGCAGGTGCCATTTTGCGACTATAAATCTTCGACTTTCTATCCGCTAACGAAAACAAGTCAGAAAATTCTCCCACTGTCTCTGAGGTGCCTAACATCAAAAAGCCTGTTGGGTTGAGACCATAATGAAAGATGGGTAAAAGTTTCTTCTGGACACGACTGCCCAAATAAATTAGCACATTGCGACAGGTAATTAAATCCAAGTGCGAAAAAGGCGGATCGGCAATTAAGTTTTGCCGAGCGAAAATACACAATTCCCGCACTGGCTTGCTGATCTGGTAACCACCTTCTACCTGAACAAAAAAGCGCTGTAGACGTTCTGGCGAAACATCTCCTACTTGGCTAGGCTTGTAGAAGCCCATTCTCGCTGTTTCAATTACCGCTTCATTGACATCTGTAGCAAAAATTTGGATTGTTGTATTAATTACCTGATCGGTCAAAAACTCTAGCAAGCAAATTGCTAGTGAGTAAGCTTCTTGACCAGTGGAACATCCCGCTACCCAAATGCGAATGGGTGTATCTGACGTGCGATTGTGGGCAATAACAGGAAATACTTTTGTCTTTAAGGCTTCAAAAGATTCCGCATCCCGGAAAAAACTGGTGACAGTAATCAGCACATCTTGATGCAAGGCCATGACTTCTGCCGGATTTTCCAAAAGATAGGCGACATAATCTTCTAATCTTTGCAGCTTGTACAAAATCATCCGCCGTAAAATGCGCCGCTTGAGAGTATTTTGCTTGTATTGGTGAAAGTCAACCCCTGTAGCAGACCGTAGCAAGCTAAAGATTGTCGAGATAGCATCGTCGTTTTCTGGCAGCACTTCAGCCTTTGGAGCTTGCTGCTGGCGCACATAGGGATGACGGCTCAGTTTTGTCAGTTCCTCCGCAATCTCTCGTGGGCTGAGAACAAAATCTACATTACCCGAAGCCACAGCAGTGTTAGGCATACTACTAACTTTTGCCGAGCTTTCGCACTGGGCAAAGGTAATCCCACCAGCCCCTTTGATAAATTCTAGCCCCCGTGCTCCATCGCCATCACTCCCCGACAGTACTACACCAATTGCTTTACTTCCTCGCTCCTCTGCTAAGGAAATCAAGAAAGCATCCACCGACATAAATAACCCATAGGTTTTTCCTCTGGGAGCTAGTTGCAGCAATCCCTGATAAATGGTCATCTTGGCATTAGGCGGAATCACATACACGTGATTCGGTTCCACAACCATGCCATTCTGCACTTCCACTACAGGCATTTGGGTTGAGCGTGAAAGAATCTCGCTTAACAAACTTTTTTGATTAGGACTCAAGTGCTGTATTATAACAAACGCCATCCCAGTATCATTGGGCAAATGGCTCAGTAATTCTGTGAAAGCTTCCAATCCACCCGCCGAAGCACCCATCCCCACAATCGGAAATAATTCATTTTGATTATTCTCTTGCTCATTATTTAAAGATTGAGCAGCTGGAGTATTAGCTTGAGATTTTTTAGCAGACCGCTTAGAGTTCATTATGTGAGGAGTGTCCGTTGGGATGTTACATAAAGTCAGCCTTTGATTACCCACTTCTACCACAGGTGGAATGATTTTCAGTCTTGAGCAATCACAACAATATTTGTTATTTGCACTTTATCAGAGATGAGTCCGAGCAACTAGCCATCTAGAATTTGAGCTTACAAGTGATAATCGAGCAATGCGATTTAATTTCTCCAATTTTTTGCCTAAGCAGTTAAGTTTTAATAGGGAACAGCAAATAAATAATCAAGCTCTACTGATTTGTTTGAGAAATCAAATAAGCTGTTACGCATTTCAATTGTATATTTCGCACTCAGGTTGTCAAAAGGAGCCAGTGCGTTGGGTCGCCAGACTTGTACCGCTAACGCGGAACCCGCAGGGTAGCAACTGGCGTTCCAGAGTCCAAGCCAGCCTTTGACTCTGGACTCTTGACCTTTGACAGTCCTAACAGCAGAATATTTGATTTAGGTGCGTATCAGCTTATGAGTTGAATAAGTATATAAAATTTTGTTTATCTATATTTAGTAAATACTACTTGAATCCATAAATTAACTGATTCCCTCGTTAGGCAGAACTTTGCAGCGTTGCAACAGACGCGATTAATAGGCGCGATGAACAGACGCGATGAACAGACGCGATGAACAGACGCGATGAACAGACGCGATGAACAGACGCGATGAATCGCGTCTCTACAAGATTTATGATGCCTCTGCTAAATTCTTCCCTGATGCTCAGTTTTGATCCAATGCGATCGCGGTTTTTGGAAACATAACTTGCAAGTAGTCACAATCATCGCCGGAATCCAATGCACCATGTAGATTGAACCTTGGATAGTTGCCCAAAGTAAAGACCAGCCGCGTAAATTTTGATATTGATAAATTCCCGCGATAAAAGCAACTGTGAGAATAATGCTGAGTAAGGTTTGTAGTGGTAACAAAACAGCGCGATCGCTCTTTAATATTGTCCACAATAAATCAGGTATCAGCCCAATAGGAAGGAGAAATTGTAAGAGAAAAAATAATAGTAAATCGATAAATTTAGCCCAGCCCAAAGTTAAAATTTGGGGAAAATAATCAAGGTAACGCTGATAGCCACCTTCCGCCCAGCGACAATGTTGCGGCCATAGGTCTTTCCACGTTGTCACCGCTTCTTCTTGAATTGTCGGAAAGCTGACAAACTCAATTTCTGCACCTAATAAATACAACTTAAAACAGAGATCCAAATCATCAGTAACAGTGTCTTCACTCCAACCTTGACACCTTTGCAGCAGTTCTCGCCGCACTAACATTCCATTCCCCCGTAGTTCCGACATTCCCCCAATAGCAATGCGATGAGTTTGCAAAAAACTATCGCAATTCATCTCCATTTGCTGACAACGAGTTAAGAAATTCGTCTCTGCATTCATAATTGCTTTTCGCACCTGTACAGCACCAACACCAGGTTTCTGAAATACAGGTACAGTTGCCATGAGAAAATTAGCCGGAAGCAGTGCATCAGCATCGCAAACTAAGATAATTTCTCCTCGCGTCACAGGAAAAACCGCATTTAGCGCCCCCGATTTACCACCCTTTGATTCTCGGTGGTGAACTTGTAGCGTCGGGAATTCCGCTTGTAATTGCTGCAAAATCTGGGGTGTAGCGTCCGTACTCCCGTCATCAATCACCCAAATATCCAGGCGATCGCGCGGATAATTTAATTGATATAAGCTATAAACTAAATCAGCTATAACTGCACTTTCATTTTTAGCCGGCACTAAAATTGATACCTGCGGCAAATCAGCATCACTTGCAATTACCAAAGACACAGGTTTTGCTATCAGCATTCGCAGAGTTTGCACAGCCAAAATTGCCGTTAAGCCCACCATCAACCATTGTGCTTGGGGTAGCCAATGCAACAAACTCACAAACCCCCACACCAGTAATAATACTAGAGTTGCCTTTAAACGGCGATCGCGATGAACGCTAATATCTTTCCTGGGCTGATAGATGCTTTTTCCCACTGTTTAGCAATTCTCCTCAGTTTGGATATATATTATCCTGTCCGCTTAGGTACTGACTGAGGAGTAGGGGAAGTAGGGGGGACAAGGAGACAAGGGGAAATAACTATTACCAATTACCAATTACCAATTACCAATTACCAATTACCAATTACCAATTACCAATTACCCATTACCCATTACCAATTACCCATTACCAATTACCCATTACCAATTACCCATTACCTCTGCACTATTCTTGCAGAATAATGTTGTGGTACTTGAGATGATTGTGGGGTATAACGATTTTGTAGTAGAACTAAAGCCCCAATTGTCAGAAGAAAATAGCCAAAGAATTTTTGCAGTTTTTGCGCTGGTACATACTGAGCCAAATACGCCCCAGGTAAGCTTCCTGCACTCGCAGCAATAATAAAGGAAAACATCAAATTCCAATTGAGATCAACATGGCCTAGATAGCCCAAAAAGCCTGTAACTGAATTAAAAATAATAATCAGCAGTGATGTACCAATCGCTTTTTTCATGGGTACATTTCCTAAGAGTACCAAAGCGGGGACAATAGCAAATCCACCACCGACACCGACTAACCCAGTTAATACTCCTACGCCTAAGCCTTCAGTCATTAACCACAACCAGCAATACTTACAAACAGGTCGGGGATAAAATGCTAGTTGTGGATCTGCGGAGATTGGCTTAGAACTACGGCGAATCATAAACACTGCTGCAAGCAACATCATGATTGCAAACAGCAACATTTGAAAGCTTTCGGTGACTACTGGAAGTGTAGCAATTTTAGCCCCAATAAATGCACCCAACATTGTGGCGGAACCAAAAATTAATGCCGTTTTGAAGCTGACATTTCTAGCTCGCCAGTGGGGAATCAATCCCAGTATGCTAACTGTACCGACAATTACCAACGTCATGGCGATCGCAGATTTTGGCGGTACACCCATCACGTAAACTAAAATTGGCAGCGCCAGCACCGAACCACCACCGCCAATTAAGCCCAAGCTTAACCCAATACAAGCAGCCAATAGATGCCCAATAATCCACACGTCGCTTCGCTCCGAATTCAAAATTCAAAATTCAAAATTAAGACACCTACAAGGAACTTCCAGAACATAAATTATGCAATTGCTTGTAGAGACGCGATTCATCGCGTCTGATTCATCGCGTCTCAATTCTGATTCATCGCGTCTGCTAAATATCGGTCATGAGCCACTGCGTTGGTTATACGGTAGTTTTGCCAGCATCATCCCCAACATACAAGTGTCTGTTATGCCCGAATAGAATAACCCTGCTCCCATTACGCCACTGAGAAGTAGAAACCAGGGAGAAACAAATGCTCCTAGTAAAGTACCGAGTAATACTGAGAAACCTGTAATAATTTGAACTTGCCGCAGTAAGCTAATTGGGGCTTTGCGGTTGATTGTAGTAGGGAAACCTGCTTCTTTCCATGCACCAATACCACCACTCAAATGAGTGACAGTTGCAAACCCAGCACTAAACAACTTTTGCGCCGCCATTGCCGAGCGATTTCCGGAGCGACAATAGAGAACAATGCTACCATCCTGAGGAACCTTGCGCGGATCAAAGCTGGAAAGGGAAACGAGTGTTGCATCTGCGATATGTTCTCCTGCATACTCAGATGGTTCCCGAACATCAATCAGTGTCACAGCTTTTTGGTCAAGCAGTTGTTTAAGAGTTTGGGCGCTAACAGTTTGTAATTTATTTACACCAGAAGTAGTCATGTCGCTTCGCTCCAAATTCAAAATTCAAAATTCAAAATTAAGTAATGAGAAATAATTAATTACGCAGATTTTTTTGTCTCTATGCGGCGGTGCTACCGCAGCGTTGATTGGCTGGGACGGCTTCCATAATCTTGTTAGGTTGGGGTAGATTGAGATTTGCCATCAATTCCACAAATTCACTGCGGCTACGTCCGGCTAATCGTGGGTTATATTGCTTCTCTTCACCGATAGTAGAAACTGTATGCCCGCGATAATCGTGACCGGGATAAACTAAGGTTTCATCAGGTAATGTGAACAGCCTTTGCGTTATCGAGTCATACATCGCTTCTGCATTGCCACTTTGGAAGTCAGTGCGTCCACAACCACGAATTAAAAGCGCATCTCCAGTTAACAAGTGAGTGCTATTAACTAGATATGCCATGTGAATATCAGTATGACCAGGAGTTGCGATCGCTTCTATTTTCACACTCGCCAACTCTAAGATTTCTTTATCTTTAATTAAGCGGTCTGCACAAGCAACTTGGGCATTCTCCGGTAGGATTCCTTGGCAACCTGTTAACTCACGTAGTTTTGCTGTACCAGTAATATGGTCAGCGTGGATATGAGTTTCTAGACAGTATTTGAGAGTTAGCCCGAGTTCATTGAGCAATTTGCGATCGCGTTCTACTTGCTCTATTACCGGATCAACTAAAACAGCAAATTTCGTCGTGCGATCGGCAATTAAATACGTATATGTACTAGTTTCTGGGTCAAATAGTTGTCGAAATAACATCATAGCTGACTCCAATCTTCTATCTTGCATATATACCAGGTAATAATACTACTATATAGTAATATAGTAAATTTGTCGATATTATCTGCAAAAAGATAATTAAATTCTTTGCTGGTGAGTCGTTTTACTCCATATCCTGACAGGAACAGCGACGACAGTAATACCGCAATCCCCACAAAGAAGTTAGCAAAACCAAGATTTTTAAGACCAAAGGACTTAACACGAAACTGATAAACAAACTGATGACAGCGATAGTGCTGGACAACACAACTACAATCTCTTCGTTGCGAAAGTAAAATCTGACAAAGATGGCGAGCAGTGCAACGCTAAATGCCAAGAGCAAGGATATATACATAAAAATGCACCGTGAAGAGTCGAAAAGGAATTGAAATAGGGAGATGAAGAGAAATTACCAACACCCATTACCCATTACCCATTCTCCAGTAAAGATTTTTATCATTTAAATTTACTAAAACCTTTTACTACTATATAGTTATATCATGAGATGGTGGTTATGAGGTAAAACTGCTGTGGGATGTCAGTCGCAGACTGCTACAAAGCGGTATCAGTAGGTGAACCTTGTAACTAGTATGAGGAGCTGGTTGACTCTAGCTTGATTAAATAGTTACCGGGGGGAATTTTATGGCTCGAATTGTAGTGATTGGTGCTGGAATCGGGGGGTTACCCATTACCTACGAACTGCGACGACTACTGCCAAAAGAGCATCAAATTACACTGATTTCCAATACCCCTAAGTTTACTTTTATTCCTTCCTTACCCTGGGTAGGCTTGAATCTTAAAGAACTTGAGAGTATTCAATTAGATGTAGAAAATCTGCTAGTAAATCGAGGAATAGATTGGATATTAGGAGGAGTTAGCCAAATTCAGCCAGAATTACAGCAACTCGTTGTCAACGATACTGTAATCTCTTATGACTATGCAGTGATTGCTACAGGTGCAGAGTTAGCACTAGATGCAATTCCCGGATTGGATCAAGGATATGTGGAGTCGGTGTGTAATCCAGCTCATGCACTCAAAGCTGCGGAATGCTGGAAACAGTTTCTCAAAAATCCCGGGCCAATAGTAGTGGGTGCAGTACCCGGCGCTAGTTGTTTTGGCCCAGCTTACGAGTTTGCATTACTTACAGACTGGCTTTTGCGGCGCTATGGAATACGCGATCGCGCCCCCATTACCTTTGTGACACCAGAACCTTATGTTGGACATTTGGGAATTGGTGGAATGGCAAATTCTGCGGAATTGGTAACTAAATTACTCAAACAAAAAGAAATTACAGTACTTGAAAACACCGCTATTAGCCACATTGGGCCAAACACAATTTACCTAGCAGATGGGCGTTCTCTACCCTTTGCTTTTAGTATGTTGTTACCGCCATTCCGCGGGCCGCGTTTTTTAAGAGAAGCACCTACTTTAACCGATCCCAAGGGATTTGTACCTGTATTACCCACTTATCAACATCCTAAATTTCCCTCAATTTATAGCGTTGGGGTAATTACTCAACTCAAACCACCCGAACAAACTCCCATTCCCATTGGTGTACCCAAGACAGGCCAAATGACCGAAGCAATGGGAATAGCTGTAGCTCACAACATTGCTGTGCAACTAAAAGTAATTTCTGCACCTTTGGTAACTCCTACCTTAGAAGCACTTTGTTTAGCCGATTTTGGCGACACAGGAATTGCATTTTTAGCAGACCAAGTTTTACCAGATCCAATTACTAAACAAAGGCGAAGAGCCATAGCTAAAGAAGGACTTTGGGTAAGTTGGGCTAAGACTGCTTTTGAGAAATTTTTCTTAGCTAAAATGCGTTGGGGTTTAGCAGTTCCTTGGTTCGAGCATTGGGGATTGAATATGATGGGTTTAGACCTAGTAAAACCCGTTGAAAACTTAGAAGTCTCACAAGATACTCAAACTCTTGTAATTAAATAGTTAGTGAATATATGGTGCGTTGTGGTGGGCAACAACACACCATCAAGAATTGTAAATTTTACCCAAAATTTTCTCTGTTAAATCTGGATTTTTTATCAAAAATTATTAACCAGAAAGAGGAGAAATCAATATGAAAAGGATAATCCCAACAATCGCTACTATTTCGATTTTGAGTTTACTTCCAGTACCAGTTGTAATAGCTCAATCAGGTACAGGAGGATGCCCTTCTAGGGCTACTTCTTCCTCAGGAATGTATGACCCAAAAACAGTAGAAACCATAACAGGTCAAGTAATTTCTATAGACAACACTGCTTCTCCTAGAGGAATGTCTGGTGGCTTGCATTTAAAAGTCAAAACTCTAAAAGAAGAGATTCCAGTACATTTGGGGCCAGTATGGTACATCAACCAACAAAACATCCAAATTAAACTTCAAGACCAAATTGAAGTTAAAGGTTCAAGAATAACCTTTGCTGGACAGCCCACAATCATTGCTGCCCAAATTAAAAAAGACAACCAAATTCTGAATTTACGTTCTGATGATGGTCTACCAGTTTGGGCGGGATGGAGAAGAAACCAGAGGTAAGCCAATGAACAGCGACGAGCACAATAGTCAGCTAAAAAATTACTTTCGCTTAGTAGATGTTTTGGCATTAATTACTTGCTGGAGTTTGGCATTTTTGACAGGGTTTTTATTGTGGTTTGCCCCTATAGAAAAAGATGTGGATAGAGTCGCTTGGTTTTTCGGTTTATTGAAACATGAATGGGGCAAACTTCATTTATTCATGGGTGTAATTGCTTTGTGTATCACAACGATTCATCTTGTAATTTATCAAAAAGTTTTACAAAGTTTGAATCATCGTCACAATTTATGGGAATAATCTTTATTAAAGATGTATGGAAATTGCACTCAACCCCAATGAATTAGAACTACTAGCACGCCGCTTTAAAGTTCTTGCAGAACCCACAAGATTGCAGATTTTAGGGGCATTATGCAATCAAGAGCAGACCGTACAGGAAATATGCGATCGCACTGGTCTTAAACAAGGAAACGTCTCTAGACACTTACAACTGATGAAAGATGCAGGAGTGTTAACTTGTCGCCGCGAGGGTTCATGGCGCTACTACCGTGTGATCGATACCGAACTTTTAGCCATGTGCAAACAAGTTTTCCGCAACGTTATGAGGTGATTCGTGATACCTTGCCACATCCGAAGAATTTTCTCTTGGCTATTACTACTTGGCAGCTTAGTTTTACTGATTTGGGGCAATAAGTAACTAGATTTGTCATTTGTCATTTGGTGTTTGTCATTTGGTGTTTGTCCCAATTACCAATTACCCAATCCCCAGTCCCCAATCCCTAATCCCTTGGAGTTAAAAACATGACAGAATTATTTTCCCCAGAATGGATGCAAGCTTACGCAGAGAAATGGAATCAAGAACCTGAGTTAGCAGATGCGCTCAAACAAATTCATTTCAATTCCGTAATTGGTTATGGCTTTGAAAATGAGTCAGAACCTAGAGGTGTACTCACCATTGTGGATGGAAAAGCTATTGAAGCAAGTGCTTACAATGGGCAAAAACTTAACTGGGATCTGCGTGCTGACAAGGATAATTGGCAACAGTGGGTAGCTAAGGGCTTAAACATGATGGGTTTGAGCATGGCTTATATGTCGCGCAAGCTGCAATTCCGTGTAGGAGATTATCTCGCCATGATTAAAGACCCCCGTATGGCAGGGCCATTTATCAAATCTTTCTCGGTTATGGGTAGGGTATGAAAAGGGCATAGGGCATGGGAAATACAGATTTTCATGCTTGGTTGTGCCAAAACCTGCCGTGAATGGCTGATGAGATGAACTCTACTCTCACTCTGTGCCTCTGCGTCTCTGCGTGAAAAAATTAGGTGAAATAGGCGCAAGAGAATCACTCACAATCCAAAATTCAAAATCTAAAATCCAAAATTGTCATGAAACGTACTCTCAAAGAAAACGAACAAAATCAAACTCAACCTTTCAGCTTAGGTGCTAGACAACTGCAATCGCGACAAGCACAATTCACAATCATTGATGCGCGCAGTTGGATGGAGTACGTTCTTGGGCATATTCCCGGAGCACGTTACCTCAGTCAAAGCAGTATCCTAAAGGAAATTCCTAAAGACCAACTAATAGTAGTCACTTGCCTGTCAGGACACCGCAGTTTATCAACCGCAAATTGGTTAATAGAGCAAGGCTACAGTAAGGTTTACAACTTACAAGGCGGCATCATGACATGGCAACAGTTAGGCTATCCTCTGCAACGAGGAAACAATCCCTAGCTATTTGATGCTGAATTAATGGGAGAGCAAAATCAATCTTATGTTTAACGATCAATCGTCCGTCAACTTGGAACCAACTATTAAAGACATTACCGCAGAACCAGCCCCAGAACTACAACCCAAAAAACCCAAGCGGCTGCGGATGATTGCCTTGATTAGTGTTTTTGCGATCGCATTTGGGGGTGTGGCTTGGTTCTGGTTATTGCGTCATCCTTCCGAATCTACGGAAACTGCAACGGTGCATCTTGAACCTCTAGAGGTGGAAACTACAACGGCTGCTCAAGAATCTATAGCGGGTGACAGCAGTCTCACTGGTACTATCGAATCTGTGGAAACTGTCACCACTACCAGCCGGATTCAAGGACAAATTAAAAATCTCCCAGTGGCAGAAGGTGACAGAGTTAAAGCCGGTCAAGTGCTGGCTATTATCGATGTTAAAGATATCCAAGCCCAAGGGAATCAGGCATTAGCAGCCATCGCCCAAGCGCAAGCGGGTGTGACAGTGGCGGCGGCGGCGCAAACGCAAGCAATGGCTAGCAAAACTCAGGCAGAAGCCCAGTTAAATCAAGCTGAGGCGGGACAACAACAAGCTGAAGCTCAATTACAAGAAGCAGCAGCACAATTAGCTGATGCCCAGTTAAATCAACGCCGCATGACAATGCTGCAAAAAGATGGTGCAGTTAGTCAATCACAGTTGGATCAGGCAAATACACAGGTAGCATTAATTCAAGCACGGATTAAACAAGCCAAGGCGGGAATTGAGCAAGCCAACCGGGGAATTGATCGCGCCAAAGCTGGCGTACAACAAGCCAGTTCCCAAGTCAAACAAGCCGAAGCTGGAGTAGAACAAGCACGTTCCCAAGTCCAACAAGCCAAAGCTGGACAACAGCAAACCCTCGCTAACTTAAACTATGGCACTGTCACCGCACCCTTTGCAGGCGTAATTACCAAAAAACATACAGAAGTCGGTGCGATCGCAGGGCCAGGACAGCCGATAGTTACATTAGAAAGCACCAATCGACTACGTTTAAGTGTCGCAGTGCCAGAATCCTTAATTACCTTAGTCAGACTGGGAGACGAAGTGACAGTACAGCTAGATACTGTTAACCGTTCCGTCACTGGTCACGTGCGGCAAATTGTACCTTCCGCTAACTTAAATTCACGTAGTTTTACTGTGAAAGTCGCTCTAGATAATTCCTATAAATTAATGCCAGGAATGTTCGGCCGCTTAGAACTACCGCGAGAAACTCGCACAGTCATGATGATTCCGCAAAATGCTGTATTTAAGCGGGGTCAATTAGCAGGAGTTTATGTAATTGCTGCTAATAATACTGCTCAATTACGCTGGGTGAAAACCGGGAAAGCGCAAGATAACAAACTAGAAATTGTCTCCGGGTTAGAAACAGGCGATCGCATCATTACTAGCAATGTTGAAGAACTGCGTGATGGACAGCAAGTTGTCGCTAATAAATAAAGAGTTTTGTCTCACGCATAGGCGCAGAGACGCAAAGCATTTTTCTCAATAAATAACTCTCTTCTATAACTTCTTTCTTCGTGTTCTTCCTGCCTTCGCGGTTCGTTTTATCTCCCCATCTTACAAAACTGCATATATTATGAACGGTAAAAGTTCAGAACCAAAAATACAAAATCAATCTAAACTTGGTTTTGTTGGCAAACTAGCCAAAAAATTTATTGACTCTAAATTAACTCCCCTAATTATTTTAGTTTCATTATTATTAGGCATTGGGGCAACGATAATTCTACCTCGCGAAGAAGAACCGCAAATTACAGTCCCAATGGCAGATGTATTCGTGCAAATGCCCGGTGCAACTGCCAAGGAGGTAGAACAGCGGGTTACCTTCCCAATGGAGAAGTTAATTAAAGAATTACCCGGTGTCGAGTATGTTTATTCAACTTCTACCCCTGGTTCATCTGTCGCCATTGTCCGGTTTTATGTAGGGCAAAAAACCGAAGATGCTATTGTTCAACTTTATAACAAGCTATACGCTAACTTCGATAAAATTCCGGCTGGTGTTTCTCAGCCATTAATTAAATCTCGCGCCATTGATGATGTCCCGATTCTGACACTCACTTTGTGGAGTAATCAAGCTAACTCTACCGATTTACGGCAAATTGCTGCTCAATTAGATGAGCAAATTAAGCAGGTGCCAGATGTATCGGAAACAACTTTAATTGGCGGTCAAAAACGACAGTTACGCATCGAAGTTGACCCTGCAAGATTGAATGCTTTCGGTTTAACTCCTTTAGATATTTCCCAAGCATTACAGTTACAAAATACCGAACTAGCAAGCGGTGCTTTGAGCCAAAATAATCAATCATTCTTAATTAGAACGCAAAGCTTTATTCGCTCGGCAGAAGATGCACAAAATTTAGTTGTGAGTGTGGCGAATAATCAACCTGTATATTTGCGGGATGTCGCTACTGTTAGCGATGGTGCAGAAGAACCGACTAGTTATGTATTTTTCGGACAAGGGAAGACAGAGGGTAAACATGGTGCAAAACAAGCAGCGATGGGTGAAGCAGATGCAGTCACAATTGCGATCGCAAAACGTCCAGGTGCAAATGCAATTCAAGTTTCCCATCATGTATTGCACAAGTTAAAGGAAATTCAACATAATTACATACCTAACTATGTACAGCTAACAGTCACACGAGATTATGGGGAAACCGCCGCTGAACGTTCTAACGAGTTGTTAGTCCATATGGGTATCGCGGTAATTTCCGTTACTGTCCTCATGTGGTTTGCACTAGGTAAAAAAGAGGCAATGGTGGTGGCAGTTTCCATCCCTGTTACCTTAGCCTTGACCCTGGCTAGTTTTGTATTTTATGGCTTTACCCTTAACCGTGTAACATTTTTTGCGTTAATTTTCTCCATTGGGATTTTAGTTGATGATGCGATCGTGGTTGTAGAAAACGTTGGTCGTCATTTGCAACTTCCCGAAAACAAAACCCGAATGCAGTTATCGCACAATCGCCAAAAGACGCTACAAAAAATTGTTCTCGAAGCTGTAGACGAAGTAGGAAATCCGACAATTTTGGCGACTTTAACTGTAATTGCGGCGATTTTGCCAATGGCATTTGTCGGTGGCTTGATGGGGCCTTATATGCGCCCAATTCCTTTGGGTGCATCTGCGGCGATGATTTTCTCGGCTTTAGTGGCGTTTATTGTTGTCCCTTGGGCAACGATGCGCTTTTTTGGTAACTACAATAGTCACAATCACGGACATGAAGAGGAAGATTATCTCAGCCGCCTTTATCGCCGCTTCATGGGGCCGTTAATTGCGCGTCGTCAATGGGGAAATGCTTTTATTGCGGGAACACTGGCGTTATTAATCGCAGCTTTAGGATTAGCGGGATTTCGGTTAGTAATCCTGAAAATGTTACCTTACGACAACAAAAGCGAATTGCAGATAGTCCTCAATATGCCAGAAGGGACAACCCTAGAGCAGACGGCTAGGGTAACAAAAGAAATGGGGCAATATTTGACTACAGTACCAGAAGTCACGAACTATCAAAGTTATGTTGGTACTGCGTCGCCTTACAACTTCAATGGCTTGGTGCGACATTACTTTTTACGTTCTGGTGCGAATATTGCAGATATGCAGGTGAACTTTTTACCAAAAGGCGATCGCAACAGGCAAAGCCATGATATTGCTAAAGCTATCCGCCCCCACCTTAAGCAAATTGCTGATAAGTATAACGGTCGTGTGCAAGTAGCAGAAATACCCCCAGGGCCACCAGTGTTGCAAACTTTGGTTACCGAAGTCTACGGTGCAGATTATGAAAAACAAATTGAATTAGCCCGACAAATCCGCGAAATTTACAAGCATACTGCCGATATTGTGGATGTGGATTGGTACATGGAATCACCACAAACAGAATATCATTTGGTAATTGACCGAGAAAAAGCCGCACTCAATGGTATTAGTCCAGCGCAAATTTCCCAAGTGTTACAAATTGCTCTTTCTGGTCAAAATGTGGGTTTACTCCATGATGCCAACTCCCGCGAAGATGTCGCCATTAACTTACGATTAAATCAAGCAAATCGCACCAGTTTAGGAGACCTAAAATCCCTAAAAATGAAGGGAGTAAATGGTAATTTAGTAGCTGTAAGTGATTTAATTCAAACTGAAACCACCACAGCAGACCATAGTATTTATCATAAAAACTTAAAGCCTGTAGTTTATGTTACGGCTGATGTTGCTGGGAAAGTTGAGAGTGCAGTGTATGCCATGCTTAACGTGCAATCTAAAATAGACAAACTCTCTCATACTAAGGGCTATAACATTACTACCTACTTTACCGAACAACCCCCAACCACAGAAATATTCGGGATTAAATGGGATGGTGAATGGCACGTTACCTTTGAAGTATTCCGCGATTTAGGAATTGCTTTTGCTGTAGTGTTGGTGCTAATTTATGCCCTCGTTGTCGGTTGGTTTCAATCCTTTATTACTCCCTTAGTAATTATGGCAGCAATTCCTTTTTCCCTAGTAGGAATTATGCCAGCTCACTGGTTAATGGGAGCCTTTTTCAGCGCTACCTCCATGATTGGCTTTATTGCGGGAGCCGGAATTGTAGTGCGAAATTCAATTATTTTAGTAGATTTTATTGAATTGCGCCTGAAAGAAGGAATACCTTTGGAAGAGGCAGTAATTGATGCTGGTGCAGTGCGGTTTCGTCCAATGTTACTCACCGCAGCAGCAGTAATTGTTGGTTCAGCAATTATTTTAACTGACCCCATCTTCCAAGGATTAGCAATTTCCTTAATGGCTGGTGAAGTCGCCTCTTTATTATTATCGCGTTCAGCCGTCCCCATTTTATATTACAAAGTCTGGCGAGGTAAAAAATCAAAACCAGAAGCTATCCCTATTCCCTCTGCAATTGTCAATTAAATATTACTCAGATTTGATTGTTGCAATAATGTAGGATGCGTTAGCGATAGCGTAACGCATCATTACCAAAGCTGAGATTTTTTCAGAAGTCAAATCGGATTACCATAGCACTTGTAATGCTTACACCAAATCAAATAATGTTGAAGACACATCAATAGATTATAGAGGGCAAGGCACTGCCTTACCCCTACAATCTGTTGCATTCTTTTTTTAAAACGGAAGTAACCTTATATTTTTTGACAATTCAAATCGGAGTTCTCCATCTAATACAAATCTAAAAAAGAATGAAACAGATGGATACAAGCACAAAATTCTTGTACTATTCTGGCTAAAATATACATTTTGTATAAAATTTAACAGAAATATATTAAAAAATACTAAGCTAAAAATTTCATATAGTTGTAAAAGCCTTATTAGACAAGATGTGCTTAAAAACAATCAAACTACTTCATCAAAAATTTATAGTGAAAACACTTACACATTTTAATAATGCAAAGGATATGATTGAATTTATCGGATTAGTCATCGATTAAATATTAGATAATGGTGAACGAGCAACATCATTTTACAAGTCCAGAACAACAAGAAACAGAAGTCTGGATAGATTTAATGCGTGAAAGACTGAAATGTCTGCCTAATAAATTATTGGCTGCAGAAATTGAGCATTATTTAAAAATAATCGAAGAAAATTTGCATAATCAAAGTCTTATTGATAATTGTCTCTACAACATTCAAATCTTACGCCTCAAAAGTCAACAGCAGCCCTGGATAAAGTTAAATTAGCCATTACTGCGTGAAATAACCTGTATTATAGACTTTAGTTACAAACACGAAATGTGAATGTGGTTCTTTTTACCACCATCAATATTAAATTTATTAAATTTGTAAGGGTACAAAAATGTTGTACCCTTACCTGTATATCTCACTAATTCACTATTTGCTATGGTTTAATATGGTTCAGCCTGGGAATTAAATCAAGAGGGCTTTACCTCTGGCAGGAAATTTATTGAAATTGCGGATTACTGCCAAATGTAAATCAGAATAAACAACACAATCCAGATCACATCGACAAAGTGCCAGAATAATGAAGTGGCATTGACACCAAAGTGACCAGTATCATAATTACCTGGATTAAAAGAGCGTACCAGAATAATCAACTGCAATATAATTCCGGTGAGTACGTGCAAACCGTGAAAGCCTGTGAGCAAATAGAACATCCCACCAAAAACGCCAGAAGTAAAACCAAAGGCGAGGCTGTGCCATTCAAGCGCCTGTCCTAATAAAAAGTAGCTACCCATAGCCATTGTAGCTGCAAGAAACAGACGAAATTTCAGTAAATCGTGATGTTGCAGAGCGCGTTCTGCCAGGTAAATCACAAAACTACTGGAAACCAAAATCACTGTATTGATTGCGGGGTCTTTAATTTCTAATCCCGAGACACCAGTCGGTAGCCAGTTAGGAGTGGTGATTTTGTAAACAATATATCCAGCGAAAAAGCTTAGGAAAATAACACTTTCTGATAGCAAGAAGACGATGAAGCCAAACATCTTATTGCCTTCTTCGTCGTGGGTATGTTCACCACTTATGTGATGCGACTCCCCAGAAGTGAGATAACTATCCATTGCGGAAATTCTCCTTAACCAAATTCAGTAATGAGTGCTGAGTGAAGATAAAGTAGTCAGCACCTTGATTGCAGAGGGTAATAAACGAACCGCAGAGGACGCGGAGGACTCAGAGATATGAAACTCTGCGTTACTCAGCGTTAACCCTGCTTCCTCTGCGGTTAAAAATTACTTGCCTCAAGCGAACGGCTTGTAGGCGGAATCAGATGGGGCCTTAATGTTAGCAGTCAATGGTTCAGACTTACCGTAGCCGTAGGGTTCGCTGATGACGATAGGGATTTCTTCAAAGTTTTCTACTGGTGGTGGTGAAGCAACCAACCATTCCAAACCAATAGCGCGCCAAGGATTAGCAGGTGCTTTCTGACCATGCATCCAGGAAACTACCATATTGAAAATGAAGGGTAAGGTAGACATTCCTAAGAGGAATGAGCCAAGACTAGCAACAATATTCCAGAATTCATACTCTGGTGCGTAGGAAGAAATCCGGCGTAACATCCCTTGCAATCCTAATGGGTGCATAGGCAAGAAGTTGAGGTTAGTACCAATGAATGTTAACCAAAAGTGCAATTTACCCCAGCTTTCGTAGTACATCCGTCCAGTCATTTTGGGGAACCAGTGGTAGATGGCTGCATACAAGCCCATTGTCACTGTTCCGAATAGGACATAGTGGAAGTGACCAACTACGAAATAGGTGTTATTGACGTGCACATCCACAGGTACTGAGGAAAGCATAATGCCAACGATACCTGCGAAGACAAACATGATCAACGCACCCAAGGCAAATAGCATGGGTGTAGTTAAGCGCATCTTTCCACCCCAAATTGTTGCTACCCAAGCAAACACCTTAATCCCAGTTGGTACAGATACCAACATTGTGGTCACCATGAACAGCATCCGCATCCAAGCTGGTGTACCACTGACATACAAATGGTGTACCCAAACAATGGCGCTAACGACTGCAATTAACAGAGAGGAAATCGCAACTACTTTGTAACCAAATAAAGGTTTGCGGCTATAAACAGGGAAGATTTCGGAGAAGATGCCGAAGATGGGCAGAATGATCACATAAACGGCAGGGTGGGAGTAGAACCAGAAGTAGTGCTGGAACATAACTGGGTTCCCGCCTTTGCTGGGGTCAAAAAAGGCTGTGCCAGCAGTGAGGTCTAGTAGCAACATGACTGCACCAGCTGTCAAAGCAGGTAGACCAAAAAGTTGGATAATTTGGGCGCTAAACACTGCCCAAACGAAGAGGGGCATTTTAAAGAAGCCCATACCTGGTGCCCGCATCTTGACGATGGTGGTGACAAAGTTAACTGCCCCCATAATTGAGGAGACACCAGATATTGCTACTGCCAATAACCAGACAACTTGACCATTAATTAAGTGACCTGTGGGGTTTTGCAAGCTAACTGGGGGATAAGCCCACCAACCAGCTTGGGCTGGCCCACCTGGAACAAAGAAGCTGGCCATTAACAGAATCCCGACTACTGGCACCATCCAAAAAGCGACGGCGTTGAGGCGGGGAAATGCCATGTCTCGTGCCCCAATCATCAAGGGCACTAAATAGTTAGCAAAACCAACTAAAGATAAGCTTACAAGGGACAATCACAGATCTCATACTAAGGGACTTCCAAGTAAAAAAACATTCCATTGCTATTGTTCACGGTTGACCGTTGACTGTTAACTGTGAACCGTCAACAGTCAACGACTTAAACGGAATAATTTATTTTTTGGAGTTCCCTAAAATATCGAGTGACTATACGTAAGTTAGGCAAGCAGCAGAAAGAACAACAGTATTCAATACTTCTCGGTTAAGGATTTTCAACTCTTAATTTGGTTTGGGTAAAAGGTGAAAGGTTAAGGGTTAAAGGTTTTTTCTTGCCCTTTTTCCCCTTCCCCTTTTGCCCTTAACCGACAAGTATTGCAACAGTATTGGTTTAAGTACTTGAAACTTCTTTGAGATTTGCTTTGCACGCAGACAATGAAACAATCTGGTTTTGTTTGCTATGGCGGTAATAGCGATCGCATATGATTGTTATGAGAATGGTGCGATCGCTACTGTTGAGACTAACTTACAGTATCCAGAATAGTACTCCAAGTATTTCGACCAACGATGCCATCATTTTGTAAATTGGCATACCGTTGTTGGAATGCTTCTATAGATGCAGCAGTTGCAGAACCATAGATGCCATCAACTGCACCTGTATAATACCCTTGCTGTTTCAAAAATGCTTGAATATCCTTGACAGCTTGACCCTGGCTACCAATTTTCAGAATAGGTGCAGTGTTTGGTGAGTATTGGCTGAGGTTATTGGAATTGACAGGAGTGTTGCGATTATAAGCATCAAGTAATGCCTCCCAGGTATTTTGGCCAATTCGACCATCGGCAGTTAAATTGCGCGATCGCTGAAATGTGACTACGGCAGAATATGTATTAGGCCCATATATCCCATCAATCGATCCATTGTAAAATCCTTGCTGCTTCAGGAAGGTTTGTACATCTCTGACTGCTGGTGTCACAGTACCACGAACAAGTATGGGTGCAGTTGAGGATGAGTATTCAATGAGTCTACCATCAGCTATGATGTTAGTAAGTGTAGAGCTGGTTTGTCCTCTAGCTGGTGTCATACTAACAGCTAACACTCCTAGCACCAATGCTGAGAACAAGCTAACTCTAAGAATTTTTGAACGAATAAATTGAGTATTCATAAACTAATACTCCTTTAACAAACGACAACAAAATCTTTTAGCCTCAAGTATCTACCAAGGCTCACAAATACAAAACTAATTAAAAAAGTTTTGGCAGCAATTCTCTCAATTCGCTGCAAATATTCGCTTACAAGTAATTGATTTTGCTGGATTTGACAAACAATTTGAGTATCTCAAAATTTCAGCAAAGCATCATTTGTCAATTACTTTTTACAAAGGTTTACTTGATTGACTATTAACTTGATAATAATTAATTCTTTTTTCATCAACTTCAGTCATATGTCAGAGATGATAGTCAAAATTTTTCTATAAACCTCGTCTATGTTGAAACCCGTAGTTTTTCCTCGTCAGAGTCAAGGTGATTTTTCACCCACAAGCGATCGCTAATTTCAAAGGGGTTGGAATTAATA
>NZ_JACJPX010000083.1 GCF_014696315.1 Calothrix membranacea FACHB-236
GTACTCTAATATCTAATGGTGAAGCTGTCATGCTTCCAAAATGCAGCATTTACATCATTTTCAAAAATACAGCATTTACGATCGCACCTGCGGAATGTGGGTTGAATTAGGGGTTGCTCAGATTTTTCGGGTGTGTTGTCGCCCAGTGCAACGCATACGCTCAATAAAAATCTAAGCTCCATCCGTTAGCCTAGTACCTGCTCATTCTCACGATACAAGACAAGTAAGGCGAAATCGGGCAAGTTATAAAGTAGTACAAATATCGTAAATTATGGACGCTGCTAAACGCCTTGCTACTCTTAACCGCATCCGCAAACTCAGCCGCCTCATGGATACATCTATACGCATTCCTGGAATTGGTTTTCGTATTGGCATAGACCCAATTATTGGATTAGTTCCCGGTGCAGGTGATTTAATTAGTACAGCGTTTTCCGCGTACATTATCTTTTTAGCTACGCGCTTCGGTATACCACACCAAGACTTAGCAAAAATGATTTTTAATGTGGGTTTGGAAGCAGTTGTTGGTACGGTGCCTTTAGTAGGCGATTTATTTGACGCTTTTTACAAATCCAATATTCGCAATTTAGATATTTTAGAGCAACATCTGAGTGCAGTTGAACCAGAAATTACAGAAGCACCTGTTTACGCAGCGGCTAGGGACTAGGGACAAGAAAAATTTCTGTGGGTGGGTACTAATTATCATCTAGGTGTAAACGAAAAATCTGGTAGTACCCACCCCAGTGGTTACTAGTGGACAAAATTTTCGTATTAAGAATTACAAATTCTGCATTATATTGTTGCTTTTGGACACATTTAAAACTGGCTGAAGTGATACCCCGATGTGAAAACAATCACAGTAATATGAATTACAAGGTTTGGAAAAACATCTAGTCCTAACTCCAGCCTCTACTTAAAAAGCTGAATCCAAATATTCAAAACAACCTCACTCATTTATGGGGTTGTTCTTTATTATTTATGAGGTTTTTTATTAAGGTTTTTATTCTCTTAAAAAAGGGAAAGGTATCAGGGTACAGGTTAAAGGTTTTCCCCATTTCCCTTTCACCATTTCCCCTTAAGAAAAATTTCATTAAATAATACAAATTTGAAAAAAGAATGCGACAAATTGTAGGGGCATGGCACTGCCATGCCCTCTAGAATATATTGATGTGTCGCCAACATAATTTGATTTGGTATAAATTGGGTAATTTATTCCTTGGAAGTCGCTAAAAGGAATAAAAAAAAACACAAAAACGCAGGATAAGCAGATAATTCAACATTAAGCAGCTACAAATGTATGTTGGGTTGAGGAACGTAGACGCGCAGCGGCTTCCCGCAGGGTAACCCAACACCCCAACGCCTTGTATATGTTGGGTTTAACTTTGTTCAAACACCAGTTGCTACAACGGGGGGAACCCCCGCAACGCACTGGCTCCCCAACCTACCCATCTGTCGCATTCTTTTTTTAAATTGGTATAAGCAGATAATTCAACATTAAGCAGAAACTAATCTGCTATTTTGCAATTGAATTTTTACATTGGTATCTTGGTAAATTTCTGCATTCAGGGGTCTGTAGATTAATTCATACCAAGCATGACCGACTTTTGCATCAAATCCTTGTGGTTGACCACGCATAAATAGGTGTAGGCATTTTGCAGATTTCCCAGGTAGCAGCTGCCAAGAAAAACGACTTGTATTACCTTCATGGGGGTGTGTGAGTGATTCTATATGCAAATTAGTAGCCAAGCCGTAAGCTGCATAAGGGACTGTTGTAGAAGCGATCGCGAACCAATCAGGTACAGGAAAAACTTGTTCAATATCTTGTGTTTGTCCAAGATTCATGTGTGCAAAATATTCCAAACCAAAGTCAAGATTGACTATTTCTGAACCTTTTACTCTGTCTTCTTGGGCTTTAGGCTTTCCTTTGACAAATAATTCTTCCATCAAATAATCTGCACCAGCATATAAACTAATTACCCGATAAAGTTCACATACTAAATGACGATTTTGTCCTGTCTCTGGATCTGGGCCCATATAATCAAAGGGTTCGGACGCAATGGTAATGGTTGCACGTACAGGGCCACTAGATTGAGATACCAGTCGATAGGAATGATTGAACAAAGACACTTGATAATCGGGTGATTTGGGAGAAGCGATTCCTGGTAAGTGGAGTTTACTTACTTGCATACAACGCTTTTCTGGATCTTGTCCCAACCATTCACCCATTGCGGCGGGGAATGGATCGAGGATTTCTTGCTGATCTAACTGGACGCTACTGGCTGAACCAGAAAACCAGTTACGTTGATTGTCTTCGGGTGCTGGAATGAAATTAAACCAAATAATCAGGCGGTTATTCACAAACCTGACTCCCCGTTCTCGACTATCAGAGCCGTAAACTACTTCTAAGTATGGTTCACCTAGTCCGTGAGGTATGGGTTTACCTCTATCTAAACGAATGAAAGTTGAGGCTAAGACAAGATCTTCCGTTCCTGGGGGAATGGGTTGAGATAGGTGGAAAACTAGGGTATCTCGGGAGGGATCTTCTGGATCAATGCGGTCAATTTGGGCTTTGAGAGGTTGATGTGTGAGATCCCGGAGGTCGCTTAATACAAGTTCTTCTGGTGAAATTTGAAATTTTTGGGCGATCGCTTGCCAGGGTAGAGTAAAGTTACCACTACGCCAATAATTGGAAGGATTAAAAACAGTTAATAAATTCAGGGATGGCATGAGTTTGCCCTCCTAGGAGTTTTTTATGCCACAAGGGTAGTTATATTTTTGACCCTAGGAGAAAAAGTTGAGGAACTCGTGAGGAATCGATGGAATAGACAATTTTTGTGATTAAGTAGTAAAAAAGTGACCTACGGTACTAATCAAACAACCTATGAGGTTGTCGCTGTTCTATGACTCAAACTGATTCTCAACAGCCCATTAAGACTGCGGCTAAGATTCTAGAACTTTACGCAGCGGGAAAACGGAACTTTAGTAGGGCGGAACTGGGTAAGGCTAATTTACAGGGAGTTGACCTCAAAGGTGTTGACCTCAGTTATGCCGATTTAAACCATGCTAATCTCAGCGGTGCAAATCTTAGAGGTAGCGATCTGAGTTTTGCCGATCTGAGTCGCGCTAATCTCCAAGATACCGACCTGCGGGGTACTTTGTTATTTTCAGCTAATCTCCGCCAAACTAATTTAACAGGTGCAAAGTTAGATAAAGCAGATTGCGATCGCAATACTCATTTCCCCAAAGATTTTGACCCAGTTCAAGCAGGTGTGCAAATTAAGGAGGGCTAGAAAATACTCACGCACAGAAGTTAGTGGGTTAATAGCTGACTGTTGACTGTTAACTGTTAACCGTCAACAGTCAACACCATTTAAAGTTTAAGGACACTCAGTATTTGTACATTGGCGTTGGCAAAGTAGCAAGCCAAACCATGCTTGGGGGTCAGTCCATACTTGTAAGGCTTGGAATGCATGGTTTTCTAAAACCGATATTAATGTGGGGATGTGAAATTTTCGGGAGATTTCGGTGCGAATTGTTTCTCCGGCTTGTAGGGAAATTTCTAAATCTAAAGCTTCTAGGAAAACGGTTTGATTAACCAAACTCCGCAGATGCATTTCTATTTGATTGTCTACTTGATTATAAAAAGCCCAGTGAGCAAAATTGTTGAGGGAAAAATTACCCTGAAATCTTTGATTAATGTGGTTGAGGATATTCAGGTTAAAAGCAGCGGTCACTCCTTGAGAATCGTTGTAAGCTGCTTCAATAATTTCTATTGGCTTTTGTAAATCTACCCCTAATAGGAAGAATTCTCCTGGTTTTAATGCTTGTTGCACTTGGGTGAAGAATTTATGAGTTTGTTCGTCATTTAAATTACCTAAAGTACTTCCTAAGAAAATCAACATCCGATTTTCTAATTCTGCTGAGGGAAGTTCGGCTAAGGCTTGTTCATAAGTTCCAGCTAAACCGCAAAGTTTTAATTTGGGGTATTGACGAAGTAAATCTAAAGCGGTTGTTTTGAGGATACCACTACTAACATCTATGGGATAATATTGTAATTCTTGAACTACCTCGCTATATGCTTCTAGTAACAGGCGAGTTTTGCGAGAACTACCACTACCTAGTTCTATTAAATGACAAGAGCCTGTCATCTTAGCAATTTCAGCGGCGTAGGTTTCTAAAATTGCTTGTTCGGTGCGAGTGGGATAGTATTCTGGAAGGTCGCAAATCTGCTCAAATAGTTCCGATCCACGGTCGTCATAGAAATAGCGACAAGGCAAAGTTTTGGGATTTTGAGTCAATCCCGCAATGATATCTGCACCTTCATCGACTGATGCGATCGCTGAATTTAAATTAATCCAACGCAGGCGTGAATGCTCTTTATTTTCAGTCTTCAATTTTTTTGCTCTCCTGGGGTTTAAGTGCATGATGTAGACGCGGAGTGGTGAAGCAGTTCGTTGGGGGGGGTTCCCCGACTGGAAGCAACTGCTGCTCGCGTAGCGTATCCGAAGGATTCACCCAAAGGGCTTGCCGCAGGCTAGGATGAAGGATGAAGGATAAAATAGTTTTATTTATTCTTCATCCTTCATTCTTCAGCTTTTTATACTAAGGCGATTGCCTGACTTTTTTTATCTATCTCAGGGTCTTGATTTTGGGCTTCATATTCACCAAATTGCTGAATGAGTTTTGCAACTAAACCTGTCCATCCTGTTTGATGACTAGCACCGATTCCTGCTCCGTTATCACCATGAAAATACTCGTAAAAAAGTATCAAATCTCGCCAATGTGGATCAGTTTGGAACTTTTGTGTATTACCATAAACGGGTCGTTGTGCAGCAGAATTTTGTAAGAAAATTCGGATTAATCTTTGAGATAGTTCCGAGGCAACTTCCCAAAGCGTCATCATTTTACCAGAACCTGTAGGGCATTCTACTAAGAAATCGTCGCCTAAGTAATAATGAAATTTTTGCAGGGATTCTATGAGGAGAAAATTCACTGGAAACCAAACGGGGCCTCGCCAGTTGGAATTACCACCAAATAAAGCACTGCTAGATTCCGCAGGTTCATAATCTACGCGAAATTGGCTGCCATCAACATCAAAAATGTAGGGATGTTCGCTATGAAATTTGGAAAGGGCACGAATACCGTGGGGGCTAAAAAACTCATTTTCATCGAGCATTTTTTGCAGTATACTTTTGAGTTTATCCCGCGAGACAATTGCTAATAATCGCCTTGCGCCTATGCCCTTAGTTTGCATACAGGCGACATTTTGCCTTAAGTCAGGGCGATTTTTAATGAACCATTCTAAGCGACTTTTAAAGCCGGGAAGCATATTAATAGTTTCTGGTTCTAAAGTCTCAATAGCAAAGAGGGGAATTAGCCCTACCATAGACCGAACTTTTAAGGTAATTTGTTTTTCTGCTAAATGCAGCACGTCGTAGTAAAAGCCATCTTGCTCATTCCACAAACTAGCTTCCAGTTCGCCAATTTTGTTCATTGCATCGGCGATGTAGAGGAAATGCTCAAAGAATTTAGTGGCGATGTCTTCGTAAACGGGGTTAGTTTTTGCTAACTCCAGTGAGATTGCCAACATATTTAGGCAATACATCCCCATCCAACTAGTACCATCAGATTGGTCAATATGCCCGCCTGTGGGTAAAGTAGCGCTACGGTCAAATACTCCTATATTATCTAACCCTAAAAATCCCCCTTGAAAGACATTATTACCTTCAGCATCTTTGCGATTTACCCACCAAGTAAAATTCAGCATTAATTTCTGAAATACTCTTTCTAAAAACTGGCGATCGCTCTTACCATATATCTTTTGTTCAATTTTATAAATTCGCCAGGTTGCCCAAGCATGAACGGGTGGATTAACATCACTAAATTTCCACTCATAAGCCGGAATTTGCCCATTAGGATGCATATACCATTCCCGTGTTAATACATCTAATTGATATTTGGCAAAGTCAGGATCAATGATTGCCAAAGGAATAGTATGAAATGCTAAATCCCAAGCAGCAAACCAAGGATATTCCCACTTATCAGGCATAGAAAGTATATCTTCATTGTAGAGGTGAAACCATTCATGATTTCTGCCTTCTTGCCTTTCTGGTGGTGGAGGTGGCGTATTGCGATCGCCTTTGAGCCAATCTTCTAAAATATAGTGATAAAATTGCTTACTCCACAGCATCCCAGCAAATGCTTGTCTTTGCACATTTCGCATATCTGCACTGAGGGTAAATGGCGTAATGCGCTGATAAAATGCATCGGCTTCTTGTTGTCTATTCGAGAAAATAGCATCAAATTCTGAGTTAAATGGCTCAAATAAATTTGGTATATCACTCAAGCGTAATTTAATAGTTTGGGTTTCTCCTGCACCCACTGTTAGTACATAATGAGGTGCAGCCTTTGTACCAAATTTATCAGGATTTACTGCCTGTGTATTTCCTGAAACAATATAGTCATTAATGCCATCTTTCACATAAGCAGAGTTATTAGGGAAGCCAAATAATCGCTGATTATTGGTTTCATTTTCTGTAAATAAAATTTCGGTTGTTGTTTGGCAATACAACCATCTATTACATAAAGTTGGATGGGAAGCTTCGATAATTTGCCAATTATTACCTGAATTTACTTGCTTCAGGTTAGGTTTATTAGTATCTCCATTCCAAGACCAAGTATTACGAAACCACAGGGTAGGTAATAGGTGCAGCGTCTTGGCTTCAGGGCCTCTGTTAGCGACTGTAATTTGAATCAGAATATCTTCAGTAGAATTTTTCGCATATTCCACAAAAACATCAAAATAGCGGTTTTCGTCAAATATACCTGTATCTAATAGTTCAAATTCTGGCTGGAGACGATTGCGGCGTTGATTTTCTGTAACTAATTGTCCATAAGGAAAAGCGTTTTGGGGATATTTGTACAGCGCCTTCATATAGGAATGGGTGGGGGTGCTGTCCAAATAAAAGTAATAATCTTTGACATCTTCGCCATGATTACCTTCAGTTCCCGTCAAGCCAAAGATTCTTTCCTTGAGAATCGAGTCTTCACCATTCCAAAGTGCGATCGCAAAACATAGCCTTTGATGATTATCCGAAATTCCAGCAATTCCATCTTCACCCCAACGGTAAGCCCGAGAACGTGCCTGATCGTGGGTGAAATAATCCCAAGCGGCACCATTATGACTATAATCTTCTCGTACCGTTCCCCATTGGCGATCGCTTAAATATGGCCCCCATCTACGCCAATGCGCTTCATGATTTTTGGCGGCTGCTAATCTGATTTCTTCCTGGGTTGAAGTTTGCATCAGTATCACCCCGTGCCTACCTGCACAATAATTGAGTTCCTCTATTTGCTGTCTGGAGTATCCTGTACTCACCAAATATCAGGCTGAGTTGCAACTGAAAATATCCTAGAAATTAGCCCAACATAAATACAGCATATACTCAGGCAAAACTCATAATTTACGGGTTCAACTGATGAGTGAAACCAATTTGTAATTAAAAATACTCGTGAAAGTCTGCTTATACCAATTTGAAAAAAGAATTTGACATATGGGTAGGGACACAGCAATACTGTACCCTCCGAATGATTTATCTGTCGCAAAAATTACTCAGACAAGATTTTACAGTGATGCTCAAAAAATAAGACACAAATTATAGAGTGGGTATTGCTTCATACCTCAAATTTTTACCAAATCAGCCTTTTTAGGCAATGCCCGACTCCATAACAAAGCTGTATGAATTACTTAAATTGCTAGACAAGCTTTCAAGGAATAACCGAAGATTCTAGATACCTGGCGACGACATATCGGACAATTATTGATATCCGGTTGATCTGGTGTAGCACCGATTGGTTGCCAATAAATTTTACTAGTCCCATTTGCGCTGATTTCGACTTCCATGCGGTAACGAATCTTCTTCTTGCAAACCAAGCAGGGCTTTTCACTGTATTGCAGCATACTTGAATCCTGTCGTAACAAAACTGAAACTGTATAACCGTGTCAATACTTCTATTGGAAGTCTTTATTTGACAGCACTTAACAGGAGTAATATGCAGATTTTTTAATTATTTTTTAAAAATTAATTTTTCTGTAAATAAATACTCGCTCTCAGGGATAAGATTCTTAACTTTTTATCCTTGCTTTGGTGGCAAAGGTTTCTGAATGACACTGTTTGCTATCCTGACTATAAGACGTTTTCAGCAAGCTCTACGAGAAATATCGGAATCCGATCTCATTTCTGAAAACATGTCGGCTACAGATGCGTTACGCTATCGCTAACGCATCCTACGTAATACAAAGAATGCGACAGATTGTAGGGGTACGGGCATTGCCGTGCCCTCTAGAATATATTGATGTGTCGCAAACATTATTTAAATTGGTATAAGTTTTAAAAATCAAATATGAGTTCTATAGCAAATGCGATCGCACTTGTGATTTCAGCGATCGCATTTGCTATTTTGCGGTCAAAATTACGCAAAACTAAGATATTTATTGGTGTTAAGAATAACCGCACAGGCGGTGCGCCATCACCATGAATAGAAGAAACACTAGTCCCTAGTTCCTAGTTTATTAAAACCAACCTTCTTGTTCTAAGGTTTCGATTAACTGCAAACCACGGGGATCACCTACACCTAATAGAGAAGCTTTAGCGTCTTCTCTCACGCCTAAATCTTTGTCTTCAGCAAAGGCTTGAATTAAAGCGTCGATAGCTGTGGCGTAAACGATGTTAGATGGAAGTTCGCGGCACAATTGCCCAATTGTCCAAGCGCAGTTACTCCGGACTGCGGCTACGGGGTCTTTCACTAA
This sequence comes from Calothrix membranacea FACHB-236, assembly GCF_014696315.1. Classification (GTDB taxonomy): domain Bacteria; phylum Cyanobacteriota; class Cyanobacteriia; order Cyanobacteriales; family Nostocaceae; genus Aulosira; species Aulosira membranacea. The sequence continues at coordinate 8,807 of NZ_JACJPX010000083.1, forward strand.
GGCTTCAATTAGTGGTGGGATTGCGCCTAAAACTGCCTCATAACCGACTTCTGCCATCTGTGCTAAGGCACTAGCCGCCCACAAACGCACTGCGGAAATATCAGTTATTAAAGCATCAGTTAAGGGGGCTAAGGAACGGCGATCGCGGCAGTTTCCTAAAGCCCAAACTACACCTTTGCGGACATAGCCGTTCCAATCTCGGTTGAGTTGGTTAATTAACGGCTCTACTGCATCTTTACTGGGATTGCGTCCGATAGCATAGGCTGCACTCACCCGCACTAACGGGCAAGTATCAGTTAACAGCCGGATGAGATGGGGAGTCGCACGTGCATCTTCGATGTCACAAAAAGCACGTGCCGCTAGCATTTTTTGCTGCGGTTGGTCATTTTCTAAGAGAACTAGCATCACATCGGGATCTGGTTTTGCCACTTCTGACTCAGCAGTTAACGGCTCCATTCGATCCAAGGGACTTTCTAGCTCGTCTTCTATATCAAGTAGGCTTAGGTCGTCTTCGTCATACATAATAGTGCAAGAAGGCAAACCCCAAGAGGGGAATTAAAAATTCAAAATTCAAAGTCAAAATTCAAAAATAGGAATTTTCTACTAGTTTATTAGGGCTTAAGCAATTGTCATATTTTTTCGTAAAGTGTGTTAATGGTCAATAATCCAAAAAATTTGGACTTTTGACTTTTGACTTTTGTACAGACGCAATTAATCGCGTCTCTGTGACTCTTGACTGCTATTTGAGTAATTCCAGCCTATTTTTCCATACTGAGTGATTTTACCATCCACAGGGATTGGGTTTGATAACCAAGTTGATGATAAAGATTCAATGCTGGTTGGTTAGATTGAAATACTTGTAAACCAAGTTGGCGATCGCCTCTTTGAATTGCCCAATTTTCCACATACTTCATCAACGCGGTACCAATACCCCGCCGCCGATATTCTGGTACAACATACAGCAGAAAAATGTGAGCATGACGAGTCCCCGTGACTTGATCGATGGCGTTTCCCACCCATAAGCAAGCGACGGGAGACAGGGGGGATGAGGGGGAAAATATTTTCTTTTCTCCCTCTGCTTCCTCTGCTTCCTCCGCTCCCTCTGCTTCCTCCACCCACCACAAGGGCGTTTTACTAGAGAAGTACTGTTCGACTGTTTGCGCGAGATGGGAAAAATCCGCCTGGGGAAATATATCCTGGTAACTGCGTTGCATGAACTTTACCAGTAGCGCTCTATCTAAGCTGGAACCGAGGCGGATATTGTACCCTGGTAACAGTTGGTTAGGCACTGTGAATACTTGACAAAATTACCCCTACCTCTTCAATTGGTGCAGGTGCAGCCATATCGGAAGGTAAAAATATCCTGGCGCTGACTGCTACAAGGGCAAGGATAAATACTAGTACTACAAGCAAAGGGGCGATGTATTGACGAAAAATAGCCATATATGTATGTGAAGGAGCAAGGTACTGTCTACGAACTCAGTTGTGGAGATTTGTAAAGTTTTCTTGGTTTATTTTAGCGATGTTCAGGGGAGAACTCGCAAAAAGTTACCGGGCAAAAGTTACCGGCGATCGCGATCCAAGTCATCAATTACTCTTTCAACATACCAATTCTCAGACATACCTGGATAATTCTGCCTAGCTTGTTCAATTAAGCGTTCAGCAGTATCTATATCGCCATCTAGCTGAGCAACCAGATTATTTTTGAGATCGTTATGAGCGAGAAATTCTTCGGCTGTTTGGTTTGAAATCTCGCTATTGAAGTTAGTGAATGACTGTACCTGCTGGCGGCGCAATTGCCAAAATAGAACATAGTACAGTGTGCCAAAAATTAAAATTAGGCTGAGTGTTCCCAGAAAGGTGAGCAGGTTAAAGGGCAAAAATTGCAAAACCAACTGTGAGAGAACGTAGCCTAATAGTAGGCCAGTAACCAAAAGGATAAACGTGCCGACAATAATCACTACTTGGTTCCCCATACATCCTCTTCTTCTTCCTCAAGTCCTGGTCTTTTAATTGCCACTGGTTGAGGGTTCCAGGGGGCAAATATTGGTAATAGCAATAATCCTGGCACAGCAGCAACGATAGTAATGATGAAAAATAGCGGCCAACCTGTGTTTTGTGCGATCGCCCCACCGGGAGATGCGAGAATATCACGGCTGACAGCCATCAGGCTAGAAAGCAAGGCATACTGAGTCGCCGAAAACTTCTGGTTACACAGACTCATTAAAAATGCCACAAATGCTGCTGTTCCTAAGCCACCACAGAACTGTTCGATGTTGATGGCCAAGACCATAGCTTGATAGTTTTTACCTGTATAAGCGAGAGACAAGTAAGCAAAATTACTCACAGCTTGTAAAATACCAAATACCCAAAGTGAGCGGTTGATGCCAATTCTACTCAAAACTGCACCACCTGCCAGTGCCCCCACAATAGTAGCGATTAATCCCATACCTACCTGAATTGCCCCAATATCGGTTTTGGTAAAACCAACTTGCAGCAAAAACGGGGTGGTCATATTGCTCAGCAAAGCATCACCCAGCTTGTAAAGGGTAATGAACAATAAAACCAAAAGGCCTTGAATGACTCCTCGGCGCTGGAAAAATTCGCTAAAGGGTAAAATGACGGCATCAGTTAACGAGGCGGGCGGACTAATTGCTTCTGGTTCTGGTGCAAATAAAGTCGCAAAAATCCCCAATACCATCGTACCTGCCATCAATAAATAAACAGATGACCAAGGGATTCTATCAGCTAGGATTAATGCTAAAGCACCAGCAACTAACAAAGCAATCCGATATCCTAAAATGAAAACAGCTGCCCCAGCCCCCATTTCCAGTTTTTCTAAAACGTCTGTGCGGTAAGCATCAGCAGCAATATCTTGGGTAGCACTCAAAAAAGCAATAACTATAGCGTTAATGGCTAGCAGCTGTAATGCTTGTTTGGGTTGTTGGAATGCCATAATTGCGATCGCTGCTGTTAAAGCCAGCTGTGTCACCACCAACCAACCCCGTCGTCGCCCCAAAAATGGCATAGTGAATCGATCAAGAAACGGCGACCACAGAAATTTTAACGAGTAAGGCAAACTGGCGAGGCTAAACCACCCAATAGTAGCCAAATCCACCTGTTCCACAGTCATCCAAGCTTTCAAGGTATTACCAATTAATAACAGTGGTAACCCAGATGAAAACCCCAGAAACAATAAAGCCGCCATCTTGCGGCTACCAAAAACTTCCAATAGCGATCGCAGTGGATTCATAGTTAAGTTTCGGTATCTCCTCACCGGTTGCGAATTGCAGTTATCTTGCCATTACTAGAGGATTTCACGCAAATCGGGAAAGTGTTGACTGTTGACTGTTGACTGTTGACTGAAGATGAGGGAGAAACACCAATTACCAATTACCATTACCAATGCCCCATGCCCCAATTACACTTGATAAACTTCATGCCCCCTAATTTCTACCTTGTGTGCAGCGAGACATTTTTCCCAGCCTTCACGAGTCCCAATTTCGCTTTTTTGCTGGAGTAGTCCTAGTTGCTGTTCTTGCTGGGTAAGTTTTGCAAATTCTTCGTAGAGTGGATAGTTTGGTGTCACAAAGGTTTCTTTACGGTGCAAAATTGGGGGATTTGTTCGGGTTTCGTAGTCGCGGTGAGAAATTCTTAAGGTAAGGAAGTCAATAATAATACTGGCTTTTAAGGCAGGGTGGGGGTCTGTGTCGAATTCTGGATAAAACAGATAGCAAATTTGCGGTTTGTCGGTGCAAAATTTGATTAAAGTAGCACCATCTACACGCCCGATGGTACGGCTGGCGCAGCCTTCATAGATTCGCAGTAAAGCATCGAGTTCTGCAAGGGCGGAAACATGAACATATAAAGCCCCACGGGTATGTTTACCAATTTTGCTTTTTTCGCAAGCTGTTTGTACTACTCTGGGTTGTCCTAAGCTAAACAGTTTTTGATCGGCGACTCCACAAGCTTCTTCGTAGTTACCAAAAAAGGCTTTGATGTCATGACGAATTTCTGGAGCGATTTTCTGCCATGAGGGGCGTTGCTCAAAGTGGGTGAGGGCGAGATAAACTTGGATATCTAGAGAACGACGATAGGCGATCGCATCCCATTCGGCTTCATCGGTAGCTTGCAATACTACGCTAAAGGCACGGCGGAAGTTACCAAATTCACTCAGTAATTCCTGTTCGTTGCTCAATTCTCCTTTGACTGGTAATCTCCCGCGTTGGGTGAAAAAAGCCATCAATGGTGCCAGAAGTTCTTGATAATCTTCAAAGCGCTTGCTGGGAATGCGAACTCTGGGGGTAGAAGTGCGAGAAAAGAAGCGGATGGCTTTGAAACTTTCTTTTTCAGCTTCATCTCGAAAGACAAAATAAACACCTAAAGCTACAGGTACAGCATCTACATTCAGTACCTCATCAATGTAACTTTTAAGTTCTTCTTGCTCGTAATATTTCTGAAAAGTATTGCGCCGGGTAACAATACCATCGCTGTAAGCTATTTGTGTTTTACTTGGGGCGTTAATTAAAACTTGTGCAGCGACTATTAGAACTTTGTGAGTAAGTTCCCAAGCTTTAATTAAGCTTTCCCGGCGTTCTTGGGTATCTTCGATAACGTTGAGGACATAACCCAAATTGACAACATCGGCGGCGGTAATTTGCTCATCAGGATAATAATAAGGGTCCCAGCCGGCGCTGGTATAACCTAAATTTGCCACGCGCTGGATATCGCCGCCATAGCCGCAACCGTAGTCAAAGAAACTGGTGTCCTGATTGAGGATTGACCATTCTATAGCTAATCGTACCGGACGAGAGATATCAGTACGGGCGATCGCAGCTCTGTGACGCTCGATTTCTAACGCTTCAGGCATAATACAGTCAACAATCAACAGTCAACAGTTAACTAATATCCTGTCAATCTTTTAGCGCTAGTTCAATTAAATCTTCAATTTTCTTGATATTTGGATCGCCAGCTAAGTAACCAATTCCCCGATGTAAATGCAAGCGAAATTGGCTAGCTAGGGTTTCTTTATCGGTGGCGTAACCGTCATTATGACACCTTTGCTTAAGGGCGAGGAGGAGAATATCGGACATATCGCCACCAAAGACACGCCAGGTTAATTCCACATTGCTATCTTGGGGGATGGGTACAGGGGAAGGTGGTGTAGGTTCTGCAAGAGAACGACAAAAAGCCCAGCGGCATAATATATTCCATTGGTCAATTTTGGTGCTGCGGCGCAGTTTGAGTAGTTGGTCTTTGGCGGTTTGAGAAAGTTTAAATCTTTCAATTGGGGATTCCATACGAATTACCAAAAGTAGCCCGGTTTGATTGTTGTTTGGCGGGTGGTAGAGTTGTATTTTAAAAGATATTCGTGAGCGATCGCTTCATTTTCTCTCAGTGTCTCTACCTCTTTTTTACCAATTTCTGTATCCGTAGATAGCAAAATTACTTGGTGGCTGGCGGAGGGAAAGTACCGTTCTACTAAGTTACTGCGGTGGGAAGAGTCTAGTCTGCCAAGGGGGGTGTCAATTGCTACAGGGAGGCGGCGACCTGAGACTCTAGCTAATCCCCAAAGAAATGCGATCGCCAGTAGTTGTTTTTCGCCAGCAGAAAGGCGATGTTTGGGGACGGGTTTACCGTTTAAGTCGTAAAGCGAAAGGCTGAAGGTGTTGGTGTCAATCGCCACGCGATGAACTAAATCAGATTTATGTAACAGATAGCGGAAGCATTCTGTGACTTCAACTTCTAATTTGTTGAGTTTTCTCAGGGTTAATTTCTCGCGGAAAAGTTTGAGGGTTTCTTGAACTCTAACGGCAGATTCAATAATATGTCCTTTGTTTTGAATTTTAAGACTTGTATCTGTGTAGTTTTCTAAGCTTTTTTTGGTATTTTCAATCTCTGTTACTAATTCATCTAAACGACGTTTAGCTATTTCCCAACTAGCTTTAGCTTCTGCAACTTGCTGTTGTGCTTGTTGTAATTCATCAACCAGTCTTTGATATTCTTCTGGTGAGGCGGCGGTTTGAATTTGTCTTTCTAATGTAATAATCTCTTCTTCTTGAGAATTAAGCAAGGTGATTTTATCTTTCGCTTTGGTTTTAGCATACTCCAGGTAATGATGTATAACATTATCCAAATTATGTAGGGTGTCTGTATCAGCTAATAACCAAGGTTCAGCGATGGCGGCGCTATCTAAATCTTGATTTTCTTGGGAGATAAATTCTTTAATCTCATCTGCTGCTGCTTGTTCAATAGCTAATTTATTAATCAAATTGAGTAACTTTTTATCTCTTTCAATTAATAAATCATGAGCCACTTTTGCTTGTTGAATGCGAAATTCTGCTTCGCCTTGGTTGTAAGCCTCATTTAATAGAGGTGTAATCAATCCCAGCGGTAAAAATTCGGCAGCTAAATCACACAGCGATTGGCGAATTGTTTCTGTTGCTCTAATTCTGTCTTCCTTTTGTTTCTCTAATTGGCTACGTTCCCCCGCAATTTTGCCACCCTCAGAAATAAATTTATGCACAGCTTCCTGCTGTCTAACTTCGGTGGCGGTTAAATTCTCTTGGAGAGATGTAATTGATTGCGATTCTTGATGATACTCATCTTGTAAAGCTTTCAATTTGTCTTCAATTTCTTCAATATCCGCCAAATCTTTAGTATCAGCAAGTTCCTTGCGTTTGCGATTGACTAATATATCTAAATCTACCGCTAATCTATCTGCTAACTCTAAACCTAAAAGTCCGCTAATCGCATCTACTACAAGTGGTGGTGGTATTTCCTGTTCTGCGAGTTCTTTAACTTGTTCGCCATCAAATAAAAATAAGTTAGATATTCCTAAAGGTAGGAGGTTTTCAATATATTCATCCCAAATATTTACTAAAGCCGTATCTAGCCATTCATGAGAATCTAAAATTCCTAAATGGTCTTTACCCTCTTTGGGATTTTTTTCCCAGGTACGTACAACGCGGTATTTTACTGGCTTATCATTTTCGATATGTTCAAAAAGTAATTCAATGCGCGTTTTTTCCACTGGATCGGTTTTGCTATTAACACATTGCGTCAGGAAATCGCTATAACTTAAATTACCACGAGTTGAACATTGGGCACGATGACCATAAAGGGCAAGGCGAATTGCATCCATGAGGGTGGTTTTACCGCCACCATTCATTCCACCTAACAGAATAATCGGACGAGAATTCTCATGATTTCTTGGGTCAAGATTGATTACTTGTTTACCAACGTAGGGGCCAAAGTTTTGTAATACGAGTTCAATAAATATCATTTATAGCAATTCGTGTAGGATTTGGGAAATTATTGGTTGAGGAAGGAAGCAATTATAAAACAACGGGATGGACGTTGAGCATAAAAAATTTTGTGACTCAATTGCAAATTACGATTAAACTCGCCCTACCACAGTTGATCTTAATTGATTTAGATTATTCCTCTCCAAAAGAGTTGAGCTAGATTAAAGTCTCCATCAGCATCTGAGTCTTGAGTTCTGATCCCTCTCTTTTCCCAACCAGCCATTCCCCAATCCCCAAATAATAGAGGAATCTACGCATTGTTTTTTTGTAGTTTTTGTGAGATTCTCCTTGATATAACTATTTAATACAGTAACTTGATAGAATTATCGTAGTTTATTTGCAGCCTAGAAGAGGAGAATCTAAATGAGACTCATATCCAGTCGGGCAAATTTAGGGAGGCTACAGATTTTTGGCTATCTGTGTTTCGTCTGTGTCGCATTCTTGTTCAACCGCCCAATGAGTATGAGGGGATTGAGCTAATGTCTGCAAATAAAATCAGGAAATCCGCACCAATTCACAGTAGAATTTCCGTACCTGCACAGTATCAAAGACAGCCTGTTATCTCGCGGCTAGTATCTCGCTATGGTATAACAGTAAACATCGTAGCTGCATCATTAGTATCTGGTAGTGAAAACGATGGCTGGTTTGATTTAGAACTGTTGGGAAATCCTCAGCAAATAACCAATAGCCTGTCTTACCTGCAAGAATTGGGAGTAGCTTTAGTAGAGTTGGCGATGTCTACGACGAGCTTCGCTAACGCAAACCATGTTCAACTTAACCAACATTCCCAGCCATTCCCAAAAGCATTTAACAAACTAACGCGCAAAGAATTAGAAACATTTAAAAATCAGTGGGCGACAGAATGCCAAAAATGGCTGTCTCATGGACAGACTAATAGACTACACATACAATTGTGTATCTTAAAAAGCTATTACAAAAAACCGATAATTTCTCAACTAGTATCTCGTTTTGGATTAACAGTTAATATCACCAGTGCTTTTCTCAATCCTGCTGTAGAAGATGACGGATGGTTTGACTTGGATTTATGGGGCGAAACTAAGCAAATCCATTCTAGTCTGCGTTATTTAAAAAAACTGGGACTACCAATTTGGCCTGATTGGTCTGGTACAGTGCAGCACAGAACTTTAGAACCAATAGTTTTTTAATTTACTAATTTATTATCCCATGACCACATTCCATCAAATTCAAGTTAAAACAGCAACCAGATTTTCTTCGGTTCCATCTTTCTCTGAAAAAAGCCAGATTACCAAAGTTCGTGTGTGCGTATATATTCCTAATTCCTATCTTAAAGAACCAGTAATTTCTCGTTTAATTTCTCATCATGGTTTAGTCGTGAACATCATTAGCGCCTTTCTGGGAAGCACGACAGGGGAGGAAGGGCGCTTTGATTTAGAAATTCGCGGAACTTTGTCACAAATTTCTAGCGGTTTAAATTACCTCGAATCTCTAAATCTAAAAATTGTCGGTAAGCCCAATGTAGATGGGGATAGTTGGAGTTATTGAGGTTAGGGACTGGGGATTGGTGACTAGGGATTGGGATATAAAGGAAAACATTACCATTACCAATTACCAATTACCGATTACCCATTACCAAACACCTAAATTTCATAATACCAAATGTCTTCTTGCTTCAATACTATACGATGCAAAGACAGACGGTTAATTAATCCTTCTTGCTCAAATTGTCCTAAAACGCGGGTGATGGTGACACGAGTTGAACCTAATATTTCTGCAAGGTCTTCGTGAGTAAGACGCATATCAATTAAACGCCCTTTTTCAACTTCCGAGCCGAACCTTCTAGATAACCATGCTAATAATTTAATCAGCATCGTATCTACTTTTTTATAGCTACGAATCACCATTAACTCTTCCGCTTGTTGAATGTGAGCTAATAAAATATCTGTAGGCTGATGCCATTCTTCTAAAAGTAAAATTTTTGCTTCTACTTTAGTGAGACACTCCATTTGATAGGGGTCTAGCTTAGATAAACTCTTGCCTACTATATCCCCTGGGCCCCACAATCCTAAAGCAACTGTAGTACCATCTTCTAAATATGTAAAAGTGCGAACAAAGCCTGTTTCAATTTTCCACAAAACCCCTGGATGTTCTGGTAAAAATGACCTACGAGTAAAAATCTGCTTAGTATTTTTACTTGGTTGAGTAGTAACAATTTGTGAGAGAGCCATTAGTAGATATATTACTGTTATTCGATAGATTAACTGTAGTATACATATATCAGGTTCTTTGCGACTAGAGGTATTACACTCATCCAGGTTTTTTGCTGTCATCAAAGAGTTTAGTTTTTGGCGTTTGAAAACACGCCCTAATCTTTAGTCAAGATTATGTCGGCTGAATAAGTGGCACAGTTAGCGCATAATTATACTTTCATCTATCGAATATTTAAGTATATACTGATACGGCTGTGGCTTATGTTACCCGATCGCCCGATTAAATTTGAAGTCAGGCTGCCATCTTCCCATCCTCAGCTACTAGAAGGGCTAGATATATGGTTGCGCTTGGGTTTGATATCTCATGCCAAAGTGAGGCAGATTTGCGAAGAGAATTTGGTTTGTCCGGTGGTGTTGCAACCGCAAGCGGCTGTAACAATTTCCAATCCGGTGCAACAGTTACCTGAAGATATGTTACAGACTGCATCTGTAAAATCTAGCAGTCGCACACAACCAGAACCGAAGTCAGCTAAACCTAACTTTGTAACCACAATGTTACAGTCCTTAGGTGAAGAATTGAGTGTGCGCTGGCTGCTGTTTTTAGGGGTATTTTTGGTAGTGGTATCCTCTGGGGTACTCGCTGCCAGCCAGTGGGAGAGGTTTCCCGCTTCTGGACAGTATGGGGTTTTATTCGCGTATACCTTAAGCTTTTGGGGTTTCAGCTTTTGGGCGGCGAAGCAAAATAACCTGAGATTAACTGCACAAACATTGCTGCTGGTAACGCTGTTATTAGTGCCGGTAAATTTTTGGGCAATGGACAGCTTTAAATTGTGGCACAATCCTTTGGATTGGATTGTAGTTGCGATCGCAGCCCCAACTTTAACAGCCATTACGGTTTTAATCTGCAATAATCGTCTATTTTTTACTAATTTACGCACTGATAAATTATTACTAGCCAATATTATTGGGTTATCGTTCCTACATTGGGGTTGGAAAATCCCCGGTTTTCCTTTAATTGCCGTGTATGCGGCGATGGTAGGAACAACTATAATTACTGTTTATTACAATCTTCACAGACAGCCGCAATCGTCAGAAAGTGCGCCAGACGACAATAGTAGCCGCATCAGCTTCGGTATCAATTTACCTGCTGCTGTAATTGTTTATGCCCTATTAATGCTATTAATGCGGGCAATTTTTATTGTCCAGGTAGATGTCACCAAACTCGGTTTAGCCATTGGGATTTGCGGCTGGTTGATGACTTGGCTAGCTATGAGAGAGGCAGGGAGCAGGGGGCAGGGGGCAGGGGGACAAGGAGACAAGGAGACAAGGGGACAAGGAGACAAGGAGACAAGGAGACAAGGAGACAAGGAGACAAGGGGACAAGGAGAAATAAGTAATTCCCCAATCCCCAATCCCCAACCCCACCTCATCTGGCAACAACTTGGCAGCGTGCTACTATTCTTGGGTTGGTTGGTGGCAGTGATTAACTATCCTTGGCAAGCAATAGCTGTGAGTGGCTTGGGTTTGCAGTTTGTGGGTAGCAGATTGCAGAGATATAGCTTACAGGGTGACTTAGCGGCAGTTTTTGTTATTGGCTTACAGACAATTTGGCTGAGTTGGCGATTATTACCTGCGGGTGTACAACAATCAGCGATCGCATTTGCTACGCAACTGACTAATTCTCAAAATGAACCTTGGGCGTTGCTGAGTGTAGTTTACTTTCCCTACCTCCTTTTTATGGTGGCGCTGACGGAAGGTTTTTATCGTCGCCAAAAGCGGGAATTGGCGCAATTTGGCGATGCGCTGACGCTGATTTTGGGGACTGGTTTAACAACGCTGACTTTATTTAATCCCGTATTGCGATCGCTCAATTTGCTATTCTCGACGATGACGCTGGCTTTTGTTACCAAGCAACGTTTACAGAGAGAACCAGAAATCCGGGCTTTTTCTCCCTTGATTTACATGACTCACGTCATGGGAGTATTTACACTTTGCTCAATCATTGATTGGCTGTTACCAACTTTGGGTAGGGAAGTTTGGGCAACTATTTTATTAGTTGTGATGGTGGCAGAATGGGGATTTAGCCTCGGTGAAGGATTGTGGCGACAGAGTGCATGGCATATTGGATTAGCTCTAGCCTTTGCCAGTTATGTTCTATTTTGGGCAAATGCAGAATCATCTTGGTATGGCGCTGCTCAAAGTTATCATCATTGGGGAGTTATTTGGCTAGTTACACCGTTAACTCTCACAGGAATTGCTAGCCGCACCACTGGAACACGCCGCAGAATTAGTAGTGGCTTGAGTATCTTGGGTTTAGGAATTGCTCAGTTACTCACTTTACAACTACCTGGAACGCGCTTAGTTGGGTTGGCTGTAGCTGCGGTTTTGATGTTGGCGAATACCCGCTATTTGCAATATGAAATCTCCGCCGGGATAAATATTGGCTTTGGGCTGAGTTTTATCGGTGTGTTGCTGTGGGAAGGTATACCAGGGCTACCACATCTCAGCCTTGCAGGTTGGTTTTTTGTCGGTGCGATCGCAATTTTAAGTTTATGGTTAGGGCGGACTGTTTTACTGCGCCAAAATCAGCCATTAGCAACCATGTATGCAAATGCTGGGGATAAATGGGCGATCGCTTTATCTAGTGTAGAATTGTTTTTACTCACCGTACATTCCCTGAGCGTTTATCAACGAATTAATACACCCGGAGTTTTCTATTTAGCAGCTATTACCATCACCTTAGTAGCCATTACCTATCGCAGTTGGCGGGAACCGACGAACTGGGGATTCTATGGAATTGGTTGGTGTGTAGAATTGTTGATTGCGGAATTACTCGGCTTTTGGGGACGTTCCACTGTTAATATGGCGATCGCCAATATCGCTTTAGGTTTAATCACCCAATTGTTAGGGGAATGGTGGCGACGACGCTATCAAGGAGAGAATCTCAAAGTTAGTCTGCATATTCTGCCCTTGATGTACGCTGCTTTAAGTGTACTTTTACGCTTAGATACCTTTGAAGATTGGACAGGCTTGTGTTCTCTCGGTGTCGCTTTAATTGTGATTGGTGTAGGGCGACGCAGCGAAAACTTCAAACCTCTGCTGTATTTGGGAATTATCGGCGTTTCCATTTCCGCTTATGAACTGCTGTTTTATCAAATGTCACAGGCGAAAGGCGGGGGTTATGGCGATGGCTTAATTGCGATGGCGATGCTAGGTACTAGTATCATGTACGCATATCATATTTTATCGCCTTGGTTAGGAGATTACTTACACCTGACGCGCCCACAAATTAAAAGTATCGCTCATCTGCACTGGGCTTGGAGTAGTTGTTTATTAATTGCGGCCATTGGTGCGCCTATCGTTGTTAATCGCCTGGTAGGATTAGGCACAGGCATTGTCTTGATTCAGTATGCCATTTTTGAAGGACGGCAAATCTCTCCTACTCGGCGGATTCTGGGTGACATCACCATAGCTGAGATGTGGGTTTATCTGGGATTATTAGAAGTAGCCGCCCTGAGAATTTATTGGCGCGAAACCGCAATTGGACAATTGTTAGCAGGGCCTTTAGTACCTTGGAAAGGTGCGATCGCTTGCGTAATTGCCTACTTCCTGTATATATTACCCTGGGAGAATTGGGGATGGTCAAAACGACCTTGGCAACGGGCGGCGTACATTATACCTTTGGTAATTTTAGCGGAAACCTACTTAAATGTTTACCCAATTACTTTAGTGATTACAGCTGGTTTTTATGTTTTCCTAGCGATAGTTGGCAATAACATAAGGTTTACATATATCAGCATAGTGTTAATAGATTGGGCATTATTTCGCTGGTTTTCCGACTTACATTTAAATGATACTTTGTGGTATGTCACAGTCATTGGTTTATCAATACTGTATATTGCTCACATAGATCCCCTATTCCGGCGAACAGAATATAAAGATGCGCGCCACAGTTTAAGAATGTTAGGAAGTGGATTAATTTGTGGTTGGGCAATTATCTTTAATCAAGATACCGCCTTAATACCAGGAATTTTCAGCCTAATTACTATTTTCGCTGGCTTAGGTTTACGGATACGCGCCTTTCTCTACGTTGGTACAGCCGGGTTTTTAATTACTAGTATTTACCAATTAGTAATTTTCAGCTTACGTTATCCATTTTTAAAATGGGTTGTCGGCTTGTTAGTGGGAATTGTGCTAATTTCCATTGCGGCTAACTTTGAAACTCGCCGCGCTCAAATTAGTTCTTTATTGCGAAATACCAATGATGAATTTCATGATTGGGAATAAGGAATTATATCATCTCCGTTTGAACACTTATCATATCTGTGAAGGTCGGTAATAGGTAGTGGGAAAAAATACAGTTAACCAATTACCAATTACCAATTCTTTCAATATACAACGGTGTGTTACGCCGCAGGCTAACGCACCTTTTTGTTGTAATGTACAGCAAAAAAATTGTAGATTGGGTTAAGTGGAGCGCAACCCAACATGAAGCCTTAATTTTTGGGTATTTTGTTACACCAAACGCACCGCCAACCCGATATATAAGTAGTGCGTTATACCCATTTAATGTGAAGTTGCAAATATCGTCACCTCCCTCAATCCCCCTTATAATGCATAGCTTTTGAAGGGATAGAATTCTATACAGCTTCGTAAAAAATTGGTGTTAGGCGCTTCAATTATCGTTTTGATGATCAATTATCTCGGTATTTGCGCCTAACACACTCTTGTATATTGAAAGAAGTGCTAAGACCGTCACTGGCATTAAGTCAACCAATCTCTCAACCATAATCAATCAATTCTCGCTTATGGTTGAGTTGGTTAGTACTGTAACTGTTACCCCATCAAGAGAACGGAGAGGGGGGGATTCGAACCCCCGTTGAGTTTCCCCAAAACGCATTTCGAGTGCGTCGCATTCAACCACTCTGCCACCTCTCCAGTTAAGTTATTAAACTGTCCTTTCAAAATACACTTCGCTTGCGGCGCTAATATTCTATCACGACTTTTTAGATACCTGTCGCAATATTTTTTTATATCTAACTTTCATCTTTAGAATTTTTTAACCACTCAAGCAGAAGCGATCTCGCTAAATGACTCATAGTCACGCCAGCGAGATCGCAGGCTATTTTTAATTCTGTGCGTTCATCTTCCTTGAGAAAAATCCGCACTGCTACAGCTTCAGTATCGGTACGGCTAATTGGCTCTAAGGCTTCGTTGCATACGGCATCACTTGGAGTAATAGTACCATCTTCGTATGCATCGTATGCTACGGATTCCGAGATTAAGTTTTGCGATCGCTTGTCACCGTCAGCTTTTTTTTAGCGATCGCTTCCAAGACGATCAACTCAATTAAGTTTGCTGTACTTCTGTGTTCATCCTGCGCCCACGCATCTAAGAAAGCTTTGGAATCGTCGTCTAAAGTGAAGTTTAATCTGGGCTTAATATTTTTCCCCATAAGAGTAATTTAAAGATTTAACTTGATTAACTCTAACTCAAATAGTGCAAGTGTTTCAACACACTTCGGTGCTTTACATCTAAGCGAGATGTTGACATCTTCGGTATACAGTTGCACTTTTCGGTAGACTGCGTTACTATGAGAACATACAGGGACAAGACACCCACACGACAGCAGAGGCAACCTGCAAGAACAAAGCTTAGTGAGGCGTAAACCTGGCTCTGGATAAGACTTTACCGAACCACGACAACTGAATACACACAATCACCGAATACGGAACTTCTCGCAAAAAGGAAAGGGGGACATGGTGGTGAGCCGGACGACCCTTTTGATACCACGTGGAGAGTACGCTACAACAAAAACGGAAAGCGGATTTGTAGCTGAACAGACGCTAGGGATTGTGCTTCTCTTTTTCTTAACTGACTACAGCCCCACTCGGCTGCACCAGTTTTTTTAATAGGCCAAGAACAATGACATCCGAAATAAACGCACGTGTCGCATTTATCAAAAAAATACTAAAGCAAGCGGGTATCACTTACCCGGAAATCAACCCGGAGTTAGCGCCAATGGCAGATGTAGAAAACTGGCTTTATGCTTCTCAGCAAGCGCTAATTGCTAGCGATAACAAAGACCACTTGAGTAAAGAGTTCACGGCAGCGGCTAACCCAATCGCAGCGAATGAGTACATTAACAAAAACTTTCCACGCTTCTTTCAGAAGATTTACAACCAGGACGTTATGCCCGTATTTATGAAATACGGGCGAACAAAAGGGAAAGAATTTAGCTGGCACGTAAGCAACTTGAACGTAACGATCAATATGCGATGCCTAGCAATCACTGGACTAGCCCATCTTCAAACAAAGCAAAAAACCCTCGATATTGAAGCCTGGTTACAAGCTTCCGACCGCCTGTCGCGAGCGATTTGGACGAAAATCCACACAGAAGACCACGGATTCAAAAACTTCAAACGCATCTCAGAAAAGTTTAAAGCTCACGAAGCTTCTTACATTACTTTTAACGAGTTCGAGATTCCTTTTTTTATAGCGCTCCAAGACGAGCAATACGCTTTTTTTAAGCAACTTTGACACGACACTGACGAAACAACGGTTAGTGTAGGTCGTTGATCGCTCAAACACTGAAGCGACATCCAAACAACACACACACTACACCAATCAAACATTAAAAACCCTTGTGAAATAAGGGTTTAAGGCTTTTTTCAATAAATCCAACTATACGCCCACACTACACACTGACCGACAAGTAGAGGATGACTGTATGACTAGCACACAAACCGTATGGGGGTTGAATTTAGACCAACCGCCCACTTTTTTTGAAGGATTCACACCGAAAACGCATTTAGCAGAATGCTTAAATGTGGCGCGTTCAACAGTGGTCAACTGGGATAAGTTGGCGTTTAGTTCCTTACCGGAGTACATGAACTCTTACCCCAAGCGCCCACAGGGGAAGTTAAACATCGTTTCGCCGGATAGAGAAGCTTTTTTGAACCCTTATCAATGCTGGGTTTTGCAAAAAATTGGGCGCTTAATGGCATCTGTTCGCAGAGCTTACCAAGTTCAGGCTTATCTTAAGCAAAATCCGCAAGAGTTTTCGCAGAATGCTTTTCAGGCTACATATTCACAAATTCGTAAATCAGCATAGGAGTTAAGGCAATGAAAGATATTCAGGTTAAAGCAGTAGTTAAAGAGTTCGGCGTTGATGAATTGTATTACCGTTCGTTTCTACCAGAGAATCTGAAGAATAGCGATAAGATTCCGGTCGAAGTTCACAGCGCAGTTTTAGACAAGTTAACCCAGTCAAAGACTTTACCAGGAGACGTTGAAGCGCCTATTCTTGTTGACCAACCAGTTGGCGAAACCGACCTAGTAAAGGCTTCTGCTGTACAGCTTTCAGAAGCTTTACAGATTAATCAATCTGAAGTTTACCAGTTACAAATTGCCCAGAACGAAGCTCTAGGATATAGCGCTGGAGTTGCTTCGGCACTTGCTTATCAACAAAGGTTTTTGGAAGGCACACAACTAATTACTGATACCTTTCTAGACCAGACATCACAAAGCATTGAAGCCCAGCTAACAGAAATTGACACTCAGGTTAGAGGAATTGCTAATACGAGTGCTGAATGGCTGGGAAAGTCCCAAGCTGCAAGGAAGAAGAATCAGGATTTGCTGAAGCGCCTGAAAGACCGTACATCCAAACTCACACAAGGGTTGTAGAGCTTGCTTTTGCTGCTTATATGTCTAATCTTGCCCTCTTGTCGGAGTTGAAGGCAGAGGGCGCAAGGTTAGACATTTTACTAAAACTCAAAACCAACGGAGTTCCCACAACCACTATGCAAGAGATTTTTACTTATATCGGCATTGGAACTACAAGCACTGTTGTTAGCGCAGGATTAGCGGCGATCGCAGTTACCGCCCCGGTAGGAATCCCGTTATTGTTCGGCGCTGGAATGTTTTTATCTGGTCTTTACCTCCAGTTCAAAAAATGACTAGGTTCCCAACACGTCTAAACAAATACGCCGTTGGCTTTAGCGTCTGCTTACCTTCGGCGTTTGTTTTTTACCTTTTTTTCAGTGGCGCATTCTTAAATCAGCGTCATACACAAACCCAAGAATTGAATTTAGGCGAACTTACAAACACTATTGACTTAAGCCATGAATATTGATGAATTTTCACAGGAATTAGAACGAATTACGAACCAACTTCAACAACTAAAGAACGAATACCCAGAACTTTGGGAGGAAGCAAATACGATATCGCTTGAATGTAGCGATTGCACCTTGCAAGATGCCTTATCAGCCTTAAGAAGTGCCACTAGAGGGTAAGCATGAACCAACTGCAACTACTAAACGACTGCACCCTCTTAAGTACTACCAAAACCTACCAAATAGAGGGTATTTTGTGCCGCTATCTCTACAGCACAGGGACAATTAAAGCGCCTCAATATCATTTTGAAGCACTACCAGGGCAACGAAGACAAGCACAAATCACACTCAATCGGCAAAAGGTATACACCAGGTGCTACGAAGTGCCGGGGCTACCGCCCAGAAAGGTGCAAGTCAATTCAAACCACGTTCAATTGTTATTGTTTTAGGAGTCAAAATGAAAGCTTCAAAATTGCCACAAACCAAGCGCCCCAACTTCATTCTTGCTTTTTTCTTCGCTGGATTCACGATCGCGGCTTTAGGCGTTGCATTCCCTCAAGCGTTCCATGTTGAAGGTGCCCCTGATTCAGCCAGGGCACAAACACAAACACAGAGCGAGAATTAAAAAAACTTAGGCTATGTAGAAAGCCTAGCCTAAGACCTCAAAAAAACAGTTACTTAAATTTTACTACCATGCTGAAAAAATTAAGAAAAGACCCAGTCTCATTGGTGCTTCTGGCTGTTATTGGTGGAAGCTTATTTTTAAGCCAAGGCAACGTTTCGGAAACCATGACAAGCCTTGGAGATGCAAAAAAGATGATGGTTGCATCAACTGCAAAAAATAACGAGATGCTAGCCGGACAACAATCTGATAAAAACCAATCTGCGATCGCAGAACAGCGGTACAAGGACGGGTGTTTAATCCTCCTCTACAAAGGGCAAATGGCAGCAATCGCGCAAGGACGGCCAGTCTACGACCCTCTAACAAAATTTCCATTGCCAAAAGGTACACAGGTTTGTGATGGATACGGTACAACCGCGAGGCTTGAACCAAGGGATTTTGACGGCGACGGCGTATTTATCCCGGTGATTACACAAGAAGCCTTCACGGGCAATAAAGAGGTGATTGACAACGCCTTAACAAACAACAAACGCGCATTTTACCAATAACGAGACACTAAAATGACTACGACTAAGAAACCAAAAACAGCAGCTAACTTCAGATTCGGAACATATTTTATTACTTTCATTTGGTGTTGCGGAGTGCTTCTAATCTGTTGGTTCGCGTACTTGAACGTAAGCCCATACGCCCTGATAGCCAAGACATTGGGCGGAAAGGTAATCGACTCAGCCTTTATTGAAATGATGTCAAACCTCCCCTTGATAGGGGTGATAGTGAAAGCAATTGGTGGTGCCTCTCACTGGTTAATCGGCTTTGTGGCATGGGCAATCATCCAAACTATAGAGTGTTACCCACTCTTTCTAAAGCACCACAGAGGCTATTTAAAGGCGGTTCTAGATGAGGTTTCGTCTGATACTCAATACGCAGTGAGCGAACGCGAAGACCCATCTATCAAAGCATTAAAGAAGTGGTTTAATGCTTTCCCCTTACTATCCATCCGGGGCGCTAGAAATGCCGCCAACTTCACTTATGTGATTGATTTGTTTGTCTGCCTCAGCATCTACCCCCCAATTGACGGCGGCGGACTTAAGTTTTTGTTCATCCTGCTTACAGGACAATTTCAGCTTATCGATTGGGCGAATGTTTGCTTCCTCGTGGTTACTCTTTTTGCAGTAGAGGTACTGTTGAAACTTCTCTTCCAATGGGCGCAAACAATCAGGTATTTAAAGAAAGCCGCTAGCTAAGTAAACACAAAGCCGCAGAGACAGGACATCTTGCGGCTTTGACTTTATGAATTATTAGGAGATTATAACATGACTAGCTTCAAACCAGCGAAAAACAAAACCCCTAGCGAATGGGAAGACACAGCTACGGGAGAGTTGAAAGGAGAGAATAATCAATTCCTACTCGCGGCAGCAGTCGGCGCTGGACTACTTCTGTCCGCCACTGTAAGCCCTATTACAGGCATCGCCACTGGTGCATTACTATTCTGGAAATCAATTAAAGGGACGAAGGAATTTAACCGCAAAGAGGCAGCGATCCAAGAATACGGATGTATTGCTCCATTTTTGACTGGTGATGACTTCCGTGATTATGTTGCCCAACTCGGTGAAGAAGAAGTTCAAAAGCAGATTGATTGGGCTACTGAGCGAGAGTATGAACTGACAGATTCAGCCGAAGAATTTACCCGAAAACTACAACCGCAAAAAGCTTTACCTGTATCGGTATCGGTGGGCGAACGCATTCAGCAAGCAGTATCAGCAATTCGAGGAACTACCGCGATGTTGCAACCGCAAGAAAGCAGGGGTGATGATTTGATTAATGCGATGTCTGAACGCATCAGAAACACGCTGATAATCGGGGCACAGGGCAGCGGAAAAGGACTGACGGTAAGCAATGCTTTAGACGCTGTAAAAGCCAAGAACCCTGACACTACAATTTTCTATGTTGATCCTAAGAATGATGAAAAAGAAACAGGATATTTTGATGGCAGAGTAGACATTTTAAGACGGATTAAGGGGCTTGAAAAAAGTCCTTCCGCTGTAGTGGAATGGTTCAAAGCCGCTGTTAAAGAATTTCAATCTGTACCAGGCAAGAAGCTATTAGTTTTAGATGAGGCTACTTTCTTATCTACCCTTATGAAAAATGAGGGCGAAGGTAATTGGTTTAAGTCTTTGATTGTTGGCTTGGTTTCAGTTGGTGATAGCGCTGGTTGGAATATTTGGATTGTTTGCTTGAATCCGAATACTGATGACATTGGTATTAGTGGAGGCTTGCGATCGCAGTTAATGCCATTAGCTTTAATTACTGCTGATTCACTGGCTACTTATACAGCCTTGATTGCTACTCAATGGCTACCGAAGGACAAGAAATTACCATCAGAAAGGATTCAAGAATTGTGCAATGATTCAGGGATAAACAGATGCTATTACTACGGCAAGTTTAACGCTTGGAACCCATTGCCAAAGATGCAAAACTTCTCAGGCTATGATCGCGATTCGAGAAAGTATTTAGAAGGTTCACTGTCCAAGTCTGATGATTTAATTCGAGATTCAATCACTATGGATAGTGAACCTAAATTATCGGAAATAGCGCAAACTATTCTAGATATCATCAAGTCTGGAAATCCCCCGACTAGCTTTGAAAGTGTTAGAAAATCGCGCAAATGGGGGGATGATAAACCGACTCGTGAAGATATTAGGCAGGGGATAAATGAATTAATTTCAAGCGAGTTTATAGAGGGGGACGAGGAGGAAGGGTATAAGGTTGTCTAGATTCTGGGAACACGGGAACGGGAACAAAAAACACCTGTTCCCGGTGTGTTCCCGCCGTCTGTTCCCGTTCCCAGGAACGTGGGAACACCTTATATATCAATGTTCCTGGCGTTCCTGCCTCCGTTCCAGTGTTCCCGCCTTGTTCCCGGTGTGTTCCCGCCCTGTCCGTCTTAAATCTAGATAATTACTATTAGAAGTTTTTTGTTTTTAGTAATGTAAATAATTAATAAAATATGGTTACTAATCGCTGTTGTAAATATAGACTCAGTTTTTAGTATCAGGTAAAGACAAATGGATAATAGAGGTTTATTCTGGTGCGACGGCACAATGTTTCATAAGGTTTATAATTTGTCTCCAGTTCCGCGCATAGGTGAAAAGGTTTCGATAAAAACAAAAAGTTACTTAGTAAAAGATATTAATTATCTATACATAGACACGGAATCTACCAGCGAAGTAGACGGACAGATTGATATAGACATTTACTTAGAAAACTTAAGACCTAAATAAAAAACAACCCCTCTTAGACCTGAGTTTAAGAGGGGTTGTTTTTTATTTCTCTGTCTCTTCTTTTTTCTTGGCTTCGGCTATTAATTCTTGAAGCCAGATCGTGTACCCTGGTTTTGCTTTTAACCATTCGTATAATTCGGGTTCTAATTTAAAATTAATTTGTTTTTTCGCGCTACCACTAGGGATAAATTTCCCGGATTTGATTCAAAAAGCAAAGCCAATCTGCTTTACTACGGCGGTGAATTTATTAGGGGTGCTGAGAGCGTCGGGCTTTGAATTAAAAGATTTCGCATAAAACAGGTTTTTTAAGGCGCACTTTGGGATTGTGCGCCCTATCTATTGTCCAGAATATAAGTGCAAAATGCAATTTGGATTCTACAAAACTTTAAGATATTTGACACTCGATAGGATTCTGTAATCTACGTCAGGGTTTGCTCTTTTAGGCTTTCGCCTAAAAGAGTAGTGACCCCGACTCCTACAGCGTTACTTTGCCTGTGCCCCAAGCTAGCTTGTCTAGCAAGATTTAAAATATTAATTGCTGCATTTTGATCTCTATGCAACCTGCACCCACAACTACAAACATGGGTGCGAGTTGATAGAGATTTTTTCACAATTACACCACAGTTTGAACATTTTTGTGATGTGTAATGCGGTGCTACAGCAATGGCTGTCCGTCCAAATTTACTAGCAAAATACTCAAGCCATCGCCTAAAATTTGACCAACTGACATCAGCAATTGACTTAGCCAAACAATGGTTTTTAAGTAAGTTACGCACTGGCAGGTTTTCATAGGCTACTAAGTCGTTAGACTTGCACACGTTACGCGCAATTCTCTTTGCGTGTTCATTCCGTTGCCTACTTATTCTCAAGTGCTTTCTAGCAAATATAGCCCCAGCCCTTTTACGTCCCGAAGATCCTTTTTTCTTTTTACGAATGCGTCTTTTGGCGTGTTTTAGTGATAGCTCTGCCTTTCTAAGAAATCTAGGATTCGGCTCATGATATCCATTAGAATCGGTGTAAAAACTCTCAAGTCCGACATCCAAGCCAATTTCATTACCTGTCAATGGTTGAATTTCTTTAACTTCAACATCAATGCAAAACTGACAGTAATAACCATCGGCGCGCCGTACCAATCTAACACGCTTAATTGATTCAACAGGGTAGGTTTGGATATCCCATTTACCCAACAATTTCAAATCTCCAATTCCCGTATCATCTCTAAAATTAATCCGTCTTTTCGTCGGGTTTAGCTTCCATCCAGAGGTTTTGTACTCAACAGATCGGTTATTCTTCTGAAATATTGGGTATCCTTTTTTACCTGATATCTTATTTTTGCAATTCCTGTAAAATCTTGATATCGCCACCCACGCTCTGTCCGCCGAAGCCTGTGCTGCCCTGGAATTTAAATTAGCCGCAAAATTAAATTCGTTGCGTAGCACCGTTGAATACTTGTTAAGCGCAAACCTATCAATTTTTGCTTCTCTTGGCGCATCCATCCAATGTCTCAGACATTTGTTTCTGATGAATTGAGTAATTTTGATGGCTTCCTCAATAGCTAAATATTGAAGTTTCTTGGCTTTAACTTTGTACTCTAGGACTAGCACCCTGAATCACCCCCCGCTTGTGTCCACAAGCCCATAGTATCCGCTTTGAGAATGCCGCCCCTCGGTATTCTTACAGACAAAATGAAAATGGCGTAGATATTGGGAACGCGGACATTTCTGCAAATTTCAAACTCTAACGCATCTTTTATGTTCGTCGGGGTGATTTTTGAAATGGTTGTATTTCCTTCACTATGATCTAAATTTCCAGAGATATAAGAAAGAAGCCGCGACGAACGGTGTTATTAATTTGGGGAATGGCGCTCGTATTGAGTTTCTAAATTCGATTCCGGCGTAAAATTTTTTAAAAATTTTTGGAGGGGTGCGTTTAATTAGGGCGACCCCTCCTTTCGGGACTCCCCCCTGCCCTAAGTAAGTACAGGTAAGAGATGTTACAATATAAGGATGATCCATTATTTTAAACCCTCTCCTAGTAAGCGTTCCAAGCTAGGAGAGGGTTTTTGTTTTGGATGAATTTTAACTCGCGGGAGTGAGCGTCAAGTATCCCCCCCGCCTCTGTATTGACCCTGCCTTCTCTCGACCCCTCCCCCCCCTACCTAGCCTAAGTAAGTAAACCATCCTGACGTAACTTAGCTAACACGGCTTCGCGGACATATTCACTTCTATTCGGTAGCGATCGCAATATCACATCTGCGTCCTATCCCGGTGATTTCCTCCGAATCGAATTAGATCAGCACTACTCCAGTGCTGGCTGCGGTGCATGGGAAGTTGCGGTGGAACTTCTACCACTAGCCTTAACTCAAGATGTGGCTTACGCCAAGGTTTACGACGAACTTTTAGACACTGCTGCCTAAGCACTATCTAAACTCCAGAGTAAATCTGGAGTTTTTTTAGGCGGATACTTTGTATGCTTAATATTAGGTAATCAAAGTATTTGCCTAAAACTGAGGGTACGGACATAACCCGAATAATTTTAAAGCCCTCTCTAGGCGATTCTGGAGAGGGCTTTTTAACGTCGTTGGTAGTATTAATGTTTTAGCTAAGTCTTTACTTTTGGTATAGTCGGTCAACCACGCGTTTCACTGACATTGCTTGCCACTGACCACCGCGCTTAGTCTTGTACCCGTTCAGGTTCAGCCAAGTGGCGATCGCCCCAAACGATTTACCAGATTTGTGATGTTTGCGAATGACTTCGGCTACCTCCAACTCATCCTGATCGGGGACTAGTTCTCCGGCTACAGCCTGTTGCCCAAAGGCAGGAGCGCCATAAGCGTACCCCCCTTTCTCTGCTTTAGCCCGTTGTCCCCCCCTAGTACGCTCATTAATAATCTCGCGTTCTAGTCTGGCAACTGCCGACATTACAGTCAGAATCATGTAACCCTGCGGTGTGGTTGTGTCAACTTGCAGATCCAATAACACTAAAGCTTTTTTCTGTGGTTGCAACACATCGTCAACTAGTGCTAGCACATCTCTAGTGTTACGGGCTAGTCTGTCTAGCTTTGCGGCAATGATACCATCAGCTTGTTCGGAAACAAGTTTTAGAGCTTCCTGAAATTGGGGACGATGCTCGACATTTTTACCACTGCCCACTTCTTCAAAGATTTGGATCAACTCGTGACTGAAAGCGTAGCAGTAAGCTTCAATCTTTTTGCGTTGCTCGGCAAGGCTGGTATTTTCTGCTTGCGACTGGTTGCTAACCCTTACATAACCTACCAATTTCATCTGCAATCCTTGCCCTGCTTGCTATACGCTAATCATAACATAACAATAACCTCAGTTAACGTTATAAAGCAACTGGCACATATAGAGAAAGACCTAGTAATTACCTAAAATAACTCTGGTGTCTCTATGGAATTACTTAAAGTAAAGCTTGAGTATTTATGCTTAAAAACAATTCATAGATTAAGGCAGTATAGTGTGCTAGAAAAAGAGTCCCTAATCTATGGATTGTCTTAATAGGCATAAACATTTTTGATCAGTTTAGAAATTCGGTAAAGATTTGAGATTACAGAACTTACAACTTAGCGATTATGACGATGTGGGGCTATCGCTAACCTTTCAATTCATGTACACGTTGCCACTCTTGTTGTGTCACCTTGTAGTTTGTACAGTTAGGCTGACGAATTACCATCAAGCTTTTCAGTACAGAGTCAAGCTTGAGATCTTCGCGTAGCAGTGGCTTTTCTACCAACTTGCTGGTAAAGCGAATCTTGGCACAAGGTCTAGTACCAATGCGACTGGTATCAATCCAGTAGCCAATGTCAGGGGGGTTAATGATAATTTTGGGTGACTTATATCTTGCACCTGGAAATTTGAATGTCAATTCCATGACTAAGTGCCAAGTCTCTCAGACGTTCAATGTCTTGTAAAAGAAGTAACAGTACTAATTG
>NZ_JACJPX010000084.1 GCF_014696315.1 Calothrix membranacea FACHB-236
TGCAAAGTTTTATTTCCCTTTTTCCCGTAAGGCTTATTTTGCCGTTACTCATGGCTCATTTTATGATTCACAATTTAGCCCAAGTTATGGTTCAAGTCATACTATCTTCACAGGAGCAAAGCTTAAAGGGGCGAAACTGCCTGAAGGATACATCTTGAGCAATGATGGTATACCCGTTTCTGTTAATGCATTCAACAATCCAATAAATTCTGTTAACAATCAAGGAATTCCTTTTTATCCTGAAAGCCCTATTTACACTTGGGAAGGATTGCGATTCCGCTCACAAACCGAAGTTAAAATTGCCCAAGCTCTTGAACGGCGAGGCGTAATTTTTTGGGCAAATTGTGTGGCTCGTCTAAATAATCCCCAAAAAGCTAATTTGCGATGCAATAAAGAAGCAGATTTTATGGTTTGTTGGCAAGGGAATTTTGGAATTCTTGAGGTCGATGGGCCTCATCACACACCTGCAACAGCATCTGAAGAACAAGAAAGAGATCGCCTATTCCGACATTATGGAATCAAAGTGACTGAGCATTTCAGCGCCTCAAGGTGCGATCGAGAACCGGAAAAGGTTGTTGATGAATTTTTGAAGTTAATTGAAAAGATGTACTAAAAATCCTGTGTGGCGATCGCTTTTATCTTCTCTTCTGGTGCTGCCACCCACAAAAGAATATCTGCCATCGATAGCAGTAGATAATAGCAAGCGATCGCCATTCTTCAAGTCAACTTAGCTGAAGCATCAGGAGATTAACTGCCGCATCCAAATTTCTGGATATCCAGAAGAAAAATAGCTCTTGTCTGGGTCATTGAGATTTTAGCGATCGCCTTGTTCGATTAGGCGGTGGCTCTTACAGGCAATAAATTTTTCGCTTACATCTGCGACAAGGAGGCTCGTGCCAATAGAAAGCCCTCAGCGTTGTACTGAGGGCTTTTTATTGGCAATCAAAAACTGTCACTCTCCGGTAATTTGACGGTATTCATTTCGTGCCTTCTTCCAGTAGTCATTCCCGCCCTTCCTTACCTGCCACATCAACTCAATCACTTGTGTTTGGGTCAACCCAGTACTTTTTAATTGGGCAATTAAGACTGATGCCTGTTCTTTGGTAAGGTGCAGTGGTGTGAACGTTGCCGCAGTTTTTGCACTGTCATCTGCACCCTGGCTGTGGCTGTCTTCTGGGTTTTCTCCTTCAGGTGCTATGAATTGCTCCTTGGGGTCATCGTGGGTGGGGGTGGCAGCATCAGCACTATTTTTTGCACCCGATACAGAATTGCTAGAATCCTTGCCCTGTAAAGGTGCAAAGAGCGCATTATCCTTTGCACCCGGTGCAGAGTCTAGATTGAACTCCAATTGCCAGATCCGCTCTAAAGCTGTGCTGTCGATAGCAGAAGATGGGCGATCGCTGGTAGCAGTCTCGGTAAAATTATTAATTTTGGCTGATTGCTGTGGCAATTCCACTAGCAACCACTCGTTAGAGCTATCCAGCTTTACCCGTGCTTTGCCCGTGCTTTTTGGCTGTAATGTAGAGGCATCTACTTCTGCCAAGCACTCGACTTGCAGCATTTTGGCAACGAGGTTGTAAAGACCTTTGATGCCAAAAAAGCAGGTTTGGGTATTGTTGTGGGACACCGCTGTGATCGGCATTTCCTGCTTGCGGCTTTTGGTCAGTGCCAACTTGCCGAACTTCTCTAGCAGTTCCGTATCTTTGATAAAGTCACCATAGGTAGTGGCTTCTTCACAAATCAGCGCTGTGGCTTTACCTTGTGCCCATAGCTGCTCTCGCCATTGCTCCTCACTCATGGATGAATCATTAAAGGTGGCTAATCGACTTTCGAGTTCATCGACGTAGGCGCGGATCTGGCTCTCAATCTCTGACCACGAGTGATAGGATTCCACCCCACGCCACTCAGAGCGGTTGGAATCAGGATCAAGCACAATCACCTTGTATCCAGCTTCTTTTTTGAGTTTGACGACATACCGAGCTAGCCAGCTTTTACCGCCGCCTTGATTGCCCCAAATTAAGGCAGTTTGCTTAACCAAGGTTTGCACCCATGCCGATTTTGATTGCTCAGATGCGATTGCTGGCGGTTCACTTCCAGATACCTTATCTTTGGGATCTATTGTGCCCTGTAAGGTCTGAGAACCCTGTAAATAAGGTGTTTGTGTCTGACGCAAAAACTTGAGATACTCCACTTTTTGCTCCTCAGTCATGCCAGCGGTTTGGGCCTCAAAAAGAGCATCATGAGCATCCATTTTGGTGACTTCAATCTCAGTCTCAGCTAATATCTCCGCCTGCTGAATAGTGACACTCTGGTCATTGGCAAGTAGGTCAAGTTGCGATTGAATTGCTACTTCCTTGCTAGCAATATCCCAATAACTATCGAGCAACTCAGCACGAGCATTCATTTGGGCTTTGGCAGTATCGCATTTCTCCGCAATGTTCTCCAATGCTGCTAGTTGACGCGATAAGTCCTGTAGGTGCCTGAGCATCCATCCCGCCAGTGCAAATCCCGCAAATGCCCCCACTGCCCAAAATGATTTATATGGGTTAGAAGCTTTGACCAATCCTTGGGGATTGATGTGGCTGTTTTTGATGACGACGCTAGGCATTCCGTCCCGCTCCCACTGTTGCCAGTGGTAAGGAGTCATCCTAAAAGCGCGATTGTGCTTGTCCTTGCACTTTAATTCTTGTGTAGGAGTCTGAATGCAGAAGTAAATGCGATCGCTTGCTTCTCCTCTCCATGCCATCGAGCCAGAGATGATGCCCACAGTTAAGCTCAATCCAATTGCTGCTAGTTGGCGGTCAAAGGGTAAGGTTCCAAACCACGCCATTAAACCAGACTGCTGGCTTTGGGATAGCTGCTTGTGCTTTTCGCTTAAATACGTCATCTGCTGCCCCTTAGCAATAAAAATCCCATGATGAGAACAGCTACAATCGCACCAGAAGACATCCATCCCGAATAATCAACGCTTGCGGGGGTGTATATCTCACGTATTTCAGTTGTGACCGTGTTTTTTGATGTCGAAGCTTCCCACCATTCACCTATTGGCTCACTAAGGCTACAGAGTAGGGCTAACGATGCACTGCACCCGGTCATCACATTAGTCAGTAAATTACCTTGCTCTCCTGCGGCCGTGGCAGTGAAGTAAAGGTGAGCAGTGCCTACCGCTAACAGCATTCCTATGGGGTGAACTTGCAGCAGGTGAAAGGTAAAAATGACTGCGGAATTCAGACAAGAGCCTGCGGCAATTTCACAGACATTGCCAGCACGACGGAACGATTTTTCTTTATTGCTTTCGGGCAGTGATGCCGATTGCTGTAAGGTGGTTGATTGTGGGGAACTAGAAGTTGATTCATTCAGCCCTTTAAATAAAAAAGGGCTGGCGTTAGTTGATTGTTCGGATTGAACTAACATCAGCCTGAGTCCTGAGTAATTAGTTAACGGTTGCCTAGTCCGTTCCACAGGTTTTGCAGCATTCCGCCCCATCCCCGCACCGTGCCGCTGGCACTGACACTAGATGCAGGAACGTAGTTTTGTTGGCGAATGGGTATGACTTCCGGTGGTGCTTGATTTGGCTCCAGTGCCCTAGAACCATAGCGCGCACGATTGAGCAAGAGTTGCCGTTTCTCTCGCAGATCAGAGGTGATTGCTTGTCTTTGGGCTTGTACAATCTGCCGATTCTCAATGCCACTGATTTTGCTCTGGTGCCGCCACAGTTCAGCTTGTAAATCTTGGTGCAGCTGTGTTGCAATCTCTGTTAAGGCATGTTTGCGTTTCTGGTCGATGCGAAGCATATCAGAGCGGTCTTGTGCGTCAATGCGTTGCATTTCTGCATCAAACTCGCCATTAAGTTTGCGAATTTTGGCGATCGCATTAGCAACGTGAGAACCGTAATGCTTGCGTAGTTCTGTCCATGTTACTTGGCCCTTAGTAAGCTTCTCCATTGCCTCAAACATTGCTTGGGCATTATCGAGAAATGGCTGCAAGCGCTCTGCTAACTCTTGAGTATTTTGTGATTGATCCGCGAATTGCTCCAGTTTCTTGATGTCGCTCAGGTAGACGAGAATATCAGCTTCAAACCCTCCCCAAGACTGTGCTTTTTCATCAATGTGGCTGGAGTGACCCATGACAGAGTTTCTGATGCCAAAGTCCATTATCCAACCTCCTACTGGTAACGAATTTGAGCAATCAGCGCTTCTAACAGTCCTTCTTGGTCATTTGTCGCAAGCTGTTGGTGTACTTGGACTGAAATAGCAGCAATCTCCGCATCAAGAGTTGTATCCTGGCAGTGGCAACAAAGGTTTGAGGCAATGCCAACTATCAAATAAAGCTTTTGTTTGCGAGTCAATTTCTCGAATGTCGCACCCCATCTTGTTTGCAAGTCTTCAAGTAGACCTCTATCTCCTGGGGTATAGCTAGTGTAGTAGCCTATGGGTTGGCTCATCTTTGTTAAAATCCTCTGTGTACTTACGTTTTGCGGCGTAGTGCATCCCGAAAGGGAGCGATCGCTTTCAACTTTGGCGAGATGGGGCGATCGCTTAATAATTCCCAGCCTGTTTCCAGCAAGGTAAAACCATAGAGTTTAAGTTTTGGCTGATCCATGATGAAGTTGTATCTCGTAATGTTCTGCTATGCTTATGCCATCCAGCACTTCCGCTATAACTTGAACGGCATCGTCTAGCATGAAGTCGTTGCTGGTTGTAAACCATTGACTTCTTTGAATCTGCTGATATTCGCTTGAGGCTAGCACTAGTTTTAATGTCGCCTCAGTGCCTTGGAGAATTGTTTTAATTTGTTCAACATTCATTACCAATCAACCTCTATCTCAATATCTGTGGCTAATTGCATAGGCTTTGTCGGGGGTATGGTGGTAGAGCTAAAAGCTTGTTGCATCGCAGCGAATATCGCCTCATCTTTCATTCTTTGCAGTAAATAACTAACCAATCGCGAATAGTCGCGGATTTCTGTTGACTCACTCATCTTGTCAAGCCAAGGGTGCAAGTCTTCAGGGATACTTACCCTGAGTTGTTTCGTCATTATTCCTCCTGTTTCAATTTCATTTCGGCGATCGCTTGCATTCCCAATACGTTTGCTAGTTGGGATTTTTCCAGTACGGCTATTTTCTTTTTGGCTAAAACACTTGCCATTGCTGGCATTAATGCGCCGCCGCCTGTGGCTAACAAAACATCAGTGCTATGTAGCCAGGTGTCCACCTTTTTGAGACATGGCGCTAGGACTTCTTTTACCCATTCCATGAGAACTGTTTGGTAAATCTCGCGGAAGCTCCAAGATGTTCTTCCATAGGTAAAATCAGTTTCGATTCCAAGCCTTATCAGCATGGGATCGCCGCTGACTCCACCGCAAAACCTTCTGGTTTCAACGTGGTCAGCAATCATTTGGACTAACTTGCCTGTACCTTGTGGGTGAACATAGCGAGACGCTCTCAAGATAGTTGCACCGTTATAGACAGCGATGATGGAAGTGCCAAAGCCAATATCTAATAGGATTGATTGAGCATCTCGTGGCACAATTCCCCATTTAATAGCGTGGTAAATCGCACCTAAGCCTTCATCTAGTACCATTGCTCTAATGTTGACTGTGGTCAAATGCCCATTGATTTTTACAGTGTGTGTACCGTTGAGCGCTCCTTTTAAATCCACGCCAAATATTTGAGCATCGTGAATGCTGCAAGCTAGGGCTAAGTCCCACTGCTTTTGGTGTGGGGCCACTGCTAAACAGCCACACAATGCTTGCAATCCATAGGTAATTTTGTGGCGACGGTCATCTGTGATTCGGTCATGGCTGTCTGGGAATTCTTTGTAAGCTGGTTGCCCAACTAGCCACCGGGTATTTACTAAATCATGGCGATCGCTCTGGGCAAATTCTACTAAGCCACCAAAGCTAGATGCGGTGTAGTTGTCGTAGTCATTGGAGTCAGAAACTTGCTTGATAAGGCTGGGAATCAGCACTTCACCGGATGGATGAGCCATTTTGATGTATCCATTCCCGATATCAAGCCCTGTAGGTAGGTACTGGCTAACACTGCTTGAAGCAGGTAATGCAGTTGTGGTAGGCATTTTTTCTTTGAGTGCGTGGAGTTATTGATTTATTAGAGTTCTGGCTATTGGCAAGCAGCTATTGGCAGAGGGTAATTTCTGTTTACTTGTGTCTGTTTACTAACTTTGTCTGCCTATGGCTTTATTTGCCTGTTGATGATAAGATATCTGAAAACTTCAGAACTTGTCAAACAATCTTAGAGAACCTCCAAAGCATTTAAACAATAAAAGAGGTTTACTGAATTTAGAAGAAAAGTTCTGAGATGCTGATATGGGAGATGGAAGAACAGAGAAAGTGACTTTTACTTGTACACCAGAAATGAAAGATTTCTTGGTTAATTGGGCATCTGAGGAACGGCGTTCAATCAGCAACTTAGTAGAAGGGCTGGTAGCTGAGGCAATTACTCAAAGGAAGGTTCAGACAGAAAATCAAATTTCTCCACCAAAAAACCAAAAAAGCTAAAGGTGTTGCATGAGCGACTCCCCTGGACAATACAGCGGGCAACCAGCCCGACACTTAAATGAGGAGGTTAAATGGCTCAAGCCTTAACCAAGCAAGTAACCTTCGATGAATTTATCGAATGGCTGCCAGAAAACTCAGAGGTACGCTACGAACTGCATGATGGGGTAATTGTCGAGATGCCAAAGCCGACTGGGAAGCACTCAAATGTGACTGGATTCCTCATAGAGGAATTAATCCTCACCATCATCCAGATGGGTCAGCGCGGTATTTGGACAATTCCTAGAGAATCGATTGTCAAGCCGACCAGTGAATCTGGTTATGAACCTGACATTATTGTTTTGGATCAAGAGGCTTTAAGCCGTGAACCTCGCTGGGAGGGCGAGTCAATCATTGAGAATGCTGCCAGCGTGAAGTTGATTGTCGAAGTTGTCAGCACTAATTGGCGTGATGACTATCACAAAAAACTTGCTGACTATGAGGAAATGGGCATTCCTGAATACTGGATTGTCGATTACGCCGCATTGGGCGGACGGGCATTTATTGGCAACCCAAAGCAACCAACTATTTCTGTCTACCAGTTGGTTGAGGGTGAGTACCAAGTTAGCCAGTTTCGCAGTGGCGATCGCATCCAATCACCAACTTTGAGAGATTTAAATTTGACTGCTGAGCGAATTTTTCAAGCGGGAAGGTGAGGTAGGGATTCCGTCAGGTTGCTAAAGGCATCGTTTTTCTGGAACCGTTGTTCCTAACGTAAGAATCAGCATTTGACCCCCTAGATGGAAACTAATTTCCATCTATAAGCCTCAAGTCCGTATTTTTGCGTTAATACGTGAGCGAGAAGATAGTGATGTCCATGTGATTTCTCAATTGATGGCACGAAAAGACAATGCCGACCGCTTAACGATTTCTATTGACTTAGGACTAAAGCGTCAGTTTGATGCTGTATGCAGCTAAAAAGGCACAAATATGAATGAAGTAACTCAATCTCAAATTTCACATTGGGTTAAGGTTAATGCACCACCTGGACTTCTAACTCGGAGGATGAACAATGACTGAATCCCCCATATCTTATGGTGATTCTGCGGGACATTCTCGTCTTGATAGGTTAGAAGCAATTCTGCTACAAGTGGCACAGCAGCAAGCGTCCAACACAACTGCGATCGCTAACCTGACTGCAAAAGTTGACAATTTAACAGAGGATGTCAACAGCTTGACAGGTATCGTGATGCATTCCATCCAGAATGCCGAAACTGACCGAGAAACCTTCATCAGAGATTCGGCGGATTTGGGAATACTTATTAAGGCAGGGCGGCAATGGCAATGACTACACCTGACAAGGAATTACAAGATTTATACCCGCTAATTCTAAATCTTAGTCATGGGTGTGATTGCCTCTGGCGGCTTTCGCACAAATTTCTGGACATCCAGAAATTTGATTTACAAATCGTTTTAATTTTTTATGCAACAAAGGCACTTAAGGGATTTCCTTAAATGCCTTTTGTCGCTTATTATTTTGGTTGAGCCAACGCAGCCCTTTTATTAGGCTGTTTCAAGGATCACTGCCACATAGTGGTACCAAGCACTATGCGGATGCCTTGGTTATTTCACAATATAGCATAAATGAGAATATTGGAAAGCCAAGGAAGCCTGCGACAACTAATTAAATAAGAGGCTGCATGATTAAATAGGACAAAATCATGACAGTAATGCAATTTGGCACCGAAGCCAACATTTTTGTAGCGAAAAACGACTTGCAACTTCAACAAGCTACAAAAAGTAACCCCTGCCCTCATTGCGGTAAACCAGATTGGTGTTACTCAATTGGCGAGTTGACCGTATGCAAGCGCCAAGCAGAACCAGCACGAGGATGGACAAAAACATCGAAAACCGATCGAGAGGGAGAGCCATTCTACGCGCCTGAAACACAAAAGTACCACTCAACATTTCTATCAAAAGCGAGCGCAGTAAAACCAAAAGCGCCAGATCCCACACCAATTCCTGCAAAAATTCCAAATCATCCTATCGAGTTAGCCAAGCTCCCTGCTTCTAGAGAAGTACTTTCACGACAAAGAAAAGGCGATAGATACGAGAGAATTTTCAACTACTCTGAGCATCAATATGTAAAGAGAATAGAGCAAGAAAATGGGAAAAAGCACCCCGCTTGCAAGCCAAAGCCATACTATATTGATGCAAATGGTAAAGAGCGGAATGGAAAAAATGGCGAAAAATGGCAACCTTATCGCATGGATGAGGCACTAGAATACGGATTTGGGAAATGGATTTCCTTTTTGGAAGGAGAGAATTGTGTAGAGGCATTACGGGATCTGGGGCTAGTAGGTATCACAAATCAGGCGGCAGACTGGGAATTAGACTGGATAATTAAGCAACTGCAAAAGTTAAAAGATTCTGGTGCTACTGGAATCATTTATCATTTCGATAATGATACAGAAGGGCAAAACAAAGCTAAGAAAGTAGCGATCGCATCTGCGAAGGTACAACTTCCATTCATTGAATTAGATCCAGTACGCTTGTGGAAAGAATGCCCAGAAAAAGGCGATATTGTCGATTGGATCGAGTGGGGGAAGAAACAAGGGATGGAAACCTCAGATTTTATTCAGCGGCTCGAAGAAGAAATTCATAGGGCAGTAGCAGAAAAACAAACGCAACAAGATGAGCAATCGGCAGAGCAATTACAAGATCAGGAAAGCTTTACACGAAGTAAACTGGAGCAGAAATTTAATGTTGTTCGTGGTATTTGGGGCGATCGCTTGCGATGGAACACCTTGAAAAAGCAGGTGGAACTTGACGAGCAATGGTTGCCCCTCGACCGCCTTGACTTAAAGATTGCCAGAGAAATACATATTGATATCAATAAAGAGCAAGCTAAGGGCATTGTGCTGGAACTGGCACAGGAACGCTCCTACAGTCCAGTTGTTGAATATCTCGAATCAGTAGCAATAGCTAACCCAGATGTGGACTTAGGAATATTGGAGGCGATCGCCTCCGGTTACCTTGGCACTGACGATCCACTGCACGCTGCACTGATTAAACGTACCCTTATTGCAGCTGTAGCACGGTCGTTTGACCCAGGATGCAAGCACGATACCATCTGCATTTTGCAGGGTGATCAAGGGGGTTTGAAATCTACATTTTGGTCAACTTTGGCTGGTAATGCATTCTTCAGTGACGATATTTCGTCGGGGACTGAAAAGGACGAAATTCTTAAATTGTCCCAATACTGGATTTTGGAGTATGCCGAATTTGAGACAGCTTACAAGAAAAAAGAAGTTTCTCAATTAAAGGCATTTCTCAGCCGTAAATCCGATTCAATCCGCAAGCCCTACGGTACCGATATTGAGGATATGCCGCGCCCCAGTATTCTTGTGGGAACAACCAATAAGGATGAGTTTTTGCACGATCCGACAGGGGAACGTCGCTTCTGGGTAGTAGCTACGAAAGTAAAGAAGATTAATATTGCTCAACTGAAGAAAGAGCGCGATCGTATTTGGGCAGCGGCGGTGGCAGCATACCGCAGTGGTGAGCAGTGGTGGCTGACTGATGCTGAGGATGAATTACTCAAAGCGGCTAACGGACAATACCAAAGTTCCGATCCTTGGGAAGACTCAGTACTAAGTTGGGCAAATCAAAGGAGAGAAGTCTCGCTCAGCGACATATTGTCGGAGGCGTTGAAAATTGAAGTTGCTCGACAAGACTGCAAACAAAAGATGCGAGTAGCTGCGATTCTCAGCGCTAACGGCTGGCGTAAGGGCAAACGTAGACGGGCTAACAACAACAAGCGGATTTACCCGTGGCTCAAATCAGAGGTTAGGACACAAGGTTGGGACAGTACACAAATTCTTACACAGCAAGCAGACCAGCCACTTTTAGATGAAAAAACTATACAAGAGGTTGGGACAAGGTTAGGACATCCTCAAAACCTTATACAGCAAGAGTTACATTTAACTGTCCCAACCTGTCCTAACCTTTTTGATAAAACTTTCCAAAACTCTGAGAGCAGTGATGATCGCACACAGCAATCATCAGAAATTGAAAGTTTTGAAAACGATAAGATAGGTTGGGACAGTAAAAAAGTAGAAAAACCTGAAACCATTACACAGCAAGAATTACAAATGTGTCCCAACCTTGTTTCTCAACCTAACGTCTCGCCCCAATCATTCAATGACCCCAAAATAGTGCAAGGCAACGCCGAATTACTTCGAGCTGCCGTCATAAAAATGGACTGGAGTATTATTGAAGCCTTAACTGAGGGATGGACACTAGAATTTAAACAAGCGGTGTGGGGACAACTAACAGCGGCGGAGAAAGAAGCGATCAAAGCACTTCGTCCCCAATCACCAGTGTTGAAAGTAGGCGATCGCGTCCAAGTTGCAGATGAAACCCAAACACGTGATGGGATGAATGGCGTGATAGAAAAAATCGTGGATGACGAGGCGGTTTGTGATTTTGGCACTCAGATCGGCTGGACTCAGCAACGGCTACGCAAGCCCATACCCTTATCGTCTTTACGATGTGTGGAGTGAGGCGATCGCCAGTGCTGCAAAGGAAGAATTAGCAGCATCGAAATGAATTCTAGAACACCGATTCATTCATAAAATACATGACTGACAAACTCTGTTTTAACCCTCTTGTGTCAGACTGGGAAAACTCAATCGCTGAAAGCCTTTCGGAGCTTTACTTTTCAGTTTTTGGCTACAAATTTTAGTTTCTATTAGAAAATAAAAGCTCAAAGCTTGATTAGATAAAAGTTCCAGTGTTTCGCTACGATTATTGTTTTCCGGAAGTGACAGAACAGGGTTAAGGTCTTTTACAACCAAGTATTCCTTGTTGCAAATTAACGAAACCGGGTTTCTTCTTCATGATTCCGATTACTGAATCGGTGTTTTAGGTACTTTGTAAAAGCTGTGATTACATATTGGGCTTTTGGTAAATCAAGGAAGCAAGAAATATATAGAGATGATTGGATGAGGCTGTACAAATGTTAACTATTTACCTAAATAACGGCTAATACTTATGCTAAAAATCAAACATTCATAGGATCTCCCAAAGCGATCGCTTTTCTGGATATCCAGAAAAATTCTGGACAAACAAGGTTTGATGAAGAACGAACTAAAAACAGTAGACTAAAAAGTTCTGCGATCGCTCACCTGTTGGTTACTGGGGAATGCTTCAATGGAGCTGCACCTTTGACGGGCAGAGTCACTGCTCTAATTCTGTACTTACACCGCGCCATCTTTTGCTTCAATGGGGCTGCACCTTTGACGGGCAGAGTCACTTCTCGGCTGGGGTGTTACGAATGGATCGCACCCTGCTTCAATGGGGCTGCACCTTTGACGGGCAGAGTCACTTCTTCAGGTGTCAGCGCTGCTGCGATCGCATCTAGCTTCAATGGGGCTGCACCTTTGACGGGCAGAGTCACATTAAGGAACCTGCACTAAATAGCATTCCTACGCTTCAATGGGGCTGCACCTTTGACGGGCAGAGTTACAGTATCCAGCCGTCTTGTTCTAGTCGCCACTGGTTGCTTCAATGGGGCTGCACCTTTGACGGGCAGAGTCACCATACATCAAGCCTTACAGCACTCGCCACACTTTTGCGCTTCAATGGGGCTGCACCTTTGACGGGCAGAGTCACTCCCGCAGATATTTGAAAGATACAAAGCAGATACCCTGGCTTCAATGGGGCTGCACCTTTGACGGGCAGAGTCACATTATTGGTACTGCTTGCTCCAACTCGCCGCAGTAGCTTCAATGGGGCTGCACCTTTGACGGGCAGAGTCACAAAAGGCAGATTGTCCAGGGACAGAATAGAGAATTGCTTCAATGGGGCTGCACCTTTGACGGGCAGAGTCACCTAGCAGGCGCACGGAATTTCTCAGGGTCGTATGTGTCGCTTCAATGGGGCTGCACCTTTGACGGGCAGAGTCACACTAGCTATGTGGAGGCACTGATAGGAATGATGGAGCTTCAATGGGGCTGCACCTTTGACGGGCAGAGTCACCTATCAGTTCACGCCCGCGATCGCCCTCAACTTCAGCTTCAATGGGGCTGCACCTTTGACGGGCAGAGTCACTTCGTGAGCGTTTTAACCATCGCTTCAGTTGTGCCGCTTCAATGGGGCTGCACCTTTGATGGGCAGAGTCACTAGCGCCAAATCTTTCAATCTCAACTAGCTCATAAGCTTCAATGGGGCTGCACCTTTGACGGGCAGAGTCACGCTGCAATGGGTTGGGCGAGTTTTTGGAAAGTATGGGGCTTCAATGGGGCTGCACCTTTGACGGGCAGAGTCACCCCACAGCAAGCTTTAGGGAATGCTGAATCGAATTTTAGCTTCAATGGGGCTGCACCTTTGACGGGCAGAGTCACAATCTAGCGCTTGGGTTCTCATATCGTGCTTTGATGCTTCAATGGGGCTGCACCTTTGACGGGCAGAGTCACCCTGAGCAATAAAATTGAGGATTGCCCCCACATCGCTTCAATGGGGCTGCACCTTTGACGGGCAGAGTCACTAAAAATTCAAAAATCACCAGGCGCGATCGCAGCAGCTTCAATGGGGCTGCACCTTTGACGGGCAGAGTCACCAGTAATAGATGATCCGTTGGGATTCCCATTTCCTGCTTCAATGGGGCTGCACCTTTGACGGGCAGAGTCACTTCAGAGAACTCAGCCCTAATACACCCCTTAAGTTGCTTCAATGGGGCTGCACCTTTGACGGGCAGAGTCACCATTTACTACTGTGGTCATTTGGTGGTGTTCCTTGCTTCAATGGGGCTGCACCTTTGACGGGCAGAGTCACCTGGCGCTATAAGTTCCGCCTGTTTCAAATCCCATGCTTCAATGGGGCTGCACCTTTGACGGGCAGAGTCACGCTGTTTCTGGTGCAATTAATGCTGGTGTACTCAGTTTGCTTCAATGGGGCTGCACCTTTGACGGGCAGAGTCACAGTCACAAGCATCAAAGAACCTTTCTTTTCTGCACTGCTTCAATGGGGCTGCACCTTTGACGGGCAGAGTCACAATCTGACGAGAACGCCCCCAAAGTTCAATAACAGGCTTCAATGGGGCTGCACCTTTGACGGGCAGAGTCACAGCGGACTTGCTAAAAGCTTACTATATATAGTTTTCAAGGTACAGTGGCGCGGATGAGCAATATTTAGTAAATTTTCGCCCGCACATATACAGTATCTACTAAATCTTAAAATGCTCAAACCTTTTATTAATAATGGTTTTAGGAACTGCGCGGATGCTTTTTGGGGCTATTTGTCTGAAATCCTTATATAGTATGGATTTTCTGTGTTAAACTCAACAGTGCAAAATTACAGCTACCCATCCGCGCAATTCACTCTTCTATTGGTACAAATACACCTAGTCCAAAGTGTGCTGCATATCCAAGAGCGATCGGCCCTTGCTGAACCTGTGCAAATTCTATCTCTAACCAATATCCATTATCTAATGCCTTGCGCCCATCACCGTGATGACGACGACGCTTAAAGGCTTGCCATTGATATTGAGAAACACCACTATCACAGCATTTGACTTTGACTAGTGCGGTATTGTTTGGGGCTTTTAAACATAGCCACTCAGCTTCTGCCTCTCTTATGCAATTATCAGGAATATTCAAATACTTAAGATGTGTGAGTAATTTCAGTGCCTGCTCCTCTGGCCCATCAACTTGAAACTCTGTATTAGTAATATACTTTTTCTGACCATTGCTACAAAGTTTGGGGTAGCGTGGTAATAACATTGGCGTTAAACTGCGCCATTTTCGGCTATTACCAATAACACGGTACTTTCCTTGTTGCTGTCTGTTATCTGTAGCATAATCCTCTACTTGCCCCAAGGATACTAAAATTGTCTGGATATCAAATCCCTCATTTCCCCATACTTTTGAAAGTTTTTTAAGAGCAGGCACTGCTTGCTGGAAATCAAATCCTGCTGCTGCATAAACTACTACATAGTCAATTTTGCCCTGCCGATTAACTTCTGGTAGATACCAAGCATGTTGTTGCCCTTTTAAATAGAATTCCTCGCTATCTGTAGATTGAACAGCCTCATCAGGTTTTCTACCAGAAAAAATAATCGCAGGTTTTTGTAATTCGTTCTTACTCCATGCCATTAGTGCCTGACGAAACCGCTCACCCAAAGATATGGCTTCTGTGAGGTTTGGCAGCACATTGGCAGCTAGAGCAAATCGAGCAAAAGTAGGTCGTTGTTGATTATCACCGCTAAAGCCAAGAGAATTTGGACGCAAGCGTTCCGGCTGTGCTTTGATGATGTATGTTTCCCAACGAGTGCCGGGAATACCATTCCAGCCTTCATTATGTAAGTTGCCAATATCCAACTCCAGCGCTTCTAAAATATCCCCAGGCGCTTTCCATTTACTTTTACCTTTTTTGGGCTTGGGTAAAACAGCGATCGCTGCTTTAAATCCCTCCAGTTCCTGATCTGTTAGTGGTACTAAAACCCTGGCTTGTTCCTGTGACATCTTTGGTTGGTCTTCCCACTTGGCAGGCACAGCATTGCACTCGGCAACAGAGATTAAATCATCAATCACCTGCATCTCTACCCAAGATTCAGCACGTCCCAGGTAACTTACTTGGCGACATAGTTGCTTGAGCAAATTTAGTTGAGACTGATTTAATTGCACATCCGGCCAAACCACTTTGACCACTGCCTCAGCGGAAAGGGTTCCTCCTGGTAAGACTATAAAAGTATCAAACACTTTGGTTGTCGTCGCTTTTCCTTCTTTCCAAATCGGCATATAGTGCCGAGTATGGGCTATAGTCCGCTCTGGTACGACATACCTAGGTAAGCTATTAGCTAAACAGATTAATAATTGACGTAACTCAGTTCTAGCGGGTGGTTGTGGCAAGCGATAGTAGGCTGAGACTAAAGCACGCAGAATCCGCCAAGGTGCAGGAGGCCACTCTACCACACCTTCATTAACTTGATGATCCCAGGGGGTAGCATGATAACGCCCAGTGAGAAATTGAATAGAAATCCCAACACTCATTTTTTCTTTCCAGCCTCTTCCGCTTCGTATTTAACCGTAGTAATTGGTGGATTAGCAAAAGCAGGTTTTGCATCTGCCACTAGACCAGGTAGCGCTTTAGTGAGAGTTGTGAGATTTGGTAATTCAAATTCTATTGGGCGCTTAACCGCTATTGTTAAATATTCCAAGTCACACGCAGTTCGTAGGCGCAATCCGCGCTCTAAAAAACTTTGAATTTTGTAGAGCGCGATGGCAATCAGCAAATCTTCAACTTCTGAGCTTAAGCCATAACCACGGATTTGTGCTAAGTCTAGGTTGAAATAAGCTTTGATTTCCTCAGCAGTGTATTCTTCTCGGTGATAAGGAATATTACCACCACCTTTTTTCGCATCAGCTGATGGGTTAACTCGGTCGTTCTTCACTCCACCAGAACTAACAATGCTAATATTTTTGGCTTCAATAAAACCTGAAAGGGCACGGGCTAATTTAAACCGTCCGCCAGCAATTTCTTTTTTAGCAAGAAAAATACCATGCAGTAA
Organism: Calothrix membranacea FACHB-236; assembly: GCF_014696315.1. GTDB lineage: Bacteria > Cyanobacteriota > Cyanobacteriia > Cyanobacteriales > Nostocaceae > Aulosira > Aulosira membranacea. Next base: position 16,067 of record NZ_JACJPX010000084.1, read on the forward strand.
TGAATTGATATCATACTTTGCTAAAACTTTAGCCAGTTTTTGAAAGTCTACAGGACTTTCTTTTGGTGCATCAAGTTCTTTGTTCAATTGCTCAAAAAAGCTGCGGTCTTTGCCTTCCAAAATATAGAAAGAGTTAAGACGATGTGCTTCTAGCAAAGAATTAGTCAGCACCTTGTTTTCTTGCTTGACTACCACATAGGGAATACCCCGCAATGGTTGCACTACATCTTGGGCGACTTCATCCCAAATAGTACTTTCTAAACGATTGGCTACACTTTGGGCTGACTCTAGTAGCAGCATTGGTTTTTTATCGCCAGGAAGTTGATAAGTTGCAGCCCCTAAATCAGGGAATCCTGTGGGTTGAAAGCGAGTTCCTTGTATTGGTTCAAGGTCGGCTTCAATTAACAGTCTAGGTTCATCTTTTAATAATGAGAAATCCATTAATTACTCCTGGGAATCAGTATTAGGGTCAAGTCTTTTAATTTGCTTGAGTAAACGAGCGATATTTACATCAGAAATTGGGAATGCTAGGGCTGCGGCAATACGCCGGGTGCGATCGCTCGGTTCAAAAACTCCATCTGTAATAGCCGGATTTAGACCACTAGCATACAAGCGACGGGCAGCTAATCCAGTAGCTGTGTAACAATCTCCGACTGCCAATTTTCCCAGCAATGTGGGGACTGTGGGTAAGGTTAGGTCTTGAGCTTGCGTATTGCCCTGAAAAACTTTTTGTAGGGCATCTCGTTTAAGAGTGCGATGATGGACAATTGCCACCAGAGCATAGGCAGTTGGTATTGGTAAAGCGGGAAGACTTGACTTTGGACGTTCTTGGGGGAGCTTGGCTAAAGACAGTCCACGAGCAATTTCTTCAATTCGCGCATCATCAACATCACCGTGAATCCAGCGCACAATGTCATCCAGTTGGGCTTGGGGAAAAGTCCATTCTGTTTTCGACTCAGTATTGAGGTTTTCTTCTTGCTGTTTTGAATTCTGCTCAGATTCAATAGCTATTCGCCTCAACAGAGCAATCAAGTTGGTCTCTAAAGTTCCTACTTGCCAGGTGGTAATACTATCGTCATTTTCCAGCCATTCATTTCTCCCCTGTTTATTTTTCCTTACCCGTACTAATCTTTGGCGCAATCCTCTACCTACTAAAGCCAGTGCCAAACGAAATTCTGTTGATAAATCGTTACAATCTTGAATCCATTGAGAATTGAGTTCTGGGATGGGCTGCAAAAATTTGTCTTTGGTAAATCGCAGCGAACGATCTAAAGCCGCTTCCACTTCTCCCAGCGCAATCAGCACGTCAAGTAACGGCTTTTTACCTACACTCAACTCAAAAAATGCTGTTTCTAATCTCCGGTGTGCCCGTTTCACTGAAGCTGGGGCATTGGCATCACTAACAGCGCGTTTGAAATAAGATAGCCATCCATCTAACTCCACCAGGCGGTCAACTTGGGGATTAACGATTGGCTGGAAACGTCCCAAGGGAATTGCAAAGTATGAAAGACCATTGCGAACTTGAAAGCTATAGCGAGTAAACTCATCAATTCCGCGTTGTTCTCCCTGACTGGAAATTGCTCTGGCGAAGTCTACACCATCGCGTGCTGTCCGCCCGCCAACTTTAGCCCGTCCTTCATTGAATAACAGTTCCAATTCCTTTAACCCTGTTGGTGCTGACCACAGGGGTGTCCACAGTTCGGCTCTGGCTTCATCGCCATCCGCAGCACTGCCATATCCTATATTTGAAGGGCGAACCGTGAATGGATAGGCGAAGTCTGCTGATTCTGATTGCTCGTAGCGACGAGTTGCACCACTAGTAAACAGCATGATGCCTTCTAGCATGAGTACATAGTCCCAAGGATTGACTCTAGAGTCGGCATCATAGCCTGGTGCAGCGTTGGCACCACCAGCGGCGATCGGATTGAACTGCCCAATTTTGCCTGCAAAAGATAGTCCAGGCACAGTGGCATCAAACAAAGAAGCTTGTAGCAGTAACTTTGCATTCTCCTTTGGTGCCCCTGATTGAAAATCGAGTAGCTCCTGTAATTGCTGCATGAAAGTACGGCTGAACTCAAAATTACCGTCATTTCCGCCTGTGCCAGTTAAAGGTGGAAATTTTAGTTCAGAAGAATTAATCAGTGTACAAGTATCTAACCACTTCACAGCTTTGTCTGGGAGATTATTCCGCAGTTTGGTTAGCAGCTTCTTCTTTTCGTCTTTGTCCTTGGGTTGGGCAGTTAGCTGGAGATCATCTACCTGCTTTTGGGCGCTATGAACAGTTTCCCGGTAGTCTGCCAAGCGCTTGGTTTGCGAGTTGAGGATAGCTTCGATTGTTTTCTTATTATCTTTGGGGTAAAAACCAGTGCTACCATTCCAAGGTGCAACTAATGGAGTCGGTTGGTAATCCTGCAAAAAAAACTGTAATAGCTCATCCTGAGATAAGTTAGCAATTAATGCAAAGGAATTGTTACGCCAGCAACCTTTAGCTGTAGGGTCTTTCTTTTGCTCAACCACCAATCGCAATACACCCAATGCTTTTAGGTAGTTGGATAAGGGTTCTGCCGTACAACCAGGCAAGAGAATAATTTCAGGCATCAGTTCTCCTCAAAATGTCAGGAGCATATCTAGCAGAAGCACACCAGTCAGCAACACGAATAATGGTTTCTAAGAAAGCCAGTTTAAAAGGCCCATATTCTTCTAAAAGTGCGATCGCCTGTGCTGCCCAAGATTCTCCAGATTGATGCTCTCCCATGAACATGCAAGCTAAAGATAATTTTTGCGCTTCTATCTCGACACCATTACCCAAATTAACCGCAGGGAAATCATCACCATCCCAAACTCCCAGTGCATACTTTCTGTTTGGTTCTGGTGGCTGGAACTCTTGGGGACGTGGTTGGATACTCAAGCGTATCTTGCCGTGATGTGCTGCAACTAAATAAGTTAACAGAAAAGGCTCTCCTTGCTGTAATGCCACCAAGGCACTCACTAACTCGTGGCGAAAACCTCGACGTTCCCGTTTCATTTGGGATTTATCGCCAGATTTTGCCCAATATTGCTCACCAATTAGATCGGGACGTGTACGAGTCAGCATTTCTTGAAAAACTTCATGGGCTTTGCCCAAATCATGCCACTGTCCTGCCCTTTCTAGTAAATCTGTTGCCAGGCCATACTCTGAAAAGCTCTGGCAAAGTCGTCGGACTTCATTTGCAACATCCTGTGAGTGATCCACCAGGGTGATATACATCCCCGGCAGATTGGTAAGTGAATCTCCATCATCCCGATCTGCCTCAATTACCTCTGCTTTCACTTCTTCTGGCAGATCCTTAGGGTCTCCAGTAAAACCCAAAGTCACAGAATAGCCACCATCCAAGCAATTTAATAGTAAGGACATTCCTGGATAAAGGCTTGTAGCTCTTACCCATTTGCCTTGTAGTCCATCCCAAACCCAAGGGTAACGTTGCTGTTTTTTTAGATTGTCCAGCAATTTTTTGGCTTGATAAATACTTACCCGGCAGAGTTCTTTTTGTAATAAAGCACCACTTGCGACTTCAAGCTGGTTGTCCTCCCAATTCCGCCAAGCGATCGCTACATCTGTATCATCAGTTTCCCGAATAAATGAGGAAACATCTATATCATGACCAGCCAAGTCTGTTGAAGTATCGAACAGTTGCAATAAATCATGTTTGCGAGGAATTAGACCATCAACTTCCAGCAATTTTGCTTTAATGCTTGCCAAAGATTTGGGGCCAACATCCTCTAAAGTCATCAAAAATTCTCGCGCTTCTACCAACTGTTCATTTTCATAAGGACTGACAAATTCTTTCTTTTTTAAATCAATATCAACCCAGTACACTGTGGCACTATCCGAACATTCTCCGTAACGGTTACATCTACCCATTCTTTGCACCAGAGATGACCAAGGAGCTAATTCTGTAAACAGAATTTGTGCTGAAATATCTATGCCTGCTTCAATAGCTTGAGTAGCAACGAGAATACCGCAAACAAACCCATGTAATTTGTTATTCAGTTCCTGACGTTCCTGCCCTCGAAAACGCGAATGAATTAGTAACAGAGGGTCTTCAACTAGCTTCTGTTTCTCTAACTCTTGATAAACCGCTTGGGCACGACTGACTCGATTGCAAATCACCAATGTCAAAGTGCCAGTTTTATGGACTTGGACTACTTCTTGAGCCAATATTTTGGCATAGTCTTTTTCATTGCTAGCTAGTACTGTTTGGGCTTTAACTAGTTTCTTATTAGCTTCTATTCGCTGTTGTAAAACTGGGTGAGATTTATCTGCTGCGGTTAATTTGTGAACTTTACTAAGGTCAGGCTGGTAGTTTACGGTTTGTAATAACTCTGGGTCAAGAGTAGCGCTCATCCACAAGGACTTAGCTATTCCATAAGTCTGAAAATCTTCTCGAAACCCCTGGAGTTGTGCTGTAGTTCTTAGCCCCGCTCCCATCAGCTGCACTTCATCCATTACCCAAAGGCAGTCATTATTCAGTAATGCAAAATGGACAGGCCAACGGTAACGGCTCATGCCATAGCCCCGGTTGAGAGCGCGGCTGAGTAGCTGGTCTTGAGTGCCAATGAGGATGCAATCTTTCTCTAGATAGCTATCCCAGCGCTGACTAACGGCTCCTCCCATCAGTAAATGCAGCTCTACTTCATCAGTTAAGCCAGCTTTTTGTCGCCACTTCTCAATCTCTGCATGGGTTTGCTCAACTAAGGTTCGCATCGGTAAACAGTAAACTAGTCGTCTTGGAGTTTTCTGACGAATTAGGTTGTCTGAATGCAATCTTCGCCGCCAAAGCCAAGCTAAGACAACTGCTGCTGTTTTACCTGCACCTGTAATAACATCCAACAAAATGGGGAACTCTGATTCTGTAGCAAGGCGTTCTTGATAAGGAAAAGGTTGCTTACCAGTCAGCCTGACAAACCAATCAGTAAAATTAGTCATAGAAGTGTTCCCGATATTGTTCTACTCATTTGAGCAAACTGTGCTTCTCTCCAATTTCTTCTCGTAATAAATCTTACTCAGCCAAAGCTCGCTTGCCCGTGACTTAGATCATCTACAGAGGTTTTTGAGTGTTGGGAGCGATCGCTCCCTTGCCAGCCGGAAGCAAGGTCGCCAAGCACCTGAGTACAAAAAAGCCAAGAAGCACATAGATGGTTTTATCGAGGAAATATTGAGATAGTTTCTGGATATCCAGAAAAAGCAAATAGCTCTTGCTTGCGCCATTGGAATTTTTGGCGATCGCCAAGATAGATGTTAATCAATACTACTCAATTAATAATGATGAAATTACTTATATCCGGGGCGTTTTTAAGAAAAAAAAGTAAGCAATAGAATTTCTTACTAGCAAGTAGCTAGATTTATCAAGGCTCTAGCTAGGTGCGACTGCCTAACTTCCTTGCGCGGTCGGGGCTTCAAAAGATTACTTAAAATGTATTTTATCCAAATTAGTATGCTAGTTCTGTGAGAAGCCAGCTATCTTTAATAAGAAATATTTCAGTTCCCGAAGATATACAGCAATGTCAAATTTGACTGAAGCACTTGAAAGAATAAGAGTAGCGCGTGGTTGGCGTTTCACTGAACCGGGTATGAGTGCAGAAGAAATCGAAAGCAGACTTAGTTTTTTCCCGTTTTCGTTATCTAATGAGGCTTATCAATTCTATCAATGGGCTGGTGCGCCTAGAGGTGATCGTTTTCCTGATGATTGGGATGGGCCTTATAACAATAATTCAACATATAATTGTGCATTAGAGAGTTTGTTAGAAAGAGCAGACGATTTGATTCATTTTTTATCAATAGAAGAAGCTGAAAAATTTTATTTTCCAGACGACATATATGAGCCAAAATGTCTTCCCTTCGTTTCTTATGAGAACGGTCTTTTAGTAATTGCTGGCTCAGATACACAGGTTGAGATTTCCCCTGTGTTACAACGAGAAGGCAGACGCGATAGATTGTGGTTTCCAAGTTTGACAAACATGATGTTAGCGATCGCAGAATCTTTGGAAACAGTTGGGACAATCTTACCAGAGTTATATAGATGTTATGATGATGAAGAATATGGAACAGATGAATATGACGAAAAAATTCGTCAAAAATGTAAAGTAGTGCAAGCTATCGCTAAAAAGTATGGTTCTCCCAAAGGAGCAATTCTTACTAATTAATTGCCTTCATAAAACAGCACAAATGTGATATCACATATCTCTAAAAACATGATGAGTAGCGTAATCGCGTTCTTGGATGTCGTGTAATGAGGGAATTACGACATTCAAGGCGAGTTTCAAAGGTTAGTATTAATTGATTTAGATACACGGGTATGAACAAAGAAGAACTTTTAAAACGCTATGCTGCTGGAGAAAGAGACTTTAGCGGAATTGATTTGAGTGGAGTCAAGCTTGTACGTGCTAGCCTGAGCGAAATTCAACTAAGTAATGCAAATCTGAGTGGAGCTAACTTTCTGTGCGCTGATTTAGAAAATTCTGACTTAAGTAAAGCTAATTTGAGTGGGGCTATCTTAGATTCTGCCAAGTTGGACAACGCTGATTTGAGTGGGGCTAACTTGAGAGGCGCAAAATTGTCCGAAAGCACTCTGAACGGAGCCGACTTGACTGAAGCTGATTTGAGTGGGGCTAACTTTATCCAAGCTTCTCTTGTCAATGCTAATTTGACTGGAGCTATATTGGAAGATACTGATTTTGGTCTAGCTTCACTCGATGGAATTGATTGGTCTGGGGTAGATTTTAGTAGGGTTAAAAAGGATATCTTTCCCTACTGATGTAATTTTAATTATAACTACATTTATAAGGTAGTTATTTTCTAAATCTCTTGCTCTTGATGAAAGATAATCTTTAAACAATGCTGATTAGAAGTTTATTAAATATAATTAATTGCCAATTAAGAAATAAATTAAGAAAAAATTGTTTTAACTTAGCTTAAAAGCTTTATTAGTCAAGGTTTGAAGTAGGTACGACCACGCACCTTGATTGCTCGGTCGAAGTTAGCGCGATCGCAATTTTCTCCCCCTGCTACCCCTGCCCCCCCAGCTTGCTTGGCTCGACCGAGCAAGAACAGTGCGCGACATTGGCTTTCAAAACCATTGTTCTGGCGCGGCTTGTGCCAACTAAAGTAAGAAATTCAGTCAAAGCGTTTCTTACTTTGTGGTTTTAGAAAGCATTTTTTCCTCTACTCTTTGGCGGCGATCGCCTGGCAATCATCCTGTTGTCTTACAAAATCTTACAAATCAGTCAAAATTTTTGAGTCTGCTTGTCTGATTGATTCAGGACTTTTGGTTTGTAAGACATCACGCTCTAAGCGGCTGAGAGGGAGCAGCACGAGATTAGCGATCGCTTTTTAGGCATCCAGGCGATCGCTCCAATTCCAATTTCAACTTGCGGCAGTTTCATCTGCGGCATTACTAGCAAGAGGTTTCTCTTCCTTCTTTTTTTTCTCAAAGATTTGTACTCCAGCTTCAACAACTTCAAACCCGTTGTCTGTTCGCACACCAAGTTTGCCTGATACTGCCCCAGCCCAGTCTGCAAACTCCGAAGCATTAGCTTCTGCTTTGCGCCAGCTTTTGGCATTCAGTAGAGCAGTGAAGATAATGCCGTTCTGATCGGTAAGTTCGATTTCGACTTTTTTGTTTGGTGCTGGTTTGGCTATTGGCAGTGAGCCACTAAATTTAATTGTGATTTCGCTTCTCGCTTCCATCGCACACCCGCAATCAGAAAATTGTGTTTTCCGTCCCTGATTGTATCAAGCTTGATGTTGACCGCCTTCAATAGTTTTGGGAATCTTTTTAGCCAAAAAAATTCTGGACATCCAGAGAAAACAAATAACTCCAAGTGCGCTATTAATCTCAATGGCGATCGCCTTAATGTTGCGATCGCTCTGCCAAGAGGCTGCAACAAATCACTTTCTTCACAAGTCAGACAATTTACTAAGATTGTCTTACTCGTGAAGAAAAGTCTTACATAGCGGTAGAAGATGACCTATCTGCCCTTGTATAGTAATGAAGAAATTTTAGAAGCTTTGAGATAACTGAAAGTAACTATCCAACTTTTGGTAGTTGTTCTATCCAAACTGAAGAGATTACATCAACTCGTTTATCACTGTTTCAGTAACGCTTGTTTTGCTGTACCATAGCTAATTACTTAATGCAGTAATGCAGTAATGCAGTAATTAATCGAAAAAAAATGTCTCAGCCTGAGCTAAGTTTGGTGGTTTTGAGAACTGCCGATGTCCTAAAAACGCTGTTATTTTACAAAGCCTTTGGGCTGGAGTTCGAGCAAGAATGTCACGGTCAGGGGGTGATTCACTATGCTTGTACGTTGGGTACAATTACAATCGAAATTTATCCAGGATTTGATGGGTCTGCACAATCGCCAGTACAAAGTGGTGCAACGATGCTGGGGTTTAAAGTCGCCAACATTGATGCTGTACTTACTAAACTTCAAGAAATTGGAAATACCGTACTACCAACTAGAGAGTCAACCTCGCTCTTTCGTCGGGTAGTGTTAAATGACCCCGATGGTCGTAAGGTTGAGCTTACAGAATTATGAGACTTTTTATTAATGCAGTAATGCAGTAAGTAATGCAGTATGTCAGTAATTGCGTTTATTAATCAAAAAGGTGGTTGCAGTAAGTCAACATCCGCCGTTCACATCAGCTATTGGCTATCTCGCAAAGGTCATAAAGTCCACTTGCTAGATGCCGACGCTCAACGTAGCAGTTCTATTTGGCTCCAGTCGATGGAGTCTAACTCAATTCCCACTACTGTGCTGCAATCACCAGATGAACTCTTAGAGCAAATCCCAGATTTAGCGCAAGAGTGTGATTATCTAATTGTAGATGGGCCAGCTGGTTTATCTGAAGCTAGCAGGGCAATCTTATTCAGAACTGACCTAGCTATAGTTCCCTGTCAGCCGACAGGTTTAGATTTGCAATCTGCTAGTGATGCGGTGCGGTTAATCAAGCAGGCTCAGTCTGTGCGCGGTGGTGCGCCCAAGGCCACAATATTTATTAGCCGTGCTGTTAAGGGGACAAAGTTACTCGATGAAGCGATCGCACTCCTGTCTAAAACAAAAGATGTGACGGTGCTAAAGACAGTGATTCACCAAAAACAAGCGATCGCTGACACCTTTGGTCAAGCTGCCACAATTTGGGACTTATCGGGACGACCAGCAGCTGAGTCTCAACGGGAATATGAGCGACTATTCAAAGAAATCATGGGGATGCTCAAATGACTAAAAAACGAAAGCCCCTCGATGATGCCTTGGCGCGTGAGTTTGTCTATGGTCAACAGGATGAACTAAAAGAACCAGAGCAAGTAATAACTCAAACCCAACAAGAGCCTGAACCACAGCCAGAGCCAGAACCCCAACCAAATACATTACCCACACCCACACCTCAACCCATCAAGCCTAGTATTATGTCTCAACTCCGTCCGACCACTCCCAAGGAAGCGACAATTAGACTTACTGTGGATTTATCTGAGTCGATGCACCGCAAGCTGTCTATGTTAGCGGCGAGGACGGGGAGGAAAAAAGCTGAGATTGTGCGTTTTCTGTTGGATGAAGCACTTAAGGATGTAGAAGATTAATGCAGTAATTGATGCAGTAATGCAGTATTTAAGTAAATAAGTTTATCAGTAAATGATTGGCTTCAGGATTTTCCAGCACTCGTGTTAATTTATGAAATCGACAAAAAAGATGTTGATTTTCCTAATGACCTGCTGACAGTTTTGAGTGAATTTGAAATTAAAGAAACTGGAGAACGATTGCGTATTGAGCCAGGATAAACGCAAAAATCTGCTGTTCGTCCTTCAAGGCGATCCTGTTGTAATGACTGCGGTCGCCTTTTGTATCTTAAATTGCTGCAATATCAGCACTGGTCGTCAGAAAGTTTTTGTTTGTCCTAGTTAGCGTTAGTGACTCAGAAAAGCGACTTCCTCTATATTTTTAGCTACAGCTAAAGCGGCAAGAGCTATCTGGCGGATTCCGCCAGATGTGTAGGTCAATCAAGTAGCAAAGAAGGTGGATGAACATTACCAATGCTGCGATCGCACAGAATCGCCTACTTTTTGAGCTTTGAGTTAATGCAATATCAGCATAGGTAGGTGAAGCCAATTGGCTTAACCCTGACAAAAGCTATGTGGGGAATCTTATTATAGGAGGCTTTGACTAAAAAACGGACATATTAAAAATGTTGGAATAACAAATCAAAGTTTGTGAACCATTAAGGTTGACAAATTTCCTAAAGGTAAAGGAACCACATAGGAACACTTTACTTGGGGTGATAAACAGGCTGGTGATACTTCACCCAGCCTGAGCGCATCCTGTAAATCCCACAGCTACAAAAAGCAGAACCAGCTTGGTGGCCTGAGAAACGACCAAACTGGCTCTCAAATTCAAATACATCAAAAAAGGGGTCAAAAATATGGCTAACAAAGCCAATTCTAAGCAAACTAACACTAACTCTAATGATAAGCCAAAGCCAAAGGCTGACCTGCCAAAGGTCAACCTCGTTACAAGAGTCAGAAGCATTTTAGGAAGAACTCTCAAAGTAACTTCACCTCTTGTTTTAATAGCTGGCGTTGTTGTTAGTGGAGTTGTTGGTGCAGTAGTAGCTCAACGAGTTCTTTCTGTAGTTGAGTCATCTACCTGCGGAGCATCGGTAAACTTCAAATCTTCCCCTTCGTCCCTTTTGGACTTTCAACTAAAAAAGGAGGCTTGCAGTAATCCACCTGAGACAGCAGCTAAGTAGCTCATTTTAAATGCGCCACGCGTGTCGTATTTGATAAGTGAAGGCGATCAAGGTTGTGATCGCTTTCTTCCTCTAAGAAAAATTGCTAGTTAAATGCAGCCGCGATCGCTCAACACCCACCAACGAAAAACCTCGACGTAAATCGAGGCAAGAGAGAGAAATCCTTTCTTTCAAGCTTGAGATACCGAAACCGTTGTCTAAAAATCCTAGCTAACACTAATACCAACCAAAACTAGAGTAGTGACAAGCAATGTAGCGAACACACCCTGTAAAACGTATTTGCGTTGTTCCCAAATTGCAGGGTATTCAGCGTAGTAAACCTTGGGTTCAGTTGCGTAGTTGTTGAGAACGCCGTCTTCATTAACTGTGGTGTACATAGTTTTTTTATTCTTTATTTATTAACTTATGTAAATTAATATAACAATATTGTTACAATTGGTCAACAAGACTTGACAACAAAAAGCTGATAGCGTTACCAAGAAGCGCTTATCAGAAATTGGGTACTCAGATAACTGGACACAGCAAACACACTCGTGCGCTCCAAGATGATACTGTCAAGGTAATTATCATGATGGATGACGCGCTCACTCAGTTGCGGAAAGTCCAGTTTTACCTAGACATTACCTAGATATGAGCAATACAGGGAAGAGTAAAAAGCTGGCATCTTTTAACTGTGACCAAAAGATGTGGGAGCAGTTTATCGCCCGTTGCCAGTCCAAAGGCACGACAGCAACAGCCACACTCACCCGATATATCGAACTCTACCTAGATGGTTCCCTAGATGACCTTGATGTAATTGCTCTTCATAATTTAGATAAACGCCTGGACTCTAGAATAAAAGCGAGTGTTGAGGAATACCTAGATAAATACTTGGCTGCTAGTCAAAGTAGTAGTGACAACTCAACTCAAACGATATTGGCTATTTGCGAACGACTTAGCGAGATGGAGTCACAATTGTCAGGCTTTTCTAATAGCCAACAAGCAGCTAAAAGTGACTATCTTGCAGACTTAGAAGAAAAAATTGAGGAAATGACAGCCCGAATGACACAGTTGGCTGATGCCATTATTAAAATTCAAAATTACCTTAATAACCAACCGCAGCGGCGCAATAAATCGTACAACAATTCATCCTATCGAAAGCAAACTCCTCGTATTCAACCGCTAACGGAAGAAGGTTTAGCGGCAAGACTTCATGTAAGTGTAGAAACTATACGCGAGCAGCGAGTTAATCTGCCACCACCACTTTTTGTGGCATGGTGCAAGGGTAAGGATAAATCTGGTATAGGGTGGGAGTTTAATCAGGATACAGGCTTATATCATTCGGTAAGTTAGTATTTTGATTAATTTCTATTCCAGAATTTTTGATTTTACAGATTCGCGCTCTTAATGCCATCGCTGTCTCAGGTAGCCACTATCAAATAAGCTTTCATATATTGACTGTTATTAGGATTTTTCAAACATTACCTAATGAAACCAGAAACTAGAGGTGTTTTGCTGAAAGCTTACGCCGAACTACATAAAATCGTTGAAGAATTGTATGAAGCACATGACAAAGCAGTTGAAAACAATGATTTTGATGATGCTAGCCTACTAGCCAGTAGAGCCGATAGACTTTATGAAGAGATTGAAAATTTGGAAATTGTGATTTCGGAACTGGAGGACAGATGAAAACTGTTGAACAACTAAAGACCCGCATTAAAGAACTTAGCGCTTTAGCTGTCACCTTCAGTAAAAAAGCCACTGAGGTATGTTTGACCGACCGGGAACAGGCTAAACAGTACAGGCAACAGGCAAGAGAAGCTAGCAGAAGTTGCCAAGTTTTAATACAGGAGCTAAAACGTCAAGAGAGTTAATTGAGCTATGATCGCGCAATCAGATTATGCGAATGTCTTCTGGTGAAATGTCGCTGAAGCAGAGCGATCGCTCTGCTGGAGGTCACAAGCTTTGATGGTCTGTCCGTCCCGTGCCTGACCCAACTTAATGATTGCTCGCTCGTACTCGTTGGGGTCGTTTGGCTAGAGAATCCTTTCAACCCATAAATTTCTGGACATCCAGAAAAACAATAACTCTAAGAGCGTTATTAATCTCTGCGGGCGATCACAACATTGAGGCGATCGCCTAACAGTCATTCTTTTGTCTTACAACGTCTTACGTTTTAGCCAGGATTTTTGTTTTGTAAGACATTACGCGCCAAGAGGCTGAGAGAGCAGCACGCGATTAGCGATCGCCCTCCTTACACTCCGCCGCCTTGACAATTGCGTCCAGAACCTTCTCACTCTTGAGCCAATGTTGAGCAAAAAGTTTGCGCGGTCGTACCCCCTGAGTTCTTTTTCTATCAACCTTTTTGCCAAGTCAGATAATTTCATTGCTTACTTTTTTCTTACCAACGCCGATTTTCATAAGTTAACGCCTAATAAATACCAAGCTATTATTGATTTAAATCTATGTCTTGGTTTTGCATGTAAAAGCAGAAAAAATCACTTGCTGTTCTGTAAGACATAATTGATAAACGCCTTACAAGTGCGATTATGTCTTACATGCTTAGCGGTAATCTACTGGTGCGTTTTTCGGTAGATGCGATCGCATCCCTCATCTGTGCATCAAAGCGGCGATCGCAACTTAGAGCAATGCAAGTGAGAAGATGACACCTTTGATTAGGTCAAACAAGCAAGGTGATCGCCAAAGGCGCTCTTAGAGCTATTTGCAACCTCTGGATGTCCAGAAATTTAGATGGAGGTGGTTAAGCTTCTCATGCTTCAGCCCTGTTCATCAGGCTGTTTGTCCTCCTCTTCATTTTGATTACTAGAATCTCCACTTCCAGGTAACCTCATCGCACCAAAGGAATACCCTACTGCAACCTTGACCATATCAAAGTAAGCAGGTCGATTTTCTTTATCAATCACTGCCAAGCAAAGGGAACCAGACACTAAAAGGACTAAAATAGGAGATAGTACGCCTTTGCCAAAGGCGGTACTGATTTTCTTGGTCATCATTTAAACCTCGTTTAGATTGTTGACAGTTATGGGCTGAGTGCCAATCAGCCTAAAAAATTGCTCAATTTCTGTTAGTAACCTTTGGTTGAGCGCCAATCAGCCAAAGGTTATTTGAATTATTCATAAGCTCAAAAATTACTTATCAATTTTGTTACGTCCTTTGCTTTTAGGTAGCCAGAGATTTTCAACATTGATTTGAAAGTATGCCCACAGCAATTGCACAACAGCCTTAAGCATTTTCTTTCTGATAACCCAGATAGAACGCTCCTGAGATTTCAGGAGTTGATGTGAGGCTTCTAGTTCAGCCACCCATTCTTCGGGGAAGATAATAATTAGTTGACCTGTCAAAGTCAGGGATATTTTATTTCGTTGTCCTAATAACAGCGCCAGCATAAAAATGCAGCAGAATGCTGGTATTCCCAAAAGCATAGATTGCTGTTGAAGCGCCTGCCGTGCCTGCGCCTGCTTTTTCAGCGCATCCGCCAGCCCCTGCTGCGTCCGCAGCCTAGACTTTGGCTCCCCTAAAGATGGCTTCTGTCCTTTCAGCAGAAGTTCCTGACCATTGAGCGTCAGCGTTTGCACTTTCAGTGTCAGTTTCGGCTGGTTCGGCATCAGCAGTTCTTCAACCAAGTTATAGCTTGGGTTCTCCCCACGCACCCGATGATCGAGCGTCAGTTCTTGCTCATTCAGCTTCAGCAGTCGTTGAATCAACGAATCCCCCGGAGGAAGTTCCCTCGGTGCCCACTCATTGAGCCTCAGTTCCTGAACCCACAACTTATTATTCAGTTCCTGTACCTGTAGCGTCAGTTCCAGCCCTTCCCTATTCGTTTCCTGAATCCCCAACTTATTTTTTATCTTTTGGGAATTTAGTGTTAGTTCCAACCCTTCCCTATTCAGTTCCAACCCATTGAGCGTCAGTTCCTTAACCCACAACTTATTATTCTGTTCCTGCACTTTCAACGTTATGTCCAGACTATTGAGCGTCCTGTCCAGATCCCACAGATGCTTCAAAGGTGTGTACACTGTTGGGGCTTTTACAACTGAAAACCCTAGTGTGGCAAATGTACACGGTACTATAATTAACCGCGTACACCAAATTCGTCTTAGTTTCCGTTTAGTACTCTTATCCACCACCTCAAATACCCCCAATGCTGTTGTACTAGTCAGCTAATAGTTATTTAGCTTTTCTTTAACCTCAAAACTTACTCATCAATTTTTGTATGCCCTTTGCTTTTAGGTAGCCAGAAATTTTCAACATTGATTTGAATGTGAAACGCCCAGAGCAATTCCAGAACAGACCAGAGCATAATCGTTCTGATAACCCAAATAGAGCGTTCCTCAGACTTCATCTGTTGATGTAAAGCTTCTAGCTCAGTAATACATTCTTCGGGAAGAACAATAATTAACTGACCCGTCAAAGTCAGAGATATTCGATTCCGCTGTCTCAATAACAGCAGCAGTATTAGGATGAAGCAGAGTGCTGATATTCCTAAAAGTATAAATTGGTGTTGAGGCTCCTGTTCCTGCTCCTGCTGAAGCTTCAGCTTCAGATCCTGCCCCGCCTTCAGCGCCTGTAGCAGCGCCTCTGTATTCTGCTCCGTCTGTAGCAGCGCTTCTGTATCCTGCCCCGCCTTCAGCGCCTGCCCTTGCTTGATATCCCGCGCTATCGCCTCTAGCGCCTTCAGCGGGCGCACCTGCTGCTTCTGCTTCGGGAGAAGCATCTGTATCTGACTGTACACTGTTGGTATTTTTGCAACAAAAAAGCCTAATGCAGCGGATGCAAATAGACCTATAACCAACCGCTCACACCAAATTCGTTTTAGTTTTTGTTTAGTCTTTTTATCGACCACATCAAATACCCCCCAGTGCTGTTGACCCCTGAGCCTGCATAGCTAACCGAGCGCGGTAGGTTTGCCACTCGTTAAACACACTTGCACCTAACCCAGTGACTTTGTAGTACTTCCGTCTTGCTCCCCCAGTTTCCTCTTGCTCATCGCCCCATCGCCATTCGATTAGTCCCTTCTTCTCCAACCGATTTAAGGTTGGGTATAGACTGCCAAAGCTCAAGGGAATTGGTCTGCCTGGATTGAGTCTGTTGAGAATATCTAGACCATATAGTTCTCTAGCTTGTAAAACACTGAGAATATCTCCTTCAATGGCTGAGATATTCAGCATTTCTTCATCTGTCTTCTTTTTTTCTTTCATATCTCCAATGACTAGGAGTAGTATTTATCCTATAGTACTATACAAACGTATAAGTCTATAGATTTAAATAAAACATATTCAAAGCGCTGGGAACTAGTTCAAAAGTTCCCCTCCTAAACCATCTAAATGCTTCTTGGCTTTCAATAACTTAGGTGCTAGGCTCCCTAGTTTTAGGCAGGCACCATAGAATTGCTTGTCTACTCATAGAACAAAACCGCGATCGCATTCTCTAAACTTGGTAATCGCAATTGAGCAACTAAATCCAAGACAACGCTCCGTGCTTCCGTTGTCTCACCTTTTGAGTTCCCTTACTAACGCGCCCATAGCACAGAGAACTAGAAAAATACCAACTGCGATCGCTAGTGTAAAAGCCACTGGAGTATTACCCGCAGTCAGCGGTGGCACCAGAACAAATCGAAATGCCAGCAGCACAGCAACCGTCCAACCACCAGTTCTAATAAGATTGCTACCAGCCGAGAACTAAAAAGCGATCGCGCTTTGCTACCCTTAATCTTCATCCTTTAGTTCGGGTAAAATCTTGTCGAGCCTGTCGTTTGTGTCTTTGGCAAGCTGAATGCATCGCACACTTGCAGCCATTCCACCTGCGGCAGTAACAGTTCCTTCGGTAACCTTGCCTGATAGTAGAAGTCCCGCACCTACAAGGCTAATACAGGCAGACAGTGCAGTTGCAATTAGCGCGAGGTTGAAACTGTATCGTGCTTGGCGCAAGCGTTCTTGGGCAATGTCAAATTCGATTGGCTGATTACTCATAAATTTCGCTTCCGTGTGTTCAAGTTCACACTTCTAATATCAAGCCAAGCATCTAGAACATTGACTGCACAACGATTGTGTTGTAAACCACTTGTGATTTCTCTATGATTGCCTTGTGCCCAAGTTTTGATCAAGTAGGCGATCGCTTCTACAAAACCCCATCTAGATGACTATGACAGACCCAAGCCTTAGCAGAAACAAGAGGAAAATAACTATCACAGCATCTCTAAAAGGTGTAAAGGTAGCAGAAAATGCCTTGATCAGGTTAGGGTTTGATTCAAAAGCTAATTTTGCAAAGTCTCAATTCTTATCTCGCAGTACAGTTACAAATTTTTTTCTACGCCAGCCAATTCAGCTTGATTCCTTTAAAAGGATATGTGAAGCACTAAAATTGAATTGGAGAGAAATTGCGGAATTCTCAGAAGAAAAACAATCTGAGCAACTAGAAATAAATGATTGCAGTAGCTCTGATATTAATGAGGAGGTGAAGCAATTGCAAACACTTCGCCGTCAAGTGACTGTAATAGATAAAAAAAGTAAAACAATTAAAGCAGTAATCACCTTAGAAGGTGATATAAATTCAGTTCAAAACTGGAAAATTATTCAATCTGCTATACAGGAATATTCAGGAAATACTATAGAAATTAATGATATTCAAGAAGGCAGTATCAGATTATTTGTACAGGGTTCTCCAGAGGATATCGAACGGCTTATATCTCGCATCAAATCAGGAGAATTAAAAGAAGTAAGTGGTTTTCCTGTTGAAGATGTTCAAATTTTAAGCGAAAGTTCAGATGATGGCGAAAGCAACGAACTCAATGATAAATGGCATCTAGTGCAAGAGATTGTCCAAGAGGGAGCTAGAGGTCGAAACTTGAGTGGCGCTGATTTAAGCGATGCTGACCTCAGCGATGCCAACCTCAGCGGTGCCAACCTCAGCGGTGCCGACCTAATTGATGCCAACCTAATTGATGCCAACCTAATTGATGCCTACCTCAGCCGTGCCGACCTCAGCGGTGCCGACCTCAGCCGTGCCAACCTCAGCCGTGCCGTTATTGATGAGGCAACAATAATTAGCAGCCAATGGCGGTTGGTGTGGAAAATTGTCAATCAGCCATCTAATGGTCGAGACCTCAGCCGTGCCAACCTAATTGATGCCAACCTAATTGATGCCAACCTAATTGATGCCAACCTCAGCGGTGCCAACCTCAGCGGTGCCAACCTCAGCGGTGCCAACCTCAGCGGTGCCAACCTCAGCGGTGCCAACCTCAGCCGTGCCAACCTCAGCCGTGCCGTTATTGATGAGGCAACAATAATTAGCAGCC
>NZ_JACJPX010000085.1 GCF_014696315.1 Calothrix membranacea FACHB-236
AAAAAACAGAACAATAATTTTGGAGGGGGTTTGGGGGACGCAACCGTCACCCAATCGGGGGTTTGGGGGAGAATCCCCCAATTGATCTGGCTTTTTTGATAAGTGACAAATCAATCACTAATGAGCTTAACTGAACAGTATTGGATTATACCTAAGCATTTACACCACATTGAAAAGCGATCGCCTTTTTCCTATTAATCTACGGTTGACTATAATTGTCAATTTGCGACGCAATCAAAAAAATAATGTTATACAAACTTTTGATTAAATTCATATATCAAATCTACTCTGCCCTTGCGTAACATTGCCGGGTCTAATCTTTCTGTAGTATTACAAGTCATCAACACAACTAAACGCTGCTTCATTTGCAGACCAGATTCATCAACTACACTTTGATATAAAGTACCATCTAATAAACTCAGAATATGTTCTGTTTTATTGTTATACTGCGCCACTTCATAAGCACGATTTTGAGCTAAGTTATCAGCTTCATTAATAATGATGCAAATTCTCTCTAAATAAGTGGGTGGTACAAAGTTAGTAATTGCATCATGATCTAAGATAAAAATGACAAAGCCTAAAGGTACAAGAATTTCTTGGGCTACTGCTTGTGTCCATGCAGTTTTACCTGTACCCGGTTCTCCATGTACGACAACAGCTAATTGATTTTGATTGAGAATTGACTGTTGTACTGTGTCTGTAAAGCTTTGAATATCTGCTGGAAATGTGCGAATGGGAAATTGGCTGTTTACCTTACCTACACGACTTTGATAACCACTTAACATCACTGCTAAGTCATAAGTCGCTTTGCTAATTAAAGTAGCCATATCTCTGGCCATTAAAGTGTATTGTCTCCGTCCGCGATCGTAAGGGTCAATTTGTAACCAAATATCGTATTGAGACCAGTAAGCATAAACAGTATTAATCACATCTATCCGTTCCCAATTGACAAATTTTTCAACGGGAAAGTAAAAATCACGTTCTGAATAATATTGAGTAATAATATCAGGACGGTCTAAGATTTTTAAAACTCGCAATACAGTGATTTCTTGCAAGCGATTTAGTACATAATCAATAGGAATACTATTGCGGCTCACAAATTGCGTGATGGGAGTTTCTGTACTCAGAACTTCCTTATAACGATTATCTGGTGTTAGCGGTTCTGGGGTAATAAAATTCCAAAATTTTTGTAATTCTCCTCTTGTATAATCGGAAGCGACATTTAATATATTTGCCCACCAACTATAATCTCTTCTACCTAACGCATCAGCATAGTAACTTGCTAAGTTAATAGTTTTTTGGGTTAATTCGTGGGTGTCATGAAAAAGAATTTGTCCAAAATATGCTAAATCAAAGTCCCGTTGAAATGGCCGCCAACCACTACTCAAAAGGTTTTGACGGTTGTTATTTGCGGAATTGCCTTCGTTATTTCTAAAATCATCAAAAACCATATTTTTAGTGATGTAGCGGTAGTTGAATTAGTTGATGTTGACGTAGAAAAGCTAAAAAAGTTTTTTCTAGTATAATCTAGTACATCTATTTCGGAAAAAATAGCTTATCCGACAAAGCGATGCAACACATCAAATCGCAATTTTGATTTTTATCAACAATCTTAGGGTAATTTTAATTTAGCGTAGTGGTAGTAGTTACTGGCGAGTTGCTAGTACTAATACACATGAACCTCCCATTAGGCACTACCCACAACGTCAAAATTAGTGTTTCAGCTAAAATCAGACAATACACGCCCTAAAAAAATTGCTATCGAGCTAGAGTATATACACTTATCTAAAGGTGGCGGAACTTTATATTCTCAAGAATAAAAAAAGACTGTGGTTAATTTTTGACAGTTAGTCTCTGTCTAACTGAAAGGAAGATAAAAAGGCATCTAAATATATATAGTTGAGCATCTCTTGTATTACATTGTATTACAAAAATTCCCCACCTGTCAAGCCTGGACAATTCTGCTGGGATTGACATCATTGTGAGTAAATATAGATCAGACATGACAATAGCAAGAAAATGATTGAGTTATAGCTATTGGGCGATGCTATCTGTCTATTTTTATGTATGGTGGTGAATTTAAATTAATTACAAGCTAGCTAGTGTTCGCTTAAACTCTAACTGTTATGCTGTGGGTAATCACCACTCTACAAATACTACTTAAGAAAGCTATATTCATTTATAGGATGATTTATACGATTTAATGCATTTGAGAAATCAGAGATAGATGAAATTTGCAGTCTCTACTTTTTTCTAATTGCTGCAATTACTTGATAATTTCCTTTTTTAAATACGGTGTATATTTAACTGCCAATAATGTACATAAAAGTGCATTATAGTTTGTTCATTAAGTTATATCTACTTTTTGTTATATTTGAAGTTCTTATGTTATAAACCTAAAAACATTCTTTAATTTTGCATATAATACAAGAGGTAACTGCTATAGCTTCAGATTGAGGTTTATGAACCTCAGCATATACACCTTTCATCAAGATTCTTAATTGCAAGATAGCGAAATGCTAGTCCATCCTTAATGGATAAAAATTTGTGATTCCGCTACTAACAATTAATCTTATTTCAATACTCGGGAGAAGAAATGTTAGCACATTCATTCATGAGTGATGAAAAGAAGCAAAACTCTCCGCGGCCTTTAATTTTGGCAGTCGAAGATCATGATGATAATCTCGTGTTGATGAGTTATGCCCTTGATTCACTTGGTTGTAGATTCATTTGTCAGAAAGATAGTACAAATACAGTATTGGTTGCTAAAGAGTACCAGCCAGATTTAATTGTTTTAGATATTTTATTGCCTACTATCAGCGGTATTGATGTAGTACGTTATTTAAAGCAAGAATCACTCACTTGTAACATTCCTGTATTAGCAGTCACAGCTTTAGCCAGCAATGAAGATAAAGAACGCATTCTCAAGGCTGGTTTTGATGCCTACCTCAGCAAGCCTTATATGATTGAGGAATTAGAGGCTGTTATCCGCCGTCTACTGTGTGGGAAGCTTGATACCCCATCAGGTTTTGAATTATGTAGAGAATTTTCTGATAGTTTGTAATTTGTAATTTGTAATTCGTAATTAAACCTGTCATTAAGAATTTGCTGTGTGGACAAGGATAAATTGGATGCTATTCCTTTACCATCAAGCAAATCAAAAAGCTGTACTTTAATGTCAGCGACATTTATATATTTTAAATTTTGAATTCTTTATTCCTCAGTGTTCTTTGGTAAGCGTACTGTAAATTTGCTTCCTTGACCTAGAACAGAATTAACCTCAATTTTACCGCTGTGTGCTTCTACAATTCGGCTTGATAAGTGCAAACCTAAACCGCTGCCGGAGCGTTTATTTCTACCTTGACGAAAGCGCTCAAAAATTGTTGCTTGGTCTTCAGGCGCAATTCCATAGCCCGTATCTTCAACTTCAATTGTGAGATAAGTTTGCTTTTGCGGCCCATAAGGTTCTTCAGAAAAGCGAATTTCTACGCCGCCTGTATCTGTAAACTTAATGGCGTTTCCTACTAAATTGCTTAAAACTCTTCTCAGTTCTAAACTGTCACCCATCACTACACCAGCTTGATCTCCAAGTGAGTCTAATTGATGAGTATCTACTTTCAGAGTTAACTGTTTCTCCATTGCTAAGGGACTCAGTTCGCTCACTACTTCTTGAGCTGTTTCTTTGAGGTCGCAATTCTCCCAGTTCAAGGTTTTTTTCCCAGCCTCGAAGCGAGAAACTTCTAGGAGGGTATTAACCATTTGCATCAAATTTTGGTTACTGCGAATCATGACGCTGATTGCTTGTTTCATCTCCGGAGAGATTTTACAGAAAGCTTCTTCCTGAAATAAATACAGCATCCGATCGGCGGCTACTAAGGGTGTTCGCAAATCGTGGGTGAGGCGGGAAACAAAGTCTTCTCGCTGACGAGCCATTTTTCTTTGTTCGTCAAGACTCTCTTTGAGGCGTAAGAGCGATCGCACTCTGGCTAACAGTTCATCTGTATCAAATGGTTTGCGGATAAAGTCGTCAGCACCAACGTCTAATCCTTCCACTACGCTGGATTCATGAAAAGCAGTAATCAACAAAATTGGAATATAGATTTTCTTAAGTTCTGGATTTCTACGAATGCGGCGTGTAACTTCATAGCCATCCATCCCTGGCATCATCACATCTAATAAAATCAAATCGAATGATGATTGTTCAACTTTTTCTAAAGCTGTTATCCCATCAGATACTATTTCAATCTCATAGCCTTCACTCTCTAAAATTGTTTGCACTAATATGAGATTGTCTCTAGTATCATCAACAGCCAGAATCCGAAAAACTCGAGAATTTTCTGCAACAGACATGATCTATCAATTTAGCTTTTTTAGGATTAATTTTAGAATCTTACGTTAGGAGAACCCATAGATACTCTGTTGGATTCTGAATGATATTTATGAAGATTCTGGCTCGATTCCGTATGAGATTGATGCGGATTCTGAGCAGAACAAATAATATAATCATTATCATATTTTAACGCATTATCATCAACTTTTGTTGTTGATAATGTAATTTGACGCGGCAATTCAATCCTAAACATAGAGCCAACACCCAATTGGCTCTTCAGAATGATTTTGCCATCCATCATTTTGACTAAAGAATCGACAATTGCCAAACCCAAACCTGTACCGGGGTATTTGCGAGTAATACTTTGATCAACTTGGCGAAAGGCTTCAAAAATTAATTTGAAGTCTCGAGATGCAATGCCAATTCCTGTGTCGCGTACAGTAATTGCAATATCGTTAGTAGGTAGTTCACTTACCTCAACCCAAACACTACCGGATTCGGTAAATTTAATAGCGTTAGAAAGTAAATTAACTAATATTTGTTGGATACGACTAGAGTCATTAAAGACTAAAGGATTTTCTAACTCTGTTTGCACAAATAAAGACAGATTCTTTACTTCTGCTAAAGAACTGACTTCGGCAACTGTTGCATCAATTATTTTTGTTAAATCAAATAATTCTGGCTTTAGCTCTAACCTACCAGCTTCTAACTTGGAAAAATCGAGAACTTCGTTTAATAACATCAGCAAATGTTTACCATTATTCAGGATACGCTCTACCATATCCTTTTGGTGATTTGTGAGTTGTCCAAATTTCGGGCGTAGTAAGATTTGTGAAAAGCCAATAATGGCATTCATAGGAGTTCGCAATTCATGGGAAATTGTCGCCAAAAACTGCGATTTCAGCCGTGATGCCTCTAATAATCTTAAATTTTGTAGATGAATTTGTTGCCGTTGTCTTTCTAATTCTTGATTTTTTCTTAACAGTTGCTCGTTACTTTCTTTAAGTTGTTGATGAGCCAAAGCAGCTTGCATTTCTGCTCGATGAACGCGAATTGCATTCCGCAAAACTTGTGCCAAAATTTCTGATGAAACTTTAGCTTTAGATAAATAATCTGTCGCACCAGCTTTCATCAACTCAACAGCAATTTGGTCATCTCCTTGACCTGTCAGCACTACTATGGGTACTTTAATTTCTAGAGCGCGTAATTTTTGAATCAAGGTCAAACCATCAGCATCTGGTAAGCGATAGTCAAGAAAAACGCAGTCATAAGTAGTAGTTTTGAGGGTAGAGATCGCATCATTGCAAACACCCACTTCTGACAGTTCCATTGACACACCTGCTTGTCTCAGGGCACGTCGAACTGCCATGCGGTCTACTTCATCGTCATCTACAACCAAAATTTTCAGCGTCTCTTCCATCGGCTTTTATTTTCGCTGTCAAATACAGGTTGATCTATAGCATTACCATTTTCAAGCTATTAAACTAATCATATTAGATTTTAGATTGGGTAATACTTACTTTATATGCTTCATCTTTATGGCTGTTGATTCCCAACTTGCAATCAAAAATCTGGTATTTTACTCCCTAGGTATGAGCTGATTAAGGCATTTCGCACAGTATCCAATACCTATTAAGAGTTGCCATCATCTCGACAAAGTTGGAGAATGTGACAGGCTTTAAGATATAGCCAGCAACATTTAAGTTATAGGCTTCCACTCGGTCTTGATCCTGGTTTGAAGTTGTCATTACAACCACAGGAGTGGTTTTCAATCTTGGATCAGAACGTAATTCTTGCAGAAATTCAATTCCGCCCATTTTCGGCATATTTAAATCTAGTAAAATCAAGCGGCGTTCTGTAGGAATCGCAGGTGGTTGATCACCATAACCACGAAGCATATTTAATGCTTCTAGCCCATTATTCGCTAAATAAATCGGGTTAGTAATATTAACTTTCTTGAATGCCCGCTTGACATTCATTACATCAACTTCATCATCCTCCACCAATAAAATGTTAATCACTCTTTCTGCCATCTTCCCGATTTTATATATTCTTTTTTCTCAGTAATCTGGTTAATCTCTAATGTATGAGCTTAAAATAGCTATTACAGCAGAGCTAAGATATTCCGAACATCGAGAACACTAAAAATTCTCCCTGCTAAATCGAGCCACCAAGGTGAGGTGATCATTAGCAAGCAATAAATAGGTGGTTGTTAGCCCCTGAAAGCAGACGGAGATGATAAATAGTAAAATAAAATACTTTATCATGCTCAACCCAATTCTATATGAGTAGTTGTCAGTCCGTCCTCAGTCATTGGTCTGAGTTGCCTACTAATAGATTATGTACCATAAGCTTGAGTACTTTTACTCATCAGGTTGCTTTGGCCAAGTAAAGTGAAAAATGCTCCCTTGATTGAGCGCGGATTCTAAGCTAATCGTACCTCCTTCTGTTTCCACAATTTTTTTGACGATCGCCAAACCAATGCCTGTATTTTCTTTGCGATCGCGCGATTCTAAAGTTTGGAAGATCGTAAATATTTTATCGTGATACTCAGAGGCAATGCCTGGCCCATCATCAGCAATCTTGAATTCGTAGTATTTTCCTCTGTCTTCAACTGAGATGTTGACCATCCCATCTATTCGAGAGTGATGCTGAATGGCATTGCTAATTAAATTTGCAAATACTTGTTGCAGGGGTAGGCGTTTAGCAATCAAGGTAGGCATTTTATTGGCAATTTCGATGTGAAAAGTTGCTGGCGGTTGCAAAGAGTCAATTACTTCTTTAAGCAATACACCCACATTTACCTGAGAAGATTTTGTTTGAATGCGCCCAATGCGGGAATATTCTAGCAAGCCATTAATTAGTGATTCCATGCGCCGCACTCTCCCACGCAGCAAACGCAACTGCTGCTGATTTTCTGGGGGAAGCTGTCCCTTGAGGTCTTCTTCTAACCATTCCGAAAGGCTAGCAATCGCCCTTAAAGGTGCTTTTAAATCATGGGAAGCAACGTAAGCAAATTGGTCGAGTTCTTGATTGCGCTTTTGCAAAATTGTGGTGGTTTGCGCCAGAATTTTGTTCGCGCCTGAAAGTTCCTCAGCCCTTTGTTGTAAAGCCTGTTCAATTTCTTTGTGATGGGTAATATCAATACATGAACCGATATATCCGACAAAGTTACCTTCTGTTGTAAATCTGGGACTACCAGTATCTAATATCCAACGATATTCGCCATCAAACCGTCGCAGACGATACTCCATACTAAAGTTTTGGCGACGATCAAAGGCTGTAATATAAGTTTCTAAACAATATTGCAAATCCTCGGGATGTACTCCCTGCGACCAGCCATTGCCTAATTCTTCTTCCATTGTCCGACCAGTAAATTCCAGCCAGTTTTGATTAAAGAAATTGCACAGTTTATCTAATCCCGACATCCAAATCATCATCGGTGCATTATTAGCCATGATTTGAAATCTTTGCTCACTTTCTTGTAATGCTTGTTCTGTTAATTGACAATGAGCAATATGATCGAATGCCACACCTACACAACGATTTGGTAAGGGAAATATTCTGACATTGAAAAAACTATAGGGAGTATTTTGATCGCAGTAATCAATTTGTTTAACTTCGCTTTGACCAGAAAGGGCTACCTTAGCATAAAGTTCGATATTTGCCTGATTTAATATCAATTTGTCAGGAGAGAATTCTTTAATGGCTTTACCGATGTAATCTGATAAATTGACTCCCATCAAATCGCTGGCGGCAGGATTAGCTGCTAATAATTGTAAGGAGTTAATATTATTAGGTTTTGCTAAATGCCAAATCTGTAAACCGAAGGGGATGTTGTGAAATATATCGGCATCAAATGGCAATTGAGTGTTAGCATTTTCTGTCTTGGCGGTAACGCTGTGTTCGCTATTTAATGATTTGCGATCGCCTAAATCCCGACCTTTGAAAATTAACAGAATAATCCGTCCACTGGAATTTTTAATCGGGCGAATCGTCAAGTCTAGTGTAGCGACTGTATTACCTGCTCCCAGAATCTCAACTCGATTTTGCACCAATTCGCCACTAGCAGCAATAGCGATCGCTTCCCGGATTTTTACCTGGATTGCCTTATTTATCTGCCACCAACTAGCTTCCCATAAAGGCAACCCAAGCACATCATTACTACTCAGTCCGCCAAAATCTAAAGCTGTTTGATTAATATCAATCAGAATGCCATCAGGCTCCATAAGAGCAATAAATTCAAAACTTTGGTTAAATATTGCTCTCATTGGTCGCTCAATTTCTTTGATGCCAGCTTGAGTTTGTTGATATCTTTCCATTTTTGTCAGCTTATTTTCAAGCTTTTTATCTCACAACTATAGTCTGAAGTTTCATGAGCGATCGCTCTCTAGCTAAAAACGAAAGAATAGGGCAAGCGGCAGTTTATCTAAATATTTCATTTTTTCTTGTAAAATATCTATACATCTGCGGTCAGAGATTTACATCTATCTAGTCTAAAAAAGGCAAATTTATTATTTCTATCGGTGGATGCACGCTACTGCAATAATCATCTATCTTTGGTTTGGTAAAAGTAGATAAACGCCTTACAAAAGTTACTATTTAAGCAGATGGAGTCACAGAACGTGAGTGTCGCAATGAGTGAAATTAGCATTATTTTAATTGAGGATCACGATTTAACTCGGATGGGGCTAAAGGCTGCATTACAGTCCCAAAGTGGATTGAAAGTAATTGGTGAAGCAGCAAATGCCACTCAAGGATTAAAACTTTTAGAAACAGCTAAGCCAGATGTAGCGGTGGTAGATATTGGCTTACCTGACATGGATGGCATTGAACTTACCCGCAAATTTAAGCGTCAGCAAGCAGAAACCGGACAAGCCACAAAAATTCTCATCCTGACAATGGATCATACAGAGGATGCCGTACTAGCTGCATTTGCCGCTGGTGCAGACTCCTATTACATGAAAGAAACTAGTATTAGTAGATTAACCGAAGCAATTCAAGCAACTTATACTGGTAACTCTTGGATTGACCCCGCGATCGCTAACGTAGTATTACGGAAAATGCGGCAAGGTTTACCCGCAGACACCCAAGCCAGCGATAAGCCGAAAACAGTGAAAATTGAGGCTTTAGCATCAGAATACGAACAAGTTTTAGAAACTTACCCACTCACACAACGGGAATTAGAAATTCTCGAATTGATTGTTGCAGGTTGTAGCAACGGTCAAATTGCCGAAAAACTCTACATTACAGTTGGTACCGTCAAAACCCACGTTCGCAATATCCTGAATAAACTCTGCGCTGACGACCGGACACAGGCTGCTGTTCGCGCCTTGCGTTCTGGGTTAGTGGGGTGAGGGACTGGGGACTGGAGAAGGGGTAAGGGAGATGAGGGGGATGAGGGAGATGAGGGAGATGAGGGAGATGAGGGAGATGAGGAAGACAAATACTTTTGACTCAGAACTCAGAACTCAGCACTCAGCACTCAATCAGCACTCACAACCTCGATTGCAAACACTCAGCAATGCGTTGCGCTGCGCCTGGTTGACCCATTCGCAGGACTCCGTTATCTGCAATTATTTGCAACCTGTCGGGATTTTTGAATAAAGACTGCACTTCTTTAGCAACTTTGTTTGGTTGATCTACTAAAATCAAGGATGGCCCAAGAAGGCGACTTTGCGCTTCTGCAAAGCCAGGATTATATTGTGGCCCTTGACCGGGAATCGCGATCGCAGGTTTTCCTAAACCTACAAATTGTTCTGTGGCTGTACCTGCCATTGCGATCGCAAAATCTCCTAAATGCAAGCAATCGTTATAAGCTTGTTGCGTCAGGATAAAGTATGCATTTTTTTGCTTAAATGTCAATAAATTAGGGTCGTTCAGCTGGATCGGTGACTCTGGATGAGAACGCCAGCCTTGGATGGTGAGAGTTTTAATTAAAGCGTTACAGTCTAAACCAGGAGCGATCGCTCCTAAAAATATTACTGTGCCAGAAGTATAAAAAACCGAATCTCGCTCCCGGAAACTAGAAAGTAATGCAGACACCGCAACCGTAATACTTTCCCAATTACTATAGGCCTCTGGCGCACGAGAACCAGGTAGAAGAGTTACAACCAGAGGACGGGTGATTTCTTGCTGTTGCATATCCCCACTGTAAAATCTTTGTGTGGGAAAAGAAGGTGCCAATCCATCCATCATGGGATTACCCAAATCAAAGGCGGGAATCGGCCATTGTTTCAATATTTCTGTTGTGAGGGAATCTCTAGGGAACACTGCCCGACAACGGCGACGACTCATCAACCACCGTTCCCAGGGATGATAAATCGAACCAGAAAAGTTTTCCCATTTTGCGCCTTTATTTTTACGTGGTAATAAACCAGATTCATCGCGCACATAATATTCTGATTTCGCAGTGCCGACAAAAGCATAGTTAGCACCGCTAAATGTGGCAAATAAAAGTGGGACTATATCGCCTACAGCTAAAATCGCCTTATTGTTACCTAATTTTTTTTGCGATTTCACCCAACGACGCACAGCTTTAATTTGACTGAGAGTTAATTGCACTAAACCACCACGGACATCTTTGGCTAGTTGTCGTCCATCCATATAGATAAAACCGCCAGAAGGCAAAGTCCGCACCGAACCAATCACAGGGATATCTAACTGTTGATAAGCGCGTCCTTCACCCACCAGAGGTAAAGCAAAAATATCTGGTGGGTTTGATTGTTGTTGCAGTGCTTGCAAAATCCTGACAGCAATTACATCTTCGCCATGACCATTACTTAAAACAAGTAGCTGCAAACGAGAACTTGGAGATGGTGCTGGGGAACGTACAGATAAGGGCGATACATCATTCATATGAAACAAAAATTCACTATTAAATGTCTTGTTTAGCAATAGGGCATGGGGCATGGGGCATTGGGCATTGCTGATGTCCTCTGATTGTTGTTGTCTCCCTTACCTTATTTGCCTCCTTTTTCCTCCTTGTACCCCCAACACCAAACCCCTAATCCCCAATACCAAGCTAATTATTATGCGAGTTTCTTCTGCTGCAATTTTTACTTTAGCGACCTTGGCGGCTGGTAATGCCACTCAACAAGCAATGGCTGCGCCCGGCCAAGATTCTCTTCACACTGAAAAAGCAAGTAAATTAGTAGTTCCGGTGATTGAAGACTCGCCAGCAAGGGTAGAAGCGGTTTCAGCACCAGAGACTGTAGTTGCCCAACAATTTTCCCAAAATCCTGTAGTTGTGCAAACAGGGGTGAATAACAACTCCGCAGTTATGTTAACTCCGGAACAGGGTGAAAAGAAGAATATACTTCCTACTCCACCTATAATTATTCGCACGCCTTCTGCACCTGTTTCTCTCAATCAAGGAACACAGGGGAATGCTCAGGCGACAATTCCTAACACTTCAACTCAAAAGGTAACGCCAGTTGTTACGCCTCCAGCCGTAACTCCGCCAACAATTGACAATAATTTAGTTGTCACCGCCACAGATGTGCAGATATTGGGTGCAAGCCAGGAATTACAACAGATAGTTCGCCAGGTAATTAAAACCCAAAAAGGCGGAGATACTAGTCAAAGCCAGCTGCAAAAAGATGTAACAGCAATTTTGAATACAGGTTTATTTACCAGCGCTAATGTTAATAGCCGCACTACACCAGCCGGGTTGAATGTAGTGTATCAGGTACAGCCAATAGTAGTGCGATCGCTGCAACTTTCTGGGGCAAAGGCGCTGACTTATCAAGTCGCCCTAACACCCTTCAAATCGCAAATCGGTGCTGTCATTAGTCCGGCTGCACTCCAGCAAGCAGTACAACAAATTAATAAATGGTATGCCGATAACGGTTACAACTTAGCGCGGGTGATGTCAATTAAACCCAACCGCGAAGGAATTTTGACTGTTAATGTTGCCGAAGGTTTGGTAGGGGATATCAAGTTTCGCTTTCTCAATGATGATGGTCAAAGCGTTGATAGCAAAGGTAATCCTGTTAGTGGGCGGACTAAACCAGATTTTATTCGCCAGCAACTCAAACTTAAGCCTGGTCAAATCTTCCAAGAAAATACTGTGAGGCAAGATGTGCAACAACTTTATCGCACAGGCTTATTTGAAACTGTCAATGTAGCTTTAGAAGGGGATGCCAACAAGGTAGATTTAGTTTACGAACTCAAAGAAAATGGGGCCCGTGCAGTTAACGTTGGTGGTAGTTACAACGCCGACCAAGGAATTTTAGGCACCTTAACTTATCAAGACCAAAATGTTGGCGGTATCAACAATACTGTAGGTTTGAATGTCGGTGTGGGATTGCGTGACTTTCAATTTGATACTAAATATACAAGTCCCTATCGCGAAACTAGCCCTGATACCCTAGGATATACAATCAATGCCTTTCGCCGTCGCGAACTCTCGCTGACATTTGATGATGAAATTCCATTAGCAAACGGTGATAGGGCTAGAGAAGGGCGAATTGGCGGTGGTATTAGCTTGCAAAGACCCATTGATGATTGGGATACATCCTTAGGATTTAACTATAACCGCATTAGTATCCGCGATCGCCAAGGTAATATTACCCCAACCGATGCCAAAGGAAATTCTTTAACTGCTAGTGGTAGTGGGATTGATGACCTGACAACAGTATCTTTTACCGCTACCAAAGACCGACGCAATAACCCCATCAATCCTACTCAAGGTTCTGTTCTCAAACTCAGTACAGAACAATCAATTCCCATCGGTCAAGGGAATATATCCATGAACCGTGTCACAGCGAATTATAGCCAGTATGTACCATTACAGATATTTGGTAGCAAACAACCACAAGTATTTGCCTTAAATGTCCAAGCGGGGACAGTTTTAGGGAATTTACCACCTTATGAAAGCTTTAACTTAGGCGGTTCTAATTCCGTGCGCGGTTACAATACTGGGGATGTGGGAAATGGTCGCAGTTATGTGCTAGCTTCCGCAGAATATCGCTTTCCTATTGTCTCAGCAGTGGGTGGTGTATTGTTTGCTGACTTTGCCTCCGATTTAGGTTCTGGTAGTAGCGTTATAGGAGATCCCGCAGGTGTACGCGGTAAGCCAGGTACTGGTTTTGGTTATGGTGCAGGAGTGCGTTTCGACTCACCCCTGGGCTTAATCCGGGCTGACTATGGTATTAACGACCAAGGAGAAAGCCGTGTACATTTCGGTATTGGACAACGCTTTTAAAAAAAGTATGACAGTGGTTAACAGTTAACAGTCAACGGTCAACAGTCAACAGTCAACAGTCAACAATAACAATCGAATATTTTTATCTGGAAGTCTTTGAGATCAGAATACTTCATCCTTTTATTTAGCAATGTATTATAAAAAAGACAAAACTGTTGCGATAATAGGGAGGTTTTAGCGCTGAGGGGAGAGACGATTTCTCAAGAAATCCCTTAAGACTCAGGATTCAGTACTTATCTGCTCACTCAGGACTTAGGACTCAGAACTCAGGAATCAAAAATCTCTATGTTAGCAGGTACAACTTTACAGGGTGGAAAATATACCCTAAACCAAGAAATCGGACGTGGTGGCTTTGGCATTACGTTCAAAGCTACGCATCATTACTTAGGTCAGGAAGTAGTGATGAAAACCATTAATGAAAGGCTGCGACAACATCCTGATTTTGCCAAGTTCGAGCGCCAATTCCAAGATGAGGCGAGACGATTAGCTACTTGTGTCCATCCCAACATTGTACGGGTAAGCGACTTTTTTGTGGAAGCTGGTTTACCTTACATGGTAATGGAATATATTCCCGGCGATACCTTGGGAGATGCATTTGTCTTACCAGGGATACCGTTACCAGAAGCCACAGCAATTCACTATATCCGGCAAATTGCAGCTGCTTTACAGGTAGTACATAACAACGGTCTGCTGCACCGCGATGTCAAACCAGATAATATAATTTTGCGCCAAGGCACTCAGGAAGTAGTGCTAATTGATTTTGGCATTGCTAGAGAATTTAACGGTGGTGTCAAACAAACACACACTGGTATGGTTTCCGAGGGCTATTCTCCTATTGAACAATACCTGACACAAGCGCCACGCACACCCGCCACAGATGTTTATGGCTTGGCTGCTACATTATATGCATTGTTGACCGGGCAAGTGCCTATGCCAGCACTACTGCGCGATCGCGAACAAATGCCATCTCCCCGGGAACTGCAACCACACCTCAGCGCGGCGGTGAATCAAGCAGTCATGCGGGGGATGGCGATAGAATCTCGCTTCCGTCCCGCGACAGTAGGTGAATGGCTAAAACTGCTACCAGGTGATGGGGTAACAGTAGCTACACATTCCGCACCAACTCATACAGTGGCAACTATTAATTTATCGTTGCAAGAACAAGAAAATTTATTTGGTAAAACTGGCAAAAAACAAATTACCGTACCAACCACCCTCAAGAATGCAAGAGAACTGGCACAAAAACTAGCAGCATCTAAAGTATTTATTGGTACTAGCGTAGCAGTGATTGCAGCTACTGCAGGGTTTGGCATTACTAGTATGTTGCCAAAATCCCAGCCCCAGCCCCAGGAACCTTCAACTCCGCTTTTTTCTCAACCTACACAAGAGCAAACACCTGTAGCAGATACAACTCCATCACCCAGTAATCAAGACACTCAAACCTCTACATCCTCTGAGGTTAAACCCGTTTCTACTTCCTCAAGGCGCAGGCGCTATCGTCGTGTTTATCAAGAAGAATCTGCCCAAACTAATACTAATAAAACATCTCCAGAAGAAACTTCATCAAACCGTAGTTCTGAACAGCCTGCACCTACGCCTAGTCCTTCCCCTACATCATCTTTAGTAGAAAAATTACGAGCATACCAATCATCTCGTAAATCATCCCCCGCACCAGCAGTTAATAATTCACCTTCAACTACAAAAGATTCTGCTGCACCTCGCACAGAGAAGCAGTCAAATCCTGTAGTTATACCACCTTCTTCAGCACCAGAAACTAAGCGTTCAGATCCCCCGGCTGTGGTGGTTCCAACTCAAGAGGTGAAACAAAATTCCAGCAGTGATAATTCTCCGAAGGTGGAGAAGTCAACGGAGAAACCAGTGGAAGAGAATAATTAAACACTATGGGGGGTTTGGTAATTGGTGTTTGGTGTTGGGTGTTGGGTGTTTGGGATTTGCCATTAATTAATTCTCCTCTGCTCCCTGCCCCCTGCCCCCTTGCCTCATCTCCCTCATTTCTGAACAAGCCGATCGCGATCGCACAATCGAATGCTGGAACCGTTCATCTCAATGATTCCTTCTTGACTGAGTTTATAGAAGGCGCGGGAGAGGGTTTCGGGAATTGTCCCTAAAAGTGCGGCGAGTTGTCTTTTGGGTAAGTCCAGTTCGACTACATCGTTACCTGTGCGATCGCTTAATGTTAATAAGTAGTTTCCCAGGCGTTCGGGGACTTCCTGAAACGACAAGGTATCAACCAAATACGTTAGCTTTCGCAAGTGTCGCGCAAAGGTTGCCAAAATTGCGATCGCTAAGTCTGGATGTTGTTGTATTACCATCAAAAATGCTGTTCGGGGAACAAATACAACCTCAGAATTTTCAATTGCTGCGGCTGAGGCTGGATAATGTCCACCATCAAAGGTAGGTACTTCGGCAAAATGTTCTTCAGCAGTAAATATATGCAGAATTTGCTCTTTGCCATCTTTTGCTAGTTTAAAAACTTTAATTCTGCCGGATTTAACGATAAAGAATCCTGTACCTTCATCTCCTTCTAAAAAAACTGTTTTTCCTCTTTTATAAGTTTGTAAGATAGCAATATTCGCTAAGGCTTGCAGCTGCTCATCCAACACATTCTGAAAAATTGGTGTTTTTCGCAAAAAATCTTTAATTTCTAAGACACGTTCACTGACACTCATATTATTGGGTTGGAAATTAACTTCTATATCTTGCTGAAGTGAATATATTTATTACATCCTTCTTATAGCAGTTTTCTTATATTGACAGCACATGCTGATTTTGAATTCTGCAAATTTC
The DNA here is from genome assembly GCF_014696315.1 of Calothrix membranacea FACHB-236. GTDB lineage: Bacteria > Cyanobacteriota > Cyanobacteriia > Cyanobacteriales > Nostocaceae > Aulosira > Aulosira membranacea. The sequence continues at coordinate 16,347 of NZ_JACJPX010000085.1, forward strand.
TGTAAAGGTTTAAGAAATGCTAAGTTTCTATAATCTTGGGTTAGCCTTTTTAGATTTAAATGAAACATTAAATAAATATTTTTTAATTTTATGCAGAGACGAATCTGAGGCGCAAAAACGTAAATAAGAGCGCACCAAAGAAACTTTACCAATATAAATCGATTGCATAACTATAGAATTCATATTTGATTTATGAAATACAAAGGTAAGTTAGCTTTACCTAACCCACCAAAAGCGTAGCCCGTGATCTCATATCCTCATTTTTTAGTTTTGTATTAGAGAAACAATCAAAAGAAGATATCGAGCTTAAAGGAGACTTAATTAGGTATGAAGATCAACCAGAATTCAATAATTTTCTAGACGAAGAATATCCCTTAGAAGGAAAACTACTTTATAGCCAAGCACTGTACACCCTTTACTATGAAAACTACGAGATTCGGCTACAAGCTTTCGTTGATGAACAAGCAATGTTACATGAAGAGTAGCGCATTACGGATAAATCTATTTGTGTAAAATCAAAGTGCAGCAGAAATTTTTCTATATGAAAGTGTGCGAGTCATTCAACCCAGGAGTTTCCCTAGCATGATTGCAGTCAAAGACAACGCTCCTCACCTCACCCCAGACGAGTACTTTGCCTGGGAAGCAACCCAACTAAAAAAACATGAATACATCGACGGCAAAGTTTACGCCATGAGCGGCGGTAGTGTAAATCACGGTCGTATCGCCATCCGCTTCACCGCCATGTTCGACAGCCACTTAGAAAATACAGGTTGCATCACGGGAAATTCTGATGTCAAAGTCAATATCTTTGGCAGTAATAACTATACTTACCCAGATGCCAGCGTTACCTGCGACAATCGTGATAAAATCACAACCCAATATATTACCTACCCCTGCTTGATCGTTGAAGTTCTTTCCGACAGCACTGAAGCCTACGACAGAGGCGGCAAATTCCGAATGTACCGCCAAAACCCAGCTTTAATTGATTACTTACTAGTCAGTTCTACTAGCATCGAAATCGATTTGTATCACAAAAACGACGCAGGCGACTGGTTGATTATCAACTACAAAGCAGGCGATACGATCGAACTCAAAAGCATTAACTTCAATTTCCCCATTGAACAAGTCTATCGTGCTTTAACCCTCACCCCAGAAACCCCAACAGACATCATTAAGGAATAGATCGTAGGTAATAAATACTTTCTAGGAAGTGCGACTAGTTGCTTTTGAGCTACATAAGCAGGGTAAATATCCTACTGAATCTGCTGTCTCAGAGCTAATTTGCAAACCAAGGTACTTCCTATACAAAAAAGTTAGATCAGCTCTTAGAGAAGCGAATCGCGAATTTGAGTTATTATAAAGCTTAAAAATTACCTAGAAATTAGAACCATAACTCTGCCGCCTTCTATTGAAAATATAAGCTTGCCATCGCAGCAAAGTTATGGGTAAAGTCACAATAAAACTGACAATAAATATTTAATGTACAAGTGGTGTCCATTAAATAATTATTGTCCATTTTAAAGAATTCTTGTCTATTTTCAATTTATAGCGCCTATAGCTGAAACCTTATTATAGTAAGGGTTTCAGCTATTTTGTTCTTATATTATTCTTTTTCCACTTTTAAATCAAATGATGTCATAAATCATATAAAATTTTAAAGTAAATGATGACATATTTTTTGGAGATGATCTGATGCCCAGGAAGCCTACGAGCGAAGCCTTTCCAGGATTAGAGATTGAGGAAGTGGCAAAGAAGGAAGAAGAGCAAACAAAGCACCTACTAGTTAACGAAGATTCATCCGACTATCTTAAAAAGGTGGAATTAATAGATGCCATCCGCCAAGCACCTAACAAAGCAGCTCGTATGGATGCGATCGCAGATGCGGCGAAAGCTTTGGGTAAAAGCACCCGAACTATTAAGCGCATGGTGGAGAAAGTTGAACAGGTAGGAGTTGTAACTCTAGCTGTTGGACGTAAAGATAAGGGACAATATCGTATTTCCCAGCAGTGGCATGATTTTATTGTGAACCTTCATAAATGGGGTAACAAAGAAGGTTCTCGGATAAACCACAATCAGATTTTTGGCTATTTAAAAGCTTTAGCTTCCCAAGGAGAGAAGCTAGAACAAAAGAAGCATGATGAAAAATTTAAGGGATATTCTCAAGTTAGAGAGGATTTAATAGCAGGCAAACATCCTTCTCATGTCACTGTTTATAAAGTAATAAATGCCTATATAGAAGAAAAAAATAAGACATTACGCCATCCGGGTTCACCCATCGAAGGACAAATTATTCAAACAACAGAGGGGATTTTAGAAATCACCCACAGCAACCAGATTTGGCAAATAGACCATACTAAGCTAGATATTTTGTTAATTGACGAAGAAGATAAAAAAGTTATTGGTCGTCCATATATTACGTTGGTGATGGATAGCTATTCTGGGTGTGTGACAGGTTTTTATCTAGGTTTTGAACCTGCTGGATCACATGAAGTTGGTTTAGCTCTGCGTCATGCAATTTTGCCAAAGCACTACGAAACTGAGTACGAGCTTCAAGAAACATGGCAGGTGTGCGGAATTCCAGAATATATAATGACAGATCGTGCGAAGGAATTTAAATCGGCACATTTAAAACAAATTTCCCTACAATTAGGTTTTACGCGGCGGTTACGTGCTTTTCCTCAAGCAGGTGGTTTAATTGAATCAATATTTGACAAAATTAATAAAGAAATTTTGTCTTTATATGGTGGATATACTGGTTCAAGTGTAGAGGAACGTCCGCCAGAAGCAGAAAGGACTGCCTGTCTGACGCTTGATAAACTAGAGAAAATCTTAGTGAGATATTTTGTAGACCATTATAATCGTCATGATTACCCAAGGGTGAAAAATCAAAAACGTATTGAGCGATGGAAATCAAGGTTGCTGGAAGAACCTGAAATCCTTGATCAACGTGAACTAGATATTTGTTTAATGAAAGTTGCGATCCGCAATGTAGAAAAATATGGTTCTGTCAACTTTAAGGGTTGGGTATATGAAGGAGACTGCTTGTTAAATTATGAAGGGAAGCAAGTTTCTTTAAGATATGATAAGCGTAATATTACAACTGTTCTTGCTTATACTCGCCCTATTAATGGTGAACCTGGAGAGTTTATTGGTGTTATACAAGCTAGAGATTGTGAACGAGAAAGAATGTCTCTGGCAGAATTGAATTATATTAAGAAGAAATTGCGTGATGCAGGTAAAGAAGTTGATAACTCTTCTATTTTGAACGAGCGATTATCTACATTCGAGGATGTTGAAAAAAACCGCAAGGAGCGACGTAGACACCGCCGGAAAAAAGCCCAGCAAAAACATGAGGCTAAATCTAATAAATCCAAAATAGTTGAGTTATTTCCTGAAAATTTCACAACAGAGGAAATAATAAATTCACAAGAAAATTTAACATCTAATTTTGACGTAAATGCCAAAAATATTGTAAATTCAATAGATAAGCAAATTACGCAGAATAAACCTAATCCTAATCAAACATCTAAAGCTAGACGAAGACCTAGAGTAGATGTGAAAGATTGGAACCAATTTTTGAAGGATAATTTGTAATTGCCATGTCGGAGATAAACTTAGCCAATACCAATCTAGAATTTCAGAAGTCGTTTGATGCGAGTTTGCAATCTGCTGAGGAACTACGGCGATCGCCTGAAGCGCAAGCTGAGGTTGAAAGAATTGGTAAAGCTAACACTTACCTTCCTCTAGATCGTGATACGGAATTATTTGACTGGCTTGATGACCAGCGTGATGCAAAACTCTGTGGTTATGTTACATCTGCTACGGGTTCCGGCTTACTAAAAGCCTGTCAACTGTACAGGACGCAATACGTAAAACGAAGAGGAACTCTGTTAGAAATCCCTGCAACTGTTCTCTATGCAGAAATTGAACAGCATGGTGGACCAACGGATTTATATTGTTCGATTCTAGAAGAAATTGGTCATCCGCTTGCTCATGTTGGAACACTGCGAGATTTGCGATCGCGTGCATGGGGAACTATTAAGGGATATGGTGTCAAAATACTCATCATTGGTAATGCCGACTACTTAACGTTGGAAGCTTTTAACGAGCTAATTGATGTTTTTACAAAAATGCGAATTCCCGTTATCTTAGTCGGCACTTACTATCTAGGCGATAATATTCTTGAACGGAAAAGTCTCCCATACGTGCGCGTTCATGACTCGTTTTTAGAGTCATACGAGTTTCCTAATTTAAATGAGGAAGAGGTAATTGAGGTTGTAAACGATTGGGAAGAAAAATTTTTACCAGAGAAGCGTCGATTAAATCTTACCCAAATGGAGAGCGTAGTTTCTTATTTGCGGCTAAAATCTGGAGGTTTGATTGAGCCTTTGTATGATTTACTTCGCAAGATTGCTATTCTAAAAATGGATGAGCCACATTTTGAACTGAATCAATATAATTTAACGAAACGGTTTGGCAAACGTAAAGAACCAAAAGTTAAATTTAAAAGAAAAAGCTGAAGGCTTTTATTTGCTTTGAGTTCAAGTCTTTAGTCAAACGTACACTATGGGTTCATGGAGCCAGAAGTATTACAAAATCCGCCTTGGTATATCGAACCGAAGGAAGGAGAAAGTATCAGTCACTATTTTGGTCGATTTAGGCGACACGAAGCAGTCTGTGTATCATCACCTGGAACTTTAAGTAAAGCTGTAGGAATTGGTCCAGTATTAGCAAGGTGGGAGAAATTTCGATTTAATCCGTTTCCTAGTCAAAAGGAATTAGAGGCAATTGGTAAATTAATTGGCTTGGATGCAGACCGAATTGCTCAAATGCTCCCTTCCAAGGGTGAAAAAATGAAATTAGAGCCAATCCGCTTGTGTGCTGCATGTTATGCAGAGCAAGCATATCATCGACTGGAGTGGCAGTTTCAATCAACAGTGGGTTGCGATCGCCATCAGTTACGTTTGCTGTCAGAATGTCCCTTTTGCAAAGAGCGTTTTGCTATCCCAGCGTTATGGGAACAGGGAGAATGTAACAAGTGTCATGCGCCTTTTAGAAGTATGAAAAAGCGACAGAAAGCTTACTAAGCAATACTGCTAGTTAAGTTTTATTGCTTTAACCAGGCGTTCGAGAGGTTGTTACTACCAAAATTTTCTCAAAGATGTGTAGGCGTAGCCTGTCGTAGAAATTGCTAGCAGTTACCTCTGCAAACTCTCCAAAGCAAATGTAGTTACTGCGAAACACCTTTCCCAAGTCCCGCAGCTTGGCAGGCAAAGGCAATAAAAAAGAGACGGGAATGAACCACGTCTCTAGGCGATGGGAAATTTATGTATCAAAGCGTTTACGCTGCATCTGCCACTAGCAAGCCATTAACCGCTATGATGAGCAACTGCGCTTGCAAAGGAGTATCGCAAAAAGGTCTTTCATCGCTATTACAAGGCTGCACGATCCATTTGCCTTCAAGATTTTGGTAAAAAGTGCCTAGCAGTTGCCAACCATTCCATACTCGATAAAGTTCTCCAAAATCATCGGTTACGGAGTCAATTTCTATTTCTGGTGGTGCTGGGTCAGTTAATTGGTCAATGTATTCCTCAAACTCTGATTGTGCCAAAGTTTGGTCGTCAGATATTTCTTGTGTAATCATGTGAATAACCTCACTAATGGGGTTTTACAAAAGGCGATCGCATGGTTTGGCGACTGGGCGATCGCCTTTGCTTTGTTACTATATTGTAGTTACTTGTTGTTACTAAAACAAGACCGTTACTACAAAATTTTTCAAACTCTACAAAATTGAGGTAAATAGAGTTATTACAGATTTAAGGTTTGAAGCGATAACGAACATGGCAAAGCGTCAGACAACAAAGCTGAACAATCAAATCATCGTCAGAATGGACGATGAGACAAAGGAAGCTTTTATGGATAAAGTTCAGTCTGAAGGGAAAACAGCTTCGGAATTAATTATGGGATGGATACGTTCTTACCTTGCGGAAGAACGTCACGAAACGCCAGATTTAACCAAAATGCACAATGAATTGGAGAATCTCAAGCAGCAAGTTGCAGTAATTCAGAACGAACTCTTGGGAAAAACCGCAGCCTGAGAGATGAAAATGATTCTCTCAGGCGATGGATAGACGAAATTATTAATTCTGCACCCAGAATTCCAAAAGACCCGTCAGACACATGACGGGTTTAGCTTTATTAGAGAGCAAATTGTTATTACAAATATATATAAGTAGTAACTAATTAATTGCAGTTGCGATCGCACTCGAATGATAGTCTCTTATGTATAAGCTAATATGGCTCTTCTTCTGTAATTCTGATGTAGTTAAAGTAGCTTAAAAAGAAGCTGAAATGAGATGATTTTGAGTATCGCAAGGAATGTGATCGCACTTGGTTAAGATCGCTAAGTCGATAAAGTTACGAAATTTGAAGCCATCATATTAATATGACTGGTATCGTACTGCTTCTTCTTGTTGTCCAAAGATTTAGTTTAAAAACCTTTGATTAATAATTCTAGATAATTAATATTATCTTGATAACTTAAATAGTCATTATAATTCCCACTAAATTCACAGGGAGTGAATCCATCATAGTAAAGTTGACTGCGGTAAAACCAAGAGGAATTTTCAATAACTTTATAAGACTTATCACTAACATTATATGTAGAAGATGTAGCATAAAATTCATCTTCATCTTGATATTTGTATTCATCTTCATACTCATCATCTACATCCTCATACTCATCATTTATTTGATAAATCTTATGGATACTATGTGATGTACTAGACAGATTATTTCCATACTCAAAACTTGATTTTTCAGATAATTTGGATGTAGATATCTCCTTCTTAGGTTCTAATATTGGTTTAGGTTTTATATCTACTTGTGTGCTGAAAGTTTCCCGTGAAGTAATTTGTGGGGCATTAACTACGGTTATATTAGCAGAGTTGCTAATGATCCCAACAGTGGCAGTAACAGTAATATTTTTATATTTATCATCTACAGATAAAGTACCGTTAGAGCTGATACTGCCACCTGTTGTCTTCCAAACTACGTTACTAACCTGTATTTCATGGTAGTGCTGGTCTAAACCTATGACTTTAAAATTAATCTTTTCATAGGGTTTAAGCTGTACTTTATAAGGAGAAATTTCTAAGTATCTTAAAACAGGTAGAACTGTAACTTCTGCGGAGGTGCTAACATAAGCTTTTGCCTGCTTAAAACTCAATTTACTAATAAATAGAAGAGTGCGGAAAATTAGTTTATTAATAGATTTATGTATCCATGCTTGTAAAGACACCTCAAAATTATCTATTAATGTAGATGTAGCACTAACTTCAGATAAATCTTCTGTACTTTCCTCAGAAGTATATTTATCTTGTACTTGTGCCAAAACACGAAGAAGATAAGATAACAGTCTTATCGAAATACCAACGTTAACGAGTAATATTCTTGTCTTTTTGTTGAATTTATAGTTTAAACGAGAGCTTGCAGTTACCCAAAATAAACCCTTAGCATTAAAATCAGCAATGAACTTACCATTTTGGTCAATTTCACCACCACTTGCTTCCCATAAAATTTCTCCTGGATCAATCTTCTCACCGTACTGATCAAAACCAATGACACTAAAAATTTGACTTTCATTAGGTTTCAGTTGTACAGCAGGTGGAGAAATCTGCAATTTTCTTAATATCGGCAGCAAAGTTACATCAGCTGATTTGTGAATATTACCAACCGAGGCAGTAACAGTGACCTTTCTGTGGCTATAATCACCTTGGAATAATCCCTGGCGGCTAATTGAACCTCCTTGGCTTGATTTCCAATCAACTATTTTAAGTGCTATTTCAGCATTTTGCTGGTCAAAACCAACAGCAGTAAAAGTTTGAGTTGCTTCAGGTTCTAGCTGTATTTGAGGAGGAAAAATATCTAATCGTTTTAAGACTGAAGGAACAATAACATCAGCAGAGACACTTAATTTTCCAACAGTAGCAGTAATGGTAAATTGACCTTTTTGATTGCTATCAGTAAAGTAGTTACCATTTTGCTCAATACTACCACCTGTTGCTTTCCAATTTATTCCACTGATAGAGATCGCATTCCCGCGCTGATCCAAACCTATTAGCTCGAAATGCTGGAATGTCTCAGGAGACATTACAATTTGTTCTGGGGAAATCATAAGTTGAGTCAGTCTCGAAGGTTCAATTACCTTGAAACTGGCTGTACCTACAATATTTCCTAAGCTTGCAGTTACTGTGATATTCGCATCTTTGTCAACTGCTACAAAGGTTCCATCAGGATATATCTTGCCTTCAGTTGTTTGCCAACAGATATTTTTGATTTTGACTTCGTTTCTAAATTGATCAAATCCCCTAACCTTCAAATTAAGCCGTTCATTCGGTTTAATTTGCATCCTGTGTGGCTCAATTTCTAAACTTGTCAAAACCGGAAGCAACCTGACACAAGCCACATCACTTAAATTCCCTATGGAAGCGGTGATGTGAACTATATCTGTTTCGTCACTACCTATGAAAGTACCGTCGTCATTAATCTGTCCTCCTGATGTACATTGCCAATCAACTCTTGTTGTGGGAATTTCATCTCCTACCTGGTCAAATCCTATGACACTAAAGGTTTGGATTTGATTGGGTTCAATTTGTAAGTTCTTGGGAAAAATTTCTAACCGTTGCAAAACTACAGGTATAGCAACTTTAGCAGTAGCACTTATATTGTGTTCAATTGCACTAGCTGAGATGCTAAAGTCACCCTTAGCATTGTCAGTAACTATGAAATTTATGTCTTGATCAATTGTTCCACCTGTGGCACTCCAAGCTATTTTCCCAGTTGCGATCGCATTACCACGTTGGTCTAAACCTCTAACGCTAAAGCGTTGATGTTCACCAGGTTTCATTTCAATTTGTTGGGGTGAAATGACTAATGTAGTTAATTTCGCAGGTTCAATAAAATTAAGGGTTGTAGAGCTACTAATATCTCCAACACTAGCAGTGACAGTAATTTTTTGCTCTTGGTAACTTGCTTCCAATCTACCGTCGGGAGAAATTGTCCCACCTGTTGCATACCAAGAAATTTCTTTGATATTGATATTGTTACCATACTGATCCACACCTTGGACAGTAAAATGTAAACTTTGCCCGAACTCTAGAGTTGGTTGTAAAGGTGAAATAATTAATTTTTGAAGCTTTGGTGCTTCAATTAGTGTGACTAAGCCAGAGGCTGTTACTGCTTCTACATTTGCTGTAATTGTAAATGCGCCAGGGTTTTGTCCTGCATGGAAAGTTCCATCAGCATCAATAGCGCCACCTGTTGCTTGCCACAACACTTTTTCTACAGTAATTTCGGAACCTCGCTGATCGAAACCTCTGATTTTCAAAATCTGAGTTTTACCACACTCCAACTTTGTTTGTTGAGGTATAATAACTAATTTTGTCAATTTGGGAAGTTCGATAATAGTAACTGATGCAGAAATGTGAAATATTTCTGTTGTAGCTGTAACTTTAAATTTACCCTCTTTTTGACCTGCTATAAATAAGCCATTTTGATAAATCTCTCCACCTTCTGCCTGCCATAATAACTTTTCGACATTAATCTCTCGACTATATTGGTCAAGTCCTTTAATACTAAAAGTTTGGCTCTGACCACATTCCATCTTTAGTTGAGAGGGAAAAATTGATAACGAGCTTAATCTTGGTTCAGAACAACCCTTGAGAGGATGGAGTAATTGACCTGTATGTAAATTCCAAAGTTTGATCCAGTCATTACTGGCAGTGGCAAGAATTTTGCCATCAGAACTGATAGCAGCAGAATCAACAAAGCCAGCGTGACCTACCCAATTACGAACTAATTGCTTTGTTTGAGCATCCCACTGCTTTATTGTATTATCGTCACTCACACTGATAATAGTGTTACCATCAGCACTGATAAGGATATTATTGACTGAATCGTATAAATTTGTATCAATAAACTTGCAAAATTTTAAATCAGAAATATTTAATTTTAATGTATCGTTATCTCTTGTGCTAAGTAGGTTGACTAATCCAAGTAATAGCGCACCAAGCCAAAAAAAATCTCCCACGGTCAATTTACTAATTACAAATAAAGTTATTAACCCTATAATTTGGCTAATTAATCCTGGTTTTTCTAATTTAAAATATTTTGATTTATTGCCACTATCGGAATCCGAACGCAAAATTTTAATATTTCCATCACGACTTCCACTTATCAATAAGTTGCTATCTTGACTAATACTGACTGCTTTTACCCAATCTACATGCTGTTCTAAGCTGCGATATAATTTTCCTGATTGTAGATTCCATAATTTAACCGTATTATCTGTACTACCACTAACAATAGCTTTGCCATTTGAGCTAATTGCTAGGCTCAAGACTGAACCAGAATGCTTCAACAGCGTATGTTGCAATTGATTTGTATCAAAATTCCAGATTTTTATTGTTTTATCGGCACTCGCAGTGATTAAAGTTTTGCCATCAGGTGTGATAGCGACAGCACTAACCCAGTTGGAATGAGCATTTATTTGTCGAATTAATAGCCCAGTTTTTAAATTCCAAAATTTAACATTTTTGTCTGCACTACCACTGACAAGAGTATTACCGTCTGGACTAATAGCCACGGATAAAACCCAATGAGAATGCCCATTAATGGTGCGAAGCAATTCTCCTGTCTGTAAATTCCAAACCCAAATTTTTTGCCAACTTCCGCCTACTAGAATTTGGTTATCATGACTAATAGCAACACACGCAATTGTGTCTGTGGGAAAGATCCGCTTAGAGGAGTTTGCTTCTTGAGAATTTTTGCGGAGATAAGGATTGTATTGATGGAGTATCCAGTAAGCCGATTGTCGTATTTTTTCCGATTGATCCTGCAAAGCCTGCTGCGTAAACAAATCAAACCCTTCCTGACCTAGTGTCAGTGCTTCTTCTAAAGCCATGAGTCTCTGCTGTTCACAATTGTCTGCTAAACGCTGCTTGACATCTGCTAGCCGTGCAGATTCTTTTGATTTGTTAGCCATTTCTTCTTGTCGATGCACTAGTCTCAGTATTCCCATTTATGAGGCTGTATCAACAATGCCTCAATAGTGCTGAGATTAGTGGCATGGATTAAGAAGGAATTATGCACAATCAATAAACACCACATTTTTGATTGGTGCTTAAGTTCTAGTTCTGTAAATGCGATCGCACTCCTTGTTAACTCACAAACTAGCTAAATGCCTCAACTTCCTTACCTAAGCATCATCATGGCTCAGGGTAAGGACTTGAGAACCAGTGTTGTACCTCAGATTATCACGCTCAATCTGAATCTTGCTTGCGGTTATCAGGACTATGGTGAACTCAATAACTTCCCAGGGGGGAACGGTTCAACTCATCCTTATAAAATTTCCAATTGGGGAGAAATTTATTCATCAAAGCCACAAAGCGATCGCCATGATTGCGTTCTAACAGATGTACCATTTCATGAACTACAACGTATTCTAGGCACTGCTTGTCTTTTTTCGATAGTTCCAGGTTGAGCCAGATGCGTTTGGCTTGAATGTTGCAGGTTCCCCATTTGGTTTTCATTAGTTTTACCCCCCAGTCCTCAACCTGAACTCCCATGTTCTTTTGCCATTTGGCGATTAATGAGGGAATATCTTGTTTTAACTGCTGTCGATACCAGGACATCATCACTTGTTGGCGTTGCGCTTCATCACTTCCTGGCTTGACATAAAGGTCAATATATGTATTATTTCTAATTTCTACTTTGGGAGTTCCCTGACAATAAATTACATTTAGTAAATAGCGTTTACCTTGAAAATAATGGCTTTCACCAGAGACAAATTCTCTGGGTGATTGGCGTTCTTGTGTTTCAAAGTTAGCTTGATGCTTTTTAATCCAGGCTAATTTGGAGATAGCGAATAAACGCACAGCTTCGTCATCCAGGTGTAAGGGTGTGGCGATACGTACTCGACCATCAGGGGGGTAAACTGCCAAGTGCAGGTTTTTAATGTCTTTTCTGGCAACGTCTATGACGAGTTCACCAACTGTAATTTGATGCATCCTAATACTCGCTTTGGTTTTTGACTATTTCAAAAATGCGTTCTACATCTTCTAGAGAATCTAGATGTTGTTTAATGGCATTTTTTACTTCGCGTTCTTTGATTTTGTTTCCCCGCCATCCATCTTTTTTGGTTTTGCGAATCGCTTCATCTATCGCTAGAGCTAATACTTCGTCTTGATTAAGGTTTTCGTATAAAGCCTGTTTAGCATCAGAGTTCAATGATTGAGGATACTCTGAGGAACTGCTGGGTTGAGCAACTTGTTTACTTAACTCAACAATTTTCTGCAAGTAAGCTTGATATTCTTGGGATGCTGTTTTTCTGGCTTGAATCAATTCGTCCAGCAATGTGGACATTTTCTCAAAATATTTCGGGTTAGTTGGTTGCTTGTCAATGATAACTTTGCGTAAGTTGTTTTCAATGGTTTCTGCTACTGCTGTTTTGTTCTGCTTGATGCCTTGGGGTAATGCGTTAACAGCATCAGCACCCCTTTTGACTATCAACTCAACCAGTGTCATGTCGTCAAAGGTAGCAATAGTTTCGCTTTCTTCTGCACCAATGTAGTTATCTATTAAGTGGCGCATAGCGGGTTCATAGGCTTTTAAATCAATATAATCTCCACTGGCAAGTTTTACCTCAGCACGTACCTGTTCGTAATGCTTAACTTCTTGTTTAATAGTGTCGATTTCTGCTGTGCTGTACCCAGCTTGTACCATGTCATTAGAAAGGTTGGCATAGGCACGAACGAAAGCGGATGTGTATTTATACAGGGCAACACGCTTTTGCTGGTTGTCTTGAACGCTGTCTGGTTTGTCATTATCCCCGCAGAAATAGCGGATATAGGCAGGAGTATCTTGAGGTGGCTCTACAGGTTCGCAAAGGGCTTTAATAGCTTCTCTAGTCTCTTCTAGGCGTTCTCTGCCTTTTTCTAATCTGTCACTCAATAAGCCATCAACGTCGTCTACGTCATAATCTTCAAAAGCTTCTGAGGTATAGTCCTTAACTGATTTTTCTAAGCTTTTAAATAGGTCTTTGTAGTCGATAATATAGCCATATTCTTTATCTTCCCCATCTAAGCGATTGACACGACAAACTGCTTGAAACAGTCCATGATCACGCATGGTTTTATCAATGTAGAGATAGGTAGCAGGAGGAGCATCAAAGCCTGTTAGAAGTTTGTCAACTACTATCAGTAGCTTCATTTGGGCAGGTGATTTGATAAATTTCTCTTTAACTTCCTCCTCAAACTTCTCTGGACTTTTCCCATTCAGCATTTTTTTATAAATTTCGTATTGCTGGAGCTTTTGAGTGCGTTCATCGTTTCCGGTACTTTCGCCTTTAATGCTTTTCTCTGAGGCATCATAAGAGGTGATAATGGCGCATTTAGTAAAGTCTGCTGCTTGAAATAACTCATAATATTTACAAGCTTCGTAAATGCTACCTGCTACGAGAATGGCGTTACCCCGTCCACTTTGTAGTCTGTCTTTGGTTTCAAAATCTAGGATAATATCGCCGACAATTTTACTCAGGCGTGATTTAGAACTGAGGACTCTTTGCATAGTTCCCCAGCGTTGCTTAAGTAGGGTTTTCGCTTGTTCAGTTAAGCCTCTAGTTTTGGCTTCAAACCATTGGTCAATTTTGGTTTGGGAGGTAACATTTTGTTCTACTTTACGAGCTTCGTAGCGTAAATCTAGAACAACTTTATCTGTCACAGCTTCGTCAAATTTGTATGTGTGAATGTACTCCCCAAATATTTCTAGGCTATTCCGTTCATCTTTTTTGAGTATGGGTGTACCAGTAAAGCCAATGAACAAGGCATGAGGCAAAATTTCCTTCATGGCTTTGTGCAATTTACCTGTTTGGGAGTGGGTGCGATGACACTCATCAACAAAGACATAAATATCGCCTTTGACTTGGAAGTTCTGGGGTAAACTGCTCTTGAGTTGGGCTATGTAGTTGTCGTAACCACGTTGTTCTGCATTACTGTCTTTTCTGCCAAATTTATGGATTAAGGAGCAAAGTAACCAAGGGGTAGTATTATTCAGTTGGGTAATTAAGTCTTGACCACTTTTTGTGCGATAGATGTTTTCGTTAACACCTAAAAACACTCCTTCAATTTGCTCATCTAGTTCTTCCCTATCTGTCATAATTAAGACACGAGCATTAGGGTTATATTCCCGAATCCATTTGGTAAGCCAAACCATAGTTAAGCTTTTACCACTGCCTTGGGTATGCCAGATAATGCCCCCTTCCTTACGGGAAAGATAAACTTGGGCTGCTTTGACACCAAAATACTGATTATGTCGGCAGAGTTTTTTCACACCACAGTCAAAGACAACAAAATTGTGGATAACTTCGAGAAAGCGGGTTTTGTCGCAGAGTTGAAGTAGATGTCTATCTAAACGATTCTCGATGTCGCTGTAGGTGTCTTCTTTCCAAGTAAGGTAATATTTTTCTGCGGTTTCGATAGTACCATAGCGAAGTCCTTCGGTGTCATTACCTGCCATGACTAACTGCATGATGTTAAAAAAGGACTTGATAAATATAGAATTTTGATTATCGAGGTTTTGGCGGATACCTTCGGAGACGGAGACGGTGCTGCGTTTAAGTTCCAGAACACCAAGGGCGATGCCATTGATGTATATAACTATATCTGGGCGTTTGGTATTTTCGCCTTTAACGGTGACTTCTTCTGCGATCGCAAAATCATTTTCTAGAGGTTCTTCCCAGTCGATCAGCCAAACGGTTTGGGTGTTCTCGCCAACTTCTTCTTTGACATTAACCCCATAGCGCAGGAGGCTATAAACTTGTTTGTTGATGTCATAAAGGCTTTTGCTTTGATCGCCTGCGACTTTGTTGAGTTCATACAAGGCTTTGGCGATCAGGCTGTTGCTGTAGCCTTGTTTGTCGCGGAGGAAGGCGGTGAGGATTTCCGTTTCGATGTTGCTGTTGTTAGGTCGGTCGTGCCAATCACCCAGATAGCGATAGTCTAATTGTTGCTCGAATAATTGCACAATGCGGTTTTGGGTTAGGCGTTCGCGTTGTCCGACCTGGCTCATAGCAACCCTCTTACTGTGATAATCACGGATTTACTCAGCTTTAAATATGACACTGTTAATCAAACTATGTCATCTTTATTTGTGTCATCCGTGAATTTTCTGTCTAGCTTAATGTTTGTAGCCAGGAAGTACCTGTAAGATTGGTATCGACTGTAGCTAAGGTCAACTGGTGGTGAATTGCTGTAGCGGCAATAAAGCGATCGCCTGGGTCTTGATGCGGTAGCTGAATCTGACGGCTTAAAATAGCGATGTGGCGGTTAAGTGGAGCCTCACGAATTTCTAGGGTATTTAAGGCTAAATCAACCCATGCAACTGGATTAGGCTGTAAAGATATTCGTCCTTTTTCTGCTAAGAGTAGAGTTTCCCAGATACTAATTGGACTGAGCCAAAGTTCGGTTGTTACTGCTGCAATAGTGGTTTGAAGTTGAGGAGATAGGCGTTCGTTACCAAGTAAATACCAAAGCCAGATGTGGGTATCAAGTAAGAGCTTCACTGAAGTGCTTCCCATGTGGTAGCAGGGATTACTGGAGCAATCACGTCTCCCAATATTTCGCCGCTACCCTTCATTGCTCCAAATGCTGGGCGGTGGGGTTGAGGGGTGGCAGGATAGATAATAACTAAGGGTTCCCCGTCGTGGGTGACGGTTACGGGTGTTTTGGTGCGTTGTATTTCTGCAAATATTTGTTGGAGCGTTTCGGGTAATTCGCTGGTAGCAATGTGTTCCATAGTATGGTTTAGCTTTTGTTCTTGCTTTTATTCTAGAGATTGGCGGTTGAAAACCCTAACGTTGATCAAGAACTGCTAATTAGTCTCGTTTTTCCGGTGAGAAGTTCTTGCATCATGCCCTGTTTTATGGCTTTGTATTTATCGCGCTTTTGTTCTAAGGCTGTGATTTCTGCATCCATGTCGCTGAGAACTTGGGCGATCGCTTTTTGTTCAGTAAGAGAAGGGATAGGAATAGGCATGAATTTGAGAGACCCAGCATTTACATTTTTCTGTCCTCCTCCAATTTGATTAACTTCAAAAAAGCTCTGCCCTATTTCAGAGTTGATAAAGTAGCAAAGAAAATTACTTCTAATATTTTGTATTTTTGGTCTAACAATCAAAGTAGTAAAACTTTGTGAGCCTTCATACTTATCTGGAATGATGCAGGCTGTTCCAGGATAACCTGTCCTGGCAATTAGTAAATCTCCTGATTTTAGTCGTTTATTTTTGAAAAGCTCCTCATATTTTTCTTTGATATACAGAATATCTCTGTCATCTAAATACCCATCTTTAATATTTTGATTTCTAAATAAAATTATTCCTTTTGCTGAATATGCATGAGTTGCAGCACTTGCAATTCCTACCATGATTCTCTCAGAAATGTCTTCTAAATTTTTCACCTCCCACTCGCCGCTAAAACCGGGCAGCCGTTTTTTGCCCGTGAGGAGTTGCTGCATCGTGCCTTGCTTGGTGTTACTCTTTTTGATGATGAGGCGATCGCACTAGACATCTCCGAAATAGTAATGTTATGTGCTAAAAGAATATAATAGATGTTTTTTTACACCAGAATTATGAGTTCCGTACTGGATCACATCGAAGCAAAT